>CAZJRB010000093.1:0-31072 GCA_964547995.1 uncultured Planctomycetaceae bacterium | reverse complement strand
CTGGTAGCAGTTGTCGAACTGCATGTAGTCATAGCCGAAGTCGGGAAGGTGCTTCTCGACAAACACCGCCAACATTGCGTCGAGCGTCTCCTGCGTAAAGCCTCCACGGTACGACCACCAGGTGCAGTAACCCGTAACCGAGCCCTTCCACACCTCGTACGTCCAGGGTTCGTAGTAGTTGAAGCCCTTGTGTTTCTGGTAGAAACGGGGGTAGAAGACCAGTTCGATGCTCTCGCCGCGGCTCTCCCAGGAAAAGGCCCGCTGCCCGTTTTCGTCGCGCGTCGGTTGAATGTGCGTTTGGCCGTCGGCCGGGCCGATCAGCACCCAGTCCCAGCGGCGATCGTAGACGGCGTTGTTCCGAAGGTTGCGGCTTAAGCCCACGCTGTTGCGGATGTACTTGAAACGATTCTGGGCTTCGGAAAGCGTTTCAGCCGGGAAGGCCTCTTCGCTGCCGGTGACCGTACCGCGCAAGGCCAGCTCGACGCCCTCTTGCGGCTTGGCCTGGACAAACTTCAGACGCTGCTCCACTTTGTCGCCAAGCGTTTCCGCCGGTTCGAGCTTAACGGTAACGCCTGTGACCACGTTTCCGTCGGCGTCTTCGGCAACAAGCGTGGCATCGAGAATCGCCGTGCCGTGATATTGGAGGCTCAGTTTCCCCTTCTCGGCATTCCACTGGATTTTGGCCGGAGCGTTCGCCGGAGGCTTGACTGTTTCCTGAGCAACGGCCCAAGAGGCGCCGGCCAGAGCAACAACCAGACCTAGTGCGAGTAACAATCTCGAAAGCATCAGATTCTCCTTTGGACTAAGAAACTAAGAACCAATAATTGAACATGCCGCCGTCGGGCTCGGTTCACTGTGTGATAGCCCCGCGATTCTTTATCACCCTGCTGGGTGGGATTTTCGGCACATCTTTCCACCCATTGGTGGTCATTGTACGCGATACATGAGCCCTGTAAATCCCTTGGTTGCAGTCATTTCCGACGTGTGCTGGTACGCGCCCATTGCCGAACCCAAGCTCCAAGCTTGGGAACCAGAAGACGTTACAGGGACACGCTGTGGCGGTTCCATCGCGGTTGCGAGCAAAGCAGAGCGAGGCCCCCAACACCGATCGGGCCAATTGGAGCCTACCTTCGAGGCCAGTCCTCTGGGGGGGGTGTTGTATGGTATAGTTCTAGTCTATACTCAAGGATTAGCAGCTTCTCTGTAAGAGGGGAATCTTTCACCAGGGAATCATTGGAACCAAATTCCCCGAAAGAGTATCTTAAATGGTGTAAGAAGGTCAGGGAACCCGGTGAGATGACCAAGCCTTGCTCTATTCGCTGTTGGGGGGTAGCGCTTCTTCTCGTTAGCGCAGGTTCCGCAATAGGGCAACAGCAACGGCCGGAGACGCTGGTACCCGCGTCGTTCAACCAGAAGCAGGATTCCCAGGGGTTTACCTGGGATATCTACACAAACGGCTGTGCGCGCCGCGGCACGAACTACTGTTTTGACAACGCCCTGATGCTCCAGGTCAACGGTTCGTCCTTCTCCTCTTCCTCCTCACAGCGAAAGATGACGTCCGATGGGAGCGAATACGTTCTGACGTACCGAATGGGGAACGTTGAGGTTACGCGGCGCGTCAAAGTCGACGTGGCCAATTGCACGGTACGGCACGTTGACGTATTTCAGAACACGGTATCGACGCCGGCGGCGCTCAAAGTGGTGTTGATGACGCGGTTTCCAAATTCGGTAAACTCCTTTATCACGGACAGGGGCGGTGCGCTGGGAACCAGCCTCGCGCGGAAGGAATCGGGCCTTGCCGCGTTGCGCATTCACCCGGGGCACAGTGCGGGCGCCGATCCGTTTGGTGGGGGCCAAGCGCCGTCGGCTTTGTTCTATCTGGGCACCGATCGGAGCAAGGCGAAGCCCGTAATTACGCGTCAGAACTCCTATCTCACGATCACCTATTCCATCACCGTGCCGCCGAACAAGAAGGTCGCACTGTTGCACGGGGTCGCGCAACGGTTTACGGCAGTGCAGCCTGATGCCAAGGCGGCAGCAAAGCTGTTCGAGCCGTTCCGGTCAAGGAAGTGGACCCGCGACTTGCCTAAGGACGTTCAGAAATCGCTACTCAACGCGAGGCGAACCTATTTCGGCGAGGAAGTTCCCCAAGGGCCCCTGTTGCAGTCGGCCCTGCAATTGATGGACGATTGGGGAGTGGATCGCGGGAAGGTCGACATGTTGGTTGTCGACGACCAGTCGGAACCCCTGCCCGGAACTGCCGGGGGAAGCGACCTGACGGTGCAAACCCGTTTCGGCGAAACGACGGTGTCGCTCGGCGAGGTGGCGGTCCTTGTCGGCGGCGGAGCGGGAGGCTCCATGCGGACCTACCTGCGCAACGGTGAAATCCTCATTGGCCCCGTTCGCGCGGATGGGCTGAGGTTTGTCGCGGAGTCGGGACTGAAGATCAAGCTCGTACCGGAGCAACTCTACGCACTTGTGACGCATGCCGCCAAGGCGGACGGGGTCCCGCCGCCGAAGGCCGTGATGCTCGTGGAAACCTATGACGGTGATCGGCTTGCGGTGGCCGGCGACCCGCCGGTGACGTTGCGCGCCGCGACGGCGTGGGGGCCCATCGAGGTCCCTTCGGCGCAGGTCCGGCGATTGCACCCGGTACGCGACCCGCAACCCATCCACCGGCTGGTGACGACCGACGGCAGCCGGATGGCGGTCATCCTCAAGCGAGACGACTTGAGGCTGGGCACGCTGAGGTTCGGTCCGCTGACCATCTCCCCCGGGACGATCGCGCGATTGACGGGCGTGGGCGATGATTCGCGAAGCCCTGAGGAACCTGAGGAACCAGAGGAATCCGAGGAACAGCCGCTGGCAAAGGTGCCGCACGTTCAGCTTGTGGGGGATACGGTTGTGGTTGGATCGCTGGACGTCGAGGAGTTGCCCCTCGTTTCGGTCGCCGGGGCGATGACCTTTAAGAAAGGGAATATCCACCGGATGGAACGCGAGGACAACGAAAGCTTTCCGTTTACCGTCCGGACCATCGATGAGAACGAGTTTGAAGCCGATTTGCAGCTCGAGGTGCTGCCGATCCGGGCGTTCGGCAGGGTGTGGAAAGTGCCGACAAAGCACCTCCTAGTGCTCTATCAGCCAAAACCTCCCACGGCGGACGACAAACTGCGGGAGGAGACGGCCGCGGCGGAGAAGCGGCAGCAACAACATCGCATGTTTCACCGGGCAATCGCCGCGCTTCGGGCCGACCCGAACGATGCCGCGGCGCACCTTACCTTGGGGCGTTTGTATTGCTTCGGGCGCGGAAACTGGAAAAGCGGGCTGCCGAACTTGATCAAAGGAAGTGACAAGGAATTGGCAGCGGTTGCAACCTTGGATCTCGGCTGCCGGGGTGATCCTTGGCAACAAGTTAAAATAGGCGATATGTGGTGGACCCTGGCCGACCAACGGGAAAACGACGAGCAGATTGCCCTGCAGCTCCGCGCGGGGTTCTGGTACCGCAAGGCGAAGCCGCGCATTTCGGGTTCGACAAAAGTGACGGTCGAGAAGCGGCTGAAGAAGATCGACTCGCTGAAGCCGCCCCCTCCGATTGAACTCCCTGACGAGCCGGCCGAAGAGCCGGCCGAGCCTGCCGAAGAGCCTGCTCCTGCAGCGCCTGCACCCGGTGATGATCCCTTTGCTGCGCCCGGTGCTGCTGCTCCACCCGGTGGTGATCCCTTTGCTGTGCCCGGTGGTGCAGCGCCTGCACCCGGTGGTGCGGCCCCGCGAGATGATCCGTTTGGCCCGTGAAAGTGCCCCATCAATGAGACGAGAGAAGCCTTCGATGCCGACAAGACCGCAGATAAAGGGCCGGTTGACGTTGCTGCCGCGTGCGGTCGTCCTGGCGATCTGCCTGGCCGGGCCGGTCTTGGCGCAGTACGGCTCGCAGCAACAAGCTGCCCAACAACGGCTGGTACCCGCCAACTTCAACCAGAAGATCGACTCGCAGGGCTTCCAGTGGCGAATCGACAACTACGGCCGGGTCCAGTACGGCACGAATAATTGCTTTGGCTCCTCGTTCACTCTTACGGTCAACGGCAACTCGTTTCGTTCCCGCCAGCCGATGATGACGCCCGACGGAAGCGAGTACGTCCTGGCCGGCCAGGCGTCGAATCTCCAGGTGACCCGGCGGATCAAGATTGACGTGAAGGCCGCCGCGATCCGCTACCTTGAGGTGGTCCATAATCCTACGGGTTCCCCGGTCAACGTCAACTTCACCATCAATATGCAGGTGGGCCAGTCTCAGTTTCAAACGATTGTCAGCGATACGGGGACCCCGCACCCCACGTCGTTGGGCAAAAAGGATTGTGGCGTGCTGGGATATGCGGATCCAAATACCAGCCAGCTTGCGGTTGTCCTGTACATGGCCGGCGCCCGGAGCAAGATCAAGCCGACACTCCAGATTCCCAATCAGGCACAGATAACGTACACGTACCAGGTGACCGTCGGGCCGGGCAAGAAGGCATCGATTCTCCACGGTGCAGCCCAGCGCCGCTTGCCGGCGCTGCCGACCGGCAAGGCCCTGACGGCGCTGTTTAAGCCGTTTACGTCCCGGGGGTGGACTCGCGACCTGCCGCGCGACCTGCGCCGATCGATTGCCAACCTGGGAGGATTCGGCTTCGGCGGGTGGAGCGACATCGACGGGTTGACCACGCTCGAATCGCTCGACGTAGAGCCCTCGAAATCGGACGTCCTGGCCGTGGGCGACAACACCCGGCTGCACGGCGCCGCTGCATGCGACGGCTTGTCGGTCGCGACGCGCTACGGAACCGCAAAGCTTTCGCTCGACAAGGTTGCCGCGGTGGTCGGCCGAAAGCATACGAGCCGGAAGCCGCGGGTTTTCCTGCGCGACGGCCAGGCGTTTGCCGGGGACGTCCGGGTCGACAAACTGACCTTTACGATGAATTCCGGCTTGAGCCTCGAGTTGGGGGTGAAAGAGCTGGACCGGCTCGTCTTGCACGCCGATCCCAAGGACGGCCGGCCCGCCGAGGGCGTCGTTGCCATGTTGGAGACGACCGAGGGAGACCGGTTGGCGCTGCTTCCGACGCCCGATTCGCGGCTTCGCGCAACGATGCCCTGGATTCAACGGGGGATTTCGCTGACGGACATCCGCCGCCTTACGGTGGCGGAGGGAGAGGTGGGACACCAGTTCTTGCTCCGGGATGGAAGCCGGGTGTTTGCGTTTCTCGACGGTTCGCCGCTGGCGCTGGACACGCTTGCCTTCGGCCAACAGACACTATCGTCGCTACAGATTCGGGCAATCGTCGCCGCTGCGGACAAGTTCGCCAACGAGGACGACGCAGCGGAGATCGCCGACCCTCATCTCCTCTTGGCGGGCGAGAACGTGCTGGTCGGCGGGATCGATCTCCCGGCGATCCATTTCGTCACCTCGGGAAGAGACATCCCGGTTCCCCCGAACCAGATTCGCCTTCTGCAAAACGTCTCGGTGGACCCGTTTGGGTACCCGCGCGGCAAGAACGTCTTCGAAGCCGAGTTGTGGGATGGTAGCGGCATTAGCGGTTCCATCCGCGAAGCCGTTTTGCCGGTCCGCTGGGGCGAGGGCGTGGCGCAGGTCCCGGTCGGGGATGTTCTCGAGGCACATGTCCCGACCCCGACCGTTGCGGGAAACGTTCGCCGGAAGGTCGCGCAGTTGATCCGCGACCTGGGAGACCCCGACTACGCCACGCGGGAGAAAGCCGCCGAGGCCTTGGCCGAATTGGGATACCTGGCCAAGTCGCAATTGGAAGAGGCACGGAAACAGACGTCCGATCCGGAGGTCCGGCGCCGGGTCGAGAAGCTGCTTGAGGAACTTCAGGAATGAATGCCCGCAGCAAGAATGACTTTGGATGGGTCTCGCGGCGCGTTGTCCGCCGGCTCGTCTTAGCGCAGTGGCTCCGGTGGCTGGGCCGCAGTGCGCCGGCCGTCTATATGGCGGCCATCGTGCTGGCGGTGGTGATTTGGATGCGCGGGATCTACTGGATCGACACCACGGCGGCGGTGCTGATCGTGCTCCTGTGGCTCCTGGCGACAGCGGCTTGCGCGTGGCTGCGGCGCCCGTCGGCGGTTGCGGCGCTGGCAGTCTGGGACGAGAGGGCCGGCCGCAGCGAGATGTTCACCTCGGCTTATTGTTTCGAGGCGGAGGAGAAACCGTCGGTCGGCGAGCGGTTGCACCTTGCCCGGGCCGCGAGGCGGCTGGAGCGGGACCTGCCGTCGATGCCCCGCGATTTGCCGATTTCGCTGGTCCACCGCGCCTGGATACTACCTACCGCGTTCGTGGCGTTGGCCGGCCTGTTGCTGGCCGCCCCGACCGACGTGGTCGAACTGCCCGTTGGAGACGAAGCCCGGGCGGGCGCCGTCGAGGTCGCCGCGACGCTCGACCAGCGGCCGGAGCTGCACGACGTGAACCAGGAACTCACCAAAGAGGAAGAAGAGGAGTTGAAGAAGCTCGAGGCCTCGCTCGACGAAACCGCCGAGAAACTCCGCAACCTCAACCGGGAGACCCGCAGCGACGTCCTTGCGGAACTGGAGCAAAGGGCCCACGAGGCCGAGAAGCTGGCCGATGCGCTGGACGTGCCCGAAGGAGAAATGCTTTCGTCCAAAATGCTCGCCGAGCTGGAGCGGCACGCCGACACGACCGATTTCGCATCGGCCGTCCGGGCGAAGGACCTGGAAAAAGCCGGCGAGGAATCGCGAAAGCTCGAACGGCTGCTCAAACAGAAAAACCTCTCCCTGGAACAGCGCAAGCGGATCGAGCAGGCGCTGAAGAAATCGCTCGAGGCAGCCAACAGAGCCGACCGGCAGAGCGTCGTCGGAAAGCACCTCCAACAGGCCCATCAAGGGCTTCAAGCCAAGAAGCCGGCCCTGGCCTCGAAGCAGTTCTCGAAACTCGCCAAACACTTTCAGAAGATCCGGCAGCGGCAGCAGGCCAAACGCCAACTACAGCAGCTTACGAAACAACTCCGCAACGCGGGCCAACAGATCTTTGGCCAGCGGCCCGCGGCGGTCCGGCGGCTTGCCACTCCGCCGACCGGCTTGCGGCAACTGGGGGCCGCTCAACTGAAGGCGGCCAACGCGGCACTCCAGCAGCGGCTGGCCGGCACGCCCCAGGCACAACTTGCCCAAGCCGGCACCACGCAACTCTTCGTGCCCCAGCCCGCCGGGAAAAATCCGCAGAACAAGCCAGGCGCCGCCCCGGTCCCCGGTAGCAAACCCGGACAACCGAAACCGGGAGCCCCCCGCATGCTGATGCCCGGCCAAGGCCAGGCGCCCGTCCCGGGAACCCAAGCGGCCATCCCCGGCGCAGGCCAAAAACCCGGCGGTGGGCAGATGCCCGGGGCCGGGCAAATGCCCGGCAGCGGACAAACCCCGATTCCCGGAACCGGGCAAGGTCAAGGCATGGGGCAAGGTCAAGGTATGGGGCAAGGACAAGGACAAAGTATGTCGCCGGGCGGGATGGATGCCGGAGTTGGCGGGCATTTCGCCGGACACGGCACCGCCCCCTACGGCAACACGGCCACCAAACCCTTTGAAGCGACCAACACCGCGCTGGTCAACGCCCAAATCTCCGGCGAGGGGCCTTCCCGGCTACGCCGGATCGAAAAAGGACCACATCGCGAAGAGACCAAGCGATCCGCCCGGGAACTGGCGATCGATTTCATCAAGACCGAAGAAGCTGCGCTGGCCGAAGAGCCCCTGCCGCTGTCCCGCCGCGAGCAGGTCCTGCGATACTTCACCGCACTGAGGAGACAAATCGTTGAACAACCCGTCAAAAAACCCGAGTGAACGTATGGAACCAACCATCGAGGAGTTCGAACGGGAGATCGAAGACTTCCAGACCCGGTTCCAGCGGCTTGTGACCGAGATGCAACTCGCCATTGTCGGCCACAACCAACTAATCCAGGACGTGCTGGTGGCCGTCTTTTCCCAAGGGCACGTCCTGATGGAAGGTGTACCCGGGCTGGGAAAAACCTACCTGGTCAACGTGCTGTCGCGGATCGTGGGGTTGACGTTCGGCCGCATCCAGTGTACGCCCGACCTGATGCCGGCCGACGTGATCGGTACGCATATCATCAGCGAGGAGGAAAGCGGTCGACGGGTATTCCGCTTCGAGAAGGGCCCCGTATTCCACCACCTCCTGCTGGTCGACGAAATCAACCGCGCGACGCCGAAGACGCAGGCGGCCTTGCTCGAAGCCATGCAGGAGCGCGGCGTGACGGCCGGCGGCGAGCGGTTTGAGCTGCCGGCGCCCTTCTTCGTCATGGCCACGCAGAACCCGATCGAAATGGAGGGAACGTACCCGCTGCCCGAAGCACAGCTCGACCGTTTCTTCTTCAAAATCCACGTTCCCTTCCCGGATGCGGACGACCTGATGGAGATCTCGCGGCGGACCACCGGCTTCAAGGGGACGGAGGTCGACGTGGTGATGCGCGGTGAGGAGATCATCGAGCTGCAGGAACTGCTCACCCGCGTGCCCGTGGCGGAACCTTTGTTAAAGTACATTGCCGAGTTGGTGCTGGCCACGCATCCCGACACCGGCAAGCCGGGGTCGTCGGTCGGGCGTTTTGTCTCGTACGGCGCCAGCCCCCGGGCGGTGCAGGCGATAGTCCGGGCGTCCAGAGCGTACTGCCTACTGGCCGGGCGGACGGCCGTCGCCGTCGAGGACATCCACCAGGTCGCCAAACCGGCCCTGCGGCATCGCGTGATCCTGAACTTCGAAGGCGAAGCGGAACAGGTCGACGTCGATGCGCTGATCGACGAAATCCTCGAGGCCGTTCCCACGCCGGCAAAGGGGGCCGCATGAACCGAAGCAGGCACGCCGGGCCTTGTCTGAAAACTGTAGCTACGCTCGCCAGAGCGTGGTTAGCGCGTGTCAATCTCTCGCAAAACGCGGCGTTTTCGATTCGCCGGGCGCGACCACCGGTCGCGGCTTTATGTTGCCGGTCGCGGCCGCCGGTCGCGGCTTTATATTTTTGCGCTGCGGCCGCTTGCGTTTTGCTTCTGGCAGCCGCGGGCGCGGCGCAGGACGATGAATCCGCCCCCAAGCCGCCGAAGGACATCGAGGCTGCGTCCCTGCCGCTTCGCACTGCCTTGCACCGCGATCCGACCCTGGCGGCGCCCTTGGACCGGCTGCTGGCAATGTACCGCAGCGCCGGCAAGGTCGACCGATTGCTGGCAATGTACCGGACCCATCTGGCGCAGTATCCCGCCGACGTCAAGGCGCGGACCGTGCTGGTGCGTCTCCTGGCGGCAACCGGCGATCCGGAAGCGCTCCACGCCGCCCGCGACGCCGTCGCCCAGTTTCCCCAAGACGCGTATCTGCACTACTTGCTCTTCGAAGTCCTTCAAGGCAGGCACAATCCGAAGGCCCTCGACCAACTCGATCAGGCCATCGAGTTGCAGGCGCATCCGAACGTCAAGATCGCCTGGCTCGACGCCTTACTCCCCATCGCCGTGCTCGGCGATCGCCGCCCATTGGCCGAGAAGCACCTCCGCGTGCTGGTGGGCATGGTCGATACGCCGTCGGCCCAGTTGGAAGTCGCTCGCAAGATGATCCGGTTCAAGTTTTACGGACTGGCCCTGGAGTTGCTTGGGAAGGAGATGCCCGAGCCGCCGAGCCCGGAAGTCATGGTCAGTCTCGAACTGGAAGCGGTCACCGCGGAAGTGGGACTGAAGCGGATGAAAGAGGCGGCTGCGCGTCTTGACCGCCTGCTGGGAAAACTGACGGCCGATTACTGGCGCCGGCCGGAGATCGTGCGGCGGCGGCTGGCGATGGTGGAGTCGCAGCAGGAACGCGAAGCGATGATCCGGGACGCCCGGCAACGCGTGGACCGGCGCCCGCGCGACGAGGCGGCCGTGCTCGATCTGGCCCAGATCCTTGCCGGGTTGCAGTTCCGCCGCAAGGCGCTTCAGGTGCTGCTGGAAGGCGGCAAGCGAATCCCGAAATCGGAACAGATCGAGAAGCAGACGCTCGAGATGCTCGACCGGCTCCGCGACGACGTCGGGCGCGAGGAATATCTGACCCGGCGGATCGAGGCCCAGCCGCACCGCGACGACCTGATGCTCGAGCTGGTCAAGACGCTCTACGTGCTCGAACGCCCCGAGGAGGCGCTGGCGAAGTTCACCGGCGCGACGGAGACGCTGCCGGTGGCCGATCGTTTGGTGCAGACGCTTCAGATGGCACGGTTTCTGCGAGGGATGGGGCTCATGCCCGGCGCCGCCGAGTTGTTCCGCCGTGCGGTCGAGTGGGCCCCGCAACGCCTCGATATCCGGCGCGAGCTGGCCGAAACTTGCCTCGCCATGGACCGGCGCGAGGAGTCCCGGAAAGTTCTCGCCAAGACCATCTCGAAAAAGGCCGATCTGGAAAACCTTTTGGACATGGTCCAGTTTATGATCGAACAGGGCATGTTCCTCGAAGCGAAGGCCGCACTGACAGGCCGTATCGAGCAGGAGAAGGAGAACCTCGAACTGAGGCTGGTGCTCCTGGGCGTCCAGCAGCGGTTGGGGGAAGTTCACAAGGGCCGGGAGCTGATCGAGGCGTGTCGCAAGCTGGCCGACACCGGCGCCCGTTACCGGCGATGGCTCGAGGCGGCCGTCGCGTTCCACGATACCTTCGACAGCGTCGAGGAGTTCCTCAAGACCGAGCAAGTCCGGCTCGACGAGGAGCCGCTCGAGTGGACCGAGCGGCGTCTGGAGCGCCGGCTCGCGTTCATCGCCACGTCAACGGCCAATGGGCAGCCGGCCGAAGCGGCCGTCATGTTGCAGGGCGACCTGGGCGACAACCCGCCAAAACCCTTCCGGCTGCGGCTGCGGCGCGAGCTGGTTGCCATATTGGACAGGGACCGCACCCGCACCGCGGAACTCAAAGAACATTTGAAACAGTGGGCCGAGGAAGATCCCAAGCTGGCCGACGAATGCCGGCTCCGCCTGGCGCTGTTGCACGTCAAAGAGGAGCGGCCCGACCTGGCGGTCCAGGAACTGGAACACATCGACATCGCGAAGATCGACGATCCCGCCTTGTTGGTTTCTTTGCTGCCGCTTATTCGGCAATACGCCGGCAGCCACATTGGCTACGGTCCCGATGGTCAACCGATCGAATTGCCCAATCGATTTCAGTCCCTCTTGAGGCGCCTGGTCGACTTGGATCCGACGAACCGCGGGCATTGGGAGCGGTGGCTGGGGGCCCTGGCCACCACGGGTGACGAAGCCGGGCTGCGGACCGCGATCCGCCGGCTCCTGGCCGGGGTCGACAAGATGGAACTAGCCGACGAAACCCGCAACTTACTGGAAGGCCACCTGGCCGACTCCTACTGGCGGAGCATTGCTACGGAGTTGGTCGACGGCGATAAGGCATCGCTGGCAGAGGCCCTGGCGCTGGTCGACTCCGCCGAGCGAATCGCCGGCAACGACCAGCAGTGGCTTTGGGGCGCCTGGGTTCGGGCGTACTTGTTGAACCGTCTGGGGCGCGAGAAGGCCCGAGACGAGGCAATCGCGGAACTCCGCAAGATGGCGGCCCGCGTCCATCTTCCCAGCGATGCGAGCAAGGGCGACAAACCTAAAAGCACCATGCGTACGTGGAGCGATTTGGCGGGGCAGTTCCAGATCCAGGCGGAATTCGTCTCGTTGACGGCTGCGGTTGTGACGTTGAAGGAAGGCGACGGGACCGAACTCCAGATACCGTTACAGACACTCAGCCATCACGATCAGCAGACCGTCATGTCCTTGGTAAGTGCAGGCGTGGGAGCGGCACGTAAACCCAAGACAGCAAAAACACCGAAGACCCCCGAGGCGCCCGAACCAGTGAGGATCGTCTTCCCCGACGGGTTGAGCGTCTCGCTGGATCATGCCTGCAAGCTGCTGACCGCCGCGCCCGGGCCAGCACACGGCTTACGCCCCGGCCGGCAGCAGGGACCGCTGGGCCGGTTCCGCGTCAAGTGGGTCTTCGACGCCGGCAGCCTGGTGACGGCCATCATCCCGCTGGCAGAGGACCGGGTGCTGATTGCCGATGCGGGGCGCACGTTGCACTACGTTGACGCGGCCAGCGGCAAGCTGTTGCGGAAGTACTCGGTCGAAACAGGAGGGTCTGCCACGCGGTGGGCCCCCGTCTTTGACGGCGGCAAGCGATTCTACGCGCCCGGATTCGGCCAGGTCGATTGCTACGCGGCCGAGGACGGGCGGCTGCTCTGGAGCGCGGACGTCGGCGCAACCGGCGCGGCGCCAAAGGCCCGCGGGCAGGTTCCCGTTGCGATCTTCCTCGTCGATGGGAAGGTGCTCACTTGCGACCCGGTTTCCGCCACGTTGACGAGGATCGATCCGGCGACCGGCAAGATCGTCTGGGATCATACGCTCCCGGACGCAAAACCTTTCCAGTTGAACCCGTACAATTCGGGCGCGAGCCTTTCCGGCGGACGGTTGTTGATCTACGGTTCGAAGACGGCCGTCGTCGACGCCGAAAGCGGCGAGATCGAGTGGTCGTTCGAGCCGTTGCGGGTGCGGTGCTTTCCGGTCAAGCTCAGCGGGTCGTCCGCTTTCCCGGCGTCCCGTCCACCATCGAATCCCCCCTATTACGGCGGCTTCAGCCGTCATGGAAGGTGGAGCTACGGTCATGGCCCTGGCGGAGCGGCTCGGCAAGTTCCCTGTGTGGATTATCTTCAACCGCGGGGGAACGGGCGGATTGCGTCGAACAATCCGATGCGTCTGACATCGTCGGCCGTAGCCTGGGCTTCGATGGCCGGCCAAGGTGGAATGCGGCGGGGAATTCTGATCGGCGAGCGGCTGCTGTTGTTGGACCAATCCGGCCTTCGGATCATCCGGACCGATCTGCCGCTTGCGGGAAAGCAGATTTCCGTGGGCGGGCAGTTCGTCGGAATGGCGGGGCGCACTGCGTGTTTCCTTTCCGGCTCCACGCTGCAATTGGTGGACGTGACCACCGGTGCGTTGCAGTCGCATCATGTAGGCGATTCCCTCCGGAAAATGCCGGTTTATGCGCTGGTCGACGGGTTAGTGGTGTACATCGTCGGACAAGAGGGAATGATAGGTGTTCATGCCCGCACCGCGCAGCGAATCTTTCAGTTCCCCTGGCCGGCGGAGGTGGGTTTGTCGGGACCGACGGCCAACGCATCCGGTTCGGCGGCAGCGCGATCGGCCATCCAGCGGGGCTATGTCGTTTACAGCCATTACGGGCAGCCTCACTACGGGGGCGGTTACCGGGGCGGTTATCCGGGCCAATATCCGAATGTGCAGGCTCCGCTTGAGCCGGCCGGGTGCGCAGACCGGGGCGTGTTGTATGTAACGGCGACGCCCACGCGCGTGATTGCCCTGACAACGCAGAAAGCCGCCAAACCGAAACCAGTCTCCACGGAGCAGAAACCCGTCACCACGGAGCCAAAAGCCGATGGCCCATGATCCCGAGCTGTTTGACGCGAAGTTCCTCGGGCGGCTGCGGACGCTCTTCTTCAAGTTGCGCAAGCGCCGCCAGTTGCAGAAGCGCGGTATGCAAGCGACTCCGGCGTCGGGGTTCACGCGGGAATTCAAGGACCACCGGCATTACACGCCCGGCGACGACTTCCGCGCGATCGACTGGCGGCTCTTGGCCCGGCTCAACAAGACCTTCATCCGCGTGTTCGAGGAGATCCAGGAGTTTCACGTCCACATCCTGGTCGACCGGAGCCGTTCGATGATCGAGCCGTACCGCGAGAAGCGGGTGGCGGGCCTGCGCCTGGCGGTGGCCTTGGCCTACCTGGCCCTGATGAACCAGCACCGCGTTTCGATCCTCAGTCTCGGCGAGGACCTCCGGCGCGAGACGCAGCCGCTGAAGGGACAGGGCCACGTCCATCTGCTGTTGCAGCAGATGTCGGGCCTGGAGTTCGGCGGCGTGACCGATCTGGTCGGGTCGCTGAAGCAGTTCCGGCCAAGCCGCGACCGGCGGGGACTGGTCTTCGTGGTCTCGGACCTGTTCGGCCGTTCGCCGGACATATCGGGCGAGGCGATCGTCCAGGCGACGCGCTGGCCCGCCGAAACACACGTGGTCCATGTCCTGCACCCGATGGAGATGCACCCCGAGTTGGAAGGCGAAATCCGGCTGGTCGACGTCGAGACACACGAAGTCCGCCGCATCTGGATGACCAAACGGGAGCTGGCCCAGTACCGCAAGGCGTTTGGCGAGTATATGGATGACCTGCGGCGGACCTGCACGCGACGCAAGATCGACTATTTTCCCTGGACGACCGATGAGCCGTTCGAGGATTCGTTTTTGGGTCTGCTGTCGCGAGGGAATGCCTTGGCAACATCCACGTAAGGGGCGGCCGATAAATAACTTGCCGGATTCAGGAATAAAGGAGGGGGCACCTGCCCCCGGCCCATAACCGAACGAGCCAAGTGCCGGGGGCACCTGCCCCCTACTTTCAATCCAAACCGGAAAGTTATTCCTCGGTCGCCCCCAAGGACTTGCGGAGCACACGACAACACTGAGCATACCTTATGCGGTTTCTCTATCCAGGCTTGTTTCTCGGGTGGGCGCTCCTGGCGCTGGTGCCGGTGGTGTTGTACCTGTTCCGTCCCCGGCCGAGGACGGTGCGCACCAGCACGCTGCCGTTTTTCAAGTGGCTCGCCCGGGAGCATCAGGATTCGACCTGGTTGAAATGGCTGAAGCACCTGCTTTCGCTGCTTCTGAGTATTTTGGTGATTCTGGCGACGGCGGCGGCCCTGGGGCGGCTGGTGGTGGCCCCGTCGGCCGAGTCGCTCAAGACGGTGGTGGTGCTGGTGGACCGGTCGGCGTCGATGGCAGCCCGGCACGGCGGCGGCCCCACCCGGCTCGACGAAGCCAAGCGGCTTGCCAACGAGCGGCTCGCCGGGCTGTCGGCCGGTGTCGGCGTGGTGGTGATGGCCTACGACCGTCGCCCCGAGGTGCTGCTCTCGCGTTCGATGGACCGCCGGCAAGTCCTTCGGGCGATCGATTCGATCGAGTTGCGGCCGATTCCGGGTGATGCACGCGATGCTTTGCGCCTGGCTCGCCGGCTGGCTGCGCTGGAGACCCCGGCCGGCATCTGGCATGTCACCGATACCTCGGCGCCGGACAGGGGCCCGGCGGGTAACACTCTGTCCGACGAAAAAGCCGCCGCTGAAGATGCTGCCAAACAGGAGGAAGGGCAGTCGTCCGACGGACCGCCGGTTGCTGTCAAACACCTGGCCGTCGCCCTGGAGCAGCCGGTCAACGTAGGCATCACGGCGGTGGAACTCCGGCGTCTTCCGTTGGCCCGCGCACGCTTCGAGGCCTTTGTCCAGGTCCAGTGCGCCGCGAGCGAACCGGTCGACGCCACGCTGGAAATCCGGCTGGACAACTCGCTGGTGGCCATCCGGAACTTGACGCTCCCGCCCGGCGGCAAGGAAAAGTTGCTCATCCCCGTTGATGCCGGGGAGGATGCGGACCGGGTGCTCTCGCTGCGGCTGTCGGCCGAAGGCGACGTGCTGCCCCTGGACAATGTGGTTTACACGCGGGTTCCCCGCCTGCGGCCGGTAAAGGTCCTTTGGATCAGCGAGTCGCCCGACCCGTTCACGGAGCTTGCGCTTTCCACCTTGGGGTCCGACCGGGACATCGAGGTCCTTCAGGGCGCCCCGGGGGCGTGGCCACCGGAAGAACCCGTCGACGTGGCGATCTTCGACGGGTGGTTCCCCAAGCAGTGGCCCGAGGATGTTTCGGTGATCGTGGTCAATCCACCCGGTTCGCTGGGGCCGGTTCGAGCGGTTGCCCTCGAAAACGGGGGGTTGCCGCTGGACGTGCTTCGCGCAACCGATGAAGGCCATCCGCTGCTCTACGGCGTGGCCACCGACCGCATTGCCGTGACGCAGACCGCCGTGGTCCAATCGGGAGGGCCGCTCGAGCCGGTTTGGGTGGGAACAAGCGGCCCGGTGCTGTTGGCCGGCGAAGCCCACGGACAGCGCGTGGCCGTCTTGGCGCTCAGCCCCCAACACAGCGAGCAGCTCCCGCTGATGTCTTCCTATCCGTTGCTGATCGGGAACGCCATCTATTGGGCGGCCGAAGGCGGAATCGAATCGGCCCGGGGAAAGAACCTCCGCACCGGGGAAATGATCAAGCTCGAAGGCGACACGCTCACATGGCTTCAGCCGGAGAAAGGACCCGCCGGCAAGACCGTTTCCCTTTCCGGACGTGCCGTGGAACTGGATCAAATTGGGCTTTGGGAAACCGGCTCGGGCGAGACGGGGTCGGCATCGCTGCTGTCGCCACGCGAGACCTTGTTGCCCGCGGCACCGGAACAAAGCGAAAACAAAATCGCCGCGGCAGGCGAGACATCGTGGTTGCGGGGCGACCTCGTGCCGCTGTTGTTGTGGAGTGTCTTGGGATTGCTGCTTGCAGAGAGTTGGCTTTTTCACCGCTACCTGGCGTATTGAGATGGATTGGATCCACCCATATTACATGGCGATCATCGTACCGGCGGCGTTGCTGCTGTGGTGGTTCCACCGCCGGTCGCTGCGGCCGATGAGCCCCGCCCGGGCACGGGCGCTGTTGACCGTCCGCATTGCCGCGGTGGCCATCCTGCTGCTCGCGTTGGCCGGTCCGGGGTGGAAGATGAACACACGGCAGCAGGCCGTGATCTTCATCATGGACCATTCCCAAAGCCAGGGCGCCGCCGGCATCAAAGCGGCCAACGAGCATGCCCGGCGCCTTCTCGGCGAGCTGCCGGCGGGGGCGCAGGTCGGGTTCCTGTCGGCCGGCCGGTCGACCATTGTTCGGCAGTTACCCAGCGGCAATCGGCGGGTGCCTGAGCCCGACGAAACCTTGCTCGAAAGCGACGGCGGCCAAACCGACCTGGCCGCGGCGGTCCGCATGGCTTCGGGGCTGTTTCCCCCGGGCACCTCGCGGCGGCTGGTCCTGATCGGCGACGGCCAGCAGACCCGCGGCGATCTGGAAGCCGCCGCCGGCGATGCCGCGCTGCTCGGCGCAATCATCGACGCCGTACCCGTGGCCGGCGAGCGCCGCCCGGACGTCCGGGTCGTCCGCCTGGCCAGCAGCCGTTCGCGCTTGCACGAAGGGGCCAGTCTGCAACTGCGGGCCGACGTCGAAAGCTCGCTTGAAGGCGAAGGGATCCTGCGGCTCTTCGAGAACGGCATCGAGGTCGAGTCGCGGCCGATCAAGCTCACGGTCGGCCGGCAGATCACCGAAGAGTTCCAGCGAACGCCCGAGGAACGAAACCTCTATACGTACCGCGCCCGGCTTGAAGGGTTCGAGGGCGACACGATCGCCGAAAACGACGAGGCGATGACGCTCGTCGACGTCCGCGGCCGGCCGCTGTTCCTGTATGTCGAGGGGGAACAGGCGGAGGCCCATTTCCTGGCGGAAGCGATGGCCAAGGAAGGAATCCGCGTGCAACAGCGCTCCGCAGAGGCGTTTCCCCAGACGTTGCAGGAACTGGCCGGTTACGACGGGATCGTGATTTCGGACGTACCCGCCCACAAGCTGACCGGGCAGTCGATGGCGATGGTCCGCGATTACGTCGAGGAACTCGGTGGCGGTTTTCTTATGGTCGGCGGCAAGAACTCCTTCGGCGTCGGCGGTTACTACCGAACCCCGATCGAGGACGTCCTGCCGGTGAAGATGAAGGCGCCCGACAAGGAAGAACGATTCACGACCGCGCTGGTTTTGGTGATCGACCGCTCGGGGTCGATGAGCGGGCAGAAGATCGAGATCTGCAAGTCGGCGGCCGTCGCGACCGTCGAATTGCTCAGCCGCAAGGATTATGTCGGCGTGGTCGCCTTCGATTCGGCCGCACGGTGGATTGTCCCCATCACCCGCGCCGGATCGAAAGGCACAATCAACGCGCAGATTTCCACGCTCAACGCCGGCGGTGGAACCAACATGCACCCGGGAATGACGCTTGGCCGCGAAGCGCTCAACAGCGTCCGGGCCAAGGTGAAGCACATGATCGTGCTGACCGACGGCCAGACCTCCGGCAGCGGCTACCAGGCCATGGCCGCGCAGATGAAAGGCGAGGGGATGACGATCTCGACAGTGGCCGTCGGTTCCGGGGCAGCGGCCGGCCTGCTGCAATCCGTCGCGTCGGCGGGCGGAGGCACCTTCTATCAGACCTTCGACCCCGCGAACCTGCCTCGCATCTTCACGCAAGACACGATGGTCCACATGGGGCGGCTGATCCGCGAAGAGGCCTTCGTCCCCAAACAGGTCGAGCGCCATCCGATGCTCAAGGGGTGCAACATCCAAGAGACCCCGTCGCTTCTGGGCTACGTCAAGACGAACAGGAAAGCAACCGCCCAGGTGCCGCTGGTGACCGACCTGGGCGACCCGCTCCTGGCCCACTGGCAGTTCGGGCTGGGAAAAGTGACCGCCTTTACTTCCGATTGCAAGTCCCGGTGGGCCGCACTCTGGATCACCGGCTGGCCCGGCTACAATCAGTTCTGGGCGCAGATTCTCCGCGAAACGGCCCGCAAGCCCCAAAGCCAAACCGTGGACATGCGGTTGATGGAAAACGGAGTTGACGCGACCATCCAGGTCGATCTTCTCGAAGACCCTGCGCATTTCAAGAACGACGCTTCCGTGGTGGCGGACGTCTATTTCGTCGCCGCCGGATCGCTCGGCTCCAACATGGAGCAATTGCATGAGCTACGCTTGGAGCAGACCGGTCCCGGCCAATACCGGTCGAAGTTCACCCCGGACGAACCCGGCGTCTACCTCGTTCGTGCCCGCTCCGGAGCCCAGGTCGTCTCCGCCGGACTGGTTCACAACGTCTCGGGCGAAGCAGCGACCGGACGAGTGAATCGCGATTTGCTGAAGAAGGTCTGCACGGCAACAGGAGGACAGCTCCTGGAATCGTCTGCAAAGCTGCCACCCATACGGAAAACCCACTCACACTTCGTGGAAGTCGCCCCGATGTTGCTCAAACTTCTTCTGCTCGTTTTCCTGATCGACGTAGGCATTCGTCGTTGGGAGAACATCCAGGGGATGCTTTCGATGTTTCGGCGAGAAGTGTGAGGGAAACGGATCGCCTGCCGAATCGGAGGCGGTTTCTATTCAAGAGGACTCCGTCGCAACGGCACAACACACGCGAAACCCGACGTTGTACGAACTTGAACGCCCCTGGCCCCCGAGGCGGAATGCGCAGCGGCAGGCCCCGGGATAACTGCGCCAGGACGCGCCGCGCAAAACGCGCCGGTTTCCCTCCTCGGGTCCTTTCGGGTCGCTTTCGGCAGCGCTGCCGTACTTGCCGTACCGATCGGCACACCACTCACTGACGTTCCCGTGCATGTCGTACAAACCCCACGCGTTTGCAGCCAGGCTGCCGACGGGCAAGGGTTTCTCGCGATATTCCCCCTTCCGGCCGTCGCCGTATGTGTAATCTCCGTGGTAATTCGCCTGGTCGGTCGATATCGTTTCCCCAAAACAGAACGGCGTTTCCGTGCCCGCTCTGCACGCGTATTCCCACTGCGCTTCGGTGGGCAAGTAGTATTCGCGGCCCTTTTCGGCGTCTAGGGCGCTCAAGGTCTTGCAAAACTTCTGTGCGCTGTCCCACGAGACGTTTACGGCCGGGTTGTTCGCGCCTTTGAACGCGTCGGGGTATCCGTCCGTGAACTTCTTCGCGTCCTTGCCGGGCTTCGGACTGGTGACCGCCTCGTAACACCCCTGCGTGACTTCGTGAATGGACATGTAGAATGCGCCGCTCAGTGTTACCTTGTGGCGCGGGTGCTCGTCGTAGAACCAGCCGGCCTGCGCGTTGGGCATCGCGCAGCGGCGGGCGACTTCCGACGCCGAATCCCTCGATCCCATCATGAATGTTCCGGGGGAAATCAGTACGAACCGCATCCCAATCGAGTTCTCGAATGCAACCGGCACGCCAAGCTTCTTTGCCGTCGCCGCCTGCTCGGGCGACACCTTGGCCCACGAAGGCACCTCTGCCCCGGGTAGCAGCCGGGCAAAGGCGGTTACCGAAATAGTCGCCGCCAGAAAAAACGCCGCGGCACTTCGAACGCACATTTGCTACTCTCCCTTTCAATGGTCAATTGCACATGGCAGCAAGATCTATTCCTGACATTCGTACACCCGGCGACATGTCTCTGAGTGTAGCTTCGCGTTTCTGGAAAAGCAAGTTGCTCTCGCTGTTCTTGCTCCGTCGAAACACTTCGTCGATCAGTTCGGCGTGCTCCGGCAGGTTGACCTCCACCGGGCTTCGGTCTGAAGGTCCCGTTACAGTTGAACCGCATAGGCTCTTACTTCCTTTGGTTCTGCCTACACTCTTACGCACAAAGCACAGAGCACAACAACTGCCATCATGGCTCGCTTCATCATGGTTGCTGCTCCTGAGGTCTTGGATCACAAGGATGCTGGGCAATGTCAAGCTTTCGAGCCTCTTTCATCGCTACGGGCCTTCCATCAGAAACAGAATCGCATCGGAGCCCCAGTGCCAGGCGCCCATGCCTACGATGAAGTCCGCGTGACCGTTGCCGTCCAGATCAATTTGACGTCGGATGCCCTCGTGTCCGCCAGGCGTGGCATGACTCCAACTGCCGCCGTTATGCTTGTTGCTCCAGGTCCGTTTGGACGGGCTCGGCAGGAAACTGATCGCGTAGAGCCGCTTGCCTTTCCCGTTCCAGACTGAGAACATGCCGTCCACGTTGGCCCCCAGCGCGTGGCAAGAGATGTCCTCGACACCGTCACCGTCCCAGTCGCCCTTGGAGAGCAGAGACGTGGGCACGGCACGCTTCCAAACGAGCTTGCCGTTTGCATCCCATACGAAAAGTCCGCCGAGCTTACCGCAAATCGCGATTTCGAGACCGGGTCTGTCGCGATCAAAATCGCCCAACGCCATGTTCTGCGCATGGCGCAGGCCATCTTTGCGATAATCGATCTTGCCTTTGATCTTTCCGGTCATGGCATCGACAATGTAGGTGGGACCTTTCTCCGCGCTGCACCCTTCATGATCGTAAATGAGTTCGGTCTTTCCGTCTCCATCGACGTCAGCGCAGACCAGGTAGTCGCTGTGATGCCGCTGGGTCTTGTCTTCCCATAGAACGGTGCCATCGCCTTTCAGCGCCAGGGTCAGCTTCTGCCAGTTGGCGAATATCTCGTCCAGGCCGTCACGGTCGGCATCGTGGCGATAGAGTTCGTGTGCATAGGCGTCCCCACCTGAGAGTCCCGTGTCGTGCTTCCAGACGAGCGTTCCGCGGTCGTCATAGCAGCGAAGGGCCCCCGCGCTGCGCACGACGACAGCCTGTTTCTTTTTATCCAGGAAATGTCCCACGATGATATCACCGACGGCTTCCTTGACCGACCACTCGGTCTTGCCGGTCTTCGCGTTGATGCACCACGTGCCGCCCTTGGTGGCATGGAGGACGGAGTACACGCCGTCTGCATCGAGATCAAAGACGGGAAGACGACTTTCATCGCCGTGCAGGGCAGCCAACGGTTCGCTTTCCCAGACCACACTTCCGTTGTCATAGCAAAGCCGCTCGATCTTCGCGCCTGCATGTTCTGAGCGACAGCGGAAGATGTCGAGTTTGCCGTCGCGATCGACGTCCTTGACTTCCGAGATGACCGGATGGAAGGCCATGCCTTTTTCACCTTCAAAGCCCTGCATGATCCAAGCCTTCTTAACGCCGGGTACCTCGGACCAGTCCTTGATTTTGAGCATATTGACGCGGACGAATGTCTCCCCATTGATCTTTTCCAACCTCGAACTGGCCCTTCGGACAAAGGTGCATGTTGAGCGTGGAGTTCGTATTGCTCTTGCTTACCTCTCCACCCGGGCAATATTGCTGGGCATCGAGAGAAGCGCCGTTGCCAATACCCGGCAGCACCAGCGCGATTGCACAGATTTCAGTTTTCATGTGGAGTCCCGTTCTTTCTGTGAATGACCACCGTATCAGTTCATCGGTTGTCGCAGGGAGAATTCCGGGGAACGAATTCCGGGGGGGAGAATTCGGCTGGGAGAATTCCCGGGGACACAATACTTAATTGTTCCGGTGTTTTGGTTTTGGGCCGCGTTTTCTTGGTTTTAGGACGCGGCCCAGCTTCTTCTCCAGGCGGGTGAGGAATCGCCCGCCGCCGAGCGGGCGACCCGTCCGCTCGTGCCGGCGCAACTGTTCGAGTTCCTGCTCCGGCAACGCGCTGCGCAGCAGCCCGCGCCAATCGCTCGCCATCGCCAGAAGCGGCGCAACGGTCACCAAGTCGTCGTCTTCCCCGGCAAGGTGTGCCCGCGCGCTGCTGTGGCGCCAGTGCCTCGGCGTTCGGACCAATCCGGCACGCACGGGGTTGCGCTCGATGTAGCGTGCGGCGGCCAGCAGGTGCGGCTTGTCCATGACGAACGAGGCGAAGCGCCCCTGCCACAAGTAGCCGCGCCATTTTTTGCGGAAGTTGATCCGGCGGGTGTAGCGTCGATGGGCCTCGCCGATCGCGCGGCTCAGGGCCTGCTGCGAGTCGGGCACCGCGATCAAGTGTACGTGGTTGGGCATCAGGCAGTACGCCCAGATTTCGACCCCCTCCTCGACGCACCACTCGGCCATCAGTTCGATGTAGGCCGCGTAGTCCTCGTCGTCGAAGAACGTCCGCTGGCGGCGATTGCCTCGTTGGGTAATATGGTGAGGCATCCCCGGAACGACAATACGCGCTAATCTCGCCATCCCTTCAGGCTACCGAAACCGGGCCAACATGTCAATAGTTTAGGATTGTGTCCCCAGAACCCCTTGTGTCCCCAGAACCCCCCCCTTCCCTTTAGAGTGCCCCCTCTCATCCCCGGAACTTAGCTGCCCCCGCTTGACCATTTGGCCCTCTTCATGCATACTAATGATCCGCCCGCCTCAACGGGAAAGGTGCGGTCGGCACACTTACCAATCCGAGAGGTAATTTCGGGGACACCATACATAACTATTGACTATGGCGGGCGGTTTTGCTGGATTTGCGGCATGGCTCGATTGGCAAGAGTCGGGTAACGAGCATCACCAGCGACAACCTCGGCGTCCCGACCGTCGTGCTCACCATCGACTACGGCACCCGGCTGGATTCTACGACGACACCAGCCGGTTGACCGCCGCCGACCACAATTATCAAGACGACGAAGATTATCAATACGACGCCAACGGCAATCCGACCGATCCGGGTTTTGTAATCGGCGACTACAACCGTCTCGAATCGGACGGCACTTTCAATTACGAGTATGATCTCGAAGGCAATCGGACCAAGCGAACGGAGATTGCCACTGGCATTAGGATTAGGGATGACTCAAAAATAACTTCGGTAGCCGCTGCGGTCGCCAGACCGTGAACGTCTGCATTGCCCACGGTCCGGCAACCGTAGCTGCCGGCCGAACACCGAATGAGAGTATCATGATGAACTGGTTTCTACGGACCTTCTGCACCTCCCGGCTACCCCAACCTCCTGAGAAAAAGGAGAACCGTGCGGTCATGTACTACCTGATGATGATCATCCTCCCCTTGCTCGTGGCCGTCTTCTACGCGGTCGTCGCGGCCAAGAATCCCTCCCTCGCCTCCAAAAGCCTGAAAACCGGCGGAATGGGGCTCCTCAAGGCAATGCCCATATTGATCGCCGGTTTCGCAATCGCCGGACTGGTCCAGGCAATGGAGATGCGGGAATTCGTTACGCAGTGGCTCGGCTCTCAGTCCGGATTCAAGGGGCTGCTGGTTGCAACGTCCTTGGGAGTCGTGACCCCCGGCCCGGTCTTCTTCGTCCTGCCCGTCGCCGGTGGGTTGCTCAAAGCGGGCGCCGGCCCGGGACTCGTCGTCGCATTCATCGTGGCCTGGGACGGGTGCTCGATCAGACGCGTCGTCATGGATCTGGCGATGATCGACTGGAGAATCGTGCTCCTGAAATTCATCCTTTCCTTGCTGTTTGCAATCGCCGCAGGGATGATAGCGGGCACGGTCTTCTCGAAGACTGTTTTCTCCTGACTCGCTGCACGCCTTGGCTATCGCGTTTTCTCGACCCAAAGCGGCGGATCGTTCGGGTCGTACTGACTCTGTTTGGCCGCCTTCTCGGGATCGTAGCGGTAGCTCTCGCCGGGCGCCAATTCCGGCAGCTTAATCATGTTCTTCTCGATGATCTCCTTCATGAACTCTTCGTGGGTCTTGGGAAACCGCTGGTTGGTCGCGTGATAGAGGTTCATGGCGCTGGCGATCTGGATATCGAAGACGACCCGCTGCCGCGTGGAGAAATAGGCGGCCACCGGCGTGGCAATCGGCCCGGTGCCGTAGCCCTTGCCCTTCTTGCCCACACCCGTCACCGCCGGCTTGCGATCAACCGGCTCGGACGGCGACGGCGACGGCGTCTCGGCCGACGGTGTCTCTCCCGGCGCCGGCGGAGGTGGCGGCGGAGGCGGAGCGGGGGCGGACGGGGCCGGCGCAGTGGCCACATTGTCCGTTGGCTCGCCCGATTCCTCCGTGTCACCGCCGCCGCAACCGGCGATCAGCATGGTCGCAACCATACACGCAAGAAGTCCCCATTTCATGGTCTCGTCCTCCGGTTTGATTTCCAAGTAGGTCACAGCCCATCCTACAGATGCTGCTTGTCGTAGCCGACGCCTTGTTTGGCGATCCGCGGTCCGCCGTCCGAACCGCCCGAGTCGTCCTCCTCCTGCGGCGTATCAAAGCCGCCGAGCCGAAACTCCCACGGCTCCATCGCCGAGAGAACCGCCTCTCGGGTCATATTGTAATCCAACGGGGTGAGCGAAACATGCCCTTTGGCCAACGCCAGAAGGTCGGTCTCGTGCTCGGCTGCCGGCAGTTTCAGGACGCCGGTAAGCCAATAGTAGTCGCGGCCCCACGGGTCCGATCGTTTTTCATATTTGTCGTCGTACCGCTGGACGTCCATCGGCACGGTTCTCACGCTGGGCGCCCCGTCGAGCGCCTTGGTTGGGATATTCAAGTTGTAGAGTTGCGGCCCCGGCTCCTTTTTTTCGAGGACCTGCTCGATAACGACTCGTGCCAGCCGGGCCGCTCTGTCGAACGCGGCATGCTCGTCGTACTCCAACGAAACGGCCACGCTGGTGATTCCGAAAAACGCCCCTTCGATCGCCGCCGCCACCGTGCCCGAGTAAAGGACGTTGATCCCGGCGTTCAGACCGCCGTTGATTCCGCTGACGACCAGATCGGGCCGGCGCGGGCACAATTCGTGGATGCCGATCTTCACGCAATCGGCAGGGCTCCCCTCGACCGCCCAGCCCCACCGCGACTCGCCGTGATACACCTCCTCGACGATCAGCGGGGTACGGTACGTGATCGAGTGGCCGACGCCGCTCTGCTCGGTGGCCGGCGCCACGACACATACTTCCCCCAATCGGCTCAGTTGGCGCTGAAGCGAGACTAGCCCCGGGGCGTTGATCCCGTCGTCGTTGGTCAGTAATATCAGCACGCGAGACAATCCCTCCGATTTGTGGCGGCAGCGACCTCCCGTTCGGGCAAAGGTCTACCGCCATGATAATGACAAGTTGCGGCCCTTACAATGGGCAAGATCGTCCATCCCCGCATGGGAACAAAGGAGGGGGCACCCGCCCCCGGACCATCTAGGCTTCGTCGGAAAACGGTAGCCACGCTCGCCAGAGCGTGGTTGGCAAATGCCAATCTTTCGCAAAAGGAGGGTCTCCACCGTCTGGCGACGGTGGCTACACGCCGTTTTCCGGTGAAAGAAAGAGGTCTGGTCCAGGTCAGGTCCAAGTTTTCGGCCAACGATTGACGTGAGAAACACGTCGGCTCGCCGAAAATTGGACCAGACCCCGACTTTCTCAACGGGCCGCTAGCCAAATCTTTTGCCGTGTCCTATAATGCCTCGTTTTCTGCGGGGAGCCGTCATGACCGGAATTGCCGACGAAAGGGTGCTGGTGCTCGATTTCGGGTCCCAGTACGCCCAACTGATCGCCCGGCGCGTCCGACAGCAGCAGGTCTACTGCGAGATCGTCCGCCACGACATCGCGGCCGAGCGTATCAAGGAATTGGCCCCCATGGGGCTGATTCTCTCCGGCGGACCGTCGAGCGTATATGAAGAAGGGGCGCCGAAGTGCGATCCGGGCATCTTCCGACTCGGTCTGCCGGTGCTCGGCATCTGCTACGGCATGCAACTTATGTGCGAGGCCCTCGGCGGCAAGGTCGAGAACACGCCGTCGCGGGAATACGGCCGGGCCTTTCTGACGGTTCGAGACGCCGCCGTTTCCGACGGCGCGCCCGATACGCGGCGCGACCAACGGTCGCGGCTTTGTGAGGACGCCGACATCTTCGCGGGCGTCTCCCCGAAGACCCAAGTCTGGATGAGCCACGGCGACCAGGTGGCGCAGGTCTCCGAGGACTTCGTTCCACTGGCCTCAACCGATACGTGCCCCTTCGCCGCGGTAAGGCATCGCGAGTTGCCGATCTTCGCCCTGCAATTCCATCCCGAGGTCACCCATACCCCGGAGGGCCCGACGATCCTCGGCAACTTCCTGATGCAAGTGTGCAAGTGTTCCGGCGCCTGGAAGCTGGGCGACTTCGCCCGCGAAACGATTGAAGAGATACGCGGCCGCGTGGGCGAGAGGCGGGTGATCTGCGGTCTTTCGGGCGGGGTCGATTCCTCGGTCGTCGCCGCGCTGCTCTCCAGGGCCATCGGACCTCAGCTCTCTTGCATCCTCGTCGATAACGGACTGCTCCGCAAAGGAGAAGCCGAGTCGGTCATCAAGGAGTTCACAAGTCATTTCCAGACCGACCTGCACGTCGTCCAGGCGCAGGACCGCTTCCTCGACACCCTGGCCGGAGCAATCGACCCGCAGGAAAAACGCAAGCGGATCGGCCGCGAGTTCATCGAGTGCTTCGCCGACGAGGCCGCCGGAATCGAAGGGGCCGAGTTCCTTGCCCAGGGCACCCTCTATCCCGACGTGATCGAAAGCGGCGGGTCGCAAGACGGGCCGGCCGCCACGATCAAGTTGCACCACAACGTCGGCGGACTGCCCGAAGACCTCGATTTCCAACTGGTCGAACCGCTCCGTAATCTGTTCAAGGACGAGGTCCGCAAGTTGGGATTGGAACTGGGCCTGCCCGACGAGATCGTCTGGCGCCACCCGTTCCCCGGTCCGGGGCTGGCCGTGCGGTGTGTCGGCGAGGTCTCCAAAGAGCGGCTCGATACGCTCCGCGAGGCCGATGCGATCGTCGTCCACGAAATCAAGCAGGCCGGACTCTACCGACAAACGTCGCAGGCGTTCGCCGTGCTCCTGCCGGTCCAAAGCGTCGGCGTGATGGGCGACGCGAGAACCTATGCCGACGTCGTGGCCATCCGCTCGGTAAACACCGAGGACTTCATGACGGCCGACTGGAGCCATCTCCCCTATGAAGTGCTCGCCCGAATGTCCACCCGAATGATCAACGAAGTCCCCGGCGTCAACCGCGTCGTCTACGACATCAGTTCAAAGCCGCCGGCGACGATCGAGTGGGAGTAGGTGGTGAGTGGTGTGGTGAATGCAGAGTGTTTCCTCGTTTTCCAGTTGAACTCCGGGGAATATTTCCTGATAATATCCAAGAACCACGCCTTGGAGTCCTAACTTTGGCCAAGAAAAAAACCCAACCCGATCCGCCCGAGGGGCCCGGCTTCGAGGATGCCTTGAAGCGGCTCGAAGAGATCGTTCACCTGCTTGAAGAGGGTGAAATCGGGTTGAACGAGGCCCTTGCCCGATATGAGGAAGGCGTCCGGCTGTTGCGCCGCTCCTACGACCTGCTCGAAGGCGCCGAACGGCGGATCGAGCTGCTCAGCGGGGTCGATGCCCAAGGCAACGCCATTTCTCGGCCGTTTGATGAGGCCACCTCCGGCGACCTTCCCACCTAAAGTGGGGGAAATCCTCCAATGCGCTAGACAGACATAGACGCGCATGGGGGGTTGGTTTAGAATCTAGGTGGACGCTTTCGAGAGTGCCTGGCGGATTTGGTGAGGGATTCCAGCCGCGGGCAGACTTTTTGCACCCCACGGTCGCACCATGGCAAATACCACGGATACGCCACGCCCGTTTGCCGAGTACGCCAACCGCTTGCGTCCACAGATCAACGCGGCGTTGGAAGACCATTTGAACACCCCTCGCGGTTGTCCCGACAGCCTGAGGGAGGCAATGAATTACAGTGTCATGGCCGCCGGCAAACGGATTCGGCCAATGATGGTGCTCATGGCCTCGGAGGCGTGCGGGGGCACGGTCGAGGCGGCCGTGCCTGCCGCCTGTGCGGTCGAGATGGTTCACACCTATTCCCTGGTCCATGACGACCTCCCCGCCATGGACGACGACGATCTGCGGCGCGGGCAGCCGACCTGCCACGTCGCCCACGGCGAGGCGATGGCGATTCTCGTTGGCGACGCCTTGTTGGCGCTGGCGTTCGAGATTCTGGCCGAAGAGGTCCGGCCGCCGGAGGTGGCCGCGCAGTGTTGCACCGCGTTGGCCGAAGCGGCCGGGCCCAGCCAGCTCGTGGGCGGGCAGGCCGACGACATCGCCGGCATGGACGCCCACAGCGATATTGAAATCCTCGAATCGATCCATGCACGCAAGACCGGGGCCCTGATCAACGTCTCGCTACAGCTCGGCGGCATGGTCGCCGGGGCCGGAACCGAAAAACTCGCCGCACTGGACAGCTACGGCCGAAGGGTCGGCATCGCATTCCAGATCATCGACGACCTGCTCGACGTCCGCAGCGACGAGGAAACCGCCGGAAAACGCGTCGGGAAAGACGCCGATCAGGGGAAACTCACCTTCCCCAGCCTGCTGGGGGCCGACGAAAGCGCCTCCCAGGCAGAGCAGTTGATCACCGAAGCCCGCGCGGCGCTGGCGCCCCTGAAGCCCCGAGCCGAAGGCCTGGAAGCCCTCGCGCTCTACGTTCTCGAAAGGAATCGATGATGGACACGCTGCTGTCGAAAATCGCTTCGCCCGACGATCTGAAAGGTCTCTCGCAGAAGAAACTTCAGCAGCTCGCCCGTGAAATGCGGGAAGCCCTTTGCCGGCTGGTGGCCACGCGAAGCGCCCATTTCGCTTCCAACCTCGGTGTGATCGAGCTGACCCTGGCCCTGCACACCGCGTTCGACTTCCGTCGCGACCGGCTGATTTGGGACACCGGGCACCAGATCTATCCCCACAAGATGCTCACCGGCCGCTACGGCCGGTTCGCAACGATGCGGACCAAGGGCGGCCTGATGGGATATCCCAACCCGGCCGAAAGCGACTACGACCTCTTCCTGACCGGCCATGCCGGGTGCAGCGTCGGAACCGCACTGGGGATGAAGTGCGGCGACGAGCTGGTCCGCCCCGACGAAACGCGACACGTGGTGGCGGTGATCGGCGACGGCGCGTTCTCCTCCGGCATTGTCGTCGAGGCCATGAACAACGCCGGGGGACTGAAGAAGAACTTCACCGTCATCCTCAATGACAACAAGATGGCGATCTGCCGCCCCGTCGGCGGCATGGCCGACTCGCTCGGCAGGATTCGGATGAACTCCTTCTACACCGGCCTCAAAGGCGAGGTCCAGAAGCTGCTCGGCCGGTTCCCGACGATCGGCGACCCCGTCGAACACTTCATCTATCAGATCAAAGACGCGGTCAAAGCCGGCCTGCTCGGCGGAATGCTCTTCGAGGAACTGGGGTTCCGCTACATCGGGCCGGTGGACGGGCACAACATCGCCCTGCTGCAAAAATACATGCAGATGGTGCAGAACTACGACGACCCGGTCCTGCTGCACGTCGTCACCGAAAAAGGACACGGTTTCAAGCCGGCGGCCGAAGACCCGACCTCCTTCCACGCCCCGGCGCCCTTCGCCCGCGAAAACGGCTCGATCGTCTCCTTCAAGGTCAGCGACAAGCCGTCGTACACCGAAGTGGTCCGCGGCGCCATCCTCCGGCAGATGACCGACGATCCCCGCGTAACGGCGATCACCGCTGCCATGTGCCAGGGGCTGATGTTCGAGCCGATCCGCGACGAGTTCCCCGAGCGGTTCTTCGACGTCGGCATCTGCGAGTCGCACGCGGTCGCCTTCGCGGCCGGCCTGGCCAAGGCCGGATTGCGCCCGATCGTCGATATCTACAGCACCTTCATGCAGCGGAGCTACGACCAGATCTTCCAGGAGGTCGCGCTCCAAGAACTGCCGGTTACCTTGCTCTTGGATCGCTCGGGGCTGGTCGGGGCCGACGGGCCGACCCACCACGGCGTCTTCGACCTGACCTATCTCCGCCCGCTGCCGAACATGGTCGTGATGGCCCCGGGCGACGCGCTCGACGTGGCGCCGATGATCGACTTCGCCCTGAAGCACGACGGGCCGACGGCGATCCGCTATCCCCGGGCGCCCGCCGAGACGATCCGGCGCACGCCGGCCCCGATCCAACTCGGCGTCGCCGAGACGATTCGCCGCGGCGGCAACGGGATGATCGTCGCCTGCGGCTCGCTGCTTTGCGAGTGCCTCGAGGCGGCCGGGCAACTTGCCCGCGAGGGCGTCGCAGTCGGCGTGATCAACGCGCGATTCATCAAACCGCTCGACACGAAGACGATTCTCGCCGCCGTGCGCAACTGCCCGTTCGTGCTGACCGTCGAGGAGGGCCAGTTGATGGGCGGGTTCGGCAGTGCGGTCCTCGAAGCCGCCAACAACGCCGGGCTGGAGACCAGTCATATCCGCCGGCTGGGGATCGGCGATTTCTACGTCGAGCACGGCGCCCGAAGCGAACTGCTTGCGGACCTCGGGCTCGACGCCGCGGGAGTGGCCAAAACCTGCCGCGCGATGATCGGCACAAAACCGCCCGCGCCGGTCGCCACGACGACGCTGCACACCCAGCCGCACCCGGCGAAGTTCTATTGAGCGACTTTTTTCTTTGTTTGCCGCCCCCCCGGTCGCGGAAACAATTCCCTCGATTGCGCGCCGGCCGCAAGTGCTGGTTGGGCAACGACTTGCGGCGATTTTCGGGCCCGCAGGGCGGCGTTTCTTGGGCCGGGCAACGGTTTTTCGGGAATTTCTTTGCGAGGCGGGCTCGGTGGCGGGGTCTTTTTCGGCGACGCAAGTTCTTGGCGAGCAAAGGCTTGT
>CAZJRB010000092.1:0-31121 GCA_964547995.1 uncultured Planctomycetaceae bacterium | reverse complement strand
CCATTCGACCAACCAAACCACGCGGCAGGTAAATTCTCATCTGCCGGTCGCCTTACCTCTCTTTCTGGACTGGGCGCACACGGATCCGCGTCGAGGGCTGCCGCGCACGCCACGGAATTCTCGCAAAACAGCACAACCCGGAGTCTACCCTCCCTGGCGAGCAAGTCAAGCGGTCTCAGCGGAGAAGTGTGGAGTGGGGCAACCGCGGCGGTGGACGGCGCGTGATTGCCTCGGAACGCCGATTCTGCTACGATCGCCGATTGGGAAGTTTATCGCATCGATAATCGCAAAGTTCCCACGCACATCCACACGCGAAACGGAGGGGACGCCATGTCAGTTACCTCACTCCAATTGCCAAGTCCACGCTCCGCGTGGCTTCTCTTCGGTGACGAGAAGTCATTACCACCGGCCGGTTTGTATCCCGATGATGCCAAGAGCCTCTATCAAGACAACTCGATGGGCGGTGTCATCGGTGTTCTGCGGCGAATTATGTCGGTAGGAAAACGAGCAATACTTCTTTCTGATAGACGCTCTAAGACTCCACCTTGTTGGACATCATCTCCACACGTGGAAATCGGTGACACCCTATTCTTCTACTTCATTGCACCGCGCAAGGCAATTCACTTCATCGGTCGAGCTGTAAGACGTCCGTATATTGACCTAGAGCTTGAGGTCATGTCACATGACAAAGTCGATCCGCATCAGTGGTGGGTCGATTATGACGCAATCGTTGAAATCGACCCAATCCCGCTGAGCGAAATCTACGTTGCTTGCGGAGAGCGTTTAATCCTGCGTGGACGAAGCGGTAAGCCTATTCGAGTCGCGGCTGCGAATCAGCTTCTTAAGCGGGCGAAACTTGTGTACTCCTCCGCACCTTGGTGTGAGCAACTGGCATTTGAGGAAATCGTTGGTCGTTCGGAGTTACCTTCTCCGAACGACACGAACCTTCCGATGCTGCGAGATTTACCAGCGTCTCTATTGCGCCTGGAGAGTCATGTCGAAGAATTCGTCGTTGAACCGCTGTTTCGACTGCTTCGCCTTCCAAACGTGTACGAACTGAAACGCCGTTTTCGCATTGGACGCAAGGTTGCAGACTATGCCGTTGTCAGCAACGCCAAGCCCCAATGCATTATCGAAACGAAGCTGCGAACTCGTCTCGATCGAAATCGCAACTGGGATAACTCTCCCGATATACAGCAGGCCCTGGGATACGCAAACACATTCGGTATTCGGTTCCTTGTTATTGATTGTGACGAAATATTCTGCTTTGATGCCGGTGTGTCTGTGCCATGCTTGCAGCTTCAGCGACGATTACTCACAGCCGAGAGCATAGCGGAAGTCCGATCACATATCGTCGGTGGCGAGTAATCAACCACGCCCGGAGGGCGTGGCTTTAGGAGGGCGCGTCAAAATGGGTCGTTAGGGCGGGGAAAGTTCTGTAGGGTGGGTGCTCGCACCCACGCCCCCCCACCCCTTGCAAATTACCTGATTATCGGCAATAATACTGGTTGCACATCACCCTTTGGGATTGCTCAAGAACAAGCTCGGCATTTCGATCATAAAGCCGCAACCGGTGAGGCTGTGACTTTTTGTAGGGAACGCCCTCTGTGGCGTTCCGAAACCCGGAAAACACGCTCGTTGCTGCTTCCCGGAACGCCACAGAGGGCGTTCCCTACAGACGGAACGTGTCAAACGCCAAAAAGTCACAGCCTCGGTGGTCGCGCCAAGCACTGCCGGAAGAGACCGCGGCCCGAGTTCGGCGCGACCAACGGTCGCGGTTTTGTGGCGAGTCCTCGCAGATTCACGGGGAAGGGAAAAGTGGCGGAGAAGTTCGATCCTTACTACAGGTGGCTGGCAATCGCGCCGGAGGAACAGCCGCCCTCGCTCTACCGGCTGTTGGGCGTGAGGACCTTTGAGGACAATCCGGACGTGATCGACACGGCTGCCGATCAACGCATGACCCACTTGCGGACGTTCCAGTCGGGCGAGCACAGCGAGGAATCCCAGAAGCTGCTCAACGAAATCTCCGCCGCGAGAATCGCCCTGTCGGACCCGGCGAAAAAGGCCGATTACGATGCCAAACTCCGCGAATTCATGCAGCGGAGGGCCGAGGGCGAGGAAGACGATGAAGAACTCTCCTCCTCGCTCATCAGCTTTCTGGAACTGGAAGATCCCGCGGCGGGAGAGACCTTGGAGAAGAAGCCTGCCGATGAAACCGAGCAACCCAAGCCACGCGAACAACCACTAACTCCTTTTCAGCCCGAAGCTGCCCCGGACGACACGAAGAAACGCATGATCTTCATCGGCTCGGCGGTGGCAGGCGGCGTGCTCGCGGTGCTGGTAGTGGTCCTTGGCATCCGGGCCCTGGTGTCCGGCGACAAACCGCAGGAGGAAGAACCGCCGGTGGCCGATGCGTCGGAAAATCAGCAACAGCCGCCGCCTCCGCCGCCCCCGCCGGTGCCGGGAGAGCTGTTTGAACCGCTGGGCACTCCGCCGTCACAGCAGTTGGTCATCGATCTTGGCAGCGGAGTGAAGCTGGACCTCGTCCTGATTCCCGCGGGTGAGTTCACGATGGGCTCGTCCGAAGAGTTGCGGCAGCAAGCCCTGGGCCGAGCGAGACTCTACAATCAGGAAGGGGCCCTGCAAACCATTCCCACAGAGATTCCGCACAACGTGAAGATCAGCAGCCCGTTCTATCTGGGCAAGTACGAGGTCACCCAACAGCAGTGGCAGGTGGTGATGGGGGACAATCCGTCCGAGTTCCAAGGCAAAACAAACCCCGTCGAAAACGTGTCTTGGGATGATTGCCGGGACTTCCTTAACCGGCTCAACGGGGTAGCCGCAAAGGAAGGCATCAAGTTCACCCTGCCCACGGAAGCCCAGTGGGAATACGCGTGCCGGGCGGGGAATACGACACGCTTCAACTTCGGCGACAAGGCGGAGCGGCTCGGAGATTACGCATGGTTCACCGAAAACTCCGAGGGAACGACGCATCCGGTCGGCCGGAAGAAACCCAACGTCTGGGGGCTTTTCGACATGCACGGAAACGTCTGGGAATGGTGCGCCGACCGCTACGGTGCAGACTACTACGCGAAATCGCCGTCGACGGATCCGGCGGGGCCTTCCACGGGTTTCTCTCGCGTGCGCCGCGGCGGTTGCTGGGATTACTTCGCCGTGTGCTGTCGGTCGGCATCCCGCGACAAGCTTTCCCCGGACTCGCGTCGCCGCTATGGCGGGTTTCGGGTGGCGTGTTGGCAAGATGAATCCGGCGGGGCCGGCACGCCCGTCGCCGTTAGCCTGCCCGTGGAACCACTAGCACCGGCATCCCGGCCGCCGAGCGGCCCGCCCCTTGTCGTCGGTCCGCCGGTCAAACCTCCGGCGCCGTTATCCCCGCCGCCGGCCGAACCGGTGCAACCACCCCCATCGAGCCCGAAGAAACTCGCCGTTCCTCCCGAGCACGCCCAACTGGCACTCGCCCGCCGAATCAACGAGGTTTACGACGTCGCCGAGGCCAAGACCGGCTTGCAGAAGATCAAGCTGGCCAAGGAGCTGTCCCGCGTCGGGCAGCAATCTCAGGACACCCCCGCCGAGAAGTTCGTGCTGATGCGGAGGGCCATGGAGCTGGCCGCCGCAGGCGGAGATGCCGAGTTGATGCTCGATATGATCGACGCAATGGGCGAAACGTTCGACATGGACCTCCTGATGGCCAAAGGAAAAATGCTGCGGTCGTTTGCCAAAGAAGCGGATGATCCCACCAAGATCGGCTCGCTGGTAAATGCCTCGAACCGCTATCTCGACGAGGCGATCGCCGCCGACCGGTTCGATTTCGCACTGAACATCGCCCACCTCGTTCAGCAGACCTGCCGGCGGTCGCCCGGCAAGGCCTATCGCAAGGCGGTGCTCGATCGCCGCCGCCACGTTGAGCAACTCGCCGACGAATATCGGAAGTTCCGGGATGCACTTGCCGCGCTGAAGACCGGCCCGGCCGACCCGGAGGTGAATCTCTTCGTTGGTCGGGTGTACTGCTTCACCCGCGGCGACTGGCAACGGGGCCTGCCGCATCTGGTCAAGGGGAGCGACGCCGGCCTGGCGGCCGCTGCCGTGCAAGACCTGAAGTCACCCACCGACCCCGACGCACAGGTCCGACTGGCCGATGCCTGGTGGGCGGCATCCCAGGACCGGGAAGCCGAGGAGAAAAAGGCCATCCGGCTCCGCGCGGGTGACTGGTACAAGAGGGCCCGCCCTCAACTGCGGAGCAGCCTTGCCAAGGCCGCGGTAGACAAGCGTCTGGCAGAGATCGCCGGGATGGGGCCGGCGGCGGCCGAAAAACCGATCCTGGCGCCGCCGCCTCGACAGGGACCGCCGCCCGCCATCAAGGTGAAACGCCCGTCCCAAACGATGGCCAGGCACGTGTGGACGTTGGAAGGACACACGGACAATGTGAGTTGTGTCGCCTTCGGTCCCAAGGGCTCGACCCTTGCCTCGGCGAGCTGGGACGGGACGGTGAGACTCTGGGACATCGCCACGGGACGGCCGCGGGCAGCGTTGACGGGGCACAAGGGGCAGGTACACGCCGTCGCCCTGAGCCCCGACGGTTCGATGGTGGCCTCGGGCGGCAACGACAAGACGGTACGACTCTGGGACGCCGCCTCCGGACGGCTCCAGCGAACGCTCGAGGGACACGGTGGCGACGTCTATTCGGTCGCTTTCGGCCCGAAGGGCTCGCTGATGGCTTCGGGAAGTCTCGACCAGATCGTAAAACTCTGGAATCCGGCCACAGGACAGCCACGCCACACACTCCAAGGACACGCGGTTGCCTTCAGCCCGAAGGGCGCGATGTTGGCCTCCGCATGCCTCGACCGGACGGTGCGGGTTTGGAACGTGCCGACGGGCCGGCTTCGTTCGACACTTGCCGGTCACCAGAGACAGGCGGAGTCGGTTGCGTTCAGCCCCGACGGCTTGACCCTGGCTTCCGGAAGCCGCGACGGAACGGTGAAACTCTGGGACGTACCCACCGGACAACTGCGAAAGACGCTCCAGGGCCACAAAGACGCCGTGAATTCCGTTGCCTTCAGTCCCGACGGTTCGCTCTTGGCGTCGGCCAGCAGCGACAGAACCATCCGGCTCTGGCACGGATCGACGGGATCGCTCCGCGGGATACTCGGAGGACATGCAAGTCGGGTGGGAACCGTGGCTTTCAGCCCGAATGGGTCGCTGATGGCCTCGGGCAGCACCGACAAAACCATCAGACTCTGGGAGTTTTCCACAGCCGGCCGGACCACCGCAGCGGCCGGACCGGCTCCCGGCGGCACCGGAGTCCCAAGGCCCGCCGAGAGGCTCACGCTCGATCTCGGCACGACCAACATGGAATTCATCTTGATCCCCGCAGGCGAGTTTGTGATGGGGTCGCCCGAGGCCGAACGGCAACAGGCGATCCGTGAAGCGAACGCCCGGAAACTCAAGACCGACACGATCCCAACGGAAGGCCCGCAGCACAGGGTGAAAATCACCAAGCCGTTCTTCCTCGGCAAATACGAAGTGACCCAGGCCCAGTGGCTGGCCGTGATGGGCGCCAATCCGGCAAAGCTCCAGAACCCGATGAACCCGGTAGAGCAGGTCACTTGGATCGACTGTCAGAATTTCGTGGCCAGGCTCAACGAGAGACTCGGACCGACGGGCGTGAAGCTTGCCTTGCCGACCGAAGCCCAATGGGAATACGCCTGCCGGGCGGGAACGACAACCCGCTACAACTTCGGCGACAACGCGGCAGTCCTTGGAGAATACGCGTGGCTGAAGGACAATTCCGGCGGGAAGACTCACCCGGTGGGCCGGAAACGGCCGAATGCCTGGGGACTTCACGATATGCACGGCAACGTTTCGGAGTGGTGCAACGATTGGTACGCGGCGGACTACTACGGCCAATCTCCTCCGGCCGACCCGCCCGGCCCCGCCGCCGGCTCGGGCCGCGTGCAACGCGGCGGTTGCTGGGACGTCTCCCCGTCGCAATGCCGCTCCGCGTATCGATCCCGGTCAGCGCCCGCACGGCGTTACGATGGCAGCGGTTTCCGGGTGTTGTGTCTGCCGCCGCCCTGAGGTGAATCCGACGCAAATCCGACACGGCATTGAGGATGCAAGTGGTACGACGGGGGGTCTAGTGCCTGATTTCGCAGTTCGGCAGTGCCTGCTGGAGTTTCCTGACGCCTTCGCCGGTGGCCTTGGTGTCTCTGAGTTCCAGATTGGTGAGGTTGCTCAACCCCTTGAGGTGCTCCAACCCGGCGTCGGTAATTTGGGTGCTCCCAAGGTTCAGCACCTTGAGTCCGGTCATTCCCTTGAGGTGCTCCAGCCCGGCATCGGTAATCTTCGTTCCGCGGAGATAAAGGTATCCGAGCTTGTCTATCCCCTTGAGGTGTTCCAGCCCGGCATCGCCGACCTGCGTCTCCTCCATCGCGAGGTATTCGAGTTTGGGTAGTTCCTCGAGGTGTGCCAACCCGGCGTCGGTGATGCGCGTCCTGTGGAGGATCAGTTGTCTGAGGCCGGTGATTCCCTTGAGATGCTCCAACCCGGCGTCGGTGATCTGCGTGCCGGGCAGGTCCAGGTATTCGAGCCCTCGCACCTCCTCGAGGCGATCCAAATCCTCGTCGGTGGTCTGCGTGCCGGGGCGATCCAGGTGTGCGAGCCCGCCGATCTCCTTGAGGTACACCAGCCCCGCGTCGGTGACTTGCGTATCGTCAAGGTGCAAACGGTTGAGATTGGGTAAACCCCTGAGGTGCAACAACCCGGCGTCGGTAATCCGGGTTTTTCGGAGCGTCAGCTCTTTGAGCTTGGGCAGCGCCCTGAGGCACGCCAACCCGTCGTCGGTAACTGCAATGCCGGCAAAGCTCGCGCCGACTACCGAATTCGTATCGTCAAACTGGACCTTCCCTCCCAGCTTCTGGATTTCGGCAATCGCCCGTTGTTGGGGACTCATTTCCGGAACTGACTCGGCACATCCCGAGCAAAACAACGGCCCCACGGCCAATAGAACCAGCCAACCGGCTTGCGAAACGTTCACGATTCACCTCCCTGGTTAGAGTTGTTCATAACCGGATTGCACGGTGCAGGGCACTACACACGGCGGACGCGGCGGCGTAACCGCTCCGCACCGCCCCCTCCATCGTAGCAGGCCACCCCGTCGATGTCCAATCGCCGGCGAGCAACAGGTTCGGGACCGGCGTTTGCTGCGTCGGGCGGAGGCGTTCCAGGCCGGGTGTCACCGAGAAAACGGCCCTCGGTTGCGTGACCATCCGCCAGTGTACCAATTCGGCATCGCGGACCGCCGGCCGGATCGACTTCAGATCATCGAGAACTTCGGCCAGCACCGCTTCGCGCTCCCGGCCGATCAGCCCGCCCGAGGCACTGATAACGACCTGAAAGCGATGCCCGGCCTCGCTTTCTCCGTGATGGAAGACCCATTGGCCCGGTCGTCCGACGAGAACCGCATGGGGTAGCCGTATGATCGGGCGATCGAACCAGAGGTGCAACGCCGTGATCGCCGCCGGCTCGATTTGTTCAACGCCGTCGAGGTCCGGCATCACCGCAAGTGCCGACTCCGGCAGAAGCAAGCGGACGCGATACCATGGAACGGCCACGACAACGAAATCAAACTCCTGCCGTGTGCCGTCCGCAAACACGATAGTAGCAGACACACTCCGTGTGCCGTCCGCAACAATTTGTTTGACGCGTGCGCCGCGATAGACCGAAACCCCTTGCTCTTCCAGCGATTTACCCGCACGAACGTCGAAGATCTCCACCAGCGGCAACCGCGGCACGACGAGTTCATACGCCGTTCGCGACGCCATGAACCCGTCGGCAAAAACCTTTTGGGCGGCCGCCAGCGACGCCCGGTCGACCGTCTCGCTCAGCGCACTGACCAACACAACCGACCAGAACCGCTCGATGGTCCGTTCGGTTTGGCCGTGCCGGCGGAGCCAAGCCCCGATGGTTTCGCCCGGTTCGGCGTCGTCAATACGTTCTCGCGCGAGCCGCCGGATTGCCCGGGCAACGCCCCACCGCTCGCCAAGTGTGAGATACCGCAATCGCAACAGCGCCGGCGCGAGATGCCACGGGGCGGGTAGCCGCCGGCTCGGCCGAAACACCCGCTTCACGCCGTCGGGGCCGAAGAAATACAGCGTACGAAAAGTCCGAAAGCAATCGGCCACTCCGGTCCGCCGGCAGAAATCGGCGAACTCCCCGCAGCATCCCATCGCCACGTGCTGGCAGAGGTCCACCCACTGGCCGGTCTGCGGGTCACGAAACGATCCTGCCCGTCCGCCGAGCGTTTTGCGGCCCTCGAACAGTTCGACGCGGCATCCCCGCTCCGCCGCCGCGACGGCCGCCGCCATGCCGGCCAGCCCGCCGCCGACGACGGCAAGAGTCGGTTTTCGGGCCGGATCGGTCATCGAGTCATTCCCATAAAAGCCGCGGCCGCCGGTCGCGCCGATGTGTTCTACAACAACAACCATCGTACGCGCCGTGATGTCGTTTTGGCAAGTTTTTCAGACGGGCAACAACATCCATCGGGCGGCGAGCCGGAGTTTCGCCGCGGTGCCGAGACGGATGCGCCCCGAGAAAACGTCCTTCGGCCGGGCAGCGATTTTCTTCAACAACGCCCGATACGTCGCCGTCATCCACCCGAAAATCCGCCGGCCGTCGGGCTCCAAGTAATCCGTTAGCGCCAAGCCCTCGCGGTAAAATTCCTCCGCCCGGCCAACCTCCATGGCAACAAGCCGCTCGAACCGCTCGTCGGCAATACCGCCGAGCAAGTCTTCGACCGGGTAATCGCAGTCCCGCAAGTCGGTAAGCGGCAGGTAGATTCGTCCACGGGCGGCGTCTTCCCTCACGTCGCGAAGGACGTTCGTAAGCTGCACGGCAACGCCGCATTTCCTGGCCGGCTCGATAGCTGCCCGGCCGCGGAATCCCCAGACGTGAATGCACGCCAGCCCGACCGACGATGCAACGCGCTCGCAGTAACGCTCCAACTCGTCGAACGTCTCGTACCGCGATTGCGTCAGGTCCATCTCGACACCGTCAATCGCCGCGTGGAGGTGCTCCGCCGGGATGCCGAATCGCCGGACGGCATCCCCCACCGCGGGAAACAGGATCGCGCCGGCCGACCCGTCGGCAAGGTCCGCTTCGGCCCCTTGTGCTTCACCGTCGCCTTCCCGGCATCTATCCTGCTGGAGCATGCGGTCGAGCGACGCCCGCCAGCGCGAGAGCGACTCGCGGCGGCGTTCGGCCGGTTCGTTGCTGTCGGCCAAATCGTCGGTGTGACGCATGAAGGCGTACAAGGCGTCCATGGCCCGCCGTTTCGCGCGCGGCAGCAGTATGAACCCGGCATGGAAGCTCGATTTCGCCCGGCGGGCAATACGACGGCACGCGATATAGCTCGATTCTATCGCGGCGGGCGAGGGGGTCATGACGGCTTGCTCCTGCGGAACGCGCCGGTCTTCAGCTTCCACCAGCAGGACAGGGCAAGCCGCAGCTTCTTCCGCCTGCCGACTATCGGCCGTTTCGCCCAGACGTCGTACCCCTGGTCGCGTATCGCTTCGGCAACGGCCAACCCGCCGTGAATGAACAACGCCACTTCAAATTGCAGCCGCGGCCGGACGATGTTGATCAGCGGAAGCCCTCGACGCAGCCACCCTTCGGCCCGTTCCACTTCGTACTCCATCAACTGGCGAAAGGCGTCGTTGCACTCCCGGTTCTGAAAATGCGACATCTCGTAGCCGAACCGGTGGCAGTCGACCTGGGGTAGATAGATCCGCCCTTTCCCAAAATCCTCGGCAACGTCCTGCCAGAAGTTGACCAGTTGCAGGCCCGTGCAGATCGCGTCGGACAACAGGACCGTCTCGTCGGTATGGCAGCGGCTCAAGTAAAGGACCAGCCGCCCGACGGGGTTGGCCGAATAGCGGCAGTAATTGAGCAGCTCGTCGATCGTCTCGTACTTCCGCATCCGCTGATCCTGGCGAAAAGCCACCAGCAGGTCGACAAACGGGGCTGGGGGGATCTTGAACCTCTCGACCGTCTCGGCCAAAGCAATAAAAACGGGATGGGCCGATCGGCCCTCGTAGCAGTCGCGGAGCTGCCGTTCCCACCAGCCCAGCAGGGCAAGACTCTGCTGCGGGTCGCCCATCTTGTCGGCCAGGTCGTCGGCCCAGCGGCAGTAGGCGTAGATGTTGTAGAAGTGCTGGCGCAACTTGCCCGGCAGCATACGGCTGGCCACCGTGAAGTTCTCGTAGTGTCGCCGGGCAAGCCGCCGGCAGTATGCCCTGGCCTGGTGCAGCTTGATCGGCCGCGGCGGCTGGGGAGCCATCGGACCGTATCGTTGGAGATCTTGAAGGAACCTGCTTACCTTTAGTTTACCCATGGTGTGTAACGATCGCTGTTCAACCGGGTCTGTTTAGGGTCGGTCGAGAAACAACTGTCGTAGGACGGGTTTCCTGACCCGTCTTCTTCCTTGACGGGTCGGGAGACCCGCCCTACAAATGCGACAGTTATTTCTCGAACGGCGCTTACGATACTGCCAGCCGGCCGATTTCTGCCCACTGGTTGTCGATGGCCTTTTCTATTATGGTAACACTTCAGCCGAATGGCGAAACACTTTGTACGACGGCCTTCCAAGGCCGTCGAGGGGTTGCGATGTCGCAGCGACGGCCTTGGAAGACCGTCGTACTGCAGACGGCTGAAGTAGTACCTATTATGCTATTTCGCGTCCAGTGAGGGAACCATGCGCATCTTGTTGGCCGGTCCGCGGGGTTTTTGTGCGGGCGTCAATATGGCGATCGAGAGTCTCCGGTTGGCGATCCGGCGTTTCGGCACGCCGATTTACGTCTATCACGAGATCGTCCACAACAAGTGGGTGGTCGACTCATTCCGCAAACTGGGGGTCGTTTTCACGGATGATCTGGCCGGCGTGCCGGAAGGCTCGCACCTGCTCTACTCGGCCCACGGCGTTTCGCCGGAGGTCCGAAAGATCGCTGCCGAGCGGAACCTCCAAGTAATCGATGCGACTTGTCCGCTGGTCACCAAGGTCCATCGCGAGGCGATTCGCCACGCCAAAGAAGGTTTCACGATTGTCCTGATCGGCCACGCCGGCCACGACGAAGTGGCCGGCACCCTGGGCGAAGCCCCTGAATCAATCGTTCTGGTGCAAAGCCCCGACGACGTTGATAACGTGGAAGTCCCTGACCCAAGTAAGGTTGCCTATTTAACCCAAACTACCCTGTCTGTGGTCGACGCGGAGACGATTATTGAGCGGCTACGGCAACGATTTCCCAAAATTGTCGGCCCCCGCAAGGAGGATATCTGCTATGCGACCACCAACCGGCAGGAAGCCGTGCGAACCTTATCGAGCGAGGTCGATCTCGTGTTGGTGGTGGGCAGCCAAAACAGCTCGAACAGCCAACGCCTGGCCGAGTTGGCCCGTTCCGGCGGCGTCCCGGCCCATCTGGTCGACGGCCCGGAGGACATCGACCTCGACTGGTTTCAGGGCATCGAAACCGTGTTGATCACGGCGGGCGCCAGCGCCCCGGAAGCGGTCGTGCAGCAGTGCGTTGCCCTGTTGCAAGACAGGTTCGGTGCAGCGGTCGAGTCACGTATGCTTTGTGAGGAGAACGTGCGGTTTGTCTTGCCCAAACCATTGCGGGAAATCGCCGAAGAAGAGAGAATAAACGATACTGACAACTGATATACTGCCCGCGGTCCACCGCCTTCTGTCCTCGGTTCACTCTCCCCTGCTCCCATGGAAATCAACGACCTCGAATTCTATCTCGTCGAGATCGAGTGTAGCGAACCGGAACAACCCGTTCGGTCGGTGCTGGTGCGATTGATGAGCGAGTCGGGTCTGGAGGGCTGGGGCGAGTCGGCCCTCAGGTGGGAAGCGTCGGAGTTGCCCGGACGGCGTGACACGTTGTTGCCGGTGTTGGCCGGCCGGAGTGTGTTCGACATCGAAGAGTTGCTCGCGCTGCCGGCGCTGTCGCAACCGCCGCTGCGCGCCGCGTTGGAGATGGCGTGCTGGGACCTGGTCGGCCGCGTGACCGGCCAACCGCTGTGTCATTTGTTCGGCGGGGGCTATCGCACACGGATCCCGCTGGCCGTCCGGTTGCCCACCGGCAGCACCGATCATGCCGTCGGGATTGCACGCGAGTTGGCCGAGCAGGGTTTTCACTCGCAGATCGTCCCCGCCAGCGGCCGGGTGGAGGAGGACGTCCGGCGGCTGGCAGCGATTCGTGAAAGTATCGGCGACCGTGCGGAACTGCGCTTCGATGGCGCCGGCGCCTTCGAGTCGGAGGCCGCACGCGATCTGTGTGCCGAGTTGGAGGAGGGGGGCCTGCAGTTCTTGCTCGATCCGCTTAAGACGGCCGAGTTGCAGGCGGTCGCCTCGCTGGCACGTCAGACGAACGTACCGATGGCCGTCAGCCGGCCGATCCATGGTCCCCGTGACGTGTTGGCCGCAGTGCGCAGCAGCGCGGCGTTGTTCGTAGTCGTCGAACTGGGCCGCGTCGGTGGGATTGTCTCGGCACGAAACAGCGCGGCGGTGGCCGAGGCGGGCGGAATCGCCGCCTTGCTCAGCACCGGCCCCTCACTGGGAATTGCCACGGCCGCCATGCTCCAGTTGGCCGCCGCCACACCGGCCTTCTCCGGCTGCAACGAATGCGCCTACCCGCAACTGCTCGACGACGTCCTGGCCGAACCGTTCGAAATCATCGACGGCCGCATGACCGTGCCGCAAGGGCCGGGACTCGGGATTGAAATCGATCGGGCCAAGGCGGAACGATATCAGGTAACGTGAGGGCAGTTGCTCTCGGGCAGTGTCATCGCTTCGGTATCTCTGCGATCCGGATGTTCCGGAACGAAATATCCGTGCCCGGGTCGTGGCCTTGGAACTGGATCGTGCCGGGTTCCAGGCGGAGGCCCCGGCGGGGGTTCTTGTCGGGCTTGCGCCCATCGGTCCAATCGGAAACCTGGTAGCCGTTGACCCAAACGGCCATGTGCCGGTCGTCGACGTGGATCGTGTTGCGAAACCATTTGAAGTCGTCGGCGACGATCTTTCGGGCGTTTTGGCGGCGGAAAATGCCGCCGGTGCCGCAGTCCCGCGGCTTGCTGCGGTCGCCGTCGATGAAGCCGTTTTGAATCTGGCTTTCGTAGCCGTTCATCACGTCGCCGGGAATGCAACGGAAAAAGACGCCCGAGTTCAACGCCTTGCCGTTGACGAAGACTTCGAGTTGCAGCGTGAAGTCGCCGTAGCTGTCCTTGGTTTCGATTTGTCCCCGACCGCCCTTGAGATTCATCGCACCGTCCTCGGTCACCTTGACGACGGTTGCCATGTCGGGGTAGGTCTTCCATCCGGTCAGGTCCTTGCCGTTGAAGATTGTCTTCAGGCCCAGCGGCTTGAGCTTGACGTTGCGGAACTGGATCTTTCCGGCACGGTATTGCAGCCCGATGAATCCCCGGCCCAGCGGCTTGGGATCGGTATAGTCGAGGACTTTCTTGCCGTCGATGGTTACCGAGAACTCGGGCCCATCGGCCGTCAGTTCCATCGTCTGCCAGCCCTCGCTATCGTGTTTGGTCTTGGCGAGCTTGCGCTGGACGATGCTGCCGGTCGGCCAATCGTTGGCGCCCCAGTCGGCGATATTGACTTCATAACATCGGCCCTTCACATCGGTCGGTTTCGGGCTGGTTCGCAGAAAGACGCCGCTGTTGCCGCCTTTTTCGCTGCGGAAATCGAGCTTCAGCACGTAGTTTCCCCACTGGCTCGTCGTGTGGATCAGGCCGGCCGACCCCTTCGTTGCAGTGATTGCCCCGTCCTCCACGTGCCAATCGGAATCGTTGGCGGCCTTCCAGCCAAAAAGCGTCTCGCCGTCGAACAGCAGCAGCCAGCCGCCGGCCAGGTCTTCGTCGCTAAGCGTGTTCGGCTCGGCGGCCGTCGCGGCGGCATTCAACAACACACTTAGAGCAGTTCCCAATACGGCCGGACCCAATACCATCTTCATTGTCTATTCCTCGTGAAGCAAAGGGTGAATGCAACGTGTCGACGCGGGGGTGTGACGTATCCGACATTGTAGGACGTCGATCGGCCATTGCAAGGGTTCGGCCAAAATAAAGCCGCGACCGGTGGTCGCGGCTTGCGCCAGGATGGGCGTTACGACGTTGCTGGTCAGTAGGCGCGACCGCCGGTCGCGGCTTTATGACGACGAGGACCGTTTGGACTCGACGACCTCGCGGATGATTTCGTCCAGATCGTACCGGGGTTCGAAGCCGATCGTCTCGCGGAGCCGCCTCAGGTCGGGTACGCGGCGGCGGCAGTCCTCGAAATCGGCGCCGTACGCCTCCGCGTAACTGATGAACTCGATTTGAAGCGACGGATCGACCATCGCGACGACCTTCTCGGCCAGGTCGAGAATCCGGGTCGGCCGGTCGCTGCCGATGTTGAACACCCGGCCCGCCGCCCCCGGCGACTCCATCAACGCGACAATGTCGCGACACACATCCGAGACGTGGGCAAACGACCGCTCTTGCTGCCCGTCGTCGTGGACCTGCAAGGAGCGGCCGGCCAGCGCCGCCTCGACGAACCGCGGCAACACCATCCCGTAGGCCCCGATCTGGCGCGGGCCGACCACGTTGAACAACCGCCCGACGACGACCGGCAACTGCCGCTCGCGCCAATACGCCAACGCGAGGAACTCGTCGATCGCCTTCGACGCGCCGTACGACCAGCGGGAACAGGCCGTCGGGCCGATCACCAGGTCGTCGTCCTCGGTCCACTGTCCCTTGGGGTTCTTGCCGTAGACTTCGCTGCTGCTGGCGATGAAGATTTTCGCTTCGCGGCCGTCCGCGTGGCGCCGGCCGAGTTCTTCCAAGATCAAGCCGGTGGGATAGATGTTCGTTTCGATCGAGCGGATGGGACACTCGGCAACCAGGCGTACTCCAACCGCCGCCGCGAGGTGATAGACTTCGTCAACCCCGGCCACAAGCCGCCGCACGAGTCCGCGGTCGGCAACGGTGCCTTTGGTGTAGTCCAACCGGGGATGATCCATCACGGCCGCCAGGTTTCCGGCCGAGCCGGTCGACTCGTCGTCGACGACCGAAACGCGCCGGCCGCGGGCGAGCAGCATCTCAACAAGATGGCTCCCGATGAAACCCGCGCCGCCGGTGACGAGAGAGTGTGTCATGGAATCGGATGAGAGTCGTCTTTTTCGCCCGTTCGTTGTGCCCTGGCGGAGATTATCACCGATGCGATGATCGAGACGGCCAGCAGGCCGGCAATCACCGCCAGAGATTGCCACGGGGAAATCACGTGGCCTTCGCCCCCTTCATGCTCGTGCCACCATTCGACGATCATCTTGACGCCGACGAACCCCAGCACGGCCGCCAACCCGTAGTGGAGATAGCGAAACATCTCGACCACGCCGGCCAACAGAAAATACAACGCCCGAAGGCCCAGTATCGCGAAGATGTTGGATGTAAACGCGATGAACCGGTCGTCCGTGATCGCGATGATCGCCGGCACGCTGTCGACGGCAAACACGACATCGGTGCTTTCGATGACCAGCAGGACGAGGAACATCGGAGTAATACACCAGGCGCCGTCCTCCCTGGCAAAGAAGTCGTGTCCGTGCTGGTGGTGATCGCCTTTAGTGACCCGGAAATAGCGTCGGGCGAATCTCAGGATGATGTTCTTCTCCGGATGGACCTTCCCGCCGCCGCCGTGGCGAGCCAACTTGTAGGCGGTGTAGATCAGGAACACCCCGAAAACCAGCGCCACCCATTGGATCCGATGGAACAGCTCGACGCCCGCAAGAATGAAAACCAGCCGCATGAAAATCGCGCCGAGGATGCCCCAGAAAAGCACCCGGTACTGATACATCATCGGAATGTTGAAGAATTGAAAGATCACGACGAACACGAAGATGTTGTCCATCGAGAGCGACTTCTCGACCAGATAGCCGCTGAGGAATTTTACGCCCGGATCGTGGCCGAGCCCTTCGACGATCCCCCACCACCAAACGACCCCATTAAACGCCAGGCCCACGGCAATCCAGAAGATCGTGAAGATCGTCGATTCGACCAGCGAAGGTTTGTGATCGTGGCGGTGGAATATAAACAAATCCAACACCAGGAGAACCACGACCAAGACGGCAAAAGCAAACCAGTGCCAAAGCTCGACGGGGAGGTGGCCGGGAAGAGGTTCGGCAAGAGGCAAGGCGTTTTTCCTTTCTTGCGGAAACATCCCATGGTTCGGATAGCCCCGAGTTGCAGACGTTTCCTGTGCTTTCGCGGCAAGGCTGACCAACCATCTTACCGCATGCATGTTCCACAGCAACCACGCTCCTGAAGCTGCACAAACGCATCCATTGCCGGCCGTCCGGGGAGCGGATCGCGGGGGGTGTCTTGCCACCCTTGCCGCTGCCGCTGCTCGCTCCACCGCGCCCGATACGTTTTCTTCTGGTAAAACATCACGTACCGTGAGATAATGAGGGAGGTTATGGGTGAATCTCTCTCCGGGGGGTTCGGAGTGAGAACACTCATGGTATGATGAACTTGTCCCTCAACGCCCTGCAAGCCATCATCCCATTCCCAACACCTGCCTTATACGGCGGCAAGCCGCCGTCACTCCACACACACAATGTCTTTCAGTTGCACAAACGGTTCGCTGTTCGATTCAAACAAGGTAGTTGTCATGAAACGTATCTCCTGCCTCTCTTGGAGTTGTCTTCTAACCGTATTGGCCTTGTGGGGCACGCCCCGCGAAACGCTTGCCCAGGAGAAGACCGAGGCGGCCACCAGAGCGTACAATGCAGCCGTCGGGCTCCACAACAGCGAGGCCTGGGATCTGGCGGCGAACGCTTGGACCAAATTTCTCAACGACCACCAACGCGACCCCCGCACCGATCGGGCGTGGCACTATCTGGGTGTGTGCTATTTCAAGCAGGACAAGTTCGACGACGCGGTCAAGACGTTTGACACGGTCGTCAAGAGCTTTCCGGACTTCAAACAGATGGCAGACACACTCTTGTACTTGGGTTTGGCGCAATACAACATCGCCCAGGGCGGCAAGCCGGAAATGTACGACACGGCCGCCGCCACGTTCGCAAAGCTGATTGCCAAGTACCCCGCGGGAAAGCACGTTGCCGGCGCGACCTTTTACGAGGGCGAGTGCCTTTACAACCGCGGAAAGAAAAAAGAGGCGGCCGGGAAGTACGCCGTCGTCGTCGAGAAGCACCCCACTCACGCGCACTACGCCCAGGCGCTGCTCGCGTTGGCGATGACCCAGACCGACCTCGGGCAACCCGAGGCGGCACTGGCCAACTACGACAAGTTTCTGGCCAAGTTTCCCGAGAGCCCGCTGGCGCCCGAGGCGCGCATGTGGCGGGGCGAGACACTGTTCGCCTTGAAGCAATTCGACAAGGCGGCGAAGGCATACGCAACCAGCGCAGCCGCCAAGGGATTTGCCAAGGCCGACTACGCCATGCTGCGACAGGCCGACGCGCTGGCGGCGCAAAAGCAATTTGCCGAGGCTGCCGCGGCCTATGCCGCGCTCCCCGCGAAGTTCCCCGACTCGCAGTACGTCCCGCTTTGCAATCTGGAGGCCGGCAAGAAGTTTTATGCCGCGGGCGACTACACCAAGGCCCGGGAGCATCTCGGCAAGGTCGTCGCCGCGGGCGGGGCCGACGCACCCCAAGCAGCCCACTGGGTTGCCCGAAGCCTCTTGAAACAAAAGAAGCCCGCCGAAGCCCTGGCCGTGGTCGAGAAAATTCTCCCGGCGGCGGCCGGCGGCAAGTTCGCCTCCGCCCTGTTGATGGACCGGGCCGACGCCGTCTACGAAATCCCCAACCGCCGCAACGAGTCGGTCGGCATGTATGCCGCAGTGGCCTCGAAACATCCCGACAGCCCGGAAGCCCCCCAAGCCCTCTACATGGCCGCATTCGCCGCGATGAACCTGGCCGATTCCGCGGCGGCCCTGAAATACGCCGAAGCGTTCATGACCGACCATGCCGATCACGAACTGTCCTTGGGCGTGAGGCACGTCCTCGCAGAGAGCAGCTTGATGATGAAAAAGTATCCCGAGGCGGAAGCACTCTACGCGGAACTCCTCAAAAAGGCGCCGGGTGATCGCGACGCCGAAATATGGAAGGTACATCGCGGTACCGCCATGTACCTACAGAAAAAGCACGAGGAAACGATCAGCGCCCTCCAGCCGGCGATCCCCGAAATCAAAAACCCCGAACTCCTTGCCGAAGCCTGGTATCGGATCGGCCGAAGCCAGGCCGCGCTGGGGCGGTTCGAGGAGGCGGTCAAGTCGCTCGAGGCATCCTTGAAGGCGGCGCCCAAGTGGAAGCTGGCCGACGATACCCGCCTCGTGCTGGCTTATGCCTGCCAGCAAACAAACAATCTGGACAAGGCCAAAGAAAACGCGAAAGTCGTTATCGACGAGTTCCCCGACAGCAAGCTCCTCGACATGGCCCACTACCGGCTGGGCGAGTGCTGCCGGCTGGGAGGCGACTTGAAGACCGCAGCGGACGAGTACGGGCTTATTCTGAAAAAGTGGCCCGGCAGCCCGGTAACGCCGCAGACCCTCTACGGGCTGGGCTGGTCACAGATTGGGCTGAAGGACTACGAGGGGGCCGAGAAAAGCTTTTCCAAGCTGATCGAAAGCTTCCCGAACGACAAGCTGGTTTCGCGGGCGCGGTACGGGCGCGGCATGGCCCGGCGGCAATTGAAGAAATACGGCCCCGCGGCCGAAGACATCGAGGCAATGCTCGACACCATTACCTCCCCCGCCGAAAAGGCCCGCGCACTGCACATCCTCGGGCTTGCCCAAAAAGGCTTGAAGAAGTTCGACAAGGCGGTCGCCACCTTTCAAACACTGCTCGAAGAGAACCCCAAATACGACGATGCCGACAACGTCTACTTCGAGATGGGTTGGTCGCTGAAGTCGCTGAAGAAGGAGGACGACGCTGCCGCGGCATTCGCCAAGCTGGTCGAGAAATTTCCCGAAAGCTCGCTGGTGCCCGACGCCCTCTACCTCGTCGGCGACCACGAGTACGACAAAAAGAACTACAAGGAAGCGGCCGCGAAATACTACGCGGCCATGACCAAGGCGGGCAAGACGGACCTCGGCGAAGAGGCGGCCTACAAGCTGGGGCTCTCCTACTACCTCCTCGACGACGTCAAAAACGCACAGCAGACCTTCCACTACCTGACAGAGACCTGGCCCGGCGGATCGCTCTTCTCCGACGGCGTCTTCATGGAGGCCGAGTGCCTCTTCAAGCAGGACAAGCCCAAGGAAGCGCTGGCCGCGTACGAAAAAGTCAAGAACCCGTCCAACAAGGAAATCAACATTTTGACCTTGCTGCACGCCAGCCAGGCCGCCGCTGAGTTGGAAGACTGGGAAAAGAGTCTGAAGCTGGCCGAGAAATTGACGACCGACTTCCCCGATGCCCCGCAGACGCCACAGGCCCTCTACGAGCAGGGCTGGGCACAACAAAACCTCGGCAAAAAAGAGGAGGCCGTAAAGCTCTATGAACAGGTCGTGGCCAAAACGAACCTCGAACCGGCCGCCAGGGCACAGTTCATGATCGGCGAAATCCAGTTCGAACAAAAGAAACACAAGGAAGCAATCACGAGCTTCTTCAAGGTCAGCTACGGATACGGCTATCCCAAGTGGCAAGCAAACGCCACCTACGAAGCCGGACGATGCTTCGAAGTGCTCAAGAAGAAAACACAAGCAATCAAGCAGTACAAGACGTTGGTCGAGAAGTTTCCGAGCAGCGACAAGGTTCCGCTCGCAAAGGAACGGATTAAGGCACTGCAATAATACGGCCGCGCCGGCGCGGCTCCCGAAAATAGAACGTAGAGGCCCTGCATGAGAATATCCCGCATTGTTGCCCGGCCGTTCCCGCTCGCAGCGGTTTTACTGACGCCGTTGATCCTCGGCGCCGGAGTGCCCGGCTTTACCCCGGGGTTGTCCTCGGGCCAGGAAGTCACCGCACCCGATCCCAACGCCGCCGCCGGTCCCGGTGCGCCCGCCGACGCGCCTCCTACTCCCGCTCCCGGCAGCGCGGAAGCGCTCCGCAAGGCGGATCTCGACGCACAGGCCGCCTTGGCCGAGTCCGGGCCGGAAGCCGACGAAACGCAACCCGATGGCGAGGGAAAGGAAACTGAGACCCAGGCGCCGGAAGTGCAAGAGCAGATCAACCTGCTCGAACTGCTGAGGAAAGGCGGCGGGTTGATGATCCCGATCGGATTGATGTCCTTTCTGGTGGTCGTTTTCGGATTCGAGCGGTTCATGGGCCTCCGACGCCGAAAGGTGCTGCCGGACGACTTGACCGACGGTATCGCCAGGCTGACCGGGGAACCCGGAGGATTCGATCCGCGGAAGGCGTACAAGCTGTGCCAGCAATATCCCTCGGCCGCCGCCAACGTCATCAAGTCCATGCTCCTGAAGGTCGGCCGGCCGCAGACCGAGGTCGAGCACGCCGTCAGCGAGGCGAGCGACCGCGAGGCCGCCCGGCTCTATTCGAACGTCCGGTGGCTCTCACTGGCCGCAGGAGTCACGCCCTTGCTGGGGTTGCTGGGAACGGTCTGGGGAATGATTCAGGCGTTTTTCGTCACCGCCAATCTGCCCACCGGCGTCAACAAGGCCGAACACCTGGCCAAGGGAATTTACGTCGCGCTGGTGACGACGTTCGCCGGACTGGCCGTCGCCATCCCCGCGGCCATCTTGGCCCACTGGTTCGAGGGTCGCATCCAGAAGTTGTTCCGCCAGTTGGACGAGACCCTGTTGGGGCTGATGCCGCAATTGGAGCGTTTCGAGGGCCGGCTCCGGGCGAACAAGGACGCCATGGAACAACCGCTGCCGCCGCAATCCCACTCAAAACCGCCGCCCGTCCCCCAGAAACAGACCGCCGAAACCCGCGGACGGCACGACGGACCGTCCGCACAGACAAAACAAGCGAAACAGCAGAAAACTCACAAATAGCCGTGTTGGTAGCGATGCCGCCGGGCGGGAAAACCGGTTGAAGCCCGCGCTACGAACCCGGCAATGCAGGTCCGACAGGGTGCTTGCCATGGCCGTTGAAATCGACAAAGGATCCGCGCTGAACACGCTGAGCCTCACGCCGCTGATCGATATCGTCTTTCTCCTGCTGATCTTCTTCCTGGTCGCCACCCGGTTTGCGGAAGAGGAGCAGGAGATGGACGTCATGCTCCCCGATGCCAGCGAGGCCCAGCCCCTGACGAAGAAACCCCGCGAGCTGTTCGTTAACATCGACGAAAAAGGCGCCTACTACGTCACCGGAAAGATCGTGGAATTGCCGGAACTCGAAAAAATCCTCGAAGCGGCCTACGTGAACAACCCGGGCAGGGCGTCCGTCGTCATCCGCGCAGATCGCCGCGTCCCGCTCCAGTACGCCGTCTCCGTGATGAACGCTTGCAAAAAAACGGGGATCCGCGACTATCGCTTGACCACCAAAAAATCGGGCGGATGATCGGAAGAATCCATGCCTGGAATGAAACCGAAGGTCCGAAAAGTGCAGACTTCGCTGGTCGCCGACTTCGACGACCAGCTCTGGCCGATCAACGTCGCGCTGCTGATCCTGGCCGGGTTCGTCGCCGGGATCATCATCGCCACCAGCGATTTCCACGATCCCCGGCTGCTCTACAACGGCTGGGTAAGGCTCGCCAGCGTCGGCCTGATGACCCTGGTGCTCTTCCTGGGGGTTATGTATCTCCAGGGCAAGATGCTCCGACGGCTCCAGCTTTGCATCCTTCTGAGCCTGCTATTCCATCTCGTACTCCTCGTCTATTTGCACGACCAGTATCTCGCGCTGCTCGCCGAGCGGGAAAAGGAAGACGATACGCGGGTGGTCCAGGACTTCAAGCAAATCACCGTCCCCGACTATAATTGGCAGCAGTTCGACGACCCCGAAACCCGCCAGTTCTTCGAGGAGCCGATCGAGCACGAGGCCCCGAAGCCCATGGAGCCGGAAGCCGTCAAACGCAAGGCGGATCAGGCGCCCATGCCGACCGAACAGGAGGCAGTCGACGAGCCCCAGACCCCGCAGATCGAGCAGCCCAACCCGGCGATCACCGAGCGGGTCGAGCTTTCGGCCCCGCGGCGTGCCGATGCCGCCGCCGGCGGCCAGGTCAGCCGCCAGGAATGGAAACACCGCCCGCAGCCCAACGAGCCGATCCCCGAGCCGGAGATCACCACCCGCCCGCGCGAAGCCCAGGCGGCGACGGTGCCCGAAGCAAAGATCGCGCCCCGTAAGCGCCAAGAGACTCAGTTCCAGGTGGACCAGCGCCAAACCTTCGAGGAGATCGCGAGCACCCGGACGCAGCAGATCCAGGTGAAGATGGCTCGCCAGGCGAACCGGCCCGAGGAAATCCCCGATACGCCGACCACGCCGGTACCCACCCGGCAGACACGCCAAGCGGCGGAAATCCCCCGTACCGAGGCGCTGACACCCGATCCGGCCGAGGTGGCACGGCAACCCGTCAAGATCGAGGTCCGGCACGAGCCGATACGGATGACCGCGCGCCGCCAGGCGGCGGCGCCGCGAGTGGTCCGCCAAACCGCCGAAGCCGACGCTACTACTCCCCCGTCGGAAGCCCTGGCCATGGCGACCTCCCGGCAGCGAGCCGCCGAGCAGCCTCCGCAGGCGACCCGGGCCACTCGCCCGGTCCCTTCGCGACGGCCGACCGACGCGGCCATTCCTCGCGAAGTGAACCGGCCGCAAAAGGAAGCGGTTGCCTCGACCACACAAACCACGCCGCAAGTGAATCCGGCCAACCTCCGCATTCCCAACCGGGCCGGCAGCGCAACTTCGCCCTCCCCGGTCAAGGTGTTGCAGCAGGCGGTCAACAGGACGGTGCAGCCGGCGCCCGGCGCGGTGGTTCAAAGCGCCGTACGGCGTCAACAAGAGTCTTCGCAACCTTCGTCGACGCCACGTGCCGACCGTCCCACCCGATTGGCCCGCGCCCAAGAGACTCCGCAGCTTCCCGCCGAACAAATGGCTCCGACGGCAATCGCATCCAAGGCCCCCACACCTGCGGAAGCAACGGTTCCCACAGCACAGCCTCGTGCGGCGGCCGTGAACCGTTCGGCATCGAGTCCGACGCAGGTGCAAACCGAAGCCCCGGGACGCGCCTTGCCGGCAATGACCTCCGCGGCGCAACTACCCTCGGCCATCGCTGTGCGGCGTCCTACCGCGGTGCAGCAGCGGCAACCGGGCACGGACGCGGCGCCTTCGCGGCCGACGACGTTGGCCCGGGCGGATGCCGGGACGAGATTGCCGTCGACGGCGCTCGAGATGAAGGCCGCCCTTTCTGAAACACCGGCCGCACAGGGAACCACCGCGCCGAGCAAAGTCGCTCATGTCCCGAACAGCGCGGCGGTCCGCCAGGCCGGAGCGCGCCCCGCGCAAGGCGACACAACGGCAGCCGCCGGCGCCGCGGAGATGGCGATCGGCGCCACCCAGGTAGTTGCCCGAGCCGGCCAGCAACGGGCAACCGGCGATAACCGGCCGACCGCCTATGCCAACGCACCGGCCCCGCGGATGGCCCGGAGTCCGGTCAAAGCGGCTTCGCTCGCCGTGGCCGGCGCCGCAGAAGCATCCCCCGTGCCGCCCAGTCACGCACCGGCCGGAAGTGAAGGGGAAGCGGCACCAGCCGTTACGATGAAGGCATCGGCCGCCAAGCGCGGCGGAACGCTCAACCCGACCGCCCCGCAACCGACGATGGGCGTGGGCCCGGCCGGTTCCAGCGGCACGCCCGGTCCCGTCGGCATTGCGCAGACGAGTCGCATGACTCGCATCGAATCGACGGCAACGGCTATCGCCGGCGGCGGAACTCCGAAACCCGGACGCACCACCGGGGGAGAAATCTCGCCCGACGCCACCGCAGAACCGACCGCTGTCGCCGTCGTGACCGAGAGCGGCGGGAAGTCGCAACAGGCCAGCATCCTCGCGCCCGTCAGCGGGGCGAGACAACACATCGCCGGATTGCCCGGAGCCGTGCAGAGCCAACCGATGGCCGGAGCGGCCGCCTCGCTGACCGATCACGGTGCTACCATGCCCGAAGCCGTGGCGCGACGGAGCACCGCTTCGCAGAAGGAGCCGGGCGAAAACTCCGTCGCCCCCGCGCGAACCGTTACCATGAAACGCTCGCGGGTGGGCGCCGATCTCCCCACCGCCGCTGCGGAAACCGAGATGGTCCTCGAAACGGGAACCGGCGGCGTCACCGTTGCCCAAGGTCCTTCGCCGAGCACCTTGGAGAAGGGCCCCAGCGCCACGGTCCGCCAGGCGGCGGCCGACGTGGCCGTGGCGCAACGAACTGCCGCCGCCGGGAGTGAAGAGTCGGGGCTGGGATCCGCCCGGGTAGTGGCCCTGGCAGGCAAGGCCCGCGAAACGGGCGGGGACATTCCAACTCCCTCGGCCGGCCGCACCGCGCCGGCCCTCGGCCGAACCACCGCCGTCGCCGTGGCCGCGGCGCCTTCCGATGCAGAACCGGCAGCCGAACAACTCGCCGGCGGGCCCGATGCCGAATCCGGTGCGTCCGAACCGAGCGGTCCACCGACCACCTCCGTTGCAACCGCCGCCGTCGCACGCGAGGCCGGTGGAGTTGCGTCGGCAGGGCCCAGCGAGGCAACCGGCGAACTGGCCGGACCGGAGGGGGGCGCCGTGACAATCGACCAGACCAACCGGGCCGCCCGGTTGGACGCCTTGCCGGACGCCACCGCCGCCGGTGCTGCGGCCGGGCCGCGGCGCACGATGGGTGCATTGGAGGCCCCGGGCGACAGCACCGCCGCCGCCGAGTTGGCCGACGCCGGCCCGTCCTCCGGCGGGGCCGATGCCGCACCCGACATCGCCGCCCACGCAAACGTCCAACGGCCGCAAAGCCAGTCGTTCGGTCTGCCGGGCAACTTGATGGCCGGCACAGCGGTCGACTCGGCCACCGAATCGGGTCCCGCGGCAACCACCCCGGGCAAGGTCGCCGGGCAGCGGCGCCTGCCGCGAGGCAACGAGCCGGGACCGTCGCTGGCGGCCGACGTGGGACGTGGGCCCGTGCGGCGGCTCAACGCACCGGGATTGCCGCAGGGCGCCTCCGAAGCAATTGCCGAAGAGCCCGTCGCTTCTTCTCCGACGTCCCTACCCGGCGAGGCCATGGTGGCGGCCGAAGGAACCGGCGCCGGAGAGCCCAGCCGCCGCGAAGGCGGCCTGCCCGTCCAAATTGCCGCCATGGCAGGGCCCGGCGGCCTGAGCGACGATCCTTCGCTCGAAGTCGGGCTCGTAAGCCGCCAGGCGCGACGCGAAAGCGAAATCGTCCACACCGTCTCGCGACGGTTCGTCGTCGAGCGCAGCGGCGGCCACACGGCCATCGACGGACGCGTACGCGAGGAACCGGCCAAGGCCTTCCGCCAGCGAGACGTGGGTAATCGAGGCCAAGTTGCACAGTCCCGCGGCGGTACCGAGGGAACCGAGAAGGCCGTCGAGATGGGACTCGATTACTACGCCCGAAACCAGTTCCCCGACGGCCGTTGGAGCCTGCACGAATTGCCACCCGACGCCCGCCATGAAGACGACGCGCTGGGACGAATGAAATCCGATTCGGCCGCCACCGGTCTGGCGTTGTTGTCGTACCTGGGGGCCGGCTATACGCACCTCGACGAGAAGCACCGCGGCTCCGTCAAACGCGGGCTCGATTGGCTCGTCCGGAATCAGAAGGAAGACGGCGACCTGTTCGGCAAGGCGGGCGGAACAAGCTACGCGCGGTTCTACAGCCACGGCATCGCCACCATGGCGCTGTGCGAGGCATACGGCATGACCAAGGACCCCGAGTTGCGGGAACCGGCCCGAAAGGCGGTCGACTACATCCTCAAACACCAACACCCCGAACGAGGCGGCTGGCGATACCGGCCCGGCGAGGAAAGCGATACCTCGGTGACCGGATGGCAGATGATGGCGCTGAAAAGCGCGCAGATGGCCGGACTCGACGTCCCCGATAAGGCCCTGAAGGGAATCGACCACTGGCTCGACCTGGCCGAAAACCCCGGCGGCGACGGGCGATATGTCTATAACCCCTACGCAAAAAAGGACGAACAGCTCGAAGGCCGGAAACCGAGCCGCGCCATGACCGCCGAAGCCATGCTCATGAGAATGTATCTCGGCTATAACCGCGACGACCCAAAGCTCATCGCCGGCGCCGAGTACCTCAAAAAAAACCTGCCCGCCGTCGGCACCAAGGATCGATCGCTGCGGGATTGCTACTACTGGTACTACGCCACTCAGGCAATGTTCCACATGCAGGGCGACTACTGGAAAGCCTGGAACGACAACCTCCGCCCGCTGGCCCAGCGCAGCCAGATCGAGGAAGGCCCGCTGGCCGGAAGCTGGCACCCGAAAGACCCCGTCCCCGACCGCTGGGGCCACGCCGGCGGCCGCCACTACGTCACCGGCATGCACCTCTTGATGCTCGAAGTCTACTACCGCCACCTCCCGCTGTTCAAGGAACTAGGCGGCCCGCCGGAGGCGGCCGAGCCGTCGGAGCCGTGAAAGAGACAAAGGGGTCAGAGTTCTGACCCCTTTTCCCCTTTTCGCTTCTAGGGGTCAAAGAGAAGTAACGCCGGGTCAGTATACCAGATTCTGACAGGGGGTCAAAAAGCCGCCCGGATCCCATCTTCCGGGGCTCCGAGTTACGGTGAGCCAAGGTCTGCAGTCTTGAACCACTTCGTTCCGTAGATGCCTTGGTACTGGCCGACTTCTTCTGATGTGGCGACCTTTGCATCGAAGGTGTACTCGCCCGCGGCCGAGTCGCCCGACTCGGCCAGCGGCTGCGCCCACTCGTCCGCCCGATAGCGAACCTTGATCGTGCCGGTGAGACGTCCGTCTTTGAGCGTCAACTCGCGCGCGTCGAGAACGGGTTTGGCCTGCGTCGTCTGGTTGGCAAACGCCTCGATTCGCTCAAGCCGGCCACTCTTGATGGTAACAAACAGCAGCAACCGTCCCTGCCGGCCGCCTTGCTGGATAGCCGCATCGTCCAACTGGAACACGTGCGTACATTGGGGCATCCAGTGCGGTTGGTGCTCAATGGCCGTGATCTTGCCGGATCTCTTAATCGGCTTCTGAAATGGCTTCAGGCGGCTGGTAATCGTGCCGGTCAGGCGGCCGTCGTCGCCGAGTGTTGCGTCCAGTTCGTAGTCCCCGAATCGCCGGTATCCATCGACATCGATCCCCAGGATGCCTGTCAGCCGCCGGCCGTCCCATTTCGCCCGCGATGTGTCGATCGCGTGCAGTCGCCGCGACTCGCGAAAGCCGCCGTGGGTCAACTTGCCGTCGCGCTGGACGAGCGTCGCGTGCAGATCGCTGCGCGTGCCGACGACCCGGGCGGGAATCGTCATCTGCAGTGTCCGGTTTCTTGACGTGTCGGCCGGTTTACGCAGATCGAAGCACGCCAACCCGTCGAGGGTCCGGGCGTAGAGCAGTCCGTCGACATAAGGCCACTGGATCGGTACCTCGTATCCGGTAATCGTACGCGGCCCGAAGCCTATTTGGCCGTGTAACTCTCGGGGTTGTCCCTTGTCCGCGATCGACCACCACGACGCAACTACCGGGTCGGTATGGGCGCGGTCATGGTATAGCAGGAGCCTGTCTTCCATCAGGTAGGGTGCATGGCCACGGCTGACGACCTGCTCGGAAAGAATCCTTCCGGTTCGCGCGTCGGCCGCCACCAGCCGATCCTCCTCGGTGCCGACGATCAGATAGACCTTGCCTTCTTGAACGGAGGCCCTGCGCTCGGCTCCGCGGTCGAGTGTCCACGAGTGGCGGTATCGCGGTGTATCCGGCAAGGTCCACAACCGCTTCAGGCCGGACGGCGACAATCGATAAATCCCGAACAGGCCGTTTTGCTTCTTGTTAGTTGCCGCCTTGCTCTGAGTATTGAGCACGACGAGATCGCCGGTCACGTTGAGTGTGCCGATCTGCTCGCCCAATCCGTCCTGCGTCCACAACACTTCGCCCTTTTGCGGATCGACAAGCCGCAGTTGCCCTCGGCCGTCGTTCACCAACAGGTACTCCCGGCCAGCGTGGCGCCAGACGACCGGGGTTGCGTGCTTGGAGAGGATTCGATCGTCGATCTGCCACCGCTGCCGGCCGGTCTTCACATCGAATCCCGTGAGTCCTTCGCCGGGAACGACCACCACGCCCTCGGTAACGACCAGTGACGACTTCTCGCTCGCCTTCCAACAAAGTTTCTTTGATTTCAGATGCTCGTCCTGCTGTATCTGCAATCCGGGCTCCGCCACCGTCTCCCAGAGTTTCCTGCCGGTATTGGCGTCGTATGCGTAAAGCAGCCCTGCGGTGCCCATGCTGAACACACGACCATCGGCCGCCGCCGGTGAAACGCACCAGTGTCCCCGCTTGTGGCCCAATCGATTGTGGCCTTTGCCCTTCTCAACCTTTTTCCACTTGATCCTGCCGGTTTTCGCGTCGACAGCCAGCAAGATGTCGTCGGCCGTGACGCTGAAGAACCACGGCGGCAGCAGTTTCTTGGGTTCGCTCATCGTTCGCCACGGCTCAACCTGGGCTCGGACCTTTCCATCGGGCTTGAAGTAGCTCACGAAGACCGTTCCTTCGGCGACGATAGGGCTCGACGCCCCGGCATAGAAGGGCTCAATCTCATGCTCCGCCGACAACTTCAGGTGGCCGGGGTACAGCCCTTTGCCAACGCCCATGTGATGCTTCAACTCCCACAGGATTGGCGCATCGTCGAGGTGCTCGACCAGCGTGTTGCCCTGTTTGGGCGGAGTCCGATCGCCGTCACCGATAAACATGGGCCAATCGGCGCCAGCGACTTTCGATCCCAAACACAAACCCACAAGAAAAAGCATCACAGACGGCGCCACAATGCGTATCATTAAGGGACCTCCCTGCAAGTGATCGCGCAGGAACGACTTCAGCATTATTCCTATTATGCCGCGACTGGTGGTCGCGTCAAGGGGAAGAATGGGCCGGGTGGCCCCGGGGGATTGCTCACCCGGGTGGTGTAGACCATAACGCGCCGCGAACCCGTATCGCACGGGTGCCACTGCTGGCTTGCCCAGCAGTGCCTCAAGGTCGCTCGAACAACACTGCTGGACGAGCCAGCAGTGCCACCCGCCGCCCGTCTCGCCGCACTTCGTTGCCTTCGCTTGGCGATACCACGGGAACACTCGCGGTTTCGCTCCCGAGACGGCCGAGTGTTGCCGGCGTCGGGCCTGGGGTTGGTCACCCGGTATCCCCGGCCGGGATTTCTTCCATGGAGACGACAGGATCTCCCACGTTCCTGGGGAACCCTTGTGCCTATGCCCTGCTCTTCGACCCCGGCGGGACCGACGCGTCAGGCCGTTACGACACGCCGACGCGGCCCCCGCTCTGACCACGACGAAGGCTCCCGCATTGCAACTTTCGAGGCTCAATCACACAGCTTCAGCACTGGCTGCGGGCACCGTGCGGAGCATGGTCGGCTTCGCAGGATGGGTCACCCCACCACCACGCAAGACTCGCTTCCGGTTGCCGGCCAAGCTCTACCGGACGGGCTTGGTTACCCGCAGGGTTCCAACAAAAGGTTTCAAACTCACGTCATGTTCATCATCCTCCTTTTCCAAGTTTCGTGGCGCAAGGTCAGGTCGTGATTGTTAGGGATTAAGGGTTGTGGCGGGATGGAACTTCCACGCTTGTCGCCGATTCTCGACCAACTCCAGGTCGACGGTCTGTCTTCACTCCCCTCGGACGAGTTTTCTGGGGAAGCCCCTGCCATCGGTGGCACAAATACAACCAACAGGGGGTTTGAGACGCGTGTTTGCGGCCAGATTTTGAGAAAATCCGGAAAGCCCCATTGCCGTTCCCTTCAAACGGAGGTAGAATATTTGAAGATGCAATATTTGTACGGCCTAAATTAGGCATTGCAAGAACGGTATCTGTAGGCATGGCACGGAAAGTCGGCAAAGAGTCTCAGGGCCGAATCGAGCGTCTGGGAGCAGTTTTGCTTGATCGGCAGAAGGAGTTCAGAGAAAGTCGGCGGGTTGGACCCAAGCGGTGGCCGCTTACCCCACAGTACCGCCTTGAGGAGCAAGACGTGGAAGACGCAGATTCTGTGAATTCACGTCTGCATAACAGGAGGCGGCTTACGCCCTTTATTTCACGGAGGAGAAGTCGACATGTTAGTGCTCAGTAGGAAGTGCGGCCAAACCGTGTGTATTGGCCAGGACATCACGATTACGTTTCTTAGAGTCGGCGGCCGGGTTACGAGGATCGGTATCGACGCACCGTCTTCAGTTCGCGTTCTGCGTGGCGAGCTGTGCGGTGGCGGCGGCTCGGGTGAGGCAGTTGATAACCGTGCCCGGGGCGATCCGATTGCCCTTGCGGTTGATTGCTGATCTTCAGCCTTTGATAACGATTGGCCGTCACCAAGGTTAGCGAGACGAGAAGTGTCGAAACAACCAACAACTTCCACGTGCCGCCACGCGATTAGGCCGGGCAGCAGCACGAACCCGATGATGGGTAGCCAAACTCGGCTCCGGGTGGTGGGCGTGTGTGCGCCGGAAGAAACCGCCGGTGCGCGTGGGGGAAAGAAAAACCACCGGAACAGACTATGGCAGCATCCGTTCAAGCGACATATCGAGGTGCCGTATCGCGTGGCTGCTGCCATCGCCGTTATGGAAATGGGGGTATCCGAGTATTCGGTAATCGCAAACGCTGTCGGCCTAACCGTCGAAGAGATTAAGCGTGTCGATATGGTCGAGGACTCGGCCGTCAGGCAACTTGCGCTGGCAAGGATACCCGTTGGCGAATCGTTCAAACTGGACAACTACGTACGCTGTCCGAAGTGCGAGGCCAAGGTAGGTCTCGCTCCGTGTGTTGCCTGCCGCAGTTCTTGAAGAAACCATTTAATGAAACATCGTGTGGAGGTTCCAAAATGTCTTTGTCCATAGAGAGGGTACGACCGATGCCGCATACCGTCCGTATTACGCGCAACGAGTTCTTGGAGGATCGACAAGGGAGAACATTCGCTGACGTGCTGGACGACCCTGAACAGCCGTTTGACGA
>CAZJRB010000091.1:0-31154 GCA_964547995.1 uncultured Planctomycetaceae bacterium | reverse complement strand
TATACACTTTCATGGCAAACAAGAAAAGCCCTCTTTGACTTCGCTTCTGTAAGGAATAGTGAGAGTTTACAAAAAAATAGAGGGGAGTCAAGGAGTTTCGCGAGAAATAATTACCCCCCCCAATGGTTACTAAGGCCATTCCCCGTTTGGGTGTATCCTGAAGACAATCCAAGCCTACGACGTAACTATGGGTCGTTTCCGTCAGCCCGAGCGTTTTATCGAGTTCGCGGTATTCCAGTAACCCGGTGCCGGCCCTTCAGGCGGGCATCGGGCGTTTGTACGGACCTCGCCTCCGCCCGATCCGCCAAATACCCTGGGGCATAATGATTGCTTTACGCGCCCGTTCCACTGCGATACAATCCGGCCATGAGCCATACTCCCCGACCAAACCCGAAATCCAACACACATGGCTGGCTGGAACGTCACGAGGAACAGTTGCTCATATTGGTCACCGTAGCCGCGGTCGCCATCACAATTGTAGTTGTCATCGGTATGTTTTCTTCTCGGCGTAACGCCGACGACCGGGTTGTCGCTCAACCGGCAGACGGGGAGAGCAACGGAACAGCTTCCTCAGAACACGAATACGGAGTCGTTCCGCCGGAGAAGAAGGAACGAGAAACGGCTGAGGGTTACGTCGATCGGAGGCTTGCCCATGGCCGGCCAGGTGAGTCCGACAAGGCCCTTGCCGATGGCAGTGAAGCGCCCCGGCTCGATCCGGAACCGGCCGACGCCTACGACAACCGGGACGACAAGTACCATGAGAAAGGCAATCCCGATAAGGCCGTTGTCGACCGCGCCGAAGGAATCCGGCTCCGTCCGGAATATGCCGATGCCTACTCCTGCCGGGGCGTGACGTTCGCCCGCAAACGCGAGCACGACAAGGCCATCGCCTACTTCACCAAAGCAATCCGGTGCGATCCGAAATACGTCGACGCCTACTACAACCGGGGGCTCGCCTATCTCGAAAAGGGCGAGTACGACAAGGCCGTCGCCGATAGCACGGAGGCGATCCGACTCGATCCAAAATGCGCCGACGCCTATTACAACCGGGGCGTGGCGTTTGCCTCGCAGAAGGAATACGACAAGGCAGTAGACGATCTCGTCAAGGCGCTCCAACTCGACCCGGAAAACCCGAGAATCCTCGCGGTTCTGGCCGGAATCCGAAGCAAACAGAAACTGTACTCCGCCACCAATCCCGACTAGTACCCCATTGCATTTGATTTTGTACGTTGGCCCTCCGAGGCCGACGCGGTTTGTCGACGGCTTCGGAGAGCCATCGTACTGACAGTTTCAAGTGACATGGGGTCTCCACCACCCGACGTAAACGTCGGAAACGTCGGGCCTAAGATCGGCTGACGCCGGAAACGGGCGTAAACGCCCGTACCTCAACACGCCGCGTGCCACTGCTGGCTTTGCCCGACAATGCTTCCGGGGTCGCTCGAACAACACTGCTGGACAAGCCAACAGTGCCACCCGCCCGAAACGCAGCTCACCGCACCGGCTCGAGACGCACGTAGTCGAGCCCGACCATGTGGCGCGGCTCGGCCTTGGGGTTGGACCCGGTGATTTCGAGGGCGAGGCGGTGCTCGCCGGCGGTCAGCTCGACGTTGCCCAGTGCGATCTCCCCGGTGGTGACCACACCGTTGTTGAACAGATCCATCGGCTCGCCGAGCGGCTTGCCGTCGACGGAGAACCGTACGATGCCGTAGTCGACCGCCTTGGTCAGGTTGGCCTTGAGCACGTACTTGCCGGCCTTCTCGACCGGCATGGTCAGGACGAGCTTGTCGCCCGGCTTGGCGTCGCGCCACCAAAGCTGTTTGTCGCCGCTCCAGCGGTACCGGGCAATGTCCTGGGTCTCGGTCACGCCGCCGGTCTTCTCGAGGATATTCAGGGCCTCGCCTTCCAATGCGCCCTTGATGCGTTGCGGCTTCGGTGGAGCGGTGCCGAAGACCCGGGCCTGGTCCGGGGCCGGACGGAGGTTGCAGGTCGCCCCGGGCCGGGCGTACCAGTAGGTCGCCGCCGCATAGCCCACGTCGGTTCGCGCCCAATGCCAGACCTCGATGTCGAGCTTCAGCGACTTGTCGAAGGGGATCGCGTCGAGGCCGCGTGTGCGGGTGTTGGTCACGTGGCCCTGCTGTCCGCGGCCGGCGGTGGGCTGGGCATGGAACGGGGCGCTGAAGATCGTCGGGTTGCCCCACGCATAGCCGTAGTAGTCCTCCAAACCGGTGCCGAAGTGCGAGGGGAACCGCTCGCCGTCGACGTAGATCTTCTCATCCCCTTCGCCCCACCAGTTGCGAACCGGATTGAACACGGCCAGCGTGTCGCCCGCCAGGACGCCCTGCCCCTTGATCTCGACGTAATTGAAGTCCGTTCGGGGGATGGTCGGGATCGGGTACTGCTGGCGCCAGGCAGCGTGGAAATACATCGAGCGATCGTCCCAGGTCCGGGGGCTGTGGCCGACGCAGAGCGTAAGCTCGACGTCCTCCTTGCCAAGGTTCTCCAGGGCGATCGTGCAGCTCTCCCGGTAGGGCATCACCCAACGGCAGGTCATCGTGCCGTCGTCGGCCACGGTGCGCCACCATCCCTCGTAGGGATGCACTCCCACGCCGCTGCCGAAGAAATCGCCGACCGGGCACCAGACGGTCTGTCGGCCGTCGAAGGAAATGCTCAGCACCACCGAACGCGTCGCGGCGGCGAGATCCTCGGCGGCAACCTGCACCGATAAGCGGCGGATCGCTCCGGCGCCGTCGAGCGACTGCCGCATTGTCTCGCCCGGCCCGAGCGTCTCTTCCACGGTGGGAAGCTGCTTCGTGTCTTTTGCCAAGACGGCCGCCGGCTTGAGAAGCGTTTTTTGCAGTTTGTCGACCTTCTGCCGGGCGGCCTCGAAGACCGCCGGGCCGTACGACTCGATCCGGGTGCCGGGCGCGTAGGTGCGGTAGTTGATGTTGTACCAGATGCGGTCCGCGTTGTTCTTCGTCTGCCAGACGTTGGGGCCGTCGTACGTGATCTTGCAGTGCTTCGCATAGGGGATCGGCAGGTAGAGGTTCAACCCCCGGGCGCGAACGGCCGACAGGGGCGGGCCGACCAGCCCGTCGCCGCCCAGCAGCTCGTCGGTCTGCATTTCGATGACCGGTTTCTCGGAGCCGTCGAGGTAGAACCGCATCTTGCCCTTGGGCTTCGGCCCGCCCGACCAGATCCGCACGATACAGCCCGGCCCTTCCGCGTCGAGCATCACCCAGTGCGTTTGGCCGTCGATCTGCTCGCTGCGGATGAAGTGGCTCCAGTCGTGATTGGCCATCCAACCGGCCGGATCGTCGGGCGAGACGGAAAGCCGCTCGTAGCTGCTGGCCTGGCGGCAGGTATAGGCCGGCCGCGGCAGCCGGGCCAGGGCGTCGCGGTCGATCATCTCGTCCAAAAGCGACGCGAAGCTGACCGTCGGCGACGACGCCGCGGCAATGCCGCTGGTGGAAGCGATCAGGGCGATGAAACACGCCGGGGCGAAAATGTGTGAGCCTCTCATAGTAGGGTCTCCTCAAGGTCAGACGGTGCTGATTGAGTTCCCATTGTAGCATCCTAAGCGGAGTCTCCATACCCACTCAGAGGCCCTGCTTTTTGCACCGGACGCCGGCTGGTTGCGAAGGGCCGGATTCGTGGTATCATAACGGCAGCCGTTTCATCAGGTGGTCAGCCGAAGTTCGCAACCTGCCGTGGCCAACCACCATTAACCGGCACCCGTTGGCCCTAACTGAACTCGACGAAAGGAAAGAACGATGCTTCAACGAACTTGCTTGATCGTTTTTGTCGTCTTGGGTACGCTTTGTGGACTCGGCGGCACGCCGCTCTGCTCGGGAGAGCCGAGTGCGGCATCCGTTGCCAAGAAAAGCAAGCCGTTGCGGTTGATCCTGATTGCCCCGGTTATTCACGAGGAGTTCTTCCTGCCCGTCAAGAAGGGCATGCGCGACGCGGCCGCGCTGATGGGTGTCGAGGCAATCTTTACCGGCACCGAGGGAGTCGACACCAAGGCCCAGGCAGCCATGGTGACCCGGGCGGTGAAAGACGGCTACGACGGGATCGCGGTGGACATCATCCATGCGACGGATTTCGACAAGGCGGTCAAGGACGCTATTGCCGCCGGGGTTCCCGTCGTCGCATTCAACACCGACGACGTCACCCCCAACGCGCGGCTGAGCACGGTGAGCCAGAACCTCTACGAGGCGGGCCGGACCGTCGCGAGCCGGTCGCTGGCAGCCATCCCGGACGGCGGCGAAGTCCTGATCACGATGCACGACGCCGGAATCAGCGCCCTGGAAGAGCGGCGACGCGGTATCGAGAGCGTCCTGAAAGACAAGGGGATCAAGAAGACCGTGGTCGTCACGACGCCCCACCCGGAGAAGGCCCGCGACATCATCATCAAGGCCCTGAAGGCCAACCCGAAGATCAAGACCGTCCTCTGCACCGGCCAGGCCGATACGGAAGGGGCGGGGTTGGCCATCCAGAAGGGCTTTTCGGGAAAAGGATACCATGCGGCCGGCTTTGATCTTTCGCCCAACATACTCCGGCTGGTCGACGCCGGGGTCATCGATTTCACCATCGACCAGCAGCCCTATATCCAGGGCTTCTATCCCGTCGTCCAACTCACGCTGTTGTTGCGCTACGGGATCCGCCCGTCCGATATCGACGCCGGTGCGTCGGTAATCACCCGTAAGGAAGCCGCGGGTGTGATGAAGCTGAAAGAGAAGAATTACCGTTGAGGACCGGCGCCTCGGGTGTCGGGCAATATAATCTCATCCTTTGTGGATGCTCCCTTCTTTGGAGGTTCTCTATCATGACTCGATTCGTAGCAGCGGTTCTGATCGCGGGTCTGACACTTCCTGCGGCGGCGGCCGAAAAACCCGACAACGACAATTCGAAAACCGGGGCGGAAACGTACGCAAAGAAGATCGCCGCCGAACCGAGCCTGGCGGCGTGCTGGCCGCTGCAGGGCAACCTGAAAGACGCGAAGGGCGACACCGACGGCCAACCGCAGGGCGGGACGCAGTATGCCAACGGGCCCGGCGGCGGAGACTCGCTCGTGCTGGCCGACGGGCGGTTCGTCACCATGGGCAACACCCCGTCGCTCGACCTGAAGGAAACGACCGTCGAACTCTGGTTCCAGGGAAACTTTGCGCCCGGCGTAAGATACAACCCCTGCCTGATCGCCAAACGGGCGGCCGGCCCCAGCGGCCAGACCCGATGGAGCATTCACGTCTGGAACGACTATTCGTGCGTGGCGGTATGGAACGGGCGCCAGGTGATGCGTTACGAGCCGCCCGACGGACCGCTTCGCCGCGGCGTGTGGTATTGCCTGACCGTTACCTGCACGCCGCAATCGCAGAAGCTCTACCTCGACGGCGTCGCCTGCAAGTCGACCGACGCGTCCGGCGTGTTCAACTTCGGCCAGGCGAACCTGCCGCTTTCGATCGGCTCGGCCACGCCGAAGGGCCAGGAGCTGTTCGACGGCCGGATTGCGCATGTCGCGATTTATAACAAGCCGCTTTCGGCCAAGGAGATCGCCGCGCACGTCGATGCGATGGGCTGGAAGGAACGGCGAATGGGACTTGCCAGGGCGGAGCAGAGGCGGCTCGAACGCGAGGCGAAACTCCGTGCCCGGCGCGAGGCCGAACGCGCCGAACGGCTCGCCGCCCTGGGGTCCCCCGAAAGGCTGTTCGCCCCGGACAAACAGCGAGTCTACTCGGGCGCGCACCTCACGGCCATCCGGCTTCCGCTGGGCGGGATCGGCGCCGGAACCATCCAGATCAACGGCCGCGCGGAACGCGAAATCTGGCAGATCTTCAACAACTACCTGGCGGCCTCGATACCGCACAGCTTCTTTGCGGTCCGGGCGAAGCCGTCCGGCGGCGAGCCGGTCGTCCGCGCCCTGCAGGCGCCGGCGGCCGGGTCGTTCGAAGCGGTGGACGGCCTCAAGTTCCGGGGTGAGTACCCGTATGCGTGGTACGATTTCGAAGACGACGCGCTGCCGGTCCGCGTCCGTATGGAGGCGTTCAGCCCGCTGGTACCGATGAACGCGAAGGATTCGGCCATTCCCTGCGCGATCTTCAACCTGACCGCCGAGAATACCGGCAAAAGCGACGTGGAAGTCGCGTTCCTGGCGACGCAGCAGAACGCGGTGGGATATGCCAACGGCGGAGTGGTCAACGGCCGGGCGTTCAAGGGCTACGGGGGCAACCGAAACCGGATCGTCGAGAAGCCCGGCGCGACCGCGCTGGCCATGACAGCGGAAAAGGGCGCCGCCGCCCCCGGCGACATGTGTCTGGCTGCCGTTGCCGACAAGGCCACCGGCACGGCCGCGTGGTCGACGCCCGAGGCGCTGTTGGAGGATTTCGCGGCCGACGGTTCGTTGACCGGTCCGGCGGAGACCGGGCCGACGCCGGCGGGCGAGACGGCCGACGGGGCCCTGGCGGTTTCCTTCCGACTCAAACCCGGCGAGAAGCGGACGATTCCCTTCGTGCTGAGTTGGTACTTCCCCGGCGCCCGGCACGGCGGGTGGAAGGCCTGGGCCGCGCAGGGCAATATGTATACGAACTGGTGGACCGACGCCCAGGGCGTCGCCGACGACGTCTGCAAACGCCTCGGACAGCTCTCCAAAGACACCCGGCTCTACCACGATACGTTTTACGCGACCAACCTCCCGTACTGGCTCCGCGACCGGATCAGCTCGCAGGTGGCCGTGCTGCGGAGCAAGACGTGCTTTTGGGCCAAGGACGGTTATTTCGGCGCGTGGGAGGGTTGCTGTCCCGGCAGCGGTTGTTGCCCCGGCAACTGCACGCACGTGTGGCATTATGCCCAGGCCCATGCGAGGTTGTTCCCCGAGATCGGGCGGCGGATGCGCGAGGAGATTTATGCGGTACAAGCCGCCAACGGGGCGCTACCACACCGGCTGACCCCCGGCTTCGGGCCCGCGGCCGACGGCGAGTTGGGCGACATCCTCGGCGCCTACCGCGAGTATCTCTGCAGCACCGACCGGAAGTGGCTCGACGGCATGTGGCCGAAGGTCAAGAAGGCGATGGAGCACGCCATTGCGACCTGGGACCCGAACCACGACGGCGTGCTGGCCGGCGCCCAGCACAACACGCTCGACGGTTCGTTGGGCGGGAGCACGTCCTGGATCGGCACGCTCTACCTGGCCGCCCTGGAAGCGGCCGCCCGGATGGCCGATCTCGAGGGCGACAAGGAATCGGCCGCGCGGTACCGCAAGATCCGCGCCGCCGGGGCCAAGACGCAAAACGAAACGCTCTGGGGCGGCGAGTACTACATCCAGATCCGCGACCCGCAACCCCGCCACGACTACGGCAACGGCTGCTCGATCGACCAGGTTTTGGGCGAGTGGTGGGCCCGGCAGGTCGGCATCCCGCCCGCTTATCCGGCGGATCGGGTGCGCACGGCGTTGCGGTCGCTGGTGAAGTACAACTTTCGGACGGACTTCCACGGGATCCGGCAGGCCCCGCGCAAATTCGTCGACGACGACGACGCCGGCATGCAGATGATCCAGTGGCCCAAGGGCGACCGCCCCCGCCCGACGATCCTCTACGGCGACGAGGTGATGACCGGGTTCGAATACTCGGCGGCCGCGGCCATGATCCAGCTCGGCATGCTCAAAGAAGGGTTCATGGTCCTTCGCGCGATCCACGACCGCTACGACGGCCGGCTCCGCACGAAGCTCGACGCCCGGGCGACGGCCTCGTGGGGCTACAGCGGCAACCCCTTCGGCGACGACGAGTGCGGCAAGTATTACGCCCGGGCGATGAGCGTCTGGTCGATCCTGCTGGCCAGCCAGGGATTCCTCTACGACGGGCCGGAAGGGATCATCGGATTCAAGCCGGCCTGGCAGCCGGAGGATCACGTCTCCTTCTTCACGGGCGCCGAAGGCTGGGGGTTGTTCACACAACGCCGCAAAAAAGGACTGCAAACCGAAAAGATCGATCTGAAATACGGTCGGCTGAAGGTTCGCGAGATGGTTTTTGAATTACCCGACGGCGCGAAACCGGGAAAGGTGACGGTCCGCACCAATGGGCGGGAGTTGCCGGCGAAAGTCTCGACGAACGGTCGCGAACTACGAGCCATCCCGGCTAAGCCGATTTTGCTCGAACCGGATCAGGCGATAACCGTTGAAATCAGACTCGCGTAGCGGAGAGTCCACGTCCCGTGTAGTGACTGGAAGCCGGCGTACGAAAGAAATCGGCGGTGCCGCCCCTTGAATCGTGGCGACTCGATCCCACCGGCGCCACGCCACCGGGGCGATTACCCGACTCCCGTTGTGTGTTGGTCCTCGCTGGCGAGAAACTCGAACACGTTCGTGGCGTCCTCCCAGACGTGCCGCATGAACTGTTCCCGGACGAGCTTTCGGACCTGGTGCTTCTGGTCCTTGTTCAGCCCGCAGGAGCCGGTAATCCGCTTGCAGAGATTGTCGTCGCCCTTTTCGATGGCCGTCAGTGCGTAACGCTGGGCAAGTTGATAGGCTTGAAGGCCGTCAAGCTGCTTGCCCTTGTCGGACATGCTCAGCTTCAATTCGACCATTTGGAAATTCCCCTGTCCGGGGAGCTGGTCGAGGTTGCGGTTGGCGGGGATCATGCCGGCACTGGTTTTGAGCATCCACCCACGGCCGTCGTTCTCCCACGTGGCAACGACCGAGGTCTTGTTGAGGATAATGTAGAAGTTGCTGCGGCCGAGCCGGTCGATCGCCTCAACCTTCTTCACCGTACCCAGATCGGCGCCGTCGGCAGCAGAGTCGGCAGCGGAGTCGGTCTTTGGTTGGGTGATACCCGGGTCGGCGGAAGCAGGCACATTGGCCGAAGCGCGTGGCGATATCAAGAGCGACCTCCCGCACTTGGGACACTTGCGTGTTTCTCCGAGCAACTCGTCTTTCGCCCCGATTGTACTGCCACAGTCCGGGCACGTAACGCGGATCATAGCGGCGCCCTCCTTCCAGCCACCCCTGCGATGGCATCATGGTCGCAAGACTCACGGATGATGATACCCCATTGCCGCCGTCTTGTCAAGGAAGGGTGCAACGCAGGAAGTCCCGCTTTCCGGCGTCGCTTTGCGCAAAGAAGAAGCCCCCCGGAATCCGTTCCCGGGGGCGGGGTTTTCGCTTGGGTTGCGTCTGCACGCACTGCTTCTGCCTTGCGACGGGCAGCAGCACGCCTCCACAAACGGTCCGCGTTAACGGTTCATATCGACGCCTATTGTCAAGCCGTTCATGAAGACTTCCTGCCACCTATCGGCGATGATCCCCATTACCCCGTCTCTTCGAAGCGAGTAGTCGACCATGCTCGAGGGGCGGCCAACTTGGCTAAGCCAGATCCCCGTCCAACCCGCACGAAACGAAACGGATCGCGACAGTTGGTATCGGGCATCCACTCGCAGTTCGGCCGCCGGGCAAAACCTGGTCTGAAATACCGAAGAGTCGAAGTCGGTCGCGTGCATGCGACTCGGCTCACCCAGAAGACGGTCCTCGGGGGGTTCCAACAGGTTGGTACCGAGAACACCCCGTTGGCGAATCGACTGCCTGTTGAAAGCCGCGAAGAAGCGGGCCTCGGTCGAAAGCATCCAGGCACGCCGCTTTCGGAACCAGCGGATTCCCACCTGCGGGCCGATCAGATGGTTGTTGGCCTCGGTATCCCACAGGCTGTCCCCCAAGATATTGCGGACGCGGTCGGCAGCCGCATCGCCGCTCGGCTCCACCTTCGCATCGACGGAGAAGCTTTCGTCGAAGATCATGTAACGGACACCGCCATAGAACTCGTAATACCCGCCGTAGTGCATTTGGCGGCTTCGAGCGATGCCCATCATTTCGACGCTCCAGTGCTTCACTTTGTTCCGAATGAGCACATTGTCGAAGACCACCGGTAGGGCCCTGAGGGGGCCGGGTACGGGAGGGACGCCGGCTTCCGTCACAGGCCCTTCCAAGCGCCCGCCGGCGGGAACTCCCCAAGTCGGGTCGTCTGCGAAGACAATTCCCACGTACGAGAGCGGTGTCTCTAGGGTCTGCGACTTCAACTGGTAGGCACTGAACAACCAGCCGTGCTTCTTGAACATCCGCCCGAATTCAAGACGATCGCCGTCTTTGCGGGTGCCGTGAATCGTCGATGTGTCGTGCGTATTGGTCTGGGTCCACCCATTCACGTCGTCGCCAACGTCGTAGACGATCCGGGACTGCTGAACGGTGTTTCCTATGACGACCACATCCGGTTTCGCGATGTGCCACGAGAGGTGATCCCAAACGAAAAAGAACCCCTCCTTGGGTGGCCGTCCGTAGAAATTGTCATAGGGAGTGAACTCCGCCTGGGCAAAGAGTTGCATTCCGCGAAGGTCCTGCCCGGATGCCGACAAAGCTGGCAACAACATCAGCCCCAAGGCAAGCAGCCAAAGTCTTATGTGGTTTTGTGGCATCGTCATGATTTACTCAGATCTTCACTCCGTGTCTAAATTGCCCACCTTCCGTGCGCGGAAAAATCCGAGCACTGCCTGTGACGTTAGTATCGGACAACCCGGTCGCGGCAGTTGAGTAAGAAAGATAAGGGTTGCGGAAAATGCGGACGGTAGGGCCGAGAAAAGGGACATAAATGACAAACTAGAGAAAGCAGGCAAAATAAAATGCGACTGTTCCCCCCGCTAACCGGGATTCTTCATGAGATGCTCAAGCGAGGGCTGGCATCTTGCCCGCCTCGCCAAATCGGCAGGCTGGAAGCCCGCCCTCTGTTAAGGGGGCTTGGTTGCAAAGAGGAACACTTACACAATAATAGGGACTGGTCATAATAGGGACTGGTCGAGTTCTCCAAGAGACCAAATAAAATCAAGTTCGCAAACCCGATAAGGAGTCTTTCTCATGGCAGAAAACATGAATCGACGGACGATGATGAAGGCCGCCGGCGCGGCGGGTATCGGCCTGGCGGCGGTCGCCACGTCGACCCAGGCAAGAGAGAAGCGGTTGAGGAGGAGGAAGATCTACAGATCCTCGGTCAACTTCAACAACGAGATGTTCTACGACAAGGACGGTAAATTCAAGGAAGACGTGGCCAAGGACGCCTACATCGCGCTGATGAGGTATCACGGCTATCCCGTCTACAAAGACATGAAAGAGAAACTCTGGCTGACGGATTACGGGACCGGGCAGTTCACGAAAATCGGGCTCGGCTGCCGCATGTGGGTAAACAATGAGAAAGACCGTTACATGCTCATGGATATTTACCTCCTGCCGGGCCAGATGCTCCCCGAGCACTGGCACATCGAAGCCGAGGGGAACCCGGCAAAGATGGAAGGCTGGCTGGTCCGCTATGGGCTGTCGCACATCGTCGGCGAGGGCGAGCCCAACCTGAGCAAAGAGGTCGTGATTCCCAAACTCCACTGCGACGGCACGTCGAGCGTGATGCACGAAGTGGCCGCCGGGCCGGGCGATTTCGTCCCGCTCAACCGGGTCGGCGCCCATCACTGGCAGTACGGCGGACCCGAAGGCGCCATCATCACCGAAGTGGCCAACGTCCACACCGACAGCGGCGTGCGGCACGCCGACAAGGCCCTGAACGATAACTTCCTCGGGAAGTAGCAGCACCGGACGGCCGAGTCGGGAGTTGAGAGCAAAAGCCCTGGCACTGCGTGCCGGGGTTCCGTTGAAACAGGATTTAGGAGCGGTCCTGGTATACAACGGCGGGCAAGCCCGCCCGCTCAACACATTCGACACCACGAGTGCCAGTGCGGAATGCCCCCGTTGAAAAAGTGACGGGGTCTCTTTCCTTTTGGGTATGGGTCGCCTACAATGCGGATTCTCCGCCGGTGCCCCCTGATCGGGGGTGCGCCGGATTGCGTTGACGATCTCCCACAGTTGTACTCTTGCGTAAGGAGCGAGCAATGGCGGACATTCATCCACCCCTGGTGCGGACGCGGCTTTCGATACTGATGTTCCTGCAATTCTTCATCTGGGGCTGTTGGGGCGTGGCCATCTGCGGGTACGCCAAGAGTTCGGGCTTTAGCGGAACCCAGATTGCCTGGTTGGGGAGCGTTCCGGCAATAGGGGCCATTGTCTCACCGCTGTTCGTGGGTCTGATTGCAGATCGGTTCTTCGCCGCCCAACGGATGCTGTGCGTTTTACACCTGCTGGGTGCGGCATGTCTGATCGGAGCAGGGATTTGTGGCCAGCGGCTGGTTGGCACTGAGGATCCAAACGCCTTCAAGGTGCTGATGCTCGTCATGTTGCTCAACGGCCTGGCGTTCATGCCGACCCTTGCGTTGGCCAACGCGGTGGCCTTTCGGCACATTCCCGACGCCGACAAGTTCCCGAGAATCGCGGTGCTGGGAACGATCGGCTGGATTGTGGCGAACTTGATCTCCGAGGTCTTCCTGGGCGGGGCGGCGAAACCAAACTTCCTGTTCCTGGCGGGCGTAGGCAGCATTTTACTGGCCTTCTTCGCGCTGACCCTTCCCGACACGCCGCCCAAAGGCGCAGAAGCGGGTGGCGACGTGTTCGGACTCAGTGCGCTGAAACTACTGAAAGAGTCGGCGTTCCTGATCTTCATCGTGTGCGCGTTTCTGGTTAGCATCCCCGCCTGCGGCTACTTCTTCACGCTGATGGTTCCGATGTTCTTCGCACACGGTTACCCGGCACCGCTGGCCTTGGGTACCCTGAACCAGTTTGCCGAAATCATCTTCATGTTCAGCATGCCCTGGTTCGTCGCCAGGCTGGGGCTGAAACGAGTAATCCTCATAGGAATGACCGCGTGGGCGATCCGTTACTTGTGCTTTGCGTGGGCCGATCCCTCGACGGCAGGCTTTTCACTCACCCTGGCCGGCCTGATTCTGCACGGGTTCTGCTACAGCTTCTTCTACGTGGGTGCTTACATGTACATCGACCGCCGGGCGCCCGCGGAACTCAAAGCAAGTGCGCAGAGCCTCTTGGCGTTCCTGCTGCTGGGCGTCGGTTACCTGCTCGGCGCACAGGGCGCGGGCCTCATGATGGGCAACGAAAAACTGAAGCCCGATATCCCGACCATGCCTGCAACGACCGCTGAGGGTGTGAAGAAGACCGATGCCCCATTGCCGCGCTGGGACGACCCCAACGCAGCTACCAGCGCCTGGCGATTCTTGGACCTCTCCGGCACGGTCAAAGGCTTGCTGCAGAAGGATGAAGGCAAGAAGGAAGAGCCCCAGCTCGACCTGGCCCGGCAACTCGACACTAACAACGATGGCAAGATCACCATCGGGGAGATCGAGGCGATCGAAGGCGACGGGGTCACCGTTGACAAGTTGGTCTACTCGAAGGAGAATCTGATCGACACGTTCAACAACGTCCACAAACAACTCGGCCTGGAAGGTGAGGTTGCCTTGGAACGAGCCTATTGGCTGGAGGTGCAATCGCTGAAGTGGAAGCACATCTGGCTGTGGCCGTCGATCGGCTTGTGGGTTGTCTTGATCTTCTTCGCCCTGGCGTTCTACGATAAACCGGACGAGGAGGAATCGGTGGAAGAGCCGCCGCAGGACGAATCCCCCACCGAACCATCCGAAGAAGAACAGGCAAGCGACGAGGGAACCGGGGATGAGGAGGCGGGCGAGGGAGGATAGCGTGCCCGTTCCATTTGGAACCGATCGGCCGGGGTGACCGAAGTGTCGACCCCGGCCGTTTTCTTCCTGCGGGGATTGAATTCCACAGACCCCGCCCACACAATGAGTGGACCGCATCCAGCGCCGTTTACCATAAAGCCGCGACCGCTGGTCGCGCCGAATCACCGGTTGCGGCGGTTTCGGGCAACGCTCGGCGCGACCACCGGTCGCGGCTTTATGGGGGAGATTGATGGCAATCCATTCCAAAGGAACCCACCCATGCACAAGACCCTGCTACCGTTGGCCGTTGTCGTGGTTTGTTCGGGTTTCTTTTTGCCGGTTCTGGCGGAGGAGAAGACTTCGCCACCCGAGTTCAGCGGCCGATACCCGCACCTGGGCGTGTTCAACCACGGCGGTGAGTGCGGTATCGGGGCGGTCGTGCCCTGGGCCGATCGGCTCTGGCTGGTCACCTATTCGCCGCACTCTCCGCGCGGCAGCAACGACAAACTCTACGAGATCGACGCGGATTTGAATATCAAGGCACGCCCGGAGAGCATCGGCGGCACGCCCGCCAACCGGCTCATCCACCCCGAGTCGAAGCAGTTGTTCATCGGGCCCTACGTCATCGATGTGCTGCGCAACGTCCGCGTCATCCCCTACAGCAAGGCGACCGGCCGGCCGACCGCCACGATTCGACACCTGACGGACCCGGCCAACAAGGTCTACACCTTCACGATGGAAGAGGGGCTCTACGAGATCGACGTCCACACGCTCGACGTGACGACCATTCACAAGGACGGCCACGTCAAGGGATTCGTCGACTACCTGCCCGGCTACCACGGCAAAGGCGGCTACAGCGGTCAGGGCCGGGTGGTCGTGTCGAACAACGGCGAGCGGGGCGGCAAGCACACGGCGTTCTATGAAACCTCCGGTTGCCTGGCCGAGTGGGACGGCAAGACCTGGAACGTCGTCGAGCGGCACCAGTTTACCGAGGTCACCGGCCCCAATGGAATCCGTGGTTACGCCAGCAAAGACGACCCGATTTGGGCGTCCGGTTGGGACAAACGTAGCGTGATGCTGAAGCTGCTCGACGGCGGCCGCTGGCACACGTTCCGGCTGCCGATCGGCGATTACTCGTACATGGCCCGGCACGGCTGGCACACGGAATGGCCGCGGATCCGCGAGGTCCTCCCTTGGCGTGATCGGCGACATGGGGCCCTGCTAATGAACATGCACGGCCTGTGGTGGCGATTCCCGGGAGGCTTCTCAGCGAAGAGTACGGGTGCGCTTGAACCGATCGCGTCGTACGCGAAGATCACCGGCGATTTCTGCCACCACGACGGGCGGATCGTCTTCGGCTGCGACGACGTCACCAAGTCCACGTTCCTTTCGCCCGGCCACGACCCGCTCAACCGGCTGAACGGCCAGTCGCAGTCGAACCTGTGGTTTACGACGTGGGACGGGCTCGGCAAGTGCGGCCGTCCGGCCGGGTGGGGCGGTCCGTGGGTCCACGACGATGTGAAGGCCAATGAGCCGTCCGATCCTTACCATTTCGCCAGCAGGTTCCCGAACCAGTTTGCGGGGTATGGGCATCGCGTCTTGCACCTCGCCCACGAGACGGATGCCGACGTCACGTTCACGATTGAGGTAGATAAGGACGGAACCGGGAAATGGACTCCCCATTTGCCCTATACCCGACGACGGAATACAGGAATCCCATCACTAGATGGTCTCGAGGTTGGAGATTCGACGCAACAGGGGATTACCGTCCCGGCAAAGGGATATGCGTACCATATCTTCCCCGACGACGTGTTCGTCGAGTGGGTTCGCCTGCGGGCGGACCGCGATTGCCGGGACGTTACCGCGTATTTCCACTACGGCCCCGGCGGCGGAGCGGTCTGCGAGCCGGAGATGTTCAAGTCGCTGGTTGATAGCAATCCGAAGTCGCCGCGATCGGTGGGGCTGATCCGCCCGCGCGGCGAGGACTTGGGGACGTTACACCTTGCCGCGTGGACGGTAGACAACGAGGGCAAGGTGAGCGAGACCGGGTACTACGAGATCGGGCCCGACATGAAGCTCCGCCGTGCCGACGATCCGAAATCGCACGACTACCTGAAGACGAAGGCAAAGATCGAGCGGCCTGATTTCACGGTGGACGAGGCCTCGATCGTCGTCACGGAAGCGGGGCGACGCTACCGGCTGCCGAAGGGTGACGCGGCGTTCGACCGGCCGACGGAGTTCGGCTGGCCGCGGGGAATCCGCGAAGTGGTGACCGAGCGGTCGCTGTTGAATGCCCACGGCACGTTTTACGTGCTGCCGCGGCTGAACGCCGGCGGCGTGGCCGGCATCAAGCCGATCTGCACCCACAACCGCCGCGTTGTCGATTTCTGCTCGTGGCGCGGCATGCTCGTGCTGACGGGCACCCGCACCGGCGCGGAACCCGACGGCCACTATGTGAAGTCGGACGACGGCAAGACCGGCCTCTGGTTCGGCGACATCGACGACCTGTGGAAGCTGGGCAAGCCGCGCGGCCGGGGTGCATCGTGGCACAACACCCCCGTCAAGGCCGGAGAACCATCCGACCCGTACCTGATGACCGGCTACGACCGCAAGTCGGCCGAGCTTTCACACAACGCCGACGGGGGAGTGGATTTCCGCTTGGAAGTCGACTTCTTGCGCGACGGAACCTGGAAGCCGTACAAGACGATCGCGGTTGCAAAGGGCAAAACCGTCACGCACGAATTCCCGCCCGGCTATTCGGCCCATTGGGTCCGCGTCGTCGCCGACAAGGACTGCACGGCGACGGCGACGTTCGTTTACGAGTAGCAAACCGGTCTTTATAAAGCCGCGACCGGTGGTCGCGCCCGCGTTGCCGTCGGTGTTGCGATCCGCAGATTGTAGTCGGGTGCCATGTCCCGCGCTTGCGCGGGCATGTCGTGAAACTTCGAAAAACGGCTACATGGCCACGCAAGCGTGGCCATGGCACCCGTCGGTCAGGATTTCCACAATAGAACCTAATCGATCGGTTCCAGCAGGTAATCTTCGATCTCCACCGAAGCCCCTTGCTGGAGGAAATCGATGCTCACCAGGAGCCGTGTCCGTCCGCGGCGTTTCATCACCGTGCCCTCCAGTCCGGCAAACGGACCGTTCAGCACCCGAACGCGGTTTCCCGGGACCAACCGACTTTCGACCGTCAACGGGGCATCGGTGGCGATAAGCTGGCGGAATTGACGCAGATCGAAAACGAGGCGGTCCGGATCCTCGATGTCGAGGACTCGGGAAACGCGGTTGGTTTTGAGGCTTTGGACACGTTCCGCCTCGGTGCCGAACATGAACAGATACCCCGCAAACAGCGGAACGTAGGACGAGGTTGTCCGCCCGCGGGAACGATACGTCCTCTTGACCAGCGGGAGATAAAAGGGAACCTGACGGGCGAGCAGCTCGCGGGAGAGTGCCTTTTCCTGCCGGGCCCTGGTATAGATCCCCCACCACCGGCGTTCGGACGGCCGGCTCAGCAACTCGTCCAAAAGGGCCTGAGGAAAGAGGCTCGTTTCTTCACCCAAAATCGGCATCCACAATCTCCGGTTCCATCTGTTGCCGCTTCGGTATCGCCCTTGTCGGGGCCATGAACCCTTCACCAGCAATTATGCGCTAAATTCGGGAGAAGACCAGCAGCCTGACCACATTGGGGGGGATGCCAATATTCGAATTGCGGCCATCCCTCATAATCCGTTATATATATTGCCTTCACTATTTGTCACAGGCTCTCCCATATCGTAGGAGCAAGACGATGTGCGGCATCGTAGGATACATCGGGCCGCGCGAGGCGGCGGAATTCCTTGTCGGGGGACTTCGGCGGTTGGAGTACCGTGGTTACGACAGCTCGGGAGTGGCGACGATCACGCCCGACGCGGAACTGGTCGTTGCCAAAACGGCGGGACGAATCGAGCAACTCGAGGCCAGATTGTGCGATACCCCCGCCCACGGCCGGATCGGCATCGGCCATACCCGCTGGGCCACGCACGGGGTTCCCTCGAGTGAAAACGCCCACCCGCACTTCGGCGGCAATCGCACTTTGGCGGTTGTCCATAACGGGGTGATCGAGAATTTCGAGTCGCTGAAACACCGGCTCCAGGTCGAGGGCTACGTGTTCCTCTCCGAAACGGATACGGAGGTGATCTCCCACCTGATCGACAGTTGCCTGCGGCAACAGCCCGAGGTCGACGACATGGCGGCCGCCGAATATGAGTCGCTGGTCGCCGCGGTCCAGCTCGCGCTGGCCCAACTCCAAGGAACATACGGTCTGGGAATCATCTTCCGCGACTGGCCGGAGGTAATCATTGCCGCACGTCAGGGCAGCCCGTTGATCCTCGGCGTCGGCAACAACGAGCACTTCCTGGCCAGCGACGCCTCGCCGCTGGCCGGCTACACCGACAAGATCGTCTACCTGGCCGACAACGAATTGGCGGTCATCACGGCCGGTTCGCTCCGGGTGATCCACCGCGACCAGGGCCACGTCAGCCACATCGTCCACGAGCTGGAAATCGAGGCCGGCGACGTCGACCTTTGCGGATACAACCACTACATGCTCAAGGAAATCTTCGAGCAGCCGGAGACCATCGAAAACGCCATGCGCGGCCGGCTCGATACGGACGCCGCGACGGCCAAGTTCGGCGGGTTCCATCTCACCCCGCGGCAACTCCGCCGGATCAACCGCTTTCTGTTGACCGCCTGCGGTACGAGCTGGCACGCGGCACTGGTCGGCGAGTACCAGATCGAATCGCTCGCCCGGCTGCCGGTCGAAGTCGAATACGCCAGCGAATTGCGCTACCGCAATCCGCCGATGGACGACAGCACGCTGGTGTTGGCGATCACGCAAAGCGGCGAGACGGCCGACACCCTTGCCGCGCTTCGCGAAATGAAGCGCAAGGGCTGCCCCACAATGGCAATCTGCAACGTGGTCGGCAGCACGATTGCCCAGGAGTCGGACGGCGGGTTCTATCTCAGGGCCGGACCCGAGATCGGCGTCGCCTCGACCAAGGCGTTCACGTCGCAGTGTACCATCCTGGCGATGCTGGCACTTTACTTCGCGCGTCTGCACCACTTGAGCTTTCTGGCGGGGATGCGGATCATCGAGGAGTTGCAGGGCCTGCCCGAAAAAATCCGCCGCGTATTGCAGCGCAACGACGAGGTCAAGCGGATCGCGGAGAAGTACGCCGACTGCGACAACTTCCTCTACCTGGGCCGGCAGTTCAACTTCCCCACCGCCCTGGAAGGGGCGCTGAAACTGAAGGAAATCAGCTACATCCATGCCGAGGGCTACCCGGCCGCCGAAATGAAACACGGACCGATTGCCCTGGTCGACAAGAGAACCCCCAGCGTCTTCCTGATGCCGCAGGACCAGGTCTACGACAAGGTCATGGCGAACATCCAGGAGATCAAGGCCCGCGGCGGGCTGGTCATCGCCGTGGTTGCCGAGGGCGACAAGGAAGCGGCCGCCCTGGTCGACGACGTGATCGAGGTGCCCTCGGCCGCCGACCTGCTCCAACCGATCGTCACGGCCATCCCGTTGCAACTCTTCGCGTACCATATTGCGGTTGCCCGCGGCTGCGACGTCGACAAACCGCGAAATCTGGCAAAGAGCGTGACCGTTGAATAGGGCGTGGGGCGGGCCGGGTCGGGTTCGGGCGATGGGATGGCGCAGGGGCCCGGCCCCAGCCGGGTGAAAAACAGCCTATTGCCCCCACTTCCCCCTCCCGCCCGATTGTGCTACAATTCCGTCAACAGCGTTGGTCTGTCCTCAGCCGGCACCCCGAGGCGGAAAGATCGGAAACATGATGGACGAGGGTTTGTTGGAACGACTTTGCGGCGAAGGGCGCGCACTCTCCAAAAAAGGTGAGTGGGATAAAGCCATCGCAAAATTCACCGAGGCGGTCCAAATCGACCCCGAACTGGCCGATGCCTACTGCTGGCGGGCCGCGGCCTACAGCCACAAGGGCGAGCACGATAAGGTCATCGCCGACCTGGACAAGGCTATCCAAATCCATCCGACAGACCCCCTCGTCTACCAGTTGCGAAGCTTCGCCTACGAGGGTAAGGGCGAGTTCGAGAAGGCCATCGCCGACCTCAGCGAAGCGCTCCAAATTGCCCCGGACGACGGCGGCGTCCGCTATAACCGAGGCCTGGCCTATTTCAAGGAAGGCGAACTCGATCTGGCCATCGCCGATTTCACCGAAGTCATCCGGCTAATTCCCGATCTGCCCGACGCCCATTTGAACCGCGGCAAGGCGTTCAGCCATCGCGGGCAGTATGATAACGCCATCGCAGACTTCGGCGAGGTGATCCGCACCGACCCGGAAAACGCCATGGCGTACTGTAGCCGGGGCCTGGTATACCGCAAAAAGGACGATCTCGATAAGGCCATCGCCGACTACACGCAGGCACTCCGAATCGACCCGGAAATGATCGACGCCTATTGCTGGCGGGCAACGGCCTTCAGCCACCAAGGCGAGTACGACAAAGTTATTGACGATCTTAGTGAAGCCATCCGGATCAACCCGGAAGATGCCCTCCTCTACCAATTGCGGGGCTTCGCGTACGAAGCCAAGAGCGAGGACGATAAGGCCATTTCCGATATGAGTGAGGCCATCCGAATCGACCCGGACGACGGCGGCACCTACTACAACCGCGGGCTCGCTTTCGCCAGAAAAAGCAATTTCGACGCTGCCGTCGCCGACTTCACAAAAACCGTCGAATTGCTGCCGGATCTCCTGGAGGCCTATTTGAACCGGGCCAAGGTTTTCAGCCATCAAGGCGAGCACCGCAAGGCAATCAAAGATCTCAGCGAGGCCATCCGGCTCAATCCCCAAGATGCCGACGTCTACCAGTTGCGGAGCTTTGCCCACGAGGCAAACGATGAGTTGGACAGGGCGCTGGCAGACCTGGGTGAGGCCATCCGGCTTGTCCCGCAGAATGCCGGCATTTACTACAACCGCGGCCTCGTCCACTTCCGGAAGGACGATCTCGACTCGGCCATCGCCGACTTCACCAAAGTCATCGAGCTTTTACCCGATTTGGCCGATGCCTACCTGAACCGCGGCTCGACCTACCTCGGAAAAGGCGAATTCGACCTGGCCATCGCCGATTTCACCGAGGCCATCCGCATCAACCCCCAAATGGCCGACGCCTACTGCTGGCGCGGTGCGGCCTACAGCCATAAAGAAGACCACAAAAAAGTGATCGAGGACGTCAGCGAGGCCATCCGGCTCGACCCCAAGAACGCCGAAATCTACATGTCCCGGGGGCTCGCCTACCGCGAACAAGGCCAAGAGGACAAGGCCGAAGCGGACTTCGGAAAGGCCAAGGAACTCGGCTTCCCGGAGTAGCCGGCCCCTTGCGGCGACCGTCTTTGAGGAGTCAACCCATGGACCGACGCCGCTCGAGTGGGAACTCGATGTCCTGGCCGGCGCGCTCGGCGTCCCGGAAGATGCCTCGCCGGAGAATCTTGCCGGACTGCAACACTGGATCGCCAAGGTTCGCGAGGGCGTCCGCCAGACGCACCGCCAATACCCCTTCATGGCGTATGGCACCGACTGGCTGGCGTTTGCCCACGTGATAATTGCCGTTTGCTTTATCGGCCCCCTTGTCGATCCGGTCCGCAACGTCTGGGTAATCAAGTTCGGACTGATCGCGTGCGCGGCGGTGATCCCGACGGCACTGATCTTCGGCGTGATCCGGGAGATCCCGTTTTGCTGGCAGTTGATCGACTGCTCGTTCGGCGTGTTCGGGTCGATCCCGCTGCTGCTCGTGTGGAAATGGATCAGGGAATTGGAGCGGGAAACGGTGACGGATCGAGCGTGAGCGTTACCACCTTGGGTACTCCTCACTCGTTTTCTGTTTCCGGCTCTTTGTCAATCTCGTTGTCCGGTGGTGTCTCACTGGCCGATTTGTCGGACTGAAATAGCGTTTGCTCTTCGTCACCGTCGACCGTGTAGATGCGATAGTGGACCTTGGCCCGCCCCTTGCAAGTCTTCAGGTGCAGTCCGTTCAGTTTTCCGAGCTCACCGAGTTTCTTGTTCACCGTCTTGATCGCCGCATTTATCCTTTTGGCGGTCGCAGGAGGCACCCCTGTCATCGCTCGATGTTTCAGTAGACGGTTCTGTTCCGCCGCGAGCATTTGCATTACACGTCCCGCTTCGTTCGCTTTGAAAATGCGGGGCCCCATGCCGGGTTGCTTGTAGTCGATCATGACGGTAAGCGTGATCTTTGGCGCCGGCGACTGGTCGCCGAAGCCGACTTCCAGCCAGAACGTCGGCAGGCCCGCACCCGGAAACGTGATCTCCGTCGTCTCGCCGGGCGCCAGGACGCGGCCGGGATTGAACGCCGCTTCCGGTAGTCCTTCCAACCGGACAATCTCCAATCGCAATGTCTCGAGAGGCGGCAAGTCCTCCGCAGGCACCGTTACGCTACTGACCCCCGTCTCCCAACGGATCGCAAGGTTCGGCCAGTCGTTGGGGGCAGCTTTTCCAGTGTTGGGGACGGCTTTTCCAGCGTTGGGGACGGCCCCCACGCCCGTCGGCGGGTTGGCTTGTGGCGGGCCGCCGTCCCGCAGGAACACCGCCACGAGAGCATACGTGATCACACTGGCAACAACGAATACAAGCGCAAGACGCGCCGCCGTCAGAAATCGCGGCTCCCCGCGCGGACTGGACGATTGAGACATGCGTACCCCTTTTTCAGCAGACCGTCTCCCGCTGTTGCATTATACCCGACCTGCTCCGGCCTGCAAGCGGTCAAGGAAATCTTCGCCCGTTTGCAAGACGCAGGCATATGAGTATAGTGGGTGCAGAAGGAACCCGTCGAACGTTGCGTGTTTCAAGGCCACCGGACCAAGGGAGGATTGAGGATCATGGACATTACCAGACGAAAGTTTTTTGCCGGCGGAACGGCCGCCGCCGTCGGGGCGCTGGCAATCGGCCGGGCAAACGCCGCGGCCGCGAGCGAGGCCAACCGGGACGCCGACACGCCGCTGCTGGCCGAGACCTTCGAGTCGCCGTGGGGCCGAGGCTTCGCGTCCGACGCCGTTCGCGCAGGCGAAGACAGCGATTGCTCGGCCTATCCGATCTATCAGGGCACCACGAACCACGGACAATACACCCGCGGCAGCAACCCCACGATCAACTCGATCGAGGTGAAGATCAAGAGCCTCGAAGGCGGCGAATGGGCTGTCGCCACGGCCTCGGGAATGGCGGCGATCAGCCATACGCTCTTCACGTTCCTGCGGCCCGGCAGCCGAATCGTGACCCACCGGTGCGTCTACGGCGGGACCCAAGGCCTGCTCGACGAGAACATCAAGCATATCGGAGTCGACTGCCGGCGCATCGACATGCGCAATCTCGATAACCTGCGAGACGCTCTCAAGAAGAAGACCGATATCGTCTACTTCGAAGTACACTCGAACCCGACGCTCGAGGTGGTCGACGTGGCCGGCGCCTCGAAACTTGCGAAGGAAGCCGGGGCCATGGTCATCGTCGACAACACCTGGCTGTCGCCCTATCTGATGCAGCCGCTGGACCTGGGCGCCGACATCGTCCTGCACAGCGCCACGAAATACCTCATGGGCCACGGCATGGGCCTGGGCGGAATCGTGGTCGGGCCCAGGGGTCCGGTTCAACGGGTCACCCGGACCCGGCTCCATTTCGGCGGGATCATGAGCCCCATGAACGCCTTTCTGCTGCACCAGGGAATCAAGACTCTGCCGATGCGAATGGAGCGCCATTGCGCGAACGCACAGCGGGTGGCCGAGTTTCTCGAATCGCACCCGAAAGTGGCCAAGGTCCACTATCCCGGCCTGAAAAGCGATCCCGGTTACGGCGTCGACAAGAAGCAACTCAAGGGGTTCGGCGGCATGGTCGGCATGGAGATGAAGCAGCGCCCGAATTTCTTCAATCGCTTGAAGCTCTGCCGGAACTGGACCAGTCTCGGCGACGTCCAAACGCTGATCACGCCCTACGGCGCGAAACCCCAATGGGGTATACCCGATCATTACGTCCGGATGTCGATCGGCGTCGAAGACCCCGACGACATCATCGCCGACATCAAACAGGCGATGGATGTCTCGTGAGGTATGGGCCTATGCCCTTCCCGTCAGGTCGGCCACCTTGATACCGGCCAGTTGGCAGTAGGCCTTGATCGGGCGGACCTCGTTTTCCAGGATGCACCACTTGTGGTGGCCCTTGTCGACTTCGAGCGTGTCGGCGACGCCGTCCAGCTCGAACTCGACCGAGGTGCGGCACCCGCCGCAGGGCGGCTGCGCGATGCTCTCGGTGTTTGCAATGGTCTTGCCGCCTCCGAGGATCATCGAGTCTTTGCCCAGCAGGTCCATGATCGTCGCCTCGCGTCCGACGGGCCACTCGACCATCGGCGCGACACCGCCCATCGCGTGGAAATCGCGGAGCACGAAGGGCGCCCGGTACGGCTTGTCGATCCCGTCGAGCTTCAGGGCGCTGGTGCAGTGGGTAACAATCAAGGTATTGTTAACCGTGTTCGGCGACGGGTTGCCCATGAACCCCGGGCGGTCGAACAGCGACAAGGTGAGCAACTGGCACGCGGCGGCGGGCATGTCACCCTCGCAGGCGGCCACGATCCCTTCGTCGAGCAGTCGGGAAACGGCCACGCAGGCGGGGTTCTTGCCGCCGATGCACAACGGCCCCCTCACCGTAACGCCGTCGTACTGCCCTTCCCGAACCAGGCGGCGCAGGACAATGTAGTGCTTGACGGCTTCGAGAATATCGGCCGGCTTCGGCTCGACGATCTTCTTCGCGTTCTTCTCGTAGAAGTCCGCAAGTGCCCGCAACTCCTTGCCGTCTTCTACTTTCTTGAACTCGTCATAGTAATTCTTGGTCGGGCAGGCCAGGACGCGCATGGATTTCATGCGCCAGACGGTGTAAAGCAACCGCACCGCGAAGGCCAGCCAGCCGACGTCCTGCGTGGCGCCGAGATAGGTCTTCGGCGCCCTGGCCACCGTCAGGTAGTTCGGCGTAAATGCCGTGACGTTGGCGTAGACAATGGTCGGGATGTCGCCGCGGTTCTGGACCAGTTTTTGTGCCTTGCCTGAACGCCACGCCGCGTTCAGCCCCATGGCGATGACAATCAGCCCGTCGGGCGGGGCGGCCTTGAGCTGGTTGAGGTAGGCGTCGACGTTTTCGAGCGGCTTGGGCATGACGTCCAACTGCACGCCCAGTTTCCCGGCGGCGTCGGCCATCGTCTTGGTAAACATCGCCTGCATGTCTTGGAGCTGCTCGGTTGTGCCGGTCGGCCAGGTACAACCGCCCCCTTTGGTCCTTCGGAGGAACACAACACCAACGCGGGGCTTTTTTTCGGGCTTTGTCTCTGCGGTGAACAGCGACGAGGCCAGGTCGAACAGATCCATCTGCACCGCAGCGGCGGTGACCCCGGCCGTTGTCAGGAACCGCCGCCGGCTTGTTCTGCCCGGACAACGGGAAGAAAGACATCTCTGGCACGTTTGCATGGCAGTGCTCCTTTTGACCGGGATTACTCGGGCTTCAGTTCCTTGATGTAGACGTTCCTAAAGTCGATGGGCGACCCGTGCCGCTGCAGCGCGATCTCGCCTTCGGGCGGGATACCGGGTAACTGCGCATTCCTGATGACCACCTCGCCGTTGAGTTCCACGGTCAGGCGGTCGCCCTTCATCGTGATCACAAAGGTGTTCCACTCGCCGATGGGCTTGTCCGTTTTCTTGATGGGGGTACAGGCCTTGACGACTTCCTCGGGCTGTTTCTTGTCGGTGCGGTATCCCCAGACTTCGCCCGAGCCCATGTTGTGACACCAGATGTTCACCTGGCTCTTCGATTGGCCGCGGAGATAGACCCCGCTGTCGCCCGGCTTGGGGAAGCGCCAATCGACCATCAAGACGAAGTCCTTGAATTTTTTGCTCGTCCAGAGATTCGGGCCCTTGCCGTCGAACTTGATGATCCCGTCCTCGACTTTCCAGCTTTTCTGCCATTTGGCCTTTTCTTCGTCCGACTCGGGTTTTCCCTGCCTGGCCTGCCAGCCGGTGAAGTCCTTGCCGTTGAAGAGCTTCGTAAAACCCTCGGGCGGTGTGTTGTCGGCCGCCAAGAGCGTCGCCGACAAGACAACCGTCGCTGCCAGGGCGGAAAAAAGAATCTTGCACATCGGTTCGTCCTCCTTCAGTAAGAAGTGTTCATTAAGGCACGTTGTTGAGTATGTGTAATGTGTCGACGCTGTGTTGACGCTACCAGTAGCCGCGGCTTTGCAGCTTCGGCCGATCCTCAACGGGCGGGCAGATCGAGCACCTCGCCGCCGCGGCCCTGCTGGATCAGCGGGACGTAGGTCTCCAGCTCGTCGCAGGTTGCCTTGTCGGTCAGGTCGATGGTACACCGCCGCTCGGCCGACATGTAGGCGGCCATCGTCAGCCGGGTGATCTCCAACCCGTACTCCCAGTCCAACATCGCGGGGCGCCCCCCGGCAAACGCGGCCACGGCATCAACGTTTTCGTCGGTGTACCCGTACAAGTCGGCCTCGTTCGGCTGGACGGTCATCAATCCGCGGCTGGCCTGGGCCTTCTCCAACGCCGTCTCGGTATCGGCAACACTCGCAGCGGCCGCGTCGCCGACGAAAATCTCCAGCGGCGAACTCAGGCTGTTCATCTCGAACGCGTAACCCGGACCAAGCCCGTCGGCCGAAAGACGCAACCCAAGCTTGTCGAACATCCACGACACCGTAAACTGGCTCTTGACGATTTGCCCGGTATCGGGGTTCCGGTACGTGACCATGCCAGTGGCAAAATCTTCGGCCGGTATCTTGGCGTAGTCGATGCCATGGCGCTCGATCAGTTCGGCACGATATCGCGGCTGCCCCCACTTCAACAACGACAGATCGGCCATGACCGACCGCGGCTCGAGAAACCGGACCGGTTTGCCGGGCGGGGTCAGTGCGTACCATCCCATGGCGAGGCAGTGGCAGCCCATATCGCTCATCACGCCGCCGCCCTGCCGGGTCGGGTCCCAGAACCATGCGCTGTGCGGGCCGCCGTGCTCCTCGCCCGAACGGACAAGCGAAAGCGGGCCCATCGCTTCGATCACCGGCGCAAGCTGTTGTCGCTGCGACTGGATCGCCTTCATGTGGACCTGGTTCTCGAAATAAGAGTTGGGCAGATTCACTTCGCCGATCATCGCGAGCAACCGACGGCCTTCGGCCATGTTTCGCGCGAGCGGTTTCTCGCAGATGATCCCTTTCAGCTCCGCGCCCGCCTTGACGGCGCCGACAATTTCCTCGACGATTTCCACCCGTGCAAAGTTCGGGGCGAAGACCGCAATTACATCAACGTTCGGGGCCATTTCCTCGATGCTTCCGAACTCGCGGGCGTTGCCCAGCCCGTTCTCCCGGACAAACGAAATCAGGTGATCGACCGGATCGCGCGACACGAACCCGGCAACCTCGACTCCCCGCACTTCGCACAGGGCGCGGAGTTGAAAGGCGGCGACGAACCCGCCGCCGACGATCCCGTAACGCAATGGACTCATAATCTCACCCTCCTTACGGGCCGTGACGTTTTCTTCTCGTTCTGCAAACTCGGATGGCACCACTATAGCGTGTTTGCAGGCCGCTACATATCCCCCGGCCACGGATTTATGCGCAGAGCTTGACACCGGCACGCGAGTGTAAGACACTTAGGATCGGCCGAGAAATAACCTGCCGGATTCAAGAATAAAGGAGGGGGCACCTGCCCCCGGCCCATAACCAAACAAGGCCCATAACCAAACGAGCCAAGTCCGGGGGCAGGTGCCCCCTACTTTCAATCCAAATCGGAAAGGTATTCTTCGGTCGCCCTTTAGCAGCGTTGGAAATCCCGCAAAACCAAGAGAAACAAGGCAGGGCGTGACATGAAAGAACCGGACAAAAAACCCGCCCGCGGTGAATTCCTCTGGGGTCCGGCGGCGGCATGGGCCGGCGGACTCGGCATCGCCCAGGCGGCACACGCCGCCGGCGACGAGAAAATCAGGATCGGACTGGTCGGTTGCGGCGGGCGCGGCACCGGCGCCGCCGTGAACTGTATGGACGTGCAGAAGAACATCCGGCTGGTGGCCATGGCCGATGCCTTCAAGGACCGGGCCGAAAGCTCGCTTTTGCGGCTGAAGAAAAAGTTCCCCGACCAGGTCGACGTCCCCGGCGAGCGGATCTTCTCCGGCTTCGACGCGTATCGCAAGGTGCTCGAATCCGACATCGACCTGATCTTGCTGGTCACGCCGCCGGGGTTTCGCCCGATGCAATACCGCGCGGCCGTCGAGGCCGGCAAGCACATCTTCATGGAGAAGCCCGTCTGTGTCGATGCGCCCGGTTTCCGCTCCGTCATGGAAACCAACAAGACGGCCGACGAAAAGAACCTGAAAGTGGCCGTGGGCCTCAATTCTCGCCACACACCGCCGTGTATCGAGTCGATCAAGCGGGCACGCGACGGCGCAATCGGAGAGATGAAACTCCTGCGGGCCTACTGCAACAACGCCGGCGTCTGGGTCCGCCCCCGAAAACCCGGACAGACCGAGATGGAATACCAGATGCGCAACTGGTTCTATTTCGTCTGGCTCTGCGGCGACCACATCGTCGAGCAGCACGTCCACCTGATCGACCGCGCCAACTGGTTTATGGGCGACCACCCGGTCCGGGCCAACGGCCAGGGCGGCCGCGAGGTACGCAAGGGCAAGGACCACGGCCAGATCTTCGACCACCACTTCGTCGAGTACACCTACGCCGACGGAACGAAGCTCTTCAGCCAGTGCCGCCACATCCCGGGCGCCGCGCGGATGGGAGGCACGATCGCCCACGGCGTCGACGGTGTGGCCGACAGCTCCGGCAACATCACCGGCAAGGCCCCATGGCAATACGACGGCCCGCGCGTCAGCGGACACGCCCAGGAACACGTCGACTGGATCGAGGCCATCCGCGAAAACAAGAAGTACAACGAAGGGTGGTTCGGCGCCACCAGCAGCATGACCGCCGTGCTCGGCCGCATGGCCACCTATTCCGGCAAGGTCGTCAACTGGGACGACGCGGTGGCCAAGGGCCCCGACGAGATGCCCGAAAAATTCGCCTTCGACGCCGATCCGCCGGTGAAGCCGGACGCCGCCGGCAACTATCCGGTGCCGGTGCCGGGCGTCTTCAAGCCATATTGAAAACCATATTGCGGCGCCAGCCATACATGACCCGTTCAAGTTACCCGGCACCCCCACATTCGGGCCTTGACATATCACGAAAATGCCGCGCGCAACTCTTCCCAAGAATTCACTATTCCGGTAAGATGCGGTTAGGGAGGAGGCTTGGAAGAGCGTCTATCGCTTTTCTCTTCTGACATTTCGGGACGCCGACTTATCGTTGCGCTCTTCTTTCCCACTCTTTCCCTGCTAGTCTTTATCTAATCGATTTTTCGCGGCATAGACGGCTGGCCGTGGACCGGAACAGATTCCAGCGGCCGTGTGTGGCTTTCTCCGCAACCACGGGGCATTGGGAGGGCAAGTACCATGTCCATTCGTGTTGTCTGTCCAAACGGGCATCTGCTCAAGATCAAGAACAAGTATGCCGGCAAGGCCGGGTTGTGTCCCGTCTGTAAAGCCCGCATCATAGTCCCCGACCCCAGAGAGGACGACTTGACCGACGATTCGATCATGAACGTTCTCGACCCGCACGAGTCGGGTCTGTCGGGCAAGGCGCTCGAAATCCCGGATTCCCGGGCCAAACTCGTCGAAAAGGAATCCGAAGAATGGTGGGAATCGCATGACTCGCCGTTGAAAATTTGCGTCCGGTGCGATAAGGAGATCCCCTCGGACGCCGCCGTCTGCCCCTTCTGCAAGACGTACATCGGCAGTCTCTACGATCCCTCCGACGAACACTCGAAAGAGATCACGACCTAGAATCGAAAAAGTCGGGGTCTGGTCCAATTTTCGGCAACACCGCGGGTTTTTCACCTGAATCGTTGGCCGAAAACTCGGACCTGACCACCTCCTTCCACCAAAAAAATGAGCGTCCAGCGGGAGTCGAACCCGCACTTGGAGCTTGGGAAGCTACCGTGCTACCGCTACACCATGGACGCTTACTTCCGATTATAGCCCCCCGAATACGGGCGTCAACCCGCCGGACCGCCGCCGGCGGCGGAAGGATGCGGGCAAGCTACTCGGGCAGGGTCGCTATACTGGTGCCGCAATGGGGGCACACTCGCGGAGCATCTCGCGCAGGTCTTCACCGCCTCGTCCGCCTTTGCCGGTGGGGAATCGTCTGCTTCCGGGGAACTGGCCAGCATAATCGATTCTCCCGAAAACGAGGACATTGATTCGACATCCACAACGGGAACCCTTACTCGGGCGTCGCATATCGGGCAACGGCCCAATTTCCCGGCGTACTTGTCCTTGATCTTCAACGTGTGCCCATTCGGACAGACGGTACGAATAGACATGGCAAATCCTCGAGCGTCGTGCCTCTTCCGCCCGTAAGTGAAGGAAATAGAAAAGTTTGCGCCGCCGATTTCTGGAACACCCCAGGCCCGGGAAAAAGCAACAAGAATAAATCACCCCCTGCCGTCAGTAGCCTTGCTGCGGGCGGCGGCTGGTGTGGTAAATCCTGCAATTCGGCAATGCCTGCTGAAGTTGCTCGACACCCTCATCAGTGACTTGCGTATCGTTGAGCCATAACCCATTGAGTCTGGGCAGCCCTTTGAGGTGTACCAGTCCGGTGTCCGTCACTCCAGTGCTGGAGAGGGTTAGACGATTGAGGCGAGTCAGTGGAGTGACGTGTTGTTCGACCCAGCCGTCCGCAAGCTGCGGACGTGTGATGCCAGGAGCAAAAGGGTCCGCGTTGGCGGTGCACTCCACGACATCCGCCAAGAAATCTATCCCGACCAACGAACGAAACCATGCCGGACCCGGCGGCTGTGCGTCCGGCATGTAGACGTCGTTGGCATCGACCTGATAGTCGTAGAAAACCCGTCCACCCGAATCCTCAATCGCATCGACCGCTCTCCTCTGCTGGTTAGCCTTGTGGCAAATCCACCCAAGCCAGAGGGCAAAGATCAAGGTTACCAGAAACAAATGCCACAGGCGGTACTGATACCAGCGGAGTTTGGGTTTCGGCTTGGGTTGGGGCTTCTCGCTCATGCCCGGATTCTACCACGTCGGGCGGGGGCAAGGAAATGGCTTTGCTGCGGGTGGCTGCCGCCCTGCCGGATTCTGGATTGACTGCTACGAGTAGGGTATACTCCCCTTCGGTTTCTGTGGTCGCGGGCTCTCTTCCGGTGCCGTGACTTTCAAGATGATTGGTTTGACTTCGAGTTTTGCGTTGGCAAGTTTCGCCAACGCCTCTTGAGCCTCTGCCGGCGATAGGTAGACCGGCAAGCGGCCGTCGATAATCTCGACCATTCCATCGGCGTTGGTTAGTACCCAAAAGAGTCGTTGAGGTAGTCTTGCATCACTCATGATCGGTTCCTTAGTTCGGGTTTTGCACATTTCACGCGGTCGTTTGCGGCGGGCCAAGGGCTA
>CAZJRB010000090.1:17406-31264 GCA_964547995.1 uncultured Planctomycetaceae bacterium | reverse complement strand
GGTGCTAATATCAAATACTTTACGTCACGTCAACATAAGTTAGACAGTCGAACTAAGGAAGCGAAGAAAGGCAACGAGAACGCCGTGGTCGGAGTCGGGAGTATTGCCACGCCGGAGGCAACGCGTCTTCTGATAGAGATCGTCAATGCCAGGAACGAAGATATCGCAAAGATCGCCTGCCCCGAACTCTGCATGCGGTTGCCCGACCCTTATCTCACAGGGGAGCTTGGAAAGCGGAACCCTTTTGAGGATGGGATGAAAGAACCGCGGCGTTGGCTCGTCGAGAAATCATGGCGCGAGGAGTTCACCGCGGACGTCAGAAAGATCGCATCAAGATTCCTCAAAAGCCCCGACAAGGACTGGGTGGCAACCGGGGCATACATGATGGAGTGTGTGGGCACCAAATCCGACACCCCTCTGATTGTCTCTGCCCTAACCCGAGAAGTGAAGAAGACCAAGTTTTACAAACTGAGAACGGACATCTATCCAAGACCGCACGGGGCCTGCATGGAGTTGCAGAGAGCGGCGCAAATGATGGTCGTGCGGGGTGCGCCGGTGCCCGAGAATCCAACGTCGCCCGGGGAGTCTATCTTGTTCTTGATTGCGCTCCGCGAGAACGACGCATTCCGCCCCAAGGGGTGGGTAAAGACATGTGATCGACTGCTGCAAAGCGATATCCCATACATTCAAGAAAACGCGCTCACGGCGTTGCCGGCGCCAATGCCGGAGCCCCTCCGGAAACACCTGGCACCGATCCTGGAGTCGGGAGATATTGATGCTTCCACGGAGGCATGCCGCATTATTGGACGGGACAAGCTTGCCGATCTGAAGAAATCTGTCCTTGCAATTTTGACGAAGGCCACGGAAGAGTGGCTATTCCGAGCCGCGAGCAACGCGGCGCTGGCCCTTGACGCAAAGTACGAGCGCATCGAGATTCTCGTCTCTCGACTGGACGAACCGGATATGATGTTCAAGTGCTTGGATGCCCTGAAAACGATCTTCCCGAACACCGGTGGAGGTGGCCACAGCAGCAATATCGATATTGCCGCGGCAGGAAAGCAGATCAAACCCAAATGGCAGGCATTCATCGAGAAGCACAAAGCGCACTTGAAGGCAGGCAAAGGATTCAAGATTCCTCACCCTGACGTGACACCGGACATGTTTCCCAAAGAGTACCACATGTCGCTAAAAGATGGTACGTACTGGCCCAAACCGGACAGGAGTAAGTGAACCTGTCTGGCGCCGTGTTGGCTGGGGCAAACATCGACGTGCGTTTGGTCACCCCTGACGCTCCATTCGCAAGTCTCCCTCCGCGATTCCAGTCAGCACGTTGCGGGCGAAAACGTTCAGAGAACGTACGAGCGCAAGAACTCGGCGCTCTCGGCTTTGCCCGTCTCGCCGGTCGCCACGGACAAGGTCAAATCAACCACCCCCTGTTCGTCATTGTCGATCTCGATGTCGTTCAGGGCAAGGAACACAATGGCGGCTGCGGCACCGGTCCGCTTGTTGCCGTCGAGGAATGGGTGGTTCTGGACGATGTGGTACAAGTAGGCCGCCGCCATCTCGAAGAGGTCCTGATGGAGATACTCACCACCGTATGCAGCCTGCGGCATGGAGATGGCTGAGTGGAGCAGACCAACATCACGGACGCCATCGATCCCGCCGTAATGTTCGATCAGGCTGCCATGCAGCCTCATAATCTGATCCAAGTCCAGAAAACAACGGCGTTGTCACGGCCTACTCCGCCAATTTCTTCATCGCATTGCCGAATCGTTTGTGAACCATCGCTACCGCGCTGTCGAACTTCTTCTCTTCCTCGGGATCGCGCACAGGCGTCAGGACCAGCGAGCGGCCGTCGGAGATGATCTCGAATGGCGTTTCTGGCGTGGCCCGAATCAGTTCCAGGATCGGCTTGTCGATCACCATCGCGTAACTGTTGCCGTGTTTGGTCAGATTCTTGATCATAACGCTTACCTCCATTGTGGATACATAAAGTATATCCATTGTACTTACGTCCGTCAAGCCACAATCACGCCCAGCAGCGGCCCGACTGCCGCCGGAATCGTTTGACACACCGGGACTTGTTCGGCAAGAATCGGGTACACGACGAACGTGTGCCGCCGCGAAATCGCGGCGTCGTCCTCACAGAAGGGAAACCTCGCAAGAAACAAATTCAGTGTGAGAGAAGATGAAGACCAAATCTGAAGGAATCTGCGAACTTTGCGGACACTATGTCGCCCTGCGGCAAAAGGCTCACATCGTTGCGGAGGGAAAGAAGAGGGGCAACAACCTGCTCATGCTGTGTCCCACCTGCCACATCATGTTCGACACTCACATTAAACCAAAAAGTCTACAAAGCACTCGTCGAGGCCGGCGTCCAGGATCTACCAGACTCGTGGAAGAAGTCAATCTACGTGCAAGCGGCGGAAGCATCCGCCAAGTCACGTCGAAGGACACTGAGCAAAACCAAACCACCGGATGCCGTCGACAAATAGTGGGCGCGGTTTCGCCACTTGCATTACTTTCGGGTGATGCCCGGGGAACCTTGACAAGCCGCTGAACCGGCGATATACTGATAGACGGAGATTTGATGGGGTGCTCAAGCTGGTGATCTGGTCGGCCAGATTGCTCAATCGACCAGACAGGTTACTTCGGAATTTCAGGAGGCGCACGATGGCAAACCAACATCATGTGATGGATCTGGCGACCATCGCCCAGCGGCTCGTCGTGGTGGAAGAGGAACTGGCACAATTGAAGCAGCGCGTCCAGCCGTCCGATCAACCTTGGTATTTGAGGCATGCCGGGCGGTTCGCAGATGATCCGGAATTTGACGACATGGTTCGACTTGGACGAGAAATCCGAGAGGCCGACACGGGCCAGTAACGGAATGAAACCCGAACGATGTACTTGCTGGATACCGATCACCTGGTCGTCTTACAAACGCGGGCGTCCGCCGTGTTTCCGATCCCCGGCAATCCATGTCGAGCGACGGCGCGTGGCGTCAAGCGTGTGCGGCCAAGGGGAGTAAAGCCATGAAAATAGAACGACTCATGTTGGTAAACTTCCGTGGGATTCGGGGGATGGATCTTGAATTCAACGAGAAGCTCACGGTTCTAATCGGCCCCAACGGGGCGGGGAAATCGAGCATCCTACACGCGATGGCCCTGCCCTTGTCGGACCTATTCAAGCAGCCTCCCTACTGGGAAAAGGAGAAGAACTCTGGAGTGAAGAACTCGGATATTCTCAACGGCGAGTCTTCTGCCGAGGTGGAGGTCTTTCTGAAATCGCACGGGAAGTCGGATTGCGCAGATTTCGAACTGGCACTCTGCCGCGATGAAAGCCAGAGAGTTGATGGAACCGCGACAAGCGACCTTAAAAAGAGTCCCCTGGTCGTGGAGATGGAGTACGGCCTGCGTCGCGATCAAAAGGTATCTGGTTCACTGCTTGCCGTTCGATATTTACCGGAGCGGCATCTCGGAAATGCACACGCCGGTCGCGTTGGCGGGATTATGGCGCCGAAATCTGCTTACAGTTCGGCACTATACTGCGGACGAGGGCATCGACAGTTCTTCCGTTGGTTTCGGATGATGCAGAATGCCGACTCGCAGAGCCTTCAGGTACCTTGGGCTCAGGCGCTCGAAATGCTCAAGAACGGAGAACGCCCTCTTGGAACGAACCCACACCTACACGCTGCAAGAGAGTCGATTTGCGATTTCATGCATGCGAGAGCACTGCATTATGATGTTGGAGAAGACACGTTCTTTGTGTACAAGGACAAACAGGCGCTCTCAGTCAACCAACTCTCCGACGGAGAGAAAGCCTTACTTGCCTTGGTGGGGGACCTCACATACCGGCTTTCCGTCACGCATCCCCATTTGACCGGCAGCGACGAATTGCTCCAGAAGGCCGAAGCCGTCGTCATGATCGACGAAATGGAAGCGCACCTACACCCCGCTTGGCAGCGGATGGTTGTTCCGCGACTACTTGAGACGTTCCCCAACGTCCAGTTCATCATCACGACCCATTCGCCGCAGGTGTTGGGCGAGATCAAATCGGAAAACATCGTGATGTTGGAGGACGCACCGCAGGGCATCCAACACTACCGTTTCTCTCGCGAGGTGCATGGAATGGCTTCCAGCCACATCCTGGAAGCCCTTATGGGAACACCGGAACGAGCCGAGGACGTTAAGGACGCGGTCAAGAAGGCCTATCTGGCGATAGAGAGAAACGAGACTGAGGAGGCCAAGGAGTTGTTGGCCAAGCTTTCCCAAGATGCCAAGGACATTCCCGAGTTGGAACGAATCGCCATGGGCATTCGGCGCAAGGAGGCGGTGGGCAAATGAGGCATATCGAGAAGGCGGAGGAACCGGCGAGTTTCACCAAATGGAAAGAGCAGGGGGATGAAAACTGGGATCCTGGATGGGCCGAGTTTGACGGCGCGCCTATCAAGCAAACCGTCAAACAGGCGCTCTTGCAGGAGCAAGGTTATCTTTGTTGCTACTGCGAAATCCGCGTCGATGAGGAGCATGGCCATATTGAGCACATTCACGCGAGGCACAGCCATCCCGATCTGGAACTGATCTACACGAACCTGCTCTATTGCTGCCCCGAGACTCCCAGAGGACAGCCGACGACCTGCGGCCACGCGCGTGGGCCCAACGATCCCGTCCCCGTTTCACCGCTGAACGTCGATTGCGAGGCGAGATTCCTCTACACAGAAGCGGGTGAAATGCTTCCCCGCGATGAAGACGACGCCGACACCCGGGAAACGGTCCGCATTCTGAACCTCAACGAACCGACTCTGCGTCGATTCCGAGCGGGAGTCTACCAAGAGGTCGCGGACGCCCAGCAAGACTTCTCGACAGACGAGTTTCGTCGCTGGATAGACATCGAGCTTCAGCGAGATGAAGACGAGCGGCTGAAACCCTTCTGGGCAACGAAGCGGTATGTCGCGGAAACGATAAGATAGCGCCCGATGCACACGAAGGAACCGGTGCTGACGGCCGTCAAGCCGCACGTCGGATCATTTCTGGTACAGCAGCCTCAATTCCTCTCCCCCGATTTCAGCCAGCACGTTGCCGGGAAGGGTTTGTTTGGTGGGTAGCAACTCTGAACGGGGCTCTTCCGGAGCAACCATCTCCGCCAGTAAGTCCCACTGGGCGAAGCCCATTGCCTGCATCGGCCAGCCTTGCCGCCGCCAAACGGCGATGAGCAATTCGCGGATCAGGTAACGGGGCTGAGCGGTTAGATCGGCCGTGCGAATCCGCACGTTGTCGGGACTTTCGATCGCAACGCTTTGCTCCCAAAGGTCGTCCACGAGCGAATCGACCACACACTGGACCTCGTCGGCCAGGCTGCCGAGCCGGAGGACGGCATCAACCACGCCCGAGTTATACTCGTTGGCCAACTGCGGGAGCAATTCGTGGCGGATTCGGTTTCGGGTGAAGCGGGTGTCGTCGTTGCTCGAATCGGATCGGTAGGGCTGCTTGAGCTCGTTGAGGTAGCTAACCAGATCGGAACGGTGCATACCCAAAAGTGGGCGGATGAGGGTGGTAGCATGATTCAGGGCCCGCACCCGGGGCATTCCCGCAAGGCCGCCGATTCCCGTTCCGCGGACGATGCGGTGCAGAATGGTCTCGGCCTGGTCGTCGGCGGTATGGGCGGCGGCGACGTATCGGGCCCCAAGCCGGGCGGCCGTTTGTTCCAGAAATTCGTAGCGTACACGGCGTGCGGCGGCCTCCAAACCGTCGGCGTCTTCGTGTGCTTCACTGAGGACGGCAGTCCGGCCCACCTCGCAGCGGATGTCCAGTTTTCGACAGAGTTCGACGACAAACGCCTCGTCATCGTCCGATTCCCGGCCGCGGAGTTGGTGATTGAGATGGGCGGCACAAAGGACGCCCTCGCCTGCGGTCTTCAACGCAGCCATTGCCCGCAAAAGCGCCACGCTGTCGGCCCCGCCGGAGACGGCCAGCAGTACGGTCACGTCTTGCCAGGCGTCGGGCGGCCAGGCGGCGGCAAGATGGGCTTCGAGGGGGTGAGATTTGGGCATGGAAATGGTGTGCGAAAGGAGTCCGGTAGCTACGGTCGCCAGACCGTGGACGTCTGCGTTGCCCACGGTCTGGCGACCGTGGCTACCAGGCAGAAGACGAATACCACCACCCTTTATGGGTGTTGTTGTAGCGGATTTCCACCCCTCTGGTGAGCTACTCGGTGTTGCCGGAGTTGCTCTAAGCCCCCCCAGATGAGACTGGCCGGAGAATACCCCATTTCTCCTGGTTTCCGGGCACAATCACCCAGGACTGGACCGGGCTCTTCTTTTATCTCGGCTGTGCGGCTGGTTCTTCGTGGTTGCAGTTTGCCGAGACTCTGATAAAATTAGGATACTGAGAATTTTGCCAGCGTTGGCTCCCGATACTACCCCGGCGACGTACACCCGGGGGGGCGGGTAATTTCCACCGCCGGCTGTCATTAGATCAATTAAGAAAGATTTGGTTGACGAGCACCTCAGATGGCTCGTGAGTCGATCGAAGCTGAGAAACCATTCACAGCGAGTTTTTTGACGAGTTCTGCATTCAAGCAGCAAGAATCCCCCAACTTTGGGACATCGATCGGGCAATGTACATTTTATTGACGATGATCCGGTGGTTATTGAGCCTTCCTTGGCGTGGCGTGCGTGCCGCGGCCGGCGTGGCTGTATCGCCGGTTCGGACGTTGTCGGACCTGATTGCGTTGCCTTGGCCCCGGCGCGGATTAACCGGACGTGGAATTTGGTCTCCAGGAATCCCGGGCCTTGGTTGGAAGCGATTTCTTGCTGTGCTGGAAAAGTTTCGTGGTCCGCCTGGCCGAGTTTTAATGTGTGTCGTCCTGCCGTCTCGTTCCGATGGGAACCGACGGCCCGGCCGGTTCCGTTCGAAGTACACCGGGCGTGAACAAATACCACGGTGTCGGCAAATGCCTGCCCCTTATGGCAGGACAGAATTCTCGAAATCTACTCACTCCCGCTGGGGTTGAATGGGGCTCCGGCTATCGCTTCGCTTGCACGAACCACCGTGGACGGACGGGCCGTTTGCCGTCTTTGACGGGATAGTCCCTTCCCGGCCGTCCTCCCGTGCGGTGCTCTCCCAAGTGCAATCCCGAGAGGAAACTACCCGTGTCCACGGTACAAGAAGTAATCGCCGTCGTCGTGTCGGCATTGCTGGCCAGTGCGATGACGTTCATGCTGTTGAGGCTGCTCGACAGGCTGCGACGTAAAGACGCCGAATCGGAGGCCGAAGAGATCCTCCGCAAGTCCGAATTGGAGGTGGAAAACCGCCGTCGCGAGGCCGAACTGGAGATCAAGGAACTCGCCATCCGGCAACAAGCCGAGAGCGAAAAGGATCTCCGCAGACTCCGCGGCGAACTGCACGAACGCGAACGCCTCCTCGATAAGCGGCAGGATGCACTGGAAGAGCAGGTGGAGCAGGTCCGGAAACAGGAGAAGATCGTCGAGAACACCCAGCGCAAGCTGACCGAGCGGATCCAGGATACGAACCGCCGCAAAGAAGAGCTCTCGAAGCTGCTCGATCTCCAACGGCAGACGTTGCACGAACTCAGCGGGCTCAGCCACGAGGAGGCCACCAACCGGCTGCTGGAAATCCTCGATTCCCAACTTCAGCAGGAAACCGGGAACGTGATCCTCAAATACGAGAAGCAGATTGCCGAAACCTGCAACGAGAAGTCGCGGGAGATGCTGTTGACCGCCTTGCAGCGCTACGCCGCCGCCCACACCGCGGAAACCACCACCAGCACCGTCGGTATTCCCAATGACGAGATGAAGGGGCGGATTATCGGCCGCGAGGGGCGAAATATCAGGGCTTTCGAGAAGGCCACCGGCGTCGACGTGATTATCGACGACACCCCCGGCGTCGTCATTGTCAGTGCCTTCGACATGATCCGTCGCGAGGTGGCCCGGATTGCCCTGGACAAGCTGATTGCCGACGGGCGAATCCATCCTTCCCGGATCGAAGAAATCGTTGCCAACACGGAACGCGAATTGGAGAAGCACATCCAGAAACTGGGGGAAGAAGCCTGCCGGGAAGCCGATGTCCACGGCTTGCACGAGCGGATCGTCAACCTGATGGGCCGGCTCCATTTCCGCACCAGTTACAGCCAGAACGTCCTGCGGCACAGCATCGAGGTGGCCTTTATTGCCGGGATGCTGGCAGACGAAATCGGGCTCGACGGAGCACTGGCACGACGTTGCGGGTTGCTGCACGACATTGGCAAGGCGGCCGATCACGAGGCGGAAGGGGGGCACCCCAAAATCGGCGCCGATCTGCTGAAGCGATATGGTGAGCAACCGGAAGTCGTACACGCCGCTGCGGGGCACCACGACGACCGCAAGATCGAAAGTCCCTACACCGTGCTCATCGCCGCCGCCGATGCCTGTAGCGCAGCGCGCCCCGGCGCACGACGGGAAACACTCGAACGATACGTCAAACGCATGGAAGAGCTCGAGTCGATCGCCGGCGGTTTCACCGGCGTCGAACAGGCCTTCGCGATTCAAGCAGGGCGCGAGTTACGGGTGATTGTCAATGCCAAGGAAACCAGCGACGAAACCGCCGCCAAGATCTGCCGCGACATTGTCAAAGCCTTCGAAAAGCAACTCACTTACCCCGGTGAAATCAAGGTTACCGTCCTCCGGGAAACCAGGCATGTCGAGATGGCAAAATGAACAACACCCATTACCCCAGTATTTCCTGATCTACCGTGCGGTTACTCCTGATTGGCGACATAGTTGGAAAACCCGGACGGCAAATCGTCACCCGTGCCGTGCGGGGGCTGCGGGTGGACGAAGAACTCGACCTGGTCGTTGCCAACGCCGAGAATGCGGCGGGCGGGTCGGGCTTGACCTCGACCATCTATCAGGAATTGATTTCCGCCGGGGTCGACGGCATTACCTTGGGCGACCATTGTTATCGCCGCCGGGAAATCTTCCCCGTTTTGCAGCAGGAACGGAAGATTGTGCGGCCGGCCAACTTCCCGCACGAAGCCCCCGGTCACGACCACATGATCCTCCGTGCCCGAGCTGGAATCCCCGTGGCCGTTTTCACTTGCCTGGGTCGGGTCTTCATGCCGCCGGTCGATTGCCCGCTAGCAGCAGCCGACCGGGTGTTGGCGTCCTTGCCGCCGGACATCCGTGTGATCCTGGTCGATTTCCACGCAGAAGCAACCAGCGATGCGCAACTGATGGGACGGCACCTCGACGGGCGGGTTAGCGCAGTGCTGGGAACCCACACCCACGTCCCCACCGCGGATGAGCAGATCCTTCCGGGCGGAACCGCGTTCCAATGTGACGTTGGTATGACGGGGCCCCATGAAAGCATCCTCGGCCGGCGGATCGATCGCGTGATGGAGACCACGCGGACCTTTCGCCCCACGCATTTCGACGTGGCCAACAAGGATGTTCGACTCAACGGGACCATTCTTGACGTCGATCCGCAGACGGGACATGCTAGCAGTATTCGGCGTATCTGTGTTGACCAGGCAACGGCCGACCGGCTGGTCAACAAAATGAGAAATCTGGGTAAACCCGGGGGCGAGGACCAGTAGCATCCGGTTCCTGCTTCTGTGGGAATCGACCTTGCACGATACCCGGCCTCCGGCTATCTTTCGCACCCTCCTCACCGGACTGACGTGGCTGAGACAAGTAATCGCCGAGCGACAGCACTTTCCGCCCTCCATCGGCTGTTACTGGTCATGGCAGCTCTGGGGCTTTTCGCCCTGCTCGTGGTAGCGTCGACATTGAAACCCGATTCCCGGGGTATGGGAACGCACGAACAATTCGGACTGCCGTCGTGTACGTTCAGGACGTTGTTCGGCATACCGTGCCCTTCATGCGGGATGACGACCTCCTGGGCCTGTCTGGTGCGGGGACAACTACTTGGAGCCCTCCGGGCGAATGTTGGTGGAACGCTGCTGGGAATGCTGGCAATAGCAGCCGTCCCATGGTTGCTGATTTCCGCCGTACGCGGCCGCTGGTTGGGATGGATACCCGGCGAGATGATGATCGCTTGCACCGCACTTGGAATCGTTGCCATCATACTCGTCGATTGGGTACTTCGCATCCTGCGAGCATTGCCGGGTTCACCTTAGTCGGCCGGCAAAAACTGCCCTTCGAAACAAGTCCAATGTGAGGAAGTATGATGGATCGTTCCCTTCGCCGGCGTGGATATCTCTTGGTCGTTCTGATCCTTGTGGCAGTCGCGGTGTTTCCGGCCACGGGTTGCCGCTCGCTGCTAACCACCGTCGTCTATCTGGTCAAGGGTACGAACATCGATGCCGACTATGACGGATTGAAGGAAAAAACGGTTGTCGTGGTTTGCCGCCCGATGGCCTCGCTCGAGTACCGCGATGCGCAGGTGGCCAAGGACCTTGCCCGGCAAGTCGGCGCGCTTCTGCGTGCCAACGTCTCAAAAATCAATGTGATTAACCAAAACAAGGTGAGCGAGTGGACCGACGTGAATGACTGGACCGATTTTGCCGAGGTCGGCAAAGGTCTGGACGCCGACATGGTGGTGGGGATCGAATTGCTCGGCTTCAAGCTGCGCCAAGGACAAACGCTCTATCAAGGGAAAGCCGATACCATCGTGAAAGTGGTCGACTGCAACGACGGCGACAAGATCGTCTTTCAGCGGAAGCTCGACCAACTGCTCTATCCGCCCAACACGGGCATCGAGACGAGCACGATGGGGGATGCCGAATTCCGTCGCAAGCTGATCCTCGTGTTGGCCGATCAGGTTGCCCGGCACTTCTACCCCCACGATCCCCACGCCGATTTCGCCATGGACGCAACGGTGCTCGACTGAACGGGGTTTGCAGGCAGCCCAATCAGGCCGTATGGGCCCCACCCGCCGGCGACACCGAACATTGACCTATTCTGCCTGCGTATCTACCATGGAGTGTATGGGGTGTTGCTCCCCACTGCGGCCCATCTTTCGACTTCCTCCGAGGTAATCGAGCCATGTGCGCGAAACAAGCTCTTAATTTGTGGCGATACCGATATTGGTGTGTATCCCGATTTGCGTTGTTGCTGGCCGCGGCGCTGATTTGCAGTGTTTCGGTGGCGATCGGGCAGGATACGAAGACCGACGACAAGCCGCCGCCGATCCCGCCGCCGGAGGAAGTTCCCGCAGACCAACTGACGACGCCCGACGGCGTGAAACTCGCGGCAACCTACTTTCCCAGCAACCAAGGAAAAGACGCCGTACCGGTGATCCTGTTGCACATGCACCGCGGGTCGCAACCCGGAACGCTTGGGAGCGGGAAGGATTTCGGTGGTCTGGCTACCCGTCTTCAGGCACTGGGTCATGCGGTGCTGGTGCCCGACCTTCGCGGTCACGGCGGCAGCAAGGAGCGCCGGGGGTCGGCTGTCCTTCTTGACGCGGCCAAAATGAGTGCCAAGGAATACACCAATATGGTCCTGATGGACATGCCCACGCTGAAGGCCTTCCTGATTGGAGAAAACAACGCCGGGAAATTGAACATCGAGAAGCTGGTCGTGGTGGGCGCCGAGATGGGAGCGTCCGTGGCGTTGAATTGGGCCTACTACGACTGGAGCATCGCGCCGGTGGGGAACAAGAAGCAAGGGCAAGACGTCAAGGCGCTCGTATTGATCTCACCCGAAAAATCGACACCCGGCCTGGCAATTAACAAGTTGGCCAGCGCCAAGCCCTTGATAACCAGGGTCTTCGATCCCCCGTTGAAACGGGCTTTCAAGGATCCGGACTCGATGAATTTCAACATGCCGGTGCCCCTCGACTTTCGCAGGGAAGTTTCCGCCTTGATCTTCGTCGGCCAGAGGGATCCCAGGGCGGTGGCCAACGCCAAGCGGTTGTTGGATTTGCTCAAGAAGGCAAAACGTTCCAAACTGGCGGACACCCAGAAAGACCTGTTCTATGGCGAATTCGATACCAAGCTACAGGGGACCAAGTTGCTCGGCTTAAAACTCCCCCTTGAGAAACACCTCGAGCTTTTCATCGATTTGCGTGCCGCGAAGAGACCCCTTCCCTGGGCAGAGCGCAAACGCCCTTACGAATGAGGGGCGCCGGCTCCCGACGATCCCGACAATCTCCGGCTACTCCGGGCGCAGCGGCACTAGCCTGCGCTTGGGCATCATGTTCGGTGAGGGCGACTTCTTGATCCCTTGTGGAGGGATCTTCAATTCCACCCCGATCGGCAAGAGCTGGGGGCTGGGGAGAATATCGCGATTCGCCTCGTAGAGTTCCCGATAGCGATCCGTTGAACCCAAGTATCGTTCGGCCAAGATTTCCAGCGTATCCCCGTCAACGATCTTGTGCGTTCGCGGCACATCAGTCCCCCGGCGAGCCGCCGGCATCATGTTTTCCTGGGTTCCGCGGCGCGGCGTTCCGTGTACGCCCGACCCCGGATAACCTCGTGGCAGCCGGGGCGGCTCGGCGAAATCCATCGGTGCGACAACCGTCGCCGGCCTCGACGACTTGGAAGCCGTGTCCGTCAAGGCCGGGTGTGTTTCGCCGGGATGTTCCCCGGCAGTCATGGGTGCGATGGGCATTGCGCCAGCCTCTTTGCGCAGCAGTAACGGGCCGTCTTGTCGCGGCGTCGCCGGCCGGCGAGGCGGGGATTCATGCCGGAACATGATCGCCACGATGATCCCGCCGGTCAAGACCCCCATCGCTGCCAGAACCTTAACTCCCCGGTCCACAATGATTCCCTCTCGGCTTGCTCGAATCGATGAATGCCTCTTTGGAAATAGTCGGAGAAAGAGGAGCCGTCTTTGTAGCGAACCCTGCCGGACTTCGGCAGTTTGGCGCGCCGGAGATACGCTCTTGCGGGGTCTGGCGAAAATGCCGCGACCGGTCCTGCCGGTCCGCACAGCCAGCAAGGATGTGACGGTTGTCCGCCGTGACTTACTCCGGCTCCGGCGACTTGCTCATCCAGAGCAGGGCGGGCGAGGCCACGAAAACCGAACTGTAGGTGCCCACAAGCACGCCGACCACCAACGCGAACGCGAAGGCATGGATCCCCTGACCGCCGCCGAAGTACAAAATCACCACCACGATCAAGGTCGTCAGCGAGGTGAGCAACGTCCGGCTCAGGGTCTGATTGATACTGAGATTGACCATCTCCCTGGTCAGCCTCGGGGCCTTGCCCTTCACTTCGCGGATCCGGTCGAACACGACGATGGTATCGTTGAGCGAATAGCCGATGATCGTCAAGAACGCCGCGAGCACCGGCAGACCGATCTTGAAGGGATCGACCTTCAAGAAACCCAGGTAAGGGGCCACGTAGGCACTCAAGGCGAGCACACCCAGGGTGATCAGCACGTCGTGTACCAAAGCGATCACGGCCGCCAGGCCGTAGACCACCCGCTGGAACCGGACCCAAATATAACCGATAATGCACAGCAGGCTGGCAATCAGCGCCGTGATGGCCTTCGCTTGAGTGTTTCTGGCCACCTTCCCGCCGATCGTGTTGGAAGAAGGAAAGTAGGGGGTGTCTTCCAGCGTTATCTTGATCGCGTCAAACACCTCCTTTGCCTCGCCCGGCGGCAACTTGATCTTCACTTGCCACTCTTCGTAGGCGGTGCTGCTCTGCTCTTCGTAATATCGGTTGAAGATGTCCAACCGGGGCGTATCCTTTTCGCCGCCGAAGTGCTTCACGAACATTGCCTCAAGCGTGTCGTGGTTGATCGGTTGCTTGAACTTCAACCACGCGTGCGTACCCCCGGCAAACGGATTCGCAGGTTCCGCTTCGGTTGCGGCGTTTCGGGGAATTGGAGGGGGGAGTTGCGAAGCCGGTGTTTCGCCCGGGGCCGCATCGGCCGGTTCCACGGCGGGTT
>CAZJRB010000090.1:0-17306 GCA_964547995.1 uncultured Planctomycetaceae bacterium | reverse complement strand
TGTCCGACGGCGTCTCGTCGGCCGGTTTTTCTGCGGGTTTGTCCGACGGCGTCTCGTCGGCCGGTTTTTCTGCGGGTTTGTCCGACGGCGTCTCATCGGCCGGTTTTTCAGCGGGTTTGTCCGAAGGCGTCTCATCGGCCGGCTTTTCAGCTTCCCCCGCCGCCTTATCGGGGGTTTCGTCGGCCGCTCTATCGTCCGGAGGATCGGCTTGCGCCATCAACAGCGGCGTCGCGCCGGCCAACGCCCACACCGAGTCGTCCGGCAGGTCGCCGCGGCGTCCCTGTTCGCCGTCATCCGGTTTGGCCGGCTCTGCCGGGGTCGTCTCTTCCCCGTCAGGCGGTTTTTCGAGAGCGGGTTTCTCTTCCGAGGCCGGCTCTTCAGTGGCGGTTTCCTCCGTCGCCGGTTCCTCGGTCGTTGCCTCTTCCGGTGTCGGCTCCTCGGTTGGCTTCCCGGGGGCGGTTTCCTCCGGCGCCGGTTTCTTGCCGGGCGGCCCCTCCGAAGCCGGCTCTTCAGTGGCGGGCTCCTCCGGCGCTGGTTTCTTTGGAAGGGGTTCTTTCGGAGAGGGTTCTTTCGGAGCGAGTTTTTCCGGAGTGGGGGTTTCCGCTTCGGCGCCGGCCGGTTTGATTTCTTCGAGTTTCTCGATTTCGAGGGAGTTCGAGTCCAACTGATCGCCGAAGACGACGTGGAGGTGCTCCTCGACGATTTCGACGGATGTTTGCTGGATTTCCTTGAGCCGTTGCCTGACGGCTTTGAGGGCGGCATCGCGCCTTTGGGGGTCGGTTGCACCCGCAAAGACGTCGTCGATTTGCCGGTCGAGTTCCTTGGTGGCCGCTTTGTGCTGGTCGGAATCGCGTTCGGCCTTCAGGAGCGTGTCGAGCTGCTCACCGATTGGCTTCGCGGCCTGTTCGTATTTGGCGGTTCCCGCTTGGGCGCCAAAGACTTCGTCGAGCTGCTCGCGGAGCACGTCCATCATCGCCCGGCGTTTCCGGTCCTTTTCGAAGCCGGCTTCGGACGTATTGATCATGAACCTGATGCCCTTCGGCTCGCCCTCGATTCGGAGGCTGCTAACGGCGAGATCGGGCAGGTCACTCAGTTTTTCGCGGATTCCTCCGATATCGACGCCCTGCACCTCGCCGTCGATCTTCTCCAGCCTGTCCTTATTGAAGAGGATCTGGACGGAGCTGCCGCCGGTGAAGTCGATGTCCAGGAGCCCCTTTCCCCGGGCGACAACGCCGATCATGCCGATCACGATGACGGCGACCGAGGCGACCGCGGCCATGTGGCGCATGCCGATGAAATCGATTTTCGTACCGCCGATGATCCGCATCATGGTTAGCTTGGTGAGCCAGCGGCGCCGCTCGGCAATGTCAAAGATCACCCGGGAGCAAAAGATGGCGGTATACATGCTCATCACGACGCCCAGCCACAAGATGACGGCGAAACCTTTGATCTGCTCGGTGCCGATGGTCCAGAGCACGGTGGCGGTGATCAGGGTAGTGAGGTTGGCGTCGACGATGGTGGTCGTGGCGCGGCCGAAGCCGTTGCGGATGGCCATGCGCAAGGCGGCGCCGCGGGCGAGTTCCTCGCGAATCCGCTCGAATATCAGCACGTTGGCGTCGACGGCCATGCCGACGGTCAGGACCAGGCCCGCCAGCCCCGGCAGCGTAAACGCCGCCTTGACTGCAATCATGATCGCCAGAATCAGGACCAGGTTTGCCACCAGCGCCAGGCAGGCGACGATGCCCGAGAAACGATAATAGACGAGCATGAACAGCAACACCAGGATCATCGAGACCGCGATGGCGTAGCTGCCCTTGATGATAGTATCTTTTCCGAGAGTGGGGCCGGTAAACAGGCGGCTGATCGGCTCCTTGGCCAGGGCGGCGGGCAAGGCGCCGGCGTTGAGAACATCAACGAGGCTTTCGATGTCGTCCTTCGAGAACCGGCCGGTAATCTCGCCCCGCTCGAAGATCGTATCTTGAATGGAAGGCGCGGAATAGAGTTCGCCGTCGAGAATGATTCCCAGCTTCCGGGTGAAACCTTCCTGGACTTTGTCGGGCAGGTTCTCCGAAGTGAGCATGGCGAACAGTTTCCCCCCGACCGTATTGAACATGAAGTTCACGCACCGGTCGCCGCGGCGATCGGTGCCCGGACTCGCCCGGATCAGGTATTCGCCGGTCACGTCGAAGTCGTCTTCGACGACGAGGATTTCCGTAACGGTCCTTTCGCCGATTTCCTGGGTCCGCGTGGCAATTTCGGGGTAGTTGAGTTCCTCTTCCCGGCCCTGGTTGACCGGGACCCACCAGGCGCGCCGCTCTCCCTCGGAGTCCTTGACCGTTTTCGCGTCCTCGCCGAGCGCCTGGTTGATCAAGGCACGGTGGTCTTTCTTGTTGGCCAGGATACGGAATTCGAGGGTTCCTGCGGCGCTGATGATGTGTTCCAGTTGCCTGGCTTCGGCTTCGCTGACGTTGGGGACAATGATCTCGATCTGTTCGACGCCGCATTCGCGGATGGTTACTTCCTTATGTCCGCCCGGGTTTACCCGTTTGCTGACGGCGCGGATGAGTTGCTCCATTTGCTCCGAGGTGAGCGGTTCGTCGCTCGGTTTCTTCGACTGGTCGACTTCGTAGATGAGTATTACTCCGCCGCTGAGGTCGATGCCGAGTTTCGGCGGCCACCCGAAAACGATAACCACGATCCCGCTGGCCAGTGTGCAGAGCACCAACCCGATCTTCCACCCGTAGTCGGGCATGCGGATCTTCTTCGCCAGGTATCCGCCGAGGATAAACGGTACGGTCAGCAGGGCCAGTACGATCAGCAATACCACCTGCCACGGCAGGGTTTGCTTCGCGGCCTCACCGGCTCCCGCAGCGGAAGCTGCAATCATTAGCGAAATGGCTTGCGACGGCATAAGAAACGTTTCCTGCACTCGCTTTACTTCTACTGGGATTTCTCGCCGGACGTGTCGTCGGTCAGGACTCTGGCGACCGAACTGAGCGTCATGCGAAGTTTGGTATTGTTCGATTCGTCGACCTTGATGGTCACTTCATCCGCTTCCGCACGGACATTGGTGACCACGCCGTGAATCCCCCCGATGGTGACCACGTGGTCGTTTTTCTTGACTGCCGCGAGCATGTCCGTGCGTTTGGCCCGTTCCCTTTGTTGGGGTCGCAGAAGCAAGAGGTAGAACAAGAATCCGATCGCGAGGAAGGGGATCAGCAACCCGCCGAGGCCACCGCCTCCCCCGCCGCCCGCACCTCCGCCTCCGTTGCCGGCCCCTTCTTGAGCAAACAACAGCAATTCAGCCAGAAATGTTGACACCACGGCGATCCCCAATCGTCAAGCGGATTCAACGATGTGTTGGTAAGTTCGGTATCATAAACCCTCGGGACTCGCCGAACAAGGGGAACTATTCCGTACCGCTCCAGCCGCGCAGCTTCTCCGCCCGAAATGCTGCAAATCGATCCACTTCGATTGCCGTTCGGGCGTCGGACAATAGACGCTGGTAGTACGTCAGATTGTGGATGGAGAGCAGCATGGGGCCCAGCATCTCGCCCGCCATGAAAAGATGGCGAAGGTATCCGCGACTTCGCCGGCAGGCGAGACAAGGACACCCCTCTTGCAGCGGCCTTGTGTCCCGCTCGTATTGGGCGTTCCGCAGCCGTACTATGCCCTCATCGGTGAAGGCCGTCGCATTTCGGCCGTTTCGGGTCGGCATCACGCAGTCGAACAGGTCGATGCCGCGGCCGATCGCCTCGAGCAGATCGACCGGCCGGCCCACTCCCATCAGATAGCGAGGTCGCTGCCGGGGCAACTCCGGTATCGTGGCATCAAGTATCCGATACATCTCGGCCGGTTCTTCGCCCACGCTCAATCCCCCCACCGCATATCCCGGGAAACCCATTTCGGCCAACCGTCGGGCACAATCGGCCCGCAATTCGGGATCGACTCCGCCTTGGACAATCGCGAACAGGGCCTGATCGGTTCGGCCGGCGGCCTGCCGGCATCTCTCGGCCCACCGCACGGTCCGTTCGGCGGCTTCCCGGACTACCTCCGGCTCGCCGGGCAGTGCCACGACGTGATCGAGCACCATGGCGACGTCGCTGCCGAGGGTTTCCTGGATGGCGACGGCGCGTTCGGGCGAGAGCCTGATTTCCCGGCCGTCGATGTGGGACCGGAAAACGGCCTGCTGCTCGGTCACCGTGGTGCGATGAGCCAGACTGAAGAGTTGGAAACCGCCGCTGTCGGTCAGGATCGGCCCGTCCCAGCCGGAGAACTCGTGCAAACCGCCCAGCGACTCGACGACCTCCTCGCCGGGCCGCAGCGCCAAGTGATAGGTGTTTGCCAGGACCATCTCCGTACCCGTACCGCGGACCTGCTCGATTTCCAGGCCCTTCACGCAGCCAAGGGTGCCGACGGGCATAAAGGCGGGCATCTCGACCGGGCCGTGGGGTGTGTGGAAGGTTCCCCGCCGTGCCGCCGTACCGGCGTCTTGGTGGTGCAACTGGAAGGAGAAATCGGTTGGCATGTCGGCGAGCTTATGGGGCTTTGTCGGAATACAGATCCGGATGCCACGGTATAAAGCCGCGACCGTTGGTCGCGCCGAGCGACGCTGGGAACGGCTTTCGGTAACGCCCGGCGCGACCAACGAGGCTGTGACTTTTTGGCGTTTGACACGTTCAGTCTGTAGGGAACGCCCTCTGTGGCGTTCCGGGAAGCAGCAACGAGCGTGTTTTCCGGGTTTCGGAACGCCACAGAGGGCGTTCCCTACAAAAAGTCACAGCCTCAACGGTCGCGGCTTTATGGGCCGTCGTACGGGTGTTCGGACAACGTTTCCCCAACAGAACAGCGTAGCAGGGACGTCCGTGATGCGGCAAGGGGGGTGCTGGACAAACACCCGGCGGTACGGTAGGATGCTAAGCCGGGAGTTCAGAGTAAATGCCCTGGCACTGCGCGCCCGGGGGTCCGTTGGAACCACGGCGCCACCCTGAATTGCGAGGTGTTCTGCTGATGGCCAAGAAGACGATTGCCGTTTCTCTTCAGGGAAAAACGTCGGAATTCAATTTCAGGAAACTCGACCGGTCGATGATCTACGGCAAGCGCCGGCGGCTGGTCCTCGATCCGAGCGGCAAGCCGTGCGAACGCGCCGCCTTGACCGACGACGGCACGACGCTGATCCGTGCGAAGATGACCTCGCAGGGATACTTCAACGAGGACGGGGACCAGATCCCGCGCGGCGAGCTGGTGGGCATCGACGGCGAAGGAAACGTGGTCGAGAAATCCCCCTCCACGCTCGGCGACGCCCAGGAGCTTCAAGGCCCCGTCCCGGCGGAAACGGTCCTCGATCTCCAGGTCGAATCGGTCTATCTGCTCGACGAAGTCGAGCTGGACCCGGCATTGCAGAAGTCGCTCGACGCGGGTGACGTGTATCGTTTCCGCTTCAATTACTATGCCGATTACACCTGCCAGGCGGCCTTCCTGGTCGCCAACGACGAAGGCATTTTCGCGCTGATCGGCAATCCCATCGTGCCCGAGTGGTGCGAGCTGGAGCAGCTCGCCGGGGAGACGTTTGAAGAAGAAAGCCTGGACGACGAGTTGGATTTCGAGATGTTTTAGATGTTTTTTGGATGTTTGGAGTCGCATTTGTGGAATTCTCATCTGGAAAGATGAACCCCCGCACGCAGTGCGGGGGCTTTGTACCCTAGCCCCTAACCCTAACCCCTGGCCCCCAGCCATGCAAAACGTCCACCTGATGAACGCCGCGAAGCGGGACGCAACGATTGCCTTCGCCCCGTTGAAATACGTCCCGAGTGTGAAGCTCGGCATGCCCGGCAAGACGGTTGCATTTCAGAAGTTCCTGCTCTCGACCGAGTCGGGTCTCGACGGCTCGCTTGCGAAAGAGCACGGCGAGGACTACGCGAAAGCGATGATCGAAGGCGATCCCGAGATCGACATGGAGATGATCGGACGGCGGATCGGGGCCACCGACGTCGTCTACCTGTCGAGCGAGGGCGAGGTGCTCAACGCCGCCCCGACGACGGTCGAGGTGGTCTTTGCACCCGACGGCACGGAACGGGATCGCCATGAGCCGGAAGACGTGCCCGGCAACGTCAACGAGGAGTTGCCCGTCCGCTGGACCGGCCGCAAGCTCCCCAAGGCCGAGGCGGTGCGGAAATTCCTCTTCCGCCGGACCGTCCAGCTTAGGCACGTCGACGGATTGACCTACGACTTCCTCTACAACATGGCCAAGGAATTGCACGAAGAGAACGTAATGGTCTTGCTCGGGGCGGGCGCCAACGGAAAGGAGCCGCTGATATTCCAATCGAACGGGAGCCCCTACCGCGGGTTTCTGGAGGGGCGCATCGACGGCGAGAAATACCAACTCCTGCTGCGGCTGAGCAGCCTGGAACTCAAACGCCCCGCGGGAGTCTAGGTTGCGATTTTTTGTAGGGTGGGACAAGGAGCGAAGCGACGCCGGCCCACCAACGCGAGAAGAACAGTAAAATCGGTGGGCCGGCGCGGCCTAGTGGCCGCTGGTCCCACCCTACAACTTCACATGTAGCACGGACAACTTCGGGAGAACCTATCGGATGACCAGCTATTCGACGAAATCGGCCAGGCCGTGCGGCAAGGGAAAGCAAATGCCGCTGGGTAGCATCACCGACGCCGAGTTGATCGGGACGCTTTCGGGCTACAAGCGGCGGGTGGCCGGTTGCTACTACTCGCGCACACCCGACGAAATGCCGGACTGTTTTCCGCCCGGCCCGCTCCACGTCTCGCCGAAGATCGACGGCGCCTTGTGGTTTCTGGTCTTCGGCGACGGCGAGCCGTACCTGGCCAGCCCCCGCGGTAGGGTCCTGGTGGGCAAGATCCCTGTGATCGAGGAAGCGGCCGAGGCGGCCTCGAATGCCGCGGGACGGACCATCATCGCCGGCGAGCTTTTTGCCGCCGCCAAGAAAACGCGGCCTCGCGTCGGCGATCTGGCCAAGGCCCTCGGCGGGGAGGCCGATGCCGAGGTCGAGAAGCTTGCCTTCGCGGCGTTCGACCTCGTGGCCGGCGGCGACGACCGGGCGCAGGCCCCGATTGCCGCCTATCCCGACCGCCTCGAAGTGCTCCAAAGAATCCTGCCCGACGGAAAACGGGTCAAGGTCGTCCGCACGGAAAAGGTCTCCGGCGGCGACAAGGTTCCCGGCTTCTACGCCGAGTGGGTCGAGGGCGGCAAGGGGGAAGGGCTCGTCGCCCGGGCGGCCGACGGCCGGATCTTCAAAATCAAGCCGCAGATCAACATCGACGCCGCGGTGATCGGCTACACCGAACGGACCGACGACCCGGAGCAGGTCCGCTCGCTGCTGCTGGCCCTGATGCGCCGCGACGGACATTTCCACCTGGCCGGCTCGTGCGGCGCGGTCGGCAGCGACGACGTCCGCAAGGAACTGATGACCGCCCTGTCGCCGCTACAGACGTCCTCCCGCTTCCGCCATGCCAGCAGCAGCGGGGCCCTGTTCCGGTTCGTCAAGCCGGAGATGGTCGTCGAGGTCCGTGTTACCGACATCCAGAACGAGGATTCGTCCGGGGCGCCGATCAGCCGGATGGTGCTCAATCACGACGCCGCCGAGGGCTGGACGCCGCTTCGCAAGATGCCCGGCGCGTCGTTGTTGCACCCCGTGCTGGTCCGCATCCGCGACGACAAGGGCGTCAACCCGACCGACATCCGCATGGAGCAGGTCCTCGAACGCGTCCTGGTTTCGGAGGTCGAGGCGGCCGCCGAAGCAATCGAGCTGCCCCCGAGCAAACTGCTCCGGCGCGAAGTCTATACGAAGACCACCAAGGGCGTGACCGCGGTCCGCAAACTGGTCGTATGGAAGACCAACAAGGAAGACAAGGACCCCGACTACCCGGCCTACGTCGTGTACTGGACGGACTACAGCTCTTCGCGGAAGGAGCCGCTGAAGAAGGAAGCGAAACTCGCCCCGACCGAAAACGCCGCCGTCGCCATCGCCGAGCAGATGCTCAAGGAGAACATCAAGAAAGGGTGGGAGAAGGCGTAGCGGCGGGAACGCGGAGAATTGCCCTTCTCCCAGCCGGCTTTTTCGGATAGGCTTCCCGCCTCTCCCCCGTGCAAGGAGGCACATTCCATGGCAACCGGCGAAGCGGGCAGCGGAATTCGATGGCTGTTTGTTCTGGCGGCGTTCCTGGCTGCCGTGATCTTCGTCTACCCGATGACGCTGGACGTCCCGTTGTTGGATCCCGACGAAGGCCTGTTCGCCGCGGTCTCCCAGGAGATGGTCGAGCGGGATGAATGGATCGTCCCCACCATTCTAGGAGAGCCGTTCCTGGACAAGCCGATTTTCTACTTCTGGGCACAGATCCTTTCGCTGCGGTTGTTCGGCTTCCATGAAGCGGCCGTACGTCTGCCCGGGCTGATGTTCGGGCTGCTTGGGGCCGTCACGACGGCGATCGTCGCCTGGCGGATGTTCGGGCGGACGATCGGGTTGGTCGCCGGGTTGTTCTACGGGACGATGATTCTGCCGGTCGCGCTGGCCCAAGCCGCGGCGCACGACGTCGCGTTGATCCCGTTGATGAACCTTGCACTGTTGTTGTTCTGGGAATCGGATTTTGCCCGGTCGCGCCGGACCGCCGAGGGATACGCCGTCGCAATCGGCATGTTGCTCGGGTTGACCGTGCTGACGAAGGGCTTCGTCGGTATCGCGCTGGTCGGGGTTGCGTACGGCTGCTACCTGGTGGTGTTGCGCCGGTTGAGCGTGGCCGCTTGCGTGCGGGGGGCGGCCGCCTTGGCGATTGCCGCGGGGATTGCCTCCCTTTGGTACATCGCCGTCGAGGTCCGCCAGCCCGGTTACCTCTACTATTTCTTCGTCGAGCGGCACCTGCTCGGCTTCGCAACCGATTCACAGTTTCACGGCGGAGCACCTTGGTGGTACTATCTGCCGATCCTGCTGGGGGGCGGACTGCCCTGGATTGCGTATTTGCCGGTAACGATTCGCGACAGTTGGGCACGGCGAAACCGGCGGAAAGACGACTTGCCGGAGCAAACCAAACCGAACGGGGCCGCCAAACCGAACGGGGCCATGGTGCTCCTGTGGTGTTGGCTGATTGCGTGTACGTTGCTCCTGTCGCTGGCCAACTCGAAGTTGGCGACGTACCTCTGGCCGGTGTTTCCGGCGGTGGCGATTCTCGCGGCAGTCGGCTGGGGGCGTCTGCTCGACGGCGTGTTGAGCGAAGACGCCCGGCGATCGCTGGCAAGGACGTTCCTGCCGTCGTGCATCGCGGGTCCGATAGTCCCGCTCGCGGCGATCCTGGTCGCCCAGGCGAAATTCGGCGTCCGGTTTTCGTGGCCCGTTTGGGTGGCCGTAGCGGTGGTCTCTGCGACCGCCCTGCTTCCGGTGATCTTCTGGCTCAGGGAACGGTTCCAGGCCGCCTTGTCGGCGTCGATCTCCTCGATCGCGCTCCAGTTCACCGTCATCATCACGGTCGCGCTTCCACACCTGGCCGCCAACACCTCGGCCCGCGACCTGGCGTACTACTTCAACCGGCAGGGCGAGATTCCCGACCAGTTGCTGATCGCCGAGGAGCAGACCTCCTCCCTGGTGTTTTATCTCGATGAAGACCTTCGCGCCGGGTTGCGCGACGGCCAGATCCGGCGGGTCGATCTGGAGGGGCTGCCCAAATTCGAACCCGGGACCGTCCTCTCGCTGCCGGAACATCGCATCGATCGACTGCGGCGCCGGGTCGACCTCAGCGGGGTGGCTTACCAAACGACGGGCGGTCACCGGCTCTACGACGCCGGGGCCGTATCGCGGCGGGTCGTGCTGATCGCCGCCCGCGACACCGCGTTGCGAAGGTAATCGAGCGGCAGAAATCCCAGGCAACGGGCTTGGATTGAAAGTAGCAGGCACACGGAGTGTGCCTGCTACTCTACAGTCTCTCGACCTTCAGTCGGCCGATTACCTGGATGACGGGCAGCAGGGCGCTCATCGCCGTCGCCCCTTCGAGATCGCTGTTGCCGAGTTTCAAGTGGGCCGCGCCGATACCGCCCCGGGCGAGCACGGCGTCGAGCGGGACCCAGCGGCCCCGGACATAGACCTCCGTCCACATGTGGTAGAAGAATGCCTTCTCCGGCGCGAGGTAGATCAATCCGAACGCGACGCGGGCGGGGATTCCGCGTGCCCGGGCCAGCGCGGCCAGGAAGACGGCGTGTTCGCTGCAATCGCCCTCGCGGGATTTCGCCACTTCGGCCGCCGTGGCGAATGCCTGCGAGAAGTTCTTCTCGGTCATCTCGTCGTGGACGTATTTCTCCAGCGCGACGGCCACCTGCCACGGATCGGTCCGGTCGCCGGTCGCCTTCTTCGCGTCCGCGACGATCACCGCATCGTCGCTCTGGATGAAGTTGTTCGGCTCCCGGTCGGCCCTGGTTGGGGGATCGGCGGGGGCGTCCGGGTTGACGTTGTCGTCGCCGGGGCGGACCGCGTAGACGGTCACCTCGGCCGTGTGCGGGTCGATCGACTCGACCTTCTGCGAAATCCCCGAGGCGAACACCGTTGCCGGATCGCCGCCCTCCAGTTCCACACGGTAGCGAATCTGTTTCGTTTCGTGCGGGTTCACGATCGGCCGGTCGAGCTTTACGGCGATATCCAGCCCGAGATCGAGATCGGACGGCTCCGTTTCCTCCAAGGCGATTTCCTTGGGGACGCGATACGTCGTCAGGTTCATCGCCTGCGTGAACTCCTTGAACATCTCGCCCGTCCGATCGGTCCAGACGGTTCCCTTCAGCGCCGTCCCGTCGGGAAACCTGGTGATGGTGTCGATGCACAGCAGATCGCGCGTACCGGTCGGCAGCTTGACCGGCTCGTAGTCCTTCGCGTGCATCTCGATCGCGGCGACCTGGAAGACTCCGAGGATCAGGGCATGGATGGTCCTCTTCTCGCCGGGTTTCATCGGTTTGTCGAGCAGCGTCTGTTCCGGTGCGTGGAATCCGCCGTACTCGGGTTTCCAGGGGATCTTGCTGGTCGTCTTCTTTCCATGGGTAACCGTCTCCAGCCTGAGTTGGCCGCCGAACGCGCTGCCCATGACTCTCACCGGCACCCGGCCCTGCTCCATGGTCACGTCAAAGCCGACCAGGACCCCCTCGGGCGTCTCCATGCTCTCGAAACGCATCTCCTGCTTGCTCTCCTCGCCGAAACGCTTCACCGTCACTTGCATCATCCCCTCGACCCGGAGCAACGGCTGCCCGGAACGCGAAACCTCCTTGACGGAAGTCCGCCCGTAGCCGACCCGGCTGTCTTGGATGGTGTAGATATCCCAGGTCTCGCGTCCGGACGCTTCGGGCGCCGGCGGTTGCCGGTCGGCCTCCGGGGCGTCGTCGGTATCGGCCGGTTTGCCGCCGGTTGCCGTCCAGGGCAGGTCGGCACCGGGGTCGCAGCCGAGAATCCCGAACGATACGGCAAGAACAAAAGCGCAGGCAATTCGGAGCGGTTTGGCGGTCATGGCGGTCTCCGTTCACCGGGGTTGTTTTGCGCGATGAACCGAGTGTACCGGCTGCGGGGGCTCGTGACCAGAGGACCGGCGAGGCAAACCCGCCGTGATCTGGACATCTTCCCGCGCCGAAAAGGATTTCTTGCGTGAAATACCCCTACCGGCAACCGGCCCGTTTTCCAGGTGGTAGACTTGCCTAGGGACTGCTCAAGAACAAGTTCGGCATTTCGATCAGAAAGCCGCGACCGGTGGTCGCGCCGAACCTGGGTTGCCGTTGTTTCCGGCAGTGCTTGGCGCGACCACCGGTCGCGGCTTTATGGCAAGCAGCGTCCGAAATCACCGAAGCTTATCCGTCCTCTTGTCGTCCGCAAGGATTGTGCGGTGCGTATCGGTTGTTCCGCTTTTTGCGGCGGCCGATTGAACCGAGAGGTCTGAAGTCAGGATTTGTCGGCGCATCCGAGGCGAAGTGTAACCTACGGTTTTCTAGAGAGTTTCCGACACCCGACTCGGCCCTTTCCCAAAGCTCAATAGCCGTTTACCACGTGAAGAAGAAAACACCGATGGGCTTCCTGAAGAAGTTTTTCCGAAACGTCTTTCGCGAAGGCTCGATGCCGTCGGGCGACAGCAGCTTCGAACACCTCGGCGAAGAGGAGCTGGAGTCCCACCTGGGCGTTGCCCGCTACGGCGATTTCCTGCTGACCGACGCCGTACGCCCCTCGTACGATCTTCAAGTGGTGCCCAGCCAGGGCTACCGGCACGATACCTATCACGACGAGCACAACCACACGAGCGTGCCCGTCCTGATGGCCGCCGTCTCGAAAGTCAACCTGTTCGACGTCTTCATGGATATGTTGGATCCGCTGGGAAACGTGGTCGACGTCGTGCTCGAGACGAGCCATCGCGAAGCGGGCGGCCATACCGACCTCTACCGCGAACACATCGACATTCCGGTGCTCAAGAGCATCCTCTGGGAACACGAAGACCTGTTGACCAACGACGGTTGCACCGGCCTGGCCGTGCTGAACCCCGACGTCCCCCAGGAAATCCAGTTCGACGAGCACAAGCTGCTGATCGTCTACGGCGACGATCTCCGGCAGTACGAGGCAATCCTCCGTGATTGGAACGTCAACTGCAACGAGAGCATCAAGTTCCTCACCGAGGCCGAACACGTCCACTCGTCCAACGAGCAGCATGCCCGACGGTTCGAGGTGCTGAAGACGCGACTCGGAATGGATTGCGCGTATACGTAGTGGCAGCGGACCGTCGACGCTCGCATGAGAGGATAGGAGGGGGCACCCGCCCCCGGCCCACCACGTTCGGTTCTTTAGAGTCTTACGGTATGACTTCTTCGCACCGTGCGCGCATGTTTGGCGCAACTCATTGCGGTGAAACGGTTTAGCGAAGGCACTGCAAATTGCAGATTGCGGATTGCAAATTGAAGAGCCGCGACGGATAACCCAAATCGTGGGAGAACCGGCTTCCCTGCAGAGCCGGCAGCTCTTCTTGCTGGGAGCTACGGCAGCGCCGCCGACGCAGAGTCGAGCCAATTTGCGATCTGCAATTTAGGTAGTGTCCTGATAGTGTGTTGCTAAAACGCAAAACGAAGCGGCTACGGTGGAAGCAAGGCAGTTGGCGGTAGGGTACGAAGACCCTGGCTCGGTAAACTCTTTGACATTGGCAAACGGGGCGGTCAGAATTGAGGGTGTTTGGGGAGTTGGACCAATAGCATGCCCCCCCTCTATAGCAGGGAGCCTTTGCCGGGCATTGCACCCTTATCGTTTGTTGGCTAACCTGGAACTTGAGGCTACCGCGGTCGGTCTTGATTTTTCTTGGCGGATGCCAACAATCAGGGAAACTTCGGCGTATCGGCATTACGATAAAGGTATCAGATGGCGAAATCTTCATTCCTATTTCGGACTTCACTACCCTTCAGGATGCTTGCCGAGAGGCTTACTGAGGACGAAGGCTTCGTCTCTGATCTCAAAACCATTCTTCAACTTGAGGATGACCTATTTGCAGATCTTGCGAAGGCACTCAGAGAACAGCGACTCTTTCTCGATCGCAACACCCTCTCCACAGTTGTCGCCGGTGTGCTGACGGACAATGACATGTCCGACACCGTCTCACATTTCATTTGGCGACTCAACGAAATGCTTCGCGAGGCGGACGAACCCTTGGACGAGTCCCTTGGAATCTTGCGGAAGCAGATAAGGCTTCGTGAAGCGATCAGTGAAGAGGACGGCGAGAAGGCGGAGAAACGAATACAAGCCCTCATCTGTGAGCCGACCGGTTTTGCTCGCCAGTTCAAAGCGGAGAAGCTGGTTGAAGCGATCGGCGCAGAGTTGGAAGATGTCCAGATCATTTGTGATGTTCGGCCCGTCTTCAACGAACAGCGATCCGAGATCGAAGGTGCTATTCCAATCTCTACCTTGGTCTTGGACGTTATCGAACCAAATGGGGGATCATCGCGGATTCAGGTACGCCTAAGAGAAGCGGATGTAATTGACCTGTCCAAGAAAATCGCCTTTGCAAAGACCAAGCTTGCTGCCATTCGCCGTGCTCTGCGAGATAAATCAATTGTGATACCGTTCACTGCTGCAACGCTTGACGAAAGGAGCGCGCAATGAGCAACGTTCTTGCGGGGAAGCATGAGGTTAAGTTGGAGGATCGGTTGTTTCGAGAATACGAAGAGAACATGCGGCGTTTCTACACTCAAGCAGTCATCAAGGGAGAAGACAAGATTCAGGCCGTACGGATTGCCCGTGCAGAGGCGACAACGAAGATGCTGTCAATCGAAGGTGTGATGGAAGTGCGGAACTCACAACGGTTTGAGGCCGCCGTGCATACGGATGAAGGGCCTAAAACTCTTGAAGGTAGAATAACGCGACCAGCGGGGCGAATTGAAGTGCAGTCCGGTTCAGCGGTTGAGACCCCTTCGGAATGGCAAGATGGAATCCAAATGGTCTCTGACGCGATTCGGGCGGCGTATGAGCATGTTGAACCATCGCGAGGACTTAGAGCGATCTCAACGATCTGGGGGGAACTCGACGTTGTAAGTGAATTGGCCGCGGCCAGAAGCCATATCTTGATGGGCAAATTGGAGAAGCCCGAACTCGCAGAATTACCTAAGTGGTTCGCAGATCACAAATCGCTCCTATCGGAACATGGAGAGGACGAGCTTAGTGCAAGCCCGCTTGCCGTTGAAAGTGCTGAATTCTTGGTTCGGGCAGCGATGGCAGCACTCGAGAACCCGGATGAGTTGGAGGCTGAGATCGAGACGGGACCGCTTGGACGGGTTATCGTTGATTGGGTCGTCCCACAAGGGCGTCTGCAATGGATGGTGGAAGCAAGCGATTCGCCCTGGCCATCGGTTAAGGTATACGAATTGACACGACGGGTGGGCAGTGAGCCAACTCCCCCCGTTACCCGGATTCTTCACAGTGCTTTCGATGTAGTTGCCTCATTCATTGAATTCGTGTCTGGCAGTTGAGAACTGGGATGTATCAGAACTGCGTTGATAACCAGACTCCTCCCAACATGAAGCCCGGAGATACGACACCATCAGGGAAGTTTTTCAGAAATCTTCGGAAGGAGGATGTGGCAAAGCGTTACGAGGACGACGATAACGAGCAGCCGGAGTACGGATTCAAACTAAAGAAGAGGTATTGGAAATACGTTCTCCAGCACCCCTTATTCTCGACCAATTTGTGTTCGTGTATCCACACGGAGGAATGCTCTATAGTTTTGCAGCCGGATAACAACCGTTTCTTTCATGTTGCTCTCATTGATTTAGGCGTGCTAAACCAATCGCCACTTCTCACATCGCAGTTTCTTGCTCAGTATAAGCCGGTCGAGGAATCTCAGAACCGCTGTCATTTCGAAATCTCTCCTACGGAGGGCACGGCCCTGAAGTGGATGCAGGTTGGCGCACTCCTTGACGATCCTTTTCCAGAAAAGCAGTTGCCCATAACACCTGAGGAGAAAGCAAGAGCCAAGCAAGAATATCAGAGATATTGTTCGTACTTTGACATTCGCGGGTGGGTGCGCAAGAAAGACGGCACATTGGAGTGAGTTGACGCCCCGTGGCTTGTCGCTAGAAGAGTTGTTAGATGTTCTGGCAACACTGAATTAGTTAGGACACTACTACCCCATTGCATTTGATTTTGTGCGTTGGCCCTCCGAGGCCGACGCGGTTTGTCGACGGCTTCGGAGAGCCATCGTACTGACAGTTTCAAGTGACATGGGGTACTACCGCAATTTGCAATTTAATTTGCATTTTGCAATCTCTTTGGTTGCGGCGGCGGGCCGCGTCATGTCCCGGGGCGGGTGCCCTCCTCCCGATCTGCGTCGTTCTCTTCCGCGGCCGCTTCCTTCCCCCGGCCCGTCCACTCCTGCAGCCAGGCGAGGTCTTCGCGAAGCTCCTCGATGGTCTGCTCCAGACCGGCGAAACTCCGCCGGAATCGGCGATAGGCCGTGTAGCCTCCCGCCGTGCCGCCGACGAGGAGCACGAACCCGGCGATCGCCAGCCACAGGGTCGTGGAAACACCCAGCCACCCGTCGCACAGTTGGGCGAGACAGACGGTTAGCACCGGCAATGCGGTCAGCACCATGACCGACACGATCAGCAAGACGCCGGCGAGCCTCTTGGCCAAGCGGAGGTCGGATTGCAGCTCGATCTGCGCGAGCCGCCATCGCAGCTCGACGCTCTCGCGCAGCTCCGCCCCGAGCGAGCCGATCTCCCGCTTCAGGTCCGCCAACAGCAGTTGCCTATCTTTGCTCATCGGCGGCTCCTCGCGGTTTCCGGTGCGGTTTCCGGTCCGGTGCGGAATCCTTCCAGATTTGTTCGGCCTCTTTGCAGAGGACGTGGCCGAAACGTTTGGAGGCCCGCCGGATCAGGAAAAACCCGAGCCATCGGGCCAGCCGTCGCCGGGACAACCCGGCGGAGAGCGCCATCCCCGCACCCACCGCCCCAACGATCGCGGCGCCGGGAAGCCCCTTGACGTAGGTCCGCCACGAGAAGAGTTCCCGTCCGCTTTGGCCGGCTGCGCGGACACGGCCGTCGATCCGCCGCCGCAGCCGCCCGATGCGCAGCCGCAGATCGCGTTTTTGCCTTTCGGGATCGGGTTGGGTGGATTCTGGGGACATGCGGCAGTGGGATAAGCAGGGTGCCATGCCCACGGCAAGCGTGGGCATGTTCTGCAACGCCCACAAACATGCCCACGGCAAGCGTGGGCATGGCACCCGCAGTTTCAATTGTCATACGCACTAGCGGCCGAAGAGCTTCCCAAACAGCCGCCCCAGCAAGAACCCGAGCACTCCGGCGACGATCAACCCCGGGCCCGGGTGCTTCTTGACCGTTTGGAGCGTATCGTCGATCAGGTCGCCGACGGTCTTTTCCCGCACGGCCTTCAAGCGGTCGGTGGTCTCCTTGCGGACCTTCTGGTACATCTCCTGGGCCTTTTGCAGTTCGCTTTTCGCCTTGCAGACGGCCTCGGCGGCCTCTTGGACCTCGGGTGTCGTGGCCACCTCAGGTTCGGTTGTGTCGAGCGGCTTCTTCGTGGTCTTCTTCTTCGCCATGGAATTCTCCTTTCACGGCCGGCTTGCCTCTCAAAATCTACGTTATCACGGGCACCCGCGCAATGCAAATCCGGGTAATCCCGGCGAGCCCGGCGGCGGCGAATAACCGTTACAGCCGTCACACGCGACACGCAGTTGGCCAAGTGGGGAGCGGATAGCGGATAGTGAAAAGCCCCGGCACTGCGCAACATTATGCAGGTGCTAGCATTTGGATTTAAGATTTAACAAAAAGCGAGTTC
>CAZJRB010000089.1:0-31278 GCA_964547995.1 uncultured Planctomycetaceae bacterium | reverse complement strand
AGGAGCTGGTCGAGATCCAGACCGAGATCAAGATGGCCGAGGACGCCCTGCTGAAGAAGACGGCCGACATCGCGGTGCCGCTCGAGCAGTTGGGGGCGGAAATGGCCGAGGAGATCGTTACGAACCTTGAAAAGTGGCTGCCCGACACCCCCGACCGAGAACGATGGAGCCAGGAGGAATCGCTGACCGACGAAGGCAAGGAGGCACCGCTGGCCGAGCTGCCCGGCGAATTGGAAGACCTCGTTGGCGAGTTGATGGAAGAGGAGGAGGACCTGTTCGACGAGATGGAGGACGTCAGCAGCAGCGCGATGGATTCGCTCGACAAGGGCGCCGGATGGGACGTGGCCGACGGGCCGATCTCGAACATGAGCGCGAAAGGAGCGACCGGAAACCGGCTGCCCAACACGAGCGAAATCGGCGGCCGCGCCGGCGAAGGGCGAAGCGGCAAGTCGAGCGGCGAGTTCGTCGGCGACACGGCCGTCGGCAAGGGAGGACGAAAGACGCCCAGCCGGCTCACCCCCGATCCCTATATGAAAGGCCAGATCAAGGACCATAGCACCGACCCGACCGGCGGCGCCACCGGTGGCGGCAAGGAAAGCGGCCAGGGCGGCGAAGGGCTCGAAGGTCCAGCACCCGGCTTCGCCGGCGAACGAGACATGCAACGGCTGGCCGGAAAACAGGCCGCGCTGCGAAACAAGGCCGAGGGCATCGACGTCCAGTTCCAGATCATGAACTACCACCATACCGACCTCAAGAAGATGATCGGCGTCATGGCCCAGGTCGAGCGCGATCTGCGAGCGGGGCGGTATCAAAACGCCATGCGCCAGCGGAAGGTCATGGTCGACGGCCTGCGCAACGTCAAGCAGTACCTCGAAGGCGAATTCGAAGTCGGCCAGGACACCACCTCGAACCTGCCCGCCGACATCCAAAAAGAACTCCTCGGCAGCATGCAGGAGGGTTCGCCGATGGGCTGGGAAGAACTGAACCGCCAGTACTTCGAGCGGCTCAACGCCGGCGGAGCGATGCTGGAAGAGGAGAAGCCGTAGATGTTGGTTGAAAACTGTAAATCACATTGGTACTGCAAGTCAATTTACAATTTGCAATTTGCAATTTGCAATTTACAATCTCCCCACAACACGCGGGGACTTCTCCTCTCCGTTGTGTTTCTCGCTCTTCTTGCCGGCGTCCCGTCCTTCGCCGAGGAAAAGGTCGTTATTCCCTTCGACTTCGTCTCGAAATTCGACGACGGCGTCTACGGCGAGAAGGTCGGCGACATGCTCTGGCAGCGACTCAACAAGCAGGGCAAGTTCGTCATTCCCGAGACCATGCTCGATGTCCGCGACACCTGCAAGACCAACGGGCGGAAGCCGTCGCCCGAGCGGTCGCTCGACGAGATGAAGAAGATCGTCCGGGAGGATTTCGGGGCCCACGTCGGGATCTGGGGAAGCGTCGAGCGCGTGCCGGGGCACGAATGGGAAGTCTACGACGTGGTGCTCAAGTGCGTCGATTTCAGCGGTCCGAAACCGAAGGTCATCTACGACCGCAAGGCCCGGACCAAGTCGGTCAGCGAGATCCCGCACCTGTACGTCAAGGAGATGCTCGACGCGCTCTACGGCCGCAAGCCGGGCGGGCCGCCGCCGGTCGACGAGTCGATCGAAGAGAATTGGAAAAAGAACCCAAACCTGGTGATCGGCGATTTCCAGCAGGGCAGCGGGAAGATCCCCAAGGGCTGGGAATCGACCGGGGCCCAGCCCCGCGAGCCGCTCGGTAACAAAGTCAAATGGATCGCCGAGGCCGGCAACCCGAAAAACCGCGTGGTCCGCTTCACCTTCGACAAGGCCACCGGCGACAGCTACGGCGTGATGTACTACAGCAAGCCGTTCCCGATCGAAGAGCTGGCCATGTACCGGTTCCAGTGCCGCTGGCGGACCAACGGCCCGGCCGTCAAGGTCTTCATCAAGTGTTACGACCGGATGGGTACGAAATACCAGCGCGAATCGGAGCGCACGGCGGAGCGTTCGCCGGGCGACGACGAGCAACCCTCCCAGGACCGCGAGGTCTATCGCAGCCAGCAGAATCTCAAGGGCCCCAAGAACGAGTGGAACACCCAAAGCCAGGAGTTCACGCCGAAACACACGCAGTTCACGCCGAGGTGGGGCCGCGTGATGCTCTATGCTTACCTTGGGGCGGGCGTGGTCGAGTTCGACGACATCGTGCTCAAGCAGGTGAAACCCCCGCCGAAGGATCTGCCCGACAAGATCAAGCGCCACTCGCTCGAAACGGGCGTCACGATCAAGCAGATGGAAGAAGACGAACGCCGCAGCCGAGAGAAGTAGCAGGCACACTCCGTGTGCCGTCCGCGGCGCTACGCGTGATTTGTCCATCATACTATAAAGCCGCGACCGTTGGTCGCGCCGCGCGGCGCGGGGAACGGCTTTTGGTGCCGCCCGGCGCGACCATCGGTCGCGGCTTTGTAGGAAAGCGCGCGAGACGTTACAATGGAGTCGCGGACGGCACACGGAGTGTGCCTGCTACTTTGGCATTAGGTGGCGCATCGTTATGGGCCGGTTCCTTTCCTCCGTACAAGGCTTTCTTTCGAGCCCCCGGGCGTGGAATATCGCCCTGCGGACCGCCCATATTGCCGCGATGGCGGTGTTGCTGGGTGGGCACTTTTTCGATGTGCCCCGCGAGAGACTGTTGCCGTGCCTGTGGTGGACGATCGGGACCGGCGTTGCCCTGACTATCGCGGAGACGAACTTTCGGCCGGTCTGGTTCCACCAGGTTCGCGGGCTGGCGACATACGCGAAGATCGGCCTGATGTGCCTGGTTCCCTACTGCTGGCCGTACCGTGTGTGGATCCTCATGTCCGTGGTGGTGATCGCGTCGGTCGGCTCGCACATGCCTGCCCGGTTCCGCTACTACTCCGTCCTGCGGCGCGAAGTGATCCGCGACACCTGCGGCCCGGGGGGCGAAAGGTTGGACGAGGAGTAGTGGAGAGTGGACAGAGGGCAGTGGATAGTGGAGAGTGGAGAGTGGATAGTACCTGGCCGCTTGCGGCTTCGCAGAAATCCGGAGAAAACCAGCCCCGATGAACCACTCCACCTACAGCAAAACCGACTTCGGCCGCAACCCGCTGATGTTCTACTACGAGACGACGCTGGCTTGCGATCTGGTCTGCAAGCACTGCCGGGCGTCGGCCCAGGAAGAGCGGCACCCGGACGAACTGACCCACGAGCAGTCGAAGGCCCTGATCGACCAGGTGGCGTCGTTTCCGCGGGCGCCGATGATGGTCTTCACCGGGGGCGATCCCCTTAAGCGCCCCGACCTGTTCGACCTGATCCGTTATGCAATCGGCCAGGGGGTGCAGGTTGCCCTGACACCGTCGGCAACACCGCTGGCCACTCGCACGGCGTTCGAACGGGCCCGGGGAGCCGGCGTCCGGCGGCTGGGAATCAGTCTCGACGGGGCCACCGCCGAGGTGCACGACGCCTTCCGCGGCTTCGAGGGCAGCTTCGAGCGGACCCTGGAGATGTTGGCCAACGCCCGGGATCTGGAAATGGCCGTCCAGATCAACACGACGATCGCGCGGCGGAACGTCCACCAGGTCGACGAGATCGCCGAGCTGCTCACGTCGCAGGGTATCGCCATGTGGGCGGCCTTCTTTCTCGTGCCGGTCGGCCGGGGCGTCGAGGAAGAGCGGATCAAGCCGCAAGAGTACGAAGAGGTTTTTGCGAAGCTATGGCGCCATGCCCGGCAGCAGCCGTACAGCGTAAAAACGACCGAGGCCCCGCACTACCGGCGGTTCGTGCTCCAACAGGGCGGCGATCCGCTGGCCGGGCCGCAGGGGATGGACGACTCGGCCGAGCGGCGCGGGCACCGGGCCCCGTTGGGTGTCGGCGACGGCAAGGGCATCATGTTCGTCAGCCACACCGGCGAGATCTTCCCGGCCGGGTTCCTGCCGCTGTTGTGCGGAAAGTTCCCCGACGATTCGGTCATCGACACTTACCAGAACCACGAGACATTCCTTGCCCTGCGCGACCCGGACAAGTTCAAAGGCCGTTGCGGCATCTGCCAGTACCGCCACATCTGCGGCGGCAGCCGAGCCCGCGCCTACGCCGTCACCGGCGACCCGCTCGAAACGGAACCCGATTGCGTTTACATCCCGAACAAAGGGGCGGAAGGCCAGCCCCAAAGGGGCGACAGTTAATAGCCAGGGGCGTAAGCCGGCGTAAGCCCCTGGAGTGAAGACTCGCCAACAGAATTATAGCCCCGAAATCCGCCCTGCTTGACGTGCCCCCCCGCACTATGGTATATTGATTCGCGGAGGGGTGACCGGCGGCTAGGGCTGAATTGTTGTGTTATGGGAATGACTCCAAACAGGTCCTAGAAGAAACTCTTCAATAAGGGGTGACGCCATGCTGGCACGAAGAATCTTCGGTGTCACGGTCTGCGCTGTTTTCCTTTTCGTCAATGTCGGGGTAGGCGCGAACTCACATGCGGATGATGGTTGGACCATCGATCAGGTGCTGGACGTCCTCAAGTCGAGAGAACGGGCAATCCGCAGCATCGATGCAGTCATAGAAGAGGTTACGCATCCCGGGCCTGATTGGCAGCGTTACGGGCACGCGATGAATTTGTACAACAGCGCGCTGGCGGAGTTCTATCATTTCGAGTATGAGCCCAAGCCGCCAATTGACCCCAAGAAGGTGATTTGGCCGGAGCCAAGCTCTTTTCGCTACCGAAGAGACTCCTCCGGGCACAATCGCGTAGACTGGCTGAAGGGTCCGGGAGGCGTCGATCAGCAATCTCCTGCACCGTCGACCTGCTTCGATGGCCGAGTATGGCAAAGATCTTTCCGTATGACAACAACGGGAAAACTGCACGTGACGCTTGATACGTTTCTAGGTATCCGTTCATTCCCGCTGTTCCTGGGGATTGGGTCCCTTCGCGGGTTCCACCAACTCCCACGCGATACGGGTGAACGAGGATCGCTCAGCGAATACCTTGCCGAGGCATCCTCATCGAAACACCTTCTCCCTCCCGAGATCATTACGGATTCGGAGTTGGGCAAGTGCGTTCGCGTCGTTGTCTTGCGTTCGATGGAGAAGGAATACCCCCGTGCGCGAAAGCCGATCTACCGCCGACTCACGGTTTTGCTCGATCCGTCGCGCGGTCTCGCGCCGGTGAAGGTCCGTTCCGTCGAGTTGTCCAAGGAAGGTGACGATTATGTGGAACTCTCGGAGGGCGGATCAAATGTAGGGACTTGGAGCGATCTTGTCGAAGCGGTGCCGGGCGTTTGGCTCGCCAGGAAGTTTCGAGTCGACTCTTACTTCGCGATTTGCCTTCCGCGAACCAAGCGAGGTTTTCAGCCGCTGTTGAAGGACGGCAAACCGGTCGTCTGGCACGACGTGGTTCAGATCGACGAGTCTTCCATGAAATCGGTCAAGTACCAGGTATCCGGCCCGACGTTTTGCGTGCTGAAACTGGAAATCAACAAGGGCTTCAAGAAACCGTTCTATCGGATGAAGTTCCCGGTGGGAACGATAGTGCAGGACAATCTGACAAGCGAGATATTTGAACTTACGGCTGCAAGTCCGGCGGTTGATGCAACGGTGAAGCGACCTCTGGAGTGTGACGTCCCAAGACGAAGTGAAACCTCCGAGGAACCATCGAACGAGGAAAAGCCGGACACCCCTGCAGCAGCCCCACCGCCGCTTCAGTTTGACCACACGCATTACGAACCGGACAAGCCTACGTTTGCCGTTGACAATTCCTGGCCAATCGTTGTGCATGCTTTCCCGTTTGTCAATTCAAGCGATCGGACCGTGAGAATTACCAGGGTCAGGGGAGGCTGTAGCTGCCTGGTCGACTCGTACCCTAAAAAGCCAATTCCGCCCGGCGAAAAGGGGGAAATCCAGCTAAGCGTTGACCTCCGTCTTCGAATTGGCCGCTTCGTAACTGGTGCCGAGGTTTTTGTCGAGAACGAAGACGCATCCCCAATTGTGCTTTCCGTGGCCGCATTTGTGGTACATTACCCCTTCGTACAGCCTATGTCGGTTGACTTCGGTGACGTCGTGGTCGGTAAGAGGGACCATCGTAAGATCGAGGTCGTGGTCCCGTTGGCAGCGAAAGAAGCGTTTTCGGGCGTGAAGATTGGGCACCGGAACGAATCCGCTGAGTACAAGGTTGGTCAGGGCCGTATCGAGGACCAATACGCAGGGCTTGGCCGAGCCGCCGTGCAGGAGATCGAGTGTTCACTCGTCGGCAAGCGCGCCGGAACCGACGTCACGGACTTGCTGACCATCACAGTGGAGAATCGGGGCTCCGCGTTGTCCGTTCCTTTGCAGGCTCGCATCATTCACCCCTCGTTCACCGTTCAGCCGCCGGCAGTCCACTTCGGGCCAGTCACGTCGAAGGGGTTGAAACGTCGTGTTGTGGTCCGCCCCCGGTCGGGTACAGCGCCCCTGAAGTTGTCCGTCGAGCCCGACGGCTCTCCCGATATCCGTGTGTGGCTTGAGCAAAGCCCCGACGATCCTAGGGAAACCTACGTATGGATTGAGGCAGTACCTGGCAAATGTCGTTTTCTCAAGAGTGAAATCAAGGTCTCGACGGACAAGGGAAGTATCCCCTATTTGCTTCAATACGTGGGATACCTGAATGAATAACTGCGCGTCGGGTGCCACGGTTCGTCTTTCCCAGAGGTGCGCGCACGAACTCGTCCGGTTCGAGAAACGGAATGGAGTCTTTGGATGACGTCGGACAAGGAGCTGCCTACACTCAGGACCGAGGATTCCGCAGCGCCCATCGTCCGGGAGATTGTGTGCAAGACGATCTTGAATCGCACGTCCATTTGCGACTACTCGCTGAATTGCTACACGGGCTGCGAGCACGGGTGTGTCTACTGCTATGCCCGGTTCATGCAGCGATTCCATCCGCACGCGGAATCGTGGGGGCAGTTCGTCGACGTCAAGGTGAACGCCGTGGAGGTGCTCAAGCGGCAGTTGCGCCGGGCGGAGCCGGGTGAGGTCTTCGTCAGCAGCGCGTGTGACGGCTGGCAGCCCGTCGAAGCCGAACGCCGGCTGACCCGGCGGTGTTGCGAATTGTTGCTGGAATACGGGTTTCAAGTGCGCGCCTTGACAAAGAGCACCCTGGTGCTCCGCGATCTCGAGGTGTTCGCCGGCCACGGCGTGAGGGTGGGGACCACGGTCACCACGCTCGACGAAGACCTGAGAGCGCTGTGGGAGCCGAGAGTTGTGAGCATCGACGAGCGGTTTCGCGTGGTCGAAGAAGCAGGCCGTGCGGGGCTGAAAACGTCGATCATGTTCGGCCCGCTGTTGCCCTTTCTTTCGGATAACCAGGATTCCATTGATTCCATGCTTGAGCGTGCGGGGGACGTGGGCGTAGACACGATCTGGGTGGACGCGCTCAACCGGCGGCCCCGCGTCTGGCCCGCCGTGTCGCAACTGCTGCGAGAGCGGTTTCCGGACCTGCACGACCGCTATCGCAGAATCTTGTTTGCCCGGCAGGATCGCACCGCGTATCTGGGAGAGCTGGCAGACCAGGTCAACCGGGCTGCCGCAAGACTCTCTCTGGTGGACCGGGTTACGGTGTGCTTCTAGGCCGACCGTCACCGCCTTACTTCTTCAGTGCCTTCGAGATCGACTCCGCTACCTTGCCGGCGAGGATTTTTGATCCCTCCGGTGAGAAATGGACGTTGGCCGGGCGCTGGATCTTCTCCAATTGCGGCATGGCGAACTCGTAGAGATCGTCGATCTCGATCTTGTTCTCGTCCATGATCTTCTTCGCTACGGCGTTGTACTCGAGCACGTCCTCGTTCTTCCGCGGCGGCGAGCAACCCTTGGGGACGGGCGTGGTGCTGCACCAGATGAGCTTTGCGCCGGTCTTCTTAAGCCGCTCGACCAGCTTGCGGAGGTTCTTCTCGTACTCGTCGAGCGGGACCTGCTTCTTGCCGCCGATATATTTCAGGTCGTGCAGACCCCAGTTGAAATGGATCACGTCCCACTTGCCATCGCCGAGCCACCTGTCGATTTGGTCGACGCCACGAGTGGTCGGGCCGCCGTTGGTCGGGATGCGGTGTACGTTTGCCTTGCCTTTCAGGGCCTCGCGGGCGGGAGCCGTATAGCCGATCGAGATCGAATCGCCGATCAAGAGCACCCGCGGCAGGTCCGGCGCGTCGGTCGCCGGGTTGGGCCGGCGTTTCGGGGCGGGTTTCCTCGCTTTCTTGTCTTGGGTGTTTGCCATGTTCGCAGCAAATGCAATCAGCAGAGCGAATAAGATCGAGAAACGTAGCGTTTTCATGGTAAGTCTCCGTGGTTGGTGATAGTACGGTGTGACAACTGAGATCGTTGGTGGTCGGGTGCGGGTGCCATGCCCACGCTTGCCGTGGGCATGTTTGTGGACGTTGCAGAACATGCCCACGGCAAGCGTGGGCATGGCACCCACGGTTTCAATGGTCGTATGGTACTGGTGATGTCAGGACAACCTGCCAACAGGATACCGGATTGCCCGGCGACGTGCAACTTAGGGGTTGCTCAAGAACAACTTCGGTAATTCCGGTCATAAAGCCGCGACCGTTGGTCGCGCCCAGCGCTGTCAGCGATTACCGCCACTCGTGCCGGCGCGACCAACGGTCGCGGCTTTATGGGGCTTCGATTTCCGCGCGGGTCGGCAGTGACGGCTGGGCCCCGGCTCGGGTCACGGCGATGGCCGCCGCGCGATTGGCGAAGCGTGCGGCCTCGACCAGCGGGCGGCCTTCCGAGAGTGCGACGGCCAACGCCCCGTTGAACGCATCGCCGGCCGCCGTCGCGTCGACCGCGTCGACCGGGTGGCCCCCGATGCCTGTTTCGTTGCCTTGCTCGTCGACGACCAGACATCCCCGGACACCCAGGGTGATCACGCAGTTGCGGCAGCCGAGTTCTCGAAGCCGGGCCGCCGCGGCGCCGGCGGAGTTTTCGGATTCAATCCCGGCCAGTGTGGCTGCTTCGCCTTCGTTCGGGGTGAGCACGTCGGTCAGCGCCAACAGCCCGCGCGGAACGATCGCCTCGTTGGCCGGCGCGGGATTGAGGATCGTCCGCAGCCCGGCATCCCTGGCCCGCTCGAGGCCGCGGGCGGTTGTCTCCAGCGGCGATTCCAGGCACGCGAGCAACACGTCCGCCTTGTGAAAGACCTCTTCGGGCACGGCATCCACGTCGGCGGGCGAAAGCGACTCGTTGGCGCCGGAAGCGACGCTAATGAGATTTTCGCCCTGCCGGTCGACCAGGATCAGCGCGACGCCGGAGGGCTGGCCCGGCACCGTTTTCAGGTAGCGGGTGTCGAGGTTTTCGCCGGCGAAATGGTCGAGTGCGTCGCGGCCGAACGGATCGTCGCCGACCGCGGCGATGAAGGTGACCGGCTCGCCGGACGCCCGGGCGGCGGCCACCGCCTGGTTGGCCCCCTTGCCGCCGTGGGCCCGATAAAACTCGCCGCCGAGAACCGTCTCGCCGGGACCCGGCAAGCGAGGACCGCGAATGACCAAGTCGGTGTTGATCGAACCAAGGACGATGATCATGGGAGTCCGGAGTTGAGAGTTGAGAGTTAAGAGTTATTTGTGCGAAGCCGCAAGCGGAGTTTCCACTATCCACGAACCGCTGTCAACTACCCCCTCATTTCCCGCTTCCCTCTTCCTTCTATTTCCCGATACAGAAGCGGCTGAAAATGCGATCCAACACGTCGTCGGTATAGACGGCTCCGACGACCTTGCCGAGTTCATCGAGTGCCACGCGGAGTTCTGCGGCGATCAACTCCTCGCCGGGAGAGCGGCGGGCGCGTTTCAGGCTTTCGCCGGCCAACCGGAGCGACTCGCGGCAGCGGACGGCGGTGCCCGCGACGACCCCGGCGCCGCTTGCCCCGGCCGCCAGGACGGCATCGCGGAGCGCGCGGCGCAAGGCGTCGATCCCTTCGTCGGTGACGGCGGAAGTAGGGATTTGCGGGTGGGCGCCGGCCGCCGAACGGTTCAAGTCGACTTTTGTCAGAACAACGATCCGCTCGGCGTCGGCCGTTTCGGGCAGTTGCTCCTGTTCCGGCTTGCCGATTGCCCCGGCGGCGTCGAGACAGAGAATTTGCACGTGCGCTCGACGGCCCTGTTGCCGCGCAACGGCCCGGGCTGCCTGGTCCGCACTTTGAGGGACATCGGGTGCGGTTTCCGCGGCGCTGTTTGTGGTGCCGGCCGTATCTACGAGTTGGCATTTCACCCCGTCGAGATCGAGTTCGGCGGTGAGGTAATCGCGCGTTGTGTACGGGTGTTCGGAGACGATGGCCCCGGCGTTTCGGGCCAAGGCGTTGAACAGGCTGCTCTTTCCGGCATTCGGCCGCCCGACCAAGACGGCGCGGATCAGTTGGCTGCCTTCTCCCCGCGAGGCCATTTGTTCGACCAGCTTCGATACGAGCTGTTGGGCTTCGCCCAGTTGGCGGTCGAGTTGCTCCGGCGGGATAAACGTCAGGTCTTCTTCGGCGAAATCGAGTCCGGCTTCGAGGTGGGCCAGCAATTCGAGCAGATCGTTGCGCAACCGGCCCAGCGGTTCGGCCAGCCCGCCGGCAAGTTGCGTCAAGGCGACGCCGAGCCGGCGCGGATCGGCGGCGTCGATCACCCCCAACACGGCCTCGGCCCGAGTAAGATCGATCCGCCCGGCCAGAAAGGCCCTAAGCGTGAACTCCCCCGGCTCGGCCATTCGCGCGCCGGCGCGGCAGAGCGAGCGGAGCACGGCCTCCAGAAGGGGCGGGGAACCGGGCGCGTGGATCTCGGCGAGCAGGCCGCCCGTGTAGCTCCGGCCGTCGGGCCAGAGATAGAGATCGCACGGCAGGGGCGAAGCAACGCCGGGCAGGTGCAGCGAGCCGGAAATCGCTTTTGGCGCGTCGCACGGGAGATCCTCTCCGTTGTCCGCATGGAACAAATCCCGGAGGCACGCGAGGGTTTCTGCACCGCTGATTCGTACGATTCCGCGGGCGGCGCCTCCGGGCGGGGAAGCGATGGCGGTGATCGTATCGTCGAGCGGGTACATGGGAACGCGTCGAGCTACTTCCTGCCGCGACTTCTCTTCTTTTTCTTTCGGGCCTCGCCGTCGCGCCCGCCGGCCGACCGTTTTTCCTTGGCCTTGGCCTCTGCGAGGGCTTGCGCCCGCGCCCGCGCTTTGGCGTCGGCGCGGGACTCGGTCTTATCGGCCGATTCCGGCGGTTTCGTCTTGGGCAGCAGTTGTCGCTCGGCGAGCCCCCACAGGCTGGAGGCGATGAAGTAGATGCACAGGCCGCTTGCCACTTTGAAGAAAATGAAGCCCATGAAGACCATCATGTACTTCATCATCTTCTGCTGCATGGCCTGCTGATCGTCGGTCGGGGGGGGCATGAACATTTTCTGTTGCATGATGAACAGTCCGATGGTCAGGACGGGCAAGAGGTTGAAGTAGGGTCCCAGGGTGAAGATTCCCGACCCCCCGCGATTGATGAACTCCGGCATGAACCAACTCCAGTCGTAGAGCATGTCGGGGGCGGCCAGGTTGGAGCACCAGCGGATACTCTGAGAGATCAACGGCGCCTGACGCAGCTCGATGTCGACCATCAGCGACCGGTAGAGCGCAATGAATATCGGCAACTGGATGAACAACACCAGGCAGCCGCTTAGAGGGTTGTAGTTGTGTTTGCGGAACAGCTCTTGCTGGGCCTTGGTCCGGCCCTCCATGTCCTTTTTGTACTTCTCCTGGATCTTCTTGAGTTCCGGCTGCAACTCCTGCATCTTCAGGGCGCCCAGGACCTGCTTGCGGCTTAGGGGGAACATGCAGCCGCGAACCAGGACCGTCAGCAAAATGATCGCGAGCCCGTAATTCCGGACGACCATGTAGAAGGCGTGTAGGATGTGGGACAGCGGTTCGGCCAGGAAGCCGAACCATCCATAGTAGACCAGTTCGCCCAGGCGGTAGTGGGCCAGCAGTTTCGGCTGTTTTGGCCCGGTGAAGACGGTGAACCGGCACCCCATTTCGTCGCCGGGCTCGAGTTCCCGCGTCCGGCTGATGAGCCGGCACGAGGTATCGGTCTTTTCCGGCATTTTCTCTTCGACCGGCCCCACGCGGATCGGCCACGACTCGGCGAACCATATTTCCGCCGGGTCTTCCTTCTCCGGTATCATGACTGCCGAGAAATACTGGGCGTCGACGCCGATGTAGGTAACCGATTGATCCTGCCAAGGGAGGTCTTCGACCTTGTTGTTGGCGATCTTCGAGCAGGTGATCAGTTTGGGTGTCTGCCGGTCGAGAGAGACGACCACGTCGCGGAGCCCGGCCTTGCCCCAGTTGCGGCTCACCTTGTTCGCGTACCAGGCCCCTTCGTCCGGCAACCCGGTCGGGCCGTCCAGTTGGTAGGCCACCTGGTGTTTTCTCTTGCCGGTGTTGCGGACTTTCACATCGAACATGAGGTGATACGCCGGGTAGTTGGCATTCCCCTGCTGATCCCGGGGAACCTCGGCCAGCCGGTAGGTCTTCGTGATTTCGAGCCCGAATTTCGGCAGCACGCGGCGGAATACGGCGGTGTCGCGCCCCGAGGCAACGATTTCCCAGTTGCCGGTCCGCAGGTCGAGGCCGTCGAGTTCGACGAACAGCGGCGCATCGCGGCTGCCCTGGCCCCGATCGCGGAGTTGTTCGACGATGGCCTCAATTCGCTCGACGGGAAGCCGCCGCTCGATGTCGCCCGGCGAGGACGGGAACAGGGGGCCCGCCTTTTTTCCGCGAACTGCCAGCCAAGCATTCAAAGCCTGCCGGGGGGCCTCGGTCAACTCCGTCCACTGTTCCTTCCCCTTGCGGGGAACCCGGATTTCGCCCTCGGACATGTTCAGATCCGACAGGTCCAGCTCGCGCAGGACCGGTTCCCGGACGTTCAGGTCGTCGAAGAGCCGTGCGAGACACGCGTCTCGCTTCCGCTGGTCCGCGAGTTTCCGGTCGCCGTACTGATCCAGCGTGAACAGGAAAGAAAGCGGATCGCTGCCGTCCGGACGAATCAGCTCCAAGGGGCGCCGCTCGGTTGTCGCGGTGAGCGTCTTTTCTTCGTCCTCGTTTTCTTTGTTCTTGCGAATGACCGTCAGCGTGATTTCCCGGCCGGGCCTGGTTTCCTCCAGTGCCGCGGCGAAATCCTCCGTGCCGGCGATCTCCCGGCCGTCGAGCGTCTTGATCAAGTCGCCGGGCCTGAGCCCGGCCTTTTCGGCGGGCGTGCCCGGCCCGACTATCTGCACAGGGCAACCCTTTCCCTGCAATGCCTCGTCAATCGCCGACTCGTCCATTACGAGATTGCCGAGATATCCGCTGCGGTCGTCCAGGTCGTGATACTTGTGGCTGTTCAGCTCGATCCGCGCGACGGCGCCCCCTTTGTTGGTCAGGGTAACCAGCATGCGGTACCCCGCCTCGGGATCGGCCGACCCGAGCGTGACCCACCGGGGAGGCGTTTCCGGCGTTTCCACGACGGCGGCCACCTCCGCTTCATCTCGAGGCTCTTCGGCTGCTTCCGCTTTGGGCGGTTTCTGTTTTCCGTTTTCCCGGCCCTCATTCCCCTGCTCCTCCGCCTCCTTCTGCGCGGCGACCCCGGGGGCCTTCTTCGGCGGCCGCTTCGGGGTGAAGAACATGACGTGCAACCAGAGAATTGCAAAAGAGAGAACAATGAATAGAAGAAGACGTCGTTCCATTGATTAAGGACTCTTCTGTGGAGCAGTCTGATGCTCCGCAACGGCCCGTATTGCAGAGCGATCCTACCGCCCGTCACGCAGCCGGTCACCCAGGAAATTGTCCAACTCGGGGATTTCGTAGATCTTATCGATGGTCTTTTGAACGGGATACTCCACCCGCCGGAACTGGATCGAGCTGTCTTCCAGAATGACGTAACAGGATCTTGGATCCCCGTCGCGCGGTTGCCCGACCGAGCCGACGTTAATCATCGCTTTTTCGTCGCCCAGATCGTATTCGCAACTGACTTCCTCGGGGCTGAGGAAATTGTAGCTTTCGGTGAAGATTCCGGGCACATGAGTGTGTCCCTGGAAGGCATACCGGGGGATCAGGATGAAGATTTTCTCCAGCTTGCGTTTGTTGTAGATGTCCTCGGGGAACACGTATTCATTCAAAGGGTTTCGTGCGGAACCGTGGACAAAGAGGAAGTCGCCGTCCTGATAATTCCGCGGCAGTTCACCCAGAAAAGTCCAACGTCGATCTCGATCGCTGTGTTGGCTGGTCGAGTTTTCGAGCAGTCGTCGGGTCCAGAAGATGGCCCGTTCCGCCCCGGTGTTGAAACCCTCGGGATCGAACAAAGCACCCTGGTCGTGGTTACCCAGTAGGCAGACGTCGCACTTCATGATCACGTCGATGACCTCGCAGGGATTCGGGCCGTACCCGACGAGGTCGCCCAGGCAGTAGATCTCGTCAACCTGCTGCTCTTGGATGTCGGCCAGAACCGCCTCGATGCTCTCGAGGTTGCTGTGGATATCGCTGATCAGGGCACGTTTCACGCTATCAGGCTTCCTCTGTGCCCGCCTTCAACTGCGGACGCCCCACAAAAAAACAGAAACTGGATAACGGATTACCAGAATATCACAGTGTAGGGTGGATAGGTTGCCGGGTCAAGCGGGGATAACCCCTTGATTTGGTGTGACCTACTTGTCAAGCTGGGAAACGGATCATCGGAAGGCGAATCGGAGAACCGGATGCCATTTTTTCCATGCAGGGACGATCTGCCGCTTATGGGTGGTGTGTTATGCGAATTGTGGCTTTGGAAACAACGGAGATGATCGGCACCGTAGCTGCCATGTGCGATGGTAAGTTGTTGGCAGAGAAAGAGTTAGATCCAAGCCAGCGCAGTGCGCAGTCGTTGGCCCCCGGTTTGAAGTCGCTGCTGGAGGAGGTGGCCTGGCTGCCCTCCCATGTCGAACTCGTGGCGGTGACCGCCGGGCCGGGATCATTTACCGGTCTTCGGGTGGGAATGGCCACGGCCAAGGTCTTTGCCTATGCGGCCGGGGCCGAAATTCTCGGGATCGACACGCTTCAGGCCATTGCCCGGCGGGCGCCCGAGGACATTGAGGGACTTTCGGTGGCGGTCGACGCCCAGCGCGGGGAGGTCGTTGCCCGGTCGTTTCGCCGGGCTACGGACGGTTGGTTCGAGCCGGTCGATCGCGCAGGCCTGGTCGATGCGGACACCTGGTTGACCGGTCTGCCGCCGGGCACGATCCTGAGCGGTCCGGTCCTGCGGAAGTTGGCCGATCGAGTCCCCAACCGGGTGACGATGCTTGACCCGCAATACTGGTCTCCCAAGGCGGCCGATGTTGCAGGGCTCGCGGCGAGGGATTATGCGGCCGGCCGTCGCGACGACATCTACCGGTTGGCCCCCTTCTACTCGCGGCGGAGCGCGGCCGAAGAGAAATGGGAAGTGGATAGTGGATAGTGAAAAGCCCTGGCACTGCGTGCCAGGGTTCCATGTGAACTCTGAGCAGCCCGGTTCAGGAATCGTCCGGAACCGTCAGCAAGTCGAACCCGCTGACGTCGTCGTGAAGGCGCGTTGCCTTTGCGTCGAGGATTTCGTAGAGGATTGCTTCGCCGACCAGCCATGTGGCGACTCCGGGCCTCAGGCAACCGGTAGTTGTTTGCCCCGAGCGGCCCAGCGCGGCGTGAAGGTGGAGCACGGGTTTGCCGTCCGCGTCGGGTGCAAGGACTCCCAGGCCGACGGTTTCGTGGGCCCCGTCGACCGGCAGCAGCATCGGCTCCGGCGGCATCGCGTCGGATCGCCGGGGGCCGACCACGACCTGCCCTTCGCCGATCCCGCCGACCAGAACGACGTGCGCGACGGAAACGCCCTGCTGTTCGGCGAACTGCTCGATGCACTCGGGTAGGCGGTCACCGTCCTCCAATCGAATGACGAACACGCGGCCGGTCCGGCCCTCGGATACTTTCATGGTCTGCTGCCTACTTGTCCAACCCGGCGAGAACTTCCTGTGCCTTCAGGTCGAACGGGAAGGAGACGTAATGGACGAGCCGGCGTCGTTCGATCTTGATTTTTGCCTTGGTGGCGGGATCGCTGGCGGCGGCGGCGGCGCGATTGTCGAAATCGGCGTAGATTTTGCTTGTTGCGGCCCGCCCTTTCGTATACGCCTGCTCGGCATCCGGCCCGAGTGTGCCGACGGCGGCGTCAAGCCGGGTAAGCGTTTGCGGGGTGGGTTGCCAACCTTTTTCCGGGCAGTTGCCCGCATACTCGCGGAGTTGCCCCGCCCAGTAGATTGTTGCAAGGACGTCTTTCGGGTACGATTGTCCCGGCTTGATGGCCGAGATCATCTCGATCAAGTCGTCGGTTCCCGCTTTGTAGCCGCGTTTGCTGAATCGCAGCCACGCGATGCCCTGCAACGGCAACAGCAGGCCGGGGCGCTCGATTTTTAGCTCTTCCAGATGTTTGAAGGCGGCGTCGCGTTCGTGGGCCTTCATCAAGACCAGTCCGTACAAGAGGCGCGGTTCGAGTTCCTTCCCGGCGAGTTGCGCGGCGTCGGAAAAATGGACCTCTGCGGCCGCCGGGTCAATCTCGTCCTGCCGCAGATGGCCGGCCAACTGGCGGATCGCCTTCTTGGCGTCTTCGGTCAATCGCGGGGGCCGGTCGTCGGGAAGGAAGAGTTTCGGGGCCTGTACGCCGCGGAGCCGCTGGGCTAACCCCGGCATGGTCCCCTTGAGATAAGTGAACAACTCGGTCGGTTCGAGTTGGTTGTTGCGGTCCTTGTCGGCGGCGCCGGAATAGGCATGCGTAAGGAGCCAGGGGAACAGGCTGGCCTTGTTGTCATCAAGCGCCAATCCCCGCTGGCCGGCGCTGCAACTTGCGATCGCGGTGACCGTCCGCAGCGCGGCACGACCCGCCGGCGCCTTCAGGGTCCGCATCATCTCCGCCGTCGACGGCTGCTTTCCCAAATTGCTGGTGTCTCCGTGGCTGCAATCCAACAGCAAGAGCTTCTTTTTCGAAGGACATTGCTCGAACTGGTCGACCAACCACTGTAGCGGCAGACCGCTGGTTTCCATCCGTATCATGCTGAAATTCTTCGGCGCCAGGTAAACCTGGCCGTCGTCGTCCTTGTAGGCACGGCCGCTTACGTAGACGATCACGCTGTCCGTCGGTTTGACGGCGCTGAGATAATTGGGGATCCGCTGTTCCAGCGAGACAAGGCTCTCGTCGGTCAGAACGCAGACCTGGGCGGGTAACATGCGATATCGCTTGATCAGGGCGCTGCGGATCAGGGCGACGTCGGCCAGCGCGGTGGGTACGGGGCTGACCATGGCGTCCTCGAAGCTCTGATTGCCGATCAGGATCGCCCACCGGCTCAGATCGGACGTTCGCGTTGCCGCGACCGTCATTGCGACGGGGCTCGCTGCCCCCGGCTGATCGTGGGTAATGGCCACTTCGTCCCCCTTTCGGAGGTCGGTCACGTTCGCGGTTTCGCTCTCCAGGGTAATCTCGCAGGGCGGCCGGACGACGTAGGTGGTTGGCTGCGTCCGGCCCGTTACCAGGACGTTGATCGTTCCCGAGGCGTGTTCGACCGTTTGTATCACCCCCTGCTCCCGGATAATCCGCTCGGCGTCGACGCGGACGATCTTCGTGTCGTAGTCGACCGAGGCCTTGTCACCCGGTTGCAGGTCGGCCAGTTTCAGGAGCTTTTCGTTCAGCGACCGCAGGCGGTTGAGGGTGAATTCGCAATTGGTCGCCACGGGGAGCGTTAGAATCGAGGCGTCGGGGCCTTCGCCCACCGCAACCGTCAGTTGGCCCGCTACGGGGTTCACGTCGCGGACAACGCCGTTGGCGGTGAGCACGCGCTTGGCGCTGAGTTTCGTAGCCACGCGCCCCGCGTCTTCACCCATGTGGTGAACCACCACGCGGTCGCCGACTTGCAATTCCTTGATGGTAACCTTCTGTCCGTGGAGGTTGTCCTGTTCGTTGAACTTGATTGGCAAGTCGTCGGGCACGCTGATCTTCAGTTGCGTTTCTTTCGGTTTGCCTGCTTCCTGGAAGGCGAGCGTGAACGTACCCTCGTCGGGTGTGACGGCGGCGATGCGGCCGGAGGTGATGTCGGGCCGGGAAGCCCAGATTACCGTAATTCGCTCCCCCTTCTTTCCCTGGAAGGAGTCCTCGATTGCCTCGCCGTAGAACATTTTGACGTGCTTCAAGAAGTCGTCGTCGACGACGGCGTCTTCCACGACGGCACGATCTCCCGACCTCAGGTTTTCGAGCAGAACAAACCGGCCGTTGACAAGGATGCTGTCGCGCGGTTCGATACTGATTGGAATCGGCTGGCCGTCCGCCGATTCCATGACGAAGCGCATTTCGTCCCGATAGACGTTGCGGATTACCCCCTGGAGGGATTCTTTCTTGACGACCTCCTTGGGCGCCTCCGGGGGTTCGGGCAAGAGCATGGCGATGCAGAGCATTACGGAGAAGCAGAGTGCGAGGATGGCGAACAGGCGCATTCGCTTTTTCTTTTTTGCTTCGGCAGCCGCGACAGTCTGTTCCTCCAGGTCGGGCTCGCCGTCGGGCACGGCGACCTGCAACGGGTCGTGCCGCAGATCGCGCAGCACGTCCGCCGCCGACTGGTAGCGGTGCGATTGTTCCTTGGCAACGAGCCGCTGGATAATCAGCGCGAGGTCTTCCGGCACGCCTTCCAGGACGCGGTTGATTGCCGGCAGCCGGCGGTCGGCGGCGGCGTGCCACATCATCCAGGCGATCTGCTTGTCACGGCCGTAGCTGTCCAGCCCCGGGAAGAGGGTCTCGAACTGTCCCCCGCACACCAGCTCGTATGCCGAAAACCCCAGGGAATAGAGATCGCTGGCCGGGCCGACGGCGCCGAAGGCATTGGAGACCAGCTCCGGGGCCATGTACTTGGTGGTGCCCTTCAACAGGCTTCCCCCGTCGCTGCTTGCCCGGCGGGCAAGCCCGAAATCACCGATTTTTACCCGTTTCTGCTTGTCGACGAGCATGTTGCTCGGCTTGACGTCCCCGTGAATCACCCCGTTGCCGTGCAGGAAGTGTAAGGCGTTGAGGCAACCGGCCAGGACCACGCGAAGGTAATCGAGGTCGATCGGTTCGCCGCCGGGGCCCGGCGCCAGATTACCCTGCATCAACTCCAGGATAAGCCAACCTCGCGGGCGCACGATATCGTAGATGGTCAACACGTTCGGGTGCTGCAACTGGGCAAGCAGTTGGGCCTCGCGCCAGTAGTTCGCCAACTGTTGCTCGTTGGTCAGGAATTGTTGATGGATCTGCTTGACGGCGACCTCGCGTCCCAGGTCGCGGTCGCGCGCCCGATACACCATGGCAAAATCACCGCTGGCAATCGTGTCGACTATTTCGTAGCGTGAAGCATCCATTGTGCGATCCCTGCCAATCTCGTTAATTTTCCCCCAGCAAAACGTTGATCCTCTCTTCGAGTTCTTTGTCTCTGTCGCGGCTTCCGGTGACGCCTTTCGCGAATTCTCCCCGTTCCGCTCTGAGCAGGCTGAGCACCTTGCGGTAACACATTCGCTCCGTGCTGTAGTCGCCGCGCAAGTGAGCTTGTTCGGCTCGGCGGAGCAGAACCTGGTACGGTTTCAACGGTTCCCCCGTAATCTCGATGCCGTGGTCGGCAAAGAACTTGTCTCTGATATGAAAGCGGGCCCTTTCCTTGCGATTCCGGCTCGTTTTGTCGGGCGGGCTGAAATCGACCATGACGAGAATGATCGAAAGGACCACGCTGAATATCAGGGCGCCGAACAGGACCAGTGGATTGACCGTCTTCGATTTGACCTCTGCTTCCTTCTTGTCCTTCTTGGTCCCTTCGCGAAGCTGCAATTCGGGAAGCTTTCCGTCGTCCAGGTGAAGCTTGGATTTGGCCGTCTCGGCGGAAATGAACCGGGCGACCTTGCGGGCAGGGGTCGGGGTTTGCGATGCCTGGGCGCTCCGCGCGCTGACGCCGAGGTAGGACGCGGCCATGCTGGCAAGCGTGCGACCCCCGCGAGGCGAATTTCCCGACAAAAAGGAGCTGGCAATCGCGGAGGGCGACATCGACTGCTTCGGCTGCCCGGTGGAGGCGGGAGACGGCGGAGTCGACGGGGTCGCGAGGGTTGCCCCGCCGTTTGCCGCTTGCGCTCCCGACCATTTCGATTCCGGCGGCTTTGTCGCCGTTCCGGCCGGCGCCGGGCTGGGGGCCGGCGCCGGGCTGCTCGGTGTGGAACTGGGGGCCGCGGCAGGACCGCTTGGCGGAACGGCAACGGACGGCGTTGACGACGGGGGAGTCGCAGGCGTCGCGGAAGGGGGCGTTGCCGACGGAGGAGCCGCAGGTGGGGGCGTTGACGACGGCGGAGGCGCAGGTGTTGCGGAAGGGGGCGTTGACGACGGCGGAGTCGCGGGCGAGGGCTTTGCCGACGGAGGAGCCGCAGCAGACGTCGCGGAGGTTTTTGCGACGGCCGCCAACGGCGCCCCGGGGGCGCCGGATGCGGTCGGCGGCACCCAGATACGCCCGCCGCACTTGGTACACGTCGTGTAGCTCCCCGCCGTCTGGTTGGGAAGCTTCAAGAAGTCTTTACATCGAGGACACTGGAGCTTAATGGACATCGAACTGTCTAAAATTCCGTTCCGAAGTACAAGTAGTTCAGCAAAAACGGCCCGACAATAATCAGCACCGTTGCGACCATGATCAGCACGCCGGGCAGCAGCATGTTGACGCCCGCCTCGCCGGCGATGGTCTCGGCGCGTTGGCTTCTCTTCAACCGGAGCACCTCGGCCTGGGTGCGGAATATCTGGGCCAGCGGCGTCCCGAGATTCTCTCCCTGGAGAATCGAACCGATGATGTTCGTGATTTCGTCGTCGTTGAGCCGGTCGCGCATGGCCTTAAAGGCTTCCGTCCGCGTTTTTCCGAGGCTCATGTCGGTCATCACCCGGCCGAACTCCTCGGCGACGGGGTGACCTTTGAACTCCTTTACCGATTGCTCCATGGCGTGGAGGAAGGTCGAGCCGGCTTCCATCAGCAGTGTGAGCAGGTCGAGCAGAAACGGCATGCGGCGTTTGATGTCTCGAAGCCGGGTTCGCGCCCGGACCGCCAGACGGTGCCGCAGGAACCAGGCGGTCAGCAGGACGGCAACCGGCGCGAAGTACAATCCGGTTGTTCCGAGAATGCTGAGGAACAGATAGACATAGACCGGCGTGAGGAAAATCGCAATCAATTCGAGCTTGCCGAGATACTCCTCGGCCAGCCAGAAGCGCGGCAGCCCGGCGCCTTGGATCTGGCGATGGATGATGGGCATGCTGTCGCGGAAGACGGCCCGGTTCATCACGGCCAGCATCCCGACCGCCGGCTGGAACACGCGGTACAGAGTATCGGCCCGCCGCAATTCGTTGATCCGGCTGATGTCGTAGCGCCACTCGGCGCCTTGTTCGATGTCTTCGCTCTGCAGCACCATGATGAACCACCGCACGACAATGGCGACCGCCGTGCCGACGAGCGCGCTGGAGAGCAACAGGAATTGCGTTCCGGGAGGCGCTGCTGCGAGTAGGGGGTACATCATGTCAAATGTCCGGATTCAGGATCACGCGGGCCCACAAATAAGCAACTACGTTCAACACGACCGCAACCGCCAACAGGACTTGCCCGAACATCTTCGTAAACAACAGTGTGGTGTTATGCGGGTCGACGAAATAGTAGACGACCAGGATGATCGGCGGCACCATGGCCATGTAAACGGCCGACTTTCGGGCCTGTGCCGTTTCCGACTTGACCTTGCGCTCCAGTCGCTGCATTTCGAGCACCGACTGTGCAATTCGCTCGACGGTTTCATTCAACCGGCCGCCGCTCTCGTGGCTTGCCTGCATGGCGGCGGCAAACAGGGCGAAATTTTCGCTTTCGAGCCGTTCCTTTGCTTCGTTGAGCGTCTGGTCGATCGGCTTCCCCATGTTGTACTCGGCCACGATCTGGTGGAATTCGGCATTGATCGGCTTCGGGCACTGCGAGGCGAGGATGTCCACCGACTGCGCAAGCGACAATCCCGCCTTGATTGCGTTGGCCAGCGTCACCATCGCGTCGGCCAACTGGTCTTCGATTTGCTGGCGTCGTTTTTCGGCCATCCGCCGCACCATGTACCACGGCGCCGCCATCAGGAAGAACGATATCAAGAAGGCGAAGACCAGATTGTCCAGGAAGAGCCAGAAAGCGAGAAACGTGCAACCGAGCAGCACCAGCCAGACAATGAGGTACTTGCGCAAGTGCCGCGTCGACGCCCGCAGACGCCGGAGCTTCTTCGTAAGGTCTTTCTCGATCCAGCCGAACAACCGCCCGAACTCCGCCCGGCAGGAATAGCCCAGCGTGCCGACGGTCAGCCCCACACAAAGGGAGCCCAGCCACTGGTTAATATTTTCCATGATTGCCGGTCCCTTCTATCGGTCGCTTTCTGCCGGGCGGCCGTCCTCCTCCGGTTCGCGGCCGTAAAGAAACTCCAAGTCCAGCAGCTCTTTTGCTATCAGCGAAGCGACGAACGTGGGCAGGTAGCCGGTCGGCAACAGCGCCGTACCGCTGCGGTAGTTGAAGATGTCGTTGACGATAATCTGCTTTTCCTCGGGATCGTAGCGGGTGACTTCGGAGACTTGCGTGACGATCCGGCTGCCACCCGGCATGCGGCTGATGTGAACGATCAGGTCGATGGCCGAGGCCACCTGGCGGTGGATCGAGCTGACGGGCAAATCGGCCCCCATCAGCACGAGCACTTCGAGACGCTCGATCACCTCGCGGGAACTGTTGGCATGGACCGTGGTCATCGAGCCGTCGTGGCCGGTGTTCATCGCCTGGATCATGTCGAGCGCTTCCCCGCTACGGCACTCGCCCACGATCACGCGGTCGGGCCGCATCCGCAGGGCGTTCTTGACCAGATCGCGGATGGTGTACTCCCCGGCGCCTTCGATGTTCGGCGGTTTCGTCTCCAGCGTAACGACGTGCTCCTGGTGCAACCGTAGCTCCGTCGTATCTTCGATCGTGATGATCCGTTCCTTGAAGGGGATGAAGCTGCTGAGGATGTTCAGCATGGTGGTTTTGCCGGTGCCGGTTCCGCCGCTGACCAGGATATTGCGGCCGTCGATCACGCTTGCCCGCAGAAACGCCGCCGCCGCGTTCGAAATGCACCCCATCTCAATCAGGTCGTCCATGGTCAACCGCTGGGCGGGGAATTTCCGGATCGTCAAGGTCGGACCCTTCACGGCCAGCGGGGGGATGATGGCGTTGACTCGGGACCCGTCGGGTAATCTCGCGTCGACCAGCGGCTGGCTCTTGTCGATTCGCCGGCCCACCTGGGCCACGATCCGCTCGATGATCGCTTCGGTAACCTCGTCCGAGATGAAACGCCGGCCGCTCTGTTCCAGCAGCCCCGCTTGCTCGACGTAGATTTGATCGCTGCGGACGACCATGATTTCCGTGATCGTCGGCGCGCGAAGCAGGTCCTGGAGCGGCCCGAAACCGAAAACCGTGTCCTTCAGATCCTTCTTCAACGTCCGGAGGATCGCGTACTTCCGCAACTGCTCGTGCAGGTGCGGGCGGACCAGGTGGAAGATGTCGTTGAAATTCTTCTCGACGCGGCCTACCTGCTGGCTGATGTCCCGGCATTCCGCAAGGTTCAACTGGTCGCGGCAGAACTTCAGCAAACCGTGCAGCTCCGATTCGCGTTCCGGAACCAGCGTGGCCGGAACGTCGAACTCGTTCGACGTCAGCGCGGCCAGGTCGAAATACTCCTCCGCGCCGATCTCCATGATCAACTGGTTGACCAGTTGATCGCGAAGCGTAATGCCGGTGATCTCTTCGAGCAGGGCCTCGTTGTCTTTGCCGAAGACGTCCAGTTCCCGGCAGACGTCCTCGATGTTGTTTTCCAACAGGAGGATGCTCTCGGGGTCGCCGCCGCGGTTTGCCTCGAACTCGTAGAGGTCCAGCCGCTCGAGCAGCTTGCGGTGGATGCGTAGTTCCAGGTCGGCCAGGATGCTGCGGAGGTGCGACTCCAGCTCGATGCGAGTAATGGCGGCGGCCTTTTCGGCCTCGAACGTGAGGGTGAAGGGCCAGATTCGAACCTTGGTCCCCGGCTCGAACACGGCCGTTTGCTCGCCCGACACCTCTTCGTCGCCGACGACACAGCTATTGAGCCCCACGTTTCTCAACTGGAGCTTGCCGTCGGTTGCCCGCACCACGGCGTGCTGGCGCGAGACCAGGGGGCTCTGGAGCACCACCAGGTTGTTCGGATCGCGGCCGATGGTGACCTCGGCATCGTTCACCTCGATCATCGACCGCCGGCTTTCGCTGATTTTGTTGAACCAGATTTTCATGGTATTGCCGCCTTCTGCCCTTGGCCTGTCGCTCGTTTATTTCTTCCTGCCTTCCCGGTCGTGCAGCAGGATCCCCACGCTGCGGAAGTCCGTTGCCTGCAAAACGTTCCAGAGTTTCTCGGCTTGTGGTTCCAAGCGTCCGTTCTTTTCCTTGACGCTGATGGTAAGGACGTTTTCCTGGGTCTGGCGGCCGCCGTACGCGTCGAGCACGTTGGCGCTGCCAAGGCGGTTTCCGATGGCGAGCACCGTGAACGGGCCGATCCGGTCGATGGTCCCCATGGGGTTGCGCAGCCCCGGTGGCGGTATGAGCGGTGCGCCCCCGGCCCCACCCGACGGCATGGCCGGCGTCGGCGCCGACTGCAACTTCGCAACCAGGAAAGTCACCTTGTCACCCGGCACCAACAGCGACGGGACAAACGCGCGGTTGTCCACCGGGATGAACATTGCCCGTTCGCCTTCCTCCAATTCGAGTTGCTGCGGCGGCGTCCTCAAGTCGTCGCGCAACAGGAGCGACGACTCGGGAAGCGTCCGCCAGACAGGCTCCCCGATCACGGTCGGCAGGCTTTTGTAGCGGTACGCGAGCTTGTCGAGGTTGCCGATCGACGCCTTGGGAATGCTCACCCGGGTCAATTTGTTGTCCGAGAGCTTGTCGCCCCGGTTGATGGTCACCTTGGGCTTGACCGCGATGAAGTCGACCGTCTCGACGACGTCTCTGGCCCGCCTGTTCAAGTAGGCGAAGTTGAACAGCGCCGCGGCAATCCCCAAGAAAATTGCTATAATCAGGCCGTGGATGGCTTTCATGTGTCTTTACTTTCCTTTGGGTTGGCGTTTCTTGGAGTCAATATCAGCAATCCCCGCGTTTGGCCGTTTTCGTCCGTGCCCAAGCGGACGTCGACCCAACCGATCGGCCCTCCCGGCGGGGCGCCGTAACGCACGCACCACGCCGAGCCCGTACGCTGCCAACCGGTTGCCGTCTTCCAATCGCGCCCGGCAAACCAATCGTCGTAGACCCGCTTCCAGCTTTCGGCCGGTTCGGGGCCCTCGAAACCGATCATGCCCCCTCCGCCCGCCACCCTTAACGAAAGGGTCTTGCGGCACTCCGGCGGCACGGGGAACTCGGGCAACTTGGGAAAACCCGCACCCAGCGCCTTCCCCGACTGGAACGTGTACAACGTCCACGCCCTGGGGCCCATTGGGGTCGCCAATCCCCAGACTACCACGCGGCGGGCGGGGTAGGCAAGGTTTGTCCCCGGTGGGGAACTGGAAACGGGAGGGGTTGTCCGGGTACCCACCACCAGCGGGAACCCGCTGCTCAACTCGTAAAGCCGCCACTTGCCCGGTTCCTCCTCGACCGGTTCGTGTCGGGCAAGCTGGGTAAGAAATTCGGCTTCTGACGGCTGTATGACCTCGGTGGGAAGTACCTCCCGGCCGACCACCTCCCGGCATGCGGACCGCAGCGCCAGGGCCGCCCGGGCCTGATCGCACTCGACCGACTGCCTCCGTACGGACCATGCCAGATCGCCGAATTCCAGCGAGTGGAGCCTTCCCGGATTGCCCAGACCGTCGGCAACCATGGATCCCACCCCGGCGTTCGATGGGGCGTCGTCCTCCGCCCACCAAATCAACACCTGGCGTCCGAAACCGATGCCCAGCACCAGCACGATGATTGTCAGCAGAGAGTTGGTTGCCCAGGTCGCCGCCCGCTTGAGGAGTGTGGCATGGCTGCCCGATTCCGGCGCCTCCTTCTCCGGCGCCCCATTCTCCGACGCCTGATTCTGGTCCGTCGCCATGGTGTTACGGGAGCGCTTCCAGAGTTTGCTGGTACTTTTCGAGATCGGCGAGCTTCTGCTTGATGATGGGTTCTTCGGCGTTGATGGCGCCCCAGTTCCAGTATATAGCGTCCGTTTCCCGCCCCTCCATGATGTCTTCCCTTCCCCGCTCGATTTTTCTGAGCACGCCTTTGTAATAACCGACGAAGCTGCCGGTCATTCTCTCGGCCAGATTGGGAACCTCTTTCTCGTCGCCCTCCTCCGGTCTGCCCTGGATGCGGTCGATCAGGTCCTCGACCTTCTCGTCCACGTCGCTGCGTTCCAGGGTGCAGAAACCGACTCTCGGATGGTAGTCGCGGTAGCCGCCGCCCGACGCGAAGAGATTTTGGGCATATTGCCTGAACTCGGGCTCCCTGTCGAGCACCTCCAACTCCCGTTCGTAGTTCCAGTAGTTGCACAGCGAGTTCATCGCGTTGAAGTGGGCCATCCTCAGGTCCGGAAAATCGGGGAGTCTGTAGAGCGGGTCGCCCTCCGGCTCGTCGGTCCGCCGCTCGTTGTTGTGGTCCAGGCCCATGTTTCTGAACTGCCACTTGTTGTGGAGGAGTTTGGCGTGTGCCCGCAGATGGTACTCCGGCATCTGGCGCAACAGGGGGAATTTTCGCGACATGCTCGCGTTGCCCCGCAACTCCTCATTGGCCGGGTCGAGCAGATCGCGGCGGACGGCGATCGTCCCGAGCATCGGGCCGCGGACCACCGGATGGTCCACCCGGGGGTCCGAAAGCGACTCTACCGGTCCGGGGGAACCCGCGCTCATGCCAGCATCATCCGGCCAGTACGGTGGCCGCTGGTTCATACCCCGTTCCGTGCGGTGCGACCACGCCACGTGCCGGGCGACGCTCAGACCGCGGACCTTCCACGCCCAGCCGGTTCCGACGTTGATGATAAACGCCATGATGATTATGAGGATCGGCAACGCCAGCACCATTTCCAACGGGGCCAAACCGTCTCGGGAAGAGCCGCGCGGTCTGTTCGCTCGAATACGCATGGCCTCACCTAGTGGGGACTAAACAACTTGATGTCTTCCGTGGTCAGACCCCCGAGGTCCGGCAGTTGGATGCCGGTCAAGCCGGGCACGGGGGGCTCGGTTTGCAGGATGTTGACCAGCGCCGGCGTGGTCGCCGGCACCAACTGGCACGTCCAATGCTGGTTCCACAGGTCCCAGCTATCCGCCACCCCCGGCTGCCGGCCGACGCCCCAATAGGGTTCGCCGGCCGCCGCGCCCGTCGAGGGGATGTCTATCTGAAGGCGGTTTCCCGGGAGGCCGCCGATCGTTCGCCGGTTGCTCGGATGATGGTGAATCCACACCAAACGACGGTGCGGTACAAAGATCCTCACCTGGGCGTAGGCGACGCGGTCTCCTTCCAGCGGGTTGAAGAACACCTTCGGCGCCAAGAGCGACCTCTTCTTGCAATAGGCGACGCCCACAAACGTAAACTCTTCCTCCAGGTGCACCGTCGAATTGGCTACCTTGTCGCCCTCGGTCCTGATCACAAAGGGCAAGTTCCGGTCGGGATATTCCTCCTTCAGCAATTGATTCAGATAGCCGCACGTGAAGCCGCGCCACAGGTTCCCGAACTGGCACATCCTCGCACAGTAGTCGAAACCGGCCATCACCTCGTTGTTCCAGGCGTTGAGGTATCTGTGCGCCAGCGAGTTGCGCTGCTCGCGGGCGCGGAGGACGACGTCCACCGGCGCCGACATCGGATCGTAGACGGGCAGGGAGGGGTCGCCGGCCTCGCTCCCGCCGCCGACCGGTTCGACCGGATAGGTCCGCCACAGGGCCCCGACCGTGCCCCCCTCGCTGTACGGCACCGGGTTCGGTTCGCCGCCGGAGACGCGGAACTGGCGGCCGTTCCGCATCGCGGCTTCCCCCGCCGCCGTCTGTGCTATTTCGGGAAAGGCCTCGAACAGCGATTGCTGGTACTTGGGGATCAATTCCTCCGCAAGGATCAACTCGAAGAACGGCAGGGTGTACTCGCTGTATTTCGCCGCCCACTCGCTGAATGTGGTGACGGCCTCTTGTTCCAGCGGAATCTTCTGAGTGATCGCCGGTCCCAGCGGGCCGAAACCGCTCGAGCGCCGGTCGCTCGGGAAACCCGGGCTCCTCAACCACAGGTGACCGCGCCACGAGGGCGCCTGCGACTTGCTGAATACCGGGGCCACCTGGGCCCACGCCTCCAGGACGGAGGGTACGTACGATTCCGAATTCCGGTCGCGGGCCTCACGCATGATCGCCGTCAGCGAAAATATCTCGCAGAGAAGGTGATTCGTGTAGGCCAGCCCGTTCATCCCGCGGGTGAGGATCAGCGCCCCGGAATACGCGGTGGCATCGGCCGAGTTTTGTAGACGGATTTTGCCGTCGACCTCCCTGCCGACGTTCACCATCATCCCGTACAACATCAGCAGAATCAGCACCGTGAAGATGGTGATGATGCTGATCGATCCCCCCTCGTCCCGGTGAACGCGCACCGGCAACCGCAGCACGCCGCCGGCAATCCGCTTTCCGATTTTGACGCTAGTCCTGTACATAGGGAAGCACCGGTATCTCGCCCTCGTTCTGCATGGTGGCCGAAGCGTGCAATAGATACTTGTAGACGTCTCCCGACGGCTGAATTTTATCGGCCACGTAGTCGGGGATGCCCTCGGGGTGGACCACGCGCCGCGCCAGCAGCCGCCCGGGGCCCGGCAAAAGCGCCAAGTTGTGGTAGACCGTCACCGTTACCGTGTCCTGCCAGCCGACTTCGTTGGGATAGAACTGCCCGGGGTCATAACCCTTGTAATAAGGCCCGCCCCAAGGGTTATACAAGGGAGGCTCCGAATTCTTGTGGAAAAACTGGACCCGGAGCCACGTGTTTTCCATGACGTAGGCCAGCTTGTTTCTCAACCGCGCCGATATCCTCGAGTTCGACGTGGAGCTGGGGACCATGGTTTTATATGCCGAGTCGAGCGCGTCGTTTGCATAGGTGGCGTGTGGCGGGATCGTCAGCCCCAGGTCGCGCGAGGGGCCAATCGGCAACAACGCCATCCCGGCCGACGTGATGATCTTGCGCTGCTTCGGCGTGTATTGGCTCATGTCGATCGTATAGGTCAACCCCCCCCTTCCCGGCCCGAAGCTCGAGTCCGTCGGATCGACCACCGGTATGGTGTGATCTTCGGCGGTCACGTCGAACGGGAATCCGGTGAGGCCGATGCGGTTGCAGCCCTCCGGCGGCGTCATCTGCGATGGAATCCACACGATGGCGCTGCGCGCCGCCGCAAACGCCGAATAGTGAACCACGACCGTCGCGACCATCAACTGGCTCACCTGTACGATAAACAGCATGATTATGACGAAGAAGGGCAGGGTCAGCACGAAGCCGAGGCTCTGCACCCCGCCGACCTCATCGCGGTGCAACTCCATGATTCGCGACCACCGGGCCCGCGAATGGTTGAAGCGGAGGATCAGATAGAGGCACGCCACCAGCACCAGCAGCAACGCCGCCCACGGCAAACAGGCCAGCAAGATCGCGCGACCCATGGCGCTTCCTCTACTTACATTAGAGTCACCAGCGAAAACCGGACGATTACGACCGCCCCAACCGCACTGGGAGCGAGGTGCAACGGCGCCCGCAACAGTTTAAGGTCCTCCTCGTTGGGAGGAGCCCAGCCGAATATCCGCAAAAGACAAACCAGCCGGCGAAACAACAAACAGCTCAGTCGCCACGGACCGACTCGCCATATCAACACAATCAATGCCAAACAGGCCGCCAGCACAAACGTCCAAAGCGCGGCAGTGAGCCCCTGGTTCAAACCAAGGAACGCACCTACCATTGCCATCAGTTTCACGTCGCCGCCACCGACACCTTTGAGCATCACGAAGCAAAACAGCACCAGGAAGCCGCAAGCGACCAGGCCCCCGAGGCTGTGCCACGCACCGATGTGGCCCCACGGCTTGAGCTGGTCGCCGGTTACGGCTCCCGCCGACAACAACACGTCACCCACGACATTCAGCAACAGCGCCGTCAACATGCCGGAGTAGGTCGTCCAGTTGTAGATCTTACCCTGGGCAAGGTCGGTTACCGTAGCGACCAAGACAAATCCCAGCAGCAGAACCGTAACCAGCATTAGCCTGTGGGCCTGACCTACGAGCCCTGTTTGACGGTGTCCACGCTGTCAGTCAAGTCGCTGATGCCCGTGTCGAAATAGGCCTTGATCTTGGGCCAGCCCACCTTGAGCAAGAAGATCAAGATCGGCAGCGCGATCGCCCCGATGATCAAGATTGTTTCAAGGCTGACCGCACCTTCTTCGTCCTCATGCACACGGCGCAAGAGGTCCAGCAACGATGCTCTTTCCATAATCACGCTCCTGTCGAAAACAGTTAACTGTGTTCCCGTCACAAATCGTCAAAAATTAAAACGCGCACAAATCGAATTCACATGAACGGCCAGGAGACCATCACGCAGATCATCTCGTAAACCAACTGCATGATTCGCGGGCCGGCCCACATAACGAACGCGACCATCGGCAGAATCACGCCGAGCACCAGCACATAATCCAGGGCGGCCGCACCACGCCGCGATGCTCGACGCTCCTTGCCGGAGGCAGCGAATCGGGCGTGTTTCCTCGAGGCGGCCATCTCTCGGACTCCCTAATAATAACCTGTCTCGTGGCTGCTCGTATTTTGCACGAAAACAAAAACGGGAATGAAAGTTGGGCACGCGCACCGCCCCTTATCCATCTCGTTTCCGTTTTCCTCTACAATGCTCCACGCTCCCGGAATTGTCGCATGTTTGCCGCTATTTTGCAAGCTGTCGACAGATTTCTTGCCTCGGGCAACCGCTCCTCCGGGCTATATGGTAGTCTTCGCTAAGCCAAAACTCTCCCGTCCGCTTATCCATTATACACGCGAATTTCTGACATCGTACACGCGGATTTCTGACATCGTTTCAGCAACAAGGTGTAATGGAGCAAGAAACGGCACGTTTCCGCCAACGAATGGGCCACAAACCCGCCACGAGAGGGGGATGCCGGGCGAAACAACAAACAAAGAAGCACTGTCATGGCCGAATTTGCTTTTTTAGATGGGCGCGTACATTGATCGCTA
>CAZJRB010000088.1:0-31890 GCA_964547995.1 uncultured Planctomycetaceae bacterium | reverse complement strand
AGAGTCCTATCGCACTGGCGGGCGGGATCCTCCGAAGCTGGCGAACCCGCTTTCCCGATCTTCAATTGCCGCAAATGGGGGAACAATTCGTGCCACTCTGGGTTGTCTCGTAGGCAGACGGTTTGAGGTCGGGACGGCTCATCGCCAAACTTCGGCCTCCTCATGGCATCGCCCAAGAGCATACCAAGTCGTTCACGGTCGGCGGGTTCCCCAAGTTGTAAAATGCCAGCAAAGCACCATGCTCTTGCTCGATGACCATGCCTTTCCAGGGTTCAAAACTGCCGGGAACGGGCTGGAAATCGACCTCCCACACCTCCTCACTCTGCGGCAGATAGCGAAGGCGGCTCTTGACGAATGTGGTTCCCTTGCCGAGCTTCAGTTTGCCGTGTTGTTTCGCCATGACCGATCACTTTTTCCGCCCCGTTTTCTTTCCAGTACGCTCGGCAGTGAATCCCGATTCCTCGCCATTGTGCATGAAGATCATGCCGTTCAACTCGTCATCTTCCAGAACGGCCCAACCACGTCCAAACATCGAGTCGCTTTCATCGTTGCCTTCCCAAGAGAACTCGACGGCGGATTTGCCATCCCGTTCAGTGAATCGGGAATCCATTTCGCCCCAAACGTATCCAAACTGGAACGTGCCGTGGTCTTTGGGCTCGAACTCAATGTACGCTTGGACTGCCTCATGCAGGTAACCTTCGTCCCATTCGGTCATGGAAACAATGTGCCAACGGCCTTCAATAGGTGACTTCGGTTTGCGTCTTGTCATGGCAAGTCCTTCGCCTGGGATTGCAACTCGAACATTGAGGTTCCCTCGTTCCCGGTGTCTTTGTCATGCCAGTTGGCAAACAGGATGACAGACCCGTCTGTAGCGGTGTAGCGAGAAAGTTCAATCACCCATTGTTCCTCGGGCCGAAACATGCCATAGTTGCCCTCGTAGGTGAATCCACCGTCCTGGGAGTACGCCAGCAAATGATAACGAACACCATCTTCGATCCAGTCCAAGGCAATCCGTTCTGACGTGACAATGGCTTCGGCCACCCGATAGCAGGTCTCCCACTGCAAGTCGTCGTACCGTGTTCCTATGAATCGCATCGATGGGTCCTATCCAACTTGCTCGCAATCCCAGTCCACCTCGACCAGCACGACATGAACCCGCAACTTCATTTCCCGCCCGTCTTCCTTCCACCCAACCTCGAAGACTCGGCGGCTTTGTCTTCATCTCTCATATCCACTCCATCTTCCTCCAATCCGGCAGGCCCTTCCGCATCTCCTTTGTTGCAGCCTGGGCATCGAACTGCTCGGCGTTATACGGTCCCGACCACTCCAACAACTCCTCGTGTCGCTTATGTATGGGGTCGGCTATCGCCTTCAGAAACTCCGCAAAACTCCACACGCCGCCCACGTCCTCGGGCGGGCAGGCCCGCTCGCCCTCAACGCACAACGGATAGCGGGTTCCCTTTTCGGCAGGCAGACAACCCTCGAACAAAATCTCGTGTTCCCAACTGTCGCCGAAGTCGTATTCATAGTCGAAGGCAAAGCGGCTGCCGTCTTTGGGAATGATCTTGCTCACCTTGGTACGTCGTGAATTGACAGGTGGCGTTTCATCCACCCAGCCTTCGCACAGCAACTCGGGATCGCCGTGGACAACGCCGCCAATCATGAACTGGTGGAGATGGGAATTGGTCCAGCCCATCGCCGTCTGGATGTGTTCGTGCAGCTTGTCCAGCGTGCAGTCCTTGACCTGGATTCGCCTCCAAATGGGTGGATCGGTTTCCTTGAGAGTGATTTTGAATTGGTACACGGTTGCCGTGCTGGTCTTAGGCGGGGGTTCTTTCCCTGCAACAACCGCCTGCATTGTCTTCAAGCCTCTCGAATAACCTATCGGCTTCAACGGCACTTCGTTCAGCAAGTGAACAAGCTCCCAGACATTGCAGTAGGTCAATCCACCCCGAAAGTCAATGATCCTCTTCGCATCCGAGACCCGGTTGTTGAGACAACCCACCGTGCTGCGATCCTGAGTTCGGCCGACCGCCAGATCGCCGGTCAGGTTCAAGACCATCGCCACGGGCGAATCGTCAATTTGGGCCAGGAGCTTTGCTGTGCAACGGAGCATGGTTTTTGGATTGTAGCAGGGATGGTGAGGAAGGTTTGAGGTCGTCGAGTGGCGAAGGATGCACAAATCCACTACGGTTTGTTGCTAGCTCTTGATGTCCAGCACGGGCGTATCTGCAAACGCATCGATGCCTTCGATCTCAATGACGTTCCCTTTGACCGAGATCACCTTGCACTGGGTCATGGCGATCAGGTTGGGTCGCACCGGCGAGTGGGTGGCAAACACACCCCGGATCGGATTGTTCGGATTCCCTCGGGGATGGACCTGGAGGATGGATCGTTTCTCGGGCGTGTCATTGCGGTCGAACCACCACAATACCCAAATGTGCGACAGCTTATCGACCCCGAGCAGCGCAGGCTCGTACTTCTTGTCCAGGACAATCGTTGTCCGTCCTTCCGCTTTTCTCACGTAGCCAATGGGGTACACCTTGAACTCCTTGGCGACGGGCGGTTGTGAATCATCTGCTTGGGCTTGGCAAATCGGAGAGACGCCAACGAACAGGGCGACAAGCACAGCGGGAGTGAAGCGTGTCATGGCTTGAGCCTCCAAATCAGAGGTGAGTCGGCGAGCCGCAAAGGTGCATTATACCAGCATCGACTGCTGCGACAAAGTGCCTGTTGTCATGTCACCAGTTTGGGTCGAGATGGATGAAAGTTTGGGTTCGTGGGGTAGATCGCCCCACCCCCCATCGGAGATCAAGCCTGTGAGCCCCATACAGCCATTGTCTTGCCGGGACGACGTTTTGGGGACGGAAACCGAAAAGGATTGCAGCAGAGAGCATTGTGGGGCATGTGAGGGGGTTCTGGCCTTTCCTTCCACTCCCTTAATCTGCTATCATGTCGCCCGTCCCATGGAGATGGAACTATGGCAAAAAGCCTCAAGACTTGGATGGTGCCACCCCGGCGACCACCGAAGCCGAAAACGCCAAAGTCGCTGAAGGTCGAGGTAAGCGAAAGAGCGAACAAACTTGTTGAAACAGAGTTGAAACCAAGGCACGTCAAGCCCCCACCGAAGAAACCGAGATTCAACTACATCATTGACATTACAACAAGGTGGTATCGCAACTACTTCTATTTCGTCGCCGTTTATGCCAGCCCCGGCCCCACAGCCATTTCTCCCACGTTTGAATTGAAGTTCGCCCGATTGGAGTACGTTGGCGAAGAACGGTTCGCCTTGTCCTACTTGCGGCACAATGACAAGTGGTTCGAGCTTTTTCCCGACTTGTCGTTGGATGAGTGCCTTGAGGCCGTTCGGGATCAACCGCATTTCCTTGGGTGAGGAACGAAGAGGAGCCTTCCAATGGTGGCATTTCCCTGGAACAACGCCTTTGGCGAAGACGACCTGCCAGACCTACCCGCTCCTGATGTCGAGTTCGTTACAAGCGGCACACAGCCCGGAGAGTTCACCGAGGCGGGAATCAAAGGGATTTGCATGAACCCTGCCTATGCTGGTGCCGGTGAGTTCCCGCCGATCATCGACGACCGACAGTGGGTAGCGGCCTGCAAACGGATCATGGAGCAAGACACCCCAGAGCAGTTCCTTGTGAATCTGTTGTTCTTATTAAGGTCCACATTGGGGTATGTGGGGAGTCGGCCAGACACCCCCTAGAACGCACGAGATTGCACCAGGATCGAACGGAATGAGAAAAAGGTGTTGGGGGTTGTGTTCGTTTGTCGCTTCATCAGATGAGGCGGAGAACTCACACTACCGGAAGCGACGTGATGATCCCGTGCGACGATTTCGCTCTTCGATAGTCCCTGTCCAAGCCTTTCCGAATACTTGGGCCGAAAGAAACACTGTACGTGTTCAACGACCCATCATAGGTGATTTGGCTCTTGAAGGGTAGGAGAATGGCCTGGGTCAGAACAGGGAGTTGTGCGCCGATTACCTTTTCCAGCGGGTCCAAGAGTCCAAGCACGCCGTATGCCTTCGGTGGGGATTCGGCAGCAAGAAACACGGCATATTCCTTGAGGTAACGAAGGACGTAGAAATCCCCAACGACCACGTGTTTCCAACCGGCAACGATTTGCAGTTCATCTTCCGTGAGTCCGGCGACGTTGCCATCCACGAAATCATCGATCAGGTCTAGCTGTGCGTAGAGGGTTCGTCGGACTTTGAGCCGTTTTTCCAACGGCAACGATACGAAGTCGTCTGGATTGGTAGCATTCCTGGATAGCAACTTCATCCCTTGGGCGACGTAGAGCAGCAAAGTCCTCTGCAACCTGTAGAACAAATCGCATTCTTCAGGCGGGAGGTTCATCGTTCGACATGCTCCTGAAAGACAGGAAAAAACACTGCCTGCTTCACTCTCCCCCATACCCACTCGGCACCTTCTCGACCATCTCCCGATGAACGACACTTCCTCTACGTGGAACCACCCGAGGCACAGCCCGCCCCGGCCCTGTCCAGGCCAGCATCAGGTGCGGGCGGCGATAGTGCGGACTGACCTCGATATGCCGTCCAACATTCCAACCGACCTTCCCACGACGATGCGCTTTGTCCACATACTTCTGGTCGCCTGTCCGCTCGAAACGGTCACGATCCTTCGCCAACACATCCGGGGAGATGATCGAGGGATCGTTGTCCAAGAGGCATAACGTACAGCATAACGCGGATCCACTTGAAGGCAGCAAACGCTTGTCAACGAATCTGGGGCTACTATAAGGGACTACCACCACCATTCCCCGTTTCCCGCCTACCTGCTAATAATCACGTCCTGGATTACCCTGGGATCGTTGATCCGAGCCCAAGCGTATCGAACACACTGACGCAGTAAGCCCCATCGAACACACCGAGCCCCATCCCCGGCGATACGCCGGGGATGGGGCGATCCTGCGTCAATAACAACCACCCCATCCTCCTTGAAAACCCTTCCCAATTTCCCGAAACATATCCACCCGGCGCACGAACAAGCCAACCTGAACGTGGACAAATAACAATGGCCGGTTTCCAGGCCGTTCCGTAGGCGGGCGTGTCGTTAATAGCGTGTTTTGTGGCTGGTAGGAATGGTGTTGGGGTGGTGAACGGTTTGGGGCGTTGTTAATTGGTTGTTGATGGCGGACGGGGCAGGTGGGGCGAGGCGCTATTAAGATGAGGGTGGTGGTCGCCGGTGGTCGTGGTGGTCAGGCTGATGATCTTCGTGCTGGTGCCTGTATGGCTCCCGCCATCCTGGTGCCCGCAAACCCCATACGGCTGGACTTTGGACTTGGCCCTCTTCCGATCGTCGAAAGGAGCGGCAGGGGCGGCCGGGCAGCGGTTGGTCAGGTGGGATGTGGACGGGGCTAATGGGATTGACTTGGCACAGGGCCATCCGGCTCGATCATTCAGTTCCGTCAGGAGACGCGTCGAAGCCAAGGTACCGTCCGAAATCCCGGATTGCCACGAATAACGTGGAGAAGGGACGATTGGCATAGAGATCAGCGAGGTTGTCCTTGCAGGTACTGCCGTGGTTTAGGTACACGGCCTCGATTTCGCCACCGTAGTTTTGCCGGATGTAATTTGCCCCAGTCTTCCGCAGCATACTATGGAGTAGCCCATCGGTGTTCAACTGCTCCTCCCCAGTTCCTAGTTCCTCTACCAGTTGGTTCCATTCGTACTGGAAATCCTCAACCGGCTTTCCATTCTTGCCCAATCGTCCCATAGGCAAGCCATTTTCTTTGAGAAAGACATGACCACCCCTGCGTGTACCGATGAGTTCCTTTAGTGCTTGGACACTGGCCGACCATAGCACGTGTTCGCCGTACACCCCAGTCTTGTGTCGGCGCTTGCGTATGAACGACTCACATTTCTCTGACGAGTAGTGGATCAACTCAGCGTGCGGATGCGTGATCTCAAACTCAATGTCGCCAATCATTAGGTTTCTTAGCTCTGAGTATCGGTAGCCACAGTTCAGGCCAAGGAGCAACATCGCACGTTGAATTGGGTTGGCAGAAGCATGCAGTTTCTTAATGACCGCCTTGGAAAGAACGTCAATCAGGACTTTCTTCGTCTCAGTCACTCGTGGCACGGTCTTCTCGACGAGTTCGTAATCCTCTGGAAATCGCCAATCATACTCCTCGGACACATGCAGCCATTTCAGGAACTCCTTGAGTGCTTGAATGCGGTTTCGGGCAGTGTATGGGCTCACCAACTCCTTGCTTTTCGCAGAGGTAGGACGAAAACGCCAGTAGTCATACAATCGTTGCACGGCCGATTGGCCCAAGGTTGAAAGGTGTTGATCTTCGTAGCGATTTTTGAAATCGAGGATGTAATTGCGAAATACGCTCCCCCACCTCGACAGTCCCTTCGTCCTTGAGTCGGTGTACCTCGGATTGCGAGTGAGACTTTGAGCGAAGCTGTCCAGTGCTTTGTGAAGGCGTTGGCCGGGGGCAACACCAGCAATGTTGATGGAAGCATCTTTGCCATGCCGGTCGGCCCTAAGGAGATAACCTCTGGCAAGCTCCGTGTTCTTCTCGGTTCCTTTGCGAAAAGCCCGCTTGTCTGCTGCTCTGATGGCTATGACCGGGTATCTCTCCTGTAAAACACGAAGCCAACTAACGTACAAGGCGTCGTAGTCATCCGTGTCATCCTCAGCGAAGTAGAACACAGGCGTATCAGACTGTTCGGAGATGAACTCGGAAAAAGCGGTGCGAACCCAGGCTGGGCCTTTCATAGGGCGACCATCGAAGTATGGCCTGGGGACAGTGAAGACGGTCTGCCCTTTCTCGATTGCCTTTGCGATCGAGAAGGCGGGTTCACTCCAAGACGGTTCATGGTCACGGCCAAGTTTCTCCCGCTGTTCGGATACCACTAACGACCAAAGCAATTCGAGCCGTATAACGGCCTCTCCAGCCTTGGTCTCGTCTCTCCCAAGGCGGAACTTCGGTTGGCTTCGTTTCTTCCCGTTCCGCTTCCAGCCGAGATTGCGGAAGAAGACGCCATCGGATTGCTTCTTGATACGAGTCTGATGCTTCGTCATGGTGAATGCAGGTAAAATCAGACAAATGCCGGTCTAATGGTGGGAAAGAGAGGCGGGCAAGAAGAGGCCGAAATCGACGTAAGCCCTTTTATAGCAAGCGGATGGGGAGGGATTTGAACCCCCGGTGCAGTTTCCCGCACAGCAGTTTTCAAGACTGCCGCCGCAAAAACGTAAGTCGTTGCCCTGCAAGGAGGTTGTGGCGACGGCCTTTTTTCCTTGTCATAAACTTGACATAGAACGCGAAAAAGAGACTCCCCAAACGCGGATTGCTACGGCCTTGGCGGTCCTGCCAAAGGGGGAATGGGCGACGGTCGCGGCGATGCTCGAGGCGTGGCCGGCGGCCCCCTCCCACGTCCAGGCGGCCATTCTTGCTCTTCTGCGGGTCGAGGGGATGGAGTAAACTGACAGCACTCGCCGGGTGGCCGTCGCGATTGCAACGCGGCGGCCCACGTGTCCGGTCAAGTCGATCGTGGTTCCATCCTTTCTGCGATCCTTGCCCGGGCGGCCCGGCCCAATAAAAGGATGGATTCATGCCGGAAAAACCTTCTCAAAACGGCAAACCCATTTCGGCCGAGGTTGCCGAGCACCTCCGGGAAGGAGCAATGCTAGTTACCTGGTGCAAAATCAGCAAGCGGCGAGCCTCGCAGCGTCTAGGGTTGAATGGGCACTATCTGAGCACGAATTGTCGCAAGTACCCCCAGGCCTGGAGAAAGGCCAAGCGACATGCTGAGATGCTGTTGGAAGGCCTCTCACCACCAGACAATGTTATGCCCAACCGTCTACGGCAAGGAGCGATCTTAGTTGAGCACGGATGCGAGTTGAAAGAGGCGTCTGAAATTCTCCACCTACATCCGGATTGGCTGTGTCAAAACGCCAAACGCCACCCGAAAACGTGGCAAATCGAAAGACAGGCGGCAAGAGAGGCAATTCGCCTCCTGAAAACGGTGAAGCCCAAACGGGAACAACGCCAGAAAACCCAATGGACCCGAGTAAGAAGGGTTCTTGAGGGTGTAAAGGAGGGGCTGCCGGCAAGCCAGGCATGCAAGAAGGTAGGAATGAACAAAACCTACTTTTGGCGGTTTCGCGACCGGGATCCGGAGCGATGGAGAATGTTTTGCAGCGAACTCGGAATGGAAGGTTGGCCAAAGAAAACAGGTCGAAAATCGGGAAACTGGCAAGGCATCGACCGCGCAGCCCTCCTTGTCGAGAGTGGGTTAACCCAAGCAGAGGCCGCTAGACGGCTGGGTAAATGCCAGGCGTTTATCACGGCATACAAGCGGAAACACCCGAAAAAGTGGCAACAAAAGAGGGCAGACGCCCGGCGACTGTTGTGCCTGGAGGAGGGGGTAACACAACGTACCCGCGTCTTCGTAAACGGCAAGCCCCAGCACCAGCGAAAACCAAGTGATCCGAGTGCCGAAAGACTACGGCAGACAAAGCCAAAGAACCGCCCAGGGGGGCGGCCAAAGTCGCCGTTACGTGCGATCATCAAGGAACATCCCGACTTGTCAGACCGGCAAATTGCCAATCGGGCAAACCAAAAACTTGGTTCGAAACAGAAGCGTTTCACGGTGCGCCAGGTCCAGCAAATGCGAAGCCGAATCAAATCGGAATGTCGCAAAACCCGTGTCGCAAAACCTCAATAGAGTTTAGCGACAAGAAAGCGTCGCGAAACTGTTTTGCGACGCTTTTTTTGCGTGGTTCGCATGCGTAAAAGCACGTCGCAAAACCTCCCCCCGGGGGTTTCGCGACACTAATTTTTGAAATTTGTGTCTCGAAACTCTCTTCGATCTTCGGCGGCGGCGGGAACATGCTACGCTGCCACCGTGCCCAATCACCCAGACACCGCCGCCCGGCTCACCACGATCCTCGAGCGGATCGACCAGCTCGCCGCCGCGCGGAGTGACCCGCCAGCGGCCATGACCGACGCCGAGGTCGCCCGGGAGATCGCGGTCAGCCGGGCTACGCTGTGGCGGATGGTGTCGGCCGGGCATTTTCCGCTGCCGCGGAAATACCCGGGGATCGCGTGTACACGGTGGCGACGGGCCGATGTCCTGGCATGGATCGAGCAGCTCCCTAAGAATGGGAGGGCACCGCGATGACCGATACCCAGCCCACCGCATGGGATGTCGCCGTGGACCTGCGCAGGCAGGGTGTGCCGGCGGCGGCGGCTATGGCGTATGGCGTACTGTGGATGTGGGCCGATCGGCAGCCCGGGCATATCATCGTCGTGTCGCGCGCACTGGGGTCCGCGCTGGGGTGCGATCGGCGGGCCGCCGACAAGTGGGTAGACACGCTTGCGCGGTACGGCGTGGTCGCGATCGTGGGGTGCGATGGGGGTGGGCGTCGGCACGTGTATGTCTACCGCCCGCGGGTCGGCGCGGCGGCCGACTCGCCGCCGCCAGCGGTCGATCCCCAGATGCGGCTGCCACTCGCCGGCGACACCACGGCGGGGGGTGCGCCGTCCGGGCGCGCAGACGGCGCACCCGCCGCCCCAGGTGCGCCATCTGCGCGCCCAGACGGCGCACCTGGTGCGCCATCACGGCGCGCAGACGGCGCACCTACTCCAGGGGATGGGCCCATCGCGCAGGCGCGCCTGCGAACAGACTGTACAGACGACGACGTCGACGTCGTGTGTGCGGCGGGGCAGATCGGCGATATCCGCCGTCGGCTGCGCCTCCGCCGGATCGACCGCCGGCAATGGGACGTGGTAGCGACTGCGGTGGTACTGACCACCGGCGGCGACCTACCCGGCGAGTGGCTATCGGCCGCGGTCGATGGGACGGCACGCCGGATGCAGCACGGGGAGCCGTTGTCCGATGTCGTGGGATACCTGCGAGGGTGCCTACGCCGTGGCCTTGCCGAGGTGGCAGGGGTATGTGACCCGGGTGATGTCCACGCGACATACGGGGTGCTGTGGCGTCGGGTACGGCCGGCGGTCGCGGCGGTCGCGACCCACGTCCGCACCCACGGCTACCCGTCGCGCGACGCCACACCAGCCCCCGCGCAGCCGGACGCGCCCCCCATGACCGTCGCCGAGCTACGCGATATCCGCCGCACAGTGGAGGCCCGCTACCGGACGACCCGCGGAGGATCATCCCATGACTGACACACGTCGGACAGCCTACCGCGCTGCGCAGGGGCCCCGAGGAGAGCGCTTGCAGGACCGGATTCTCGCCGCGTTCGTTGCGGCCGGGAATGAAGGCCGGACAGATGGGGAGCTGTCAACAGAACTTGGGGCTGTGGGGGATTCTATCAGGCCGAAAAGGCAAATCCTGGAACAAGCCGGGGTGATTGTCGCGACGGAACGCCGGCGGCCGTCGAAACACGGGCAGCCGATGATCGTCCGCGTTGTCAAAACGGCATACGAACAACAGCTCGCAAAGCCTGAGGACAAAGCGGTGCGGTGTCGGCGGTGCGGATCGACGCGCTACGTCGACGTGCCGATCCACGGCGGCCGGTCGATCCGCCGCGACTGCGCCCGCTGCGACGCCTTTATCGACTTCCCCGAACGGTACACGCTGACACCCGTTGAACCGGAAAAACAGGAGGAGGAGTGATGGGACGGATTGCACTAGAAGAGATCATTTGGGATCCAAGCGTCTATCCACGGAAGAAGTGGAACTCGGCGACCATTGACCATTACGTGGATTGCCGGAAGGGTGGAGCAAAATTCCCGGCCTGCATTTTGGAGAAGGGGACAAACCGGCTCCTGGACGGCAAGCACCGGCTAGAGATGGAAAAATCATACGTCGAACTTTGGGAAGTGACCGACGATGCCGAGTGGGATGCCGATTGGCCCGAACCGGACGGGATGATGGATGTCGAATATCAAACCGTCCCCGATGGGATGCCAGTGAAACTCTATGCCGCGGGATTGAGTGCAAAGCATGGGGACCGGATTACCGGAGCCGATGCCAGAGCGCTTGCCCGAGAAATTTACGAGGGCAACCCGGAGTATCCGCAGAAGACGATTGCCGAAGTGTTGAGTGTCTCGCAACAGAGTATCAGCAAGTACATCCGGGACCTGAAGGCCAAAAAAGACGAGGCCGTTGCAACGAAAATCGGCACGCTCACGCGTCTCGGCTGGACTCAGGAGGAGGTGGGGGAGGCTGTGGGGGTGACGCAAGGACGTGTGGCTCAAATATTATTAGAAATACCAGACTTGGTAAAACTAATAATTTCTCGTCTCCAATCAGGCATCCCCGTCGAAGAGGTGGCCGAACAATCGAACATCTCCGTGCCGTACGCGTGGGCACTGAAGCTCCAAGGCACAGAGGACGACGCCGAACGGATGGCGTCCTTGGGGATTAAAACCCAGCCGTATGACGTGTGGCAATTCCCGGCGTGCCTGGACGGGTTCGGAGACGAGTACCCCGGCAGGATTCCTGCCCAACTCATAGCACATGTCCTGTACTTCTACACAAAGCCGGGGGACTTCGTTATTGACCCTATGCTCGGCAGTGGCACCACGGCCGATGTGTGCTTGGCTATGGATCGGCGGTGTTACGGTTACGACATTGCAAACCGATACAACCGCCCCTACTGCATCGAACACGACATAGCCCAAGATGGGTGGCCCGAGCGAACCAAGAAAGCATCGCTTATTTTCTGGGACCCGCCCTACTTCGACAAAAAGGATGACACAAACGAACAGGACGGATACGGCGAAGGAAGCATTAGCAAGCTCGACCGGGACGCCTATCTCGCTTTCTTCGCTAAGTCGTTCACGAAAGCCTACAAGATTGTGAAGAAGGGGACCGTGCTTGCGTTTCTGATGTCGGACTGGAACGACAATGAGGGGAAGAAACCGGGCATCTTTATTTGGGACTACGCTGACCGGCTGCGAAAAGCTGGTTGGACGTTGGAGCGACACATTCAAGTCCCACTCTCAACTCAACAAGTTCACCCGGACATCGTGAATAAATTTCGGGCCAACCGGAAGCTGACCCGACTGGAACGATACTTATTGATTGCAAGGAAGTGATAAAACCAGCATTCAGGAATCCCGACAAGTTCCAGGTGTTGGGACATCGGGAATGGATTCGCGAACAGTTACCACCCGGTTCCCCGAATGGTACACGCTGACACCCGCGACAATCAGATCTCGAACCCGAGGAAGAATAATGGGGCGGAAACCAGGTAACGGGCAATTGACGTTGCAGCGGCTCCACGGCGAGCTTGTACCGTTGGATGAGGTCAAGCAGTTTTTGACGGTGGAGACGGACGTCGCCCGGGTCGCCGACTTCACCCGCGCCGTCGAGGCGGCCAAGACGATTGACGGCCGTAACCAAGAACGGCGGGACTATTGGGCCGAGTTGGCAATCTGGAGCACGCGAAGGCTTGGGGAACTGATACGGGATGGCCAAAAGAAGGGCACAATAGCCGCAAAAAAAGATGGCAGGCGTGCCAATAAATATGTATCGCACGATGCGATACTCCTCACTCTGGGGGACATCGGTATTAAGCCGGATCAATCCAGCCGTGCCCAGAAGATCGCCGGCCTGCCGGAGCGGAAGCTGCAAAGCTACATCGACCGCCAGCGCGAGCAACAGGACGAGATCAGCAAGGCCGGGCTATTGCGCTATGCCGGCGCGGACGGCACGATCGCCACGAAACACGGCAACGACGTGATTGAGTGGTACACGCCGGCGGAATACGTCGAGAGGGCGCGGAAGGTGATGGGGTCGATCGACCTCGACCCGGCGTCGACCAGGATGGCCCAAAAGACCGTGAAGGCCGGAACGTTCCACACGAAGGACGACAACGGCCTCCTCTTCCCGTGGTCGGGCAACGTCTTCTTGAATCCGCCGTACAAGCAGCCCGACGTAGCAGAGTTCGTCGGGAAGCTCTGCAAGGAATACGAGAGCGGGGACGTTGAACAGGCCGTGCTGCTGACCAACAACAACACGGACACCGACTGGTGGCAGATTGCGGCGAAGACGGCCGCCGTTATCTGCTTTACCGACGGGCGGATTCGTTTCTACAACGCGGCGGGCGATTGGTCATCACCGACCAACGGCCAGACCTTCATGTACTTCGGCCGGCGTCGGAAGGGGTTTTGCTCGGAATTTGCGTCCGTGGGAATCTGCATGGAGAAGTGAACACCGTACCGACACACCGGTATTTTTCAAAACGCCCGCCCGCGGGGGGTGGTGGCATTGCACGTTGCAGTCCGCGGGCGGGCTGCGAAAACCTTGTTGCCGGGTTGTCCCGGCAACAAGGTTATTTTACCCCTCTTTGCGGGGACACACAACAGAAAAATGACCCATCTTCGAGTCTCGACCGTCTAATAAGGGTAGAGTCGCGACACACTTCGCGCGATCGGGCAAGGTCCCTCGATCGCGCCCCTTTTTCTTTTGGGCCAGGACCAGGACCCCGCCCATGCCTACCCACTCCAAACGCTGCGATTCTTCTCGCACAGTGTGGGCGGCCCTCTACTCCGATTTGCCCAATCGTCGCGAGGTCCTTGCCTCGCTCTCCGCAAAGCTCCGCGCTGCGATATCCCGCAGCGATCCAACGGCTGGTCTCCGGCACGACATTGCCCGCGCCGCGGCCCGCGTCCAAGAGGCTGAGCGAGCCGGGCAGTTACTCCGCGACACCGCATCGATCGGGACGATCCGGTATCTTCGCGAGCTGCGGCTGCGCCTGCAGGAAGTTGACGACTCGCCACTCTGCCGGATCTCCAGCGTGACTTGCGAGCAATCATCGCGCGCGAAGAAGAGAGTTTACTTCAACCTTAACAAAAAGGAAATAACCAAATGACTAAAAACAACCGTGTCCGAATGACACGCGCCCAATACGACGCCAAGATCGCCGAGGCCCGCGCGGAAGGACGCGCAGTCGCCAAGCAATCCAGGCTGCCATGGCCCACAACCGAAGAGAAAAACAAAAGCGAATCGGCCGCCACGCCAAACTGGCTTGCGAGCGGTCTGACCAATCCAGACCACAACATCGACGGGACGCCCGTGCTTGTCGCCGACGCCGACGCGGCCGATTAGTCGTATGCAGTACGACGGCCTTCCAAGGCCGTCGCTGTGACATTGCAAACTCTCGACGGCCTTGGAAGGCCATCGTACAAACAAAACAAGAGGACCGTAATGTTTGACAAATTGAAAGAGGCATTTCGCGGCCTCGCTGAAAAGCAGCACGCCGATCTCGCCAGCTTGGTTGACCAGGCCGCGACCGACAAGCTGAATCTTTCCCCCGAGGCCCTCGCAAAAAAGCTGTTCGATCTTGATTGTGACCCTGACCGATTCGAGAAACTGGTGACTCGCAAGAGAGATCGGTTGGGCTGGGCTGTCATAGTCGGCGAAAAAGAAAAACGGCGCGAAGCCGCCAAGAAAGCCAACACGGTTGTCACCGTCGAGGAGAATCGTTTTGCGAAAGCGGTCGAAAAGTTGAAGGCGGAACACTTCGCAAAAATGGCAACCCTCCAAACCACGCAACGCACAGCCGCCCGCCAGTTACAAGAGGTGAACGACGCCGAAAAGCAACTCCGCGAAACGGCCGATCCGCAGCTCGAAAAATCGTTCCGTGATATGATCGGGCCGGAAGGCAGCCTGTCAGTGTTCAGACAGGAACACATGAAACTCCAAGAAGCGATTGAACAGACCACCCGCGAAGTGGCCCGCCTCCGTCGTGATTGCGAAAAAATCCGCGACCGATTGCCCTACAACAAGCAAGAAAACCAAAAAAAACTCGACCAAAAGGAACGAGACCTCGAGTCAACCGAAAAGCAGCTCCGAAGCCTGAACCGCAAGCTCAATGAGTGCAAGGCCCGACTTGCAGGTGAAGAAGAAGAACGGGCCCGGCGGCGGGCCAAACTGTTCGAGCCCTGATAGATACAGTGAGCGCGGTCGCCGCGACGGTTGGTGTCCTCCACCATCCCAACAGCAGGCCGCGAAACACCGGCAACGCCTGTAAGGCAGTGTCGGTTAGTTTGTGAGGCACGGTTGTAGTGCCGTGGCGCCCGGGCAAACAGCGCTGTTTACCCGGGCAGCAGAACAAGGAACCCATGCAAGGTCAACAAATCGTGTTGGAAGGGAGAGCGTGGTGTCGAGTTGTACACGCGACTCAACCCGCCTTGCCGCCGCGTCGGGACCGTCGGCGTGCGGACAATTTGTGGCAAACGAACGGCCCTGAAAAAGTCACGACCCTCCGCCGGCCGCGCCGGGTAACACCCGGCCCGCCGGTTTTTTGATCGCGGGTCCTTTGGAGGGGGGCCCCCCCGCGCCATCAATAGGGGGCGCATTTTTCGCACGTACCAAGAAAAAAACCACTTCCGAGAGTTCCGAGAATCCTATGAAGATCATCGAGGCATCGACGGTCGAAATTGGTGAGTTGTTCGGCGTCGGACCGCGCACGATCGGCGTGTGGCGACGGCGGGGGTTGCCCTGTATTCGCCCGGGCCGGCGAAACAAACCGGGCGAATGGGATCTCGCGGCGGTCCTGGCCTGGTGGCGGGAAAACGTGGCGTTTGCCGTCGATGCCGATGCCGATGCATCCACCCGCGCCGAAGCCGAGCGACGCCGGGCGTGGGCTCGCGCGCAGCGCGAGGAACTCGCGCTCGCGATCGACCGGGGCGAATATGCTCCGATTGAGGACATTGTTCGCATCGTCCGCCGGTCAGACACCACCGCGATCGCCCTTTGGGAGCAATCTCCCGATCGGCTGGTCGCCCTGTTGCCGCCCAAAACAACCGCCAAAGACCGGCGCCGGTTTTTGAAGGGCGCCCGGGCGATCGTTGCCGACGTGATCGAAGCACAGCGGCAAGGTTTGATCGACCTTGAACGCGAATACATCAAAGAAACAGAAGAGGAATAACCCCGAGGTCTAACCAATGGCCGAAATCCAATACCGAGCAACTGCTGACTACGACCAGGTGCGCAGGGCCCACCAACGGCTCGAACAGGATATGGGCAAGCTCAAGGCGAAGTTTGCCGACATGGCCGCCACCAGCAAGCGAGTGAGCAAAGAAGATCAAGAGTTGGCCCGTCAGGCGAAGCGGATCAAAGACCAGGCGGTCACGGCGCAGGATCGCTACAACGAGCGGGTGAAAACCGCCACGACGCTACTCCGCCGCACGAAAATTACGCAACGAGAATACGCCTCAGAAGTCGGCAAAGCGAAACAAGAATTGGACGGCGCAACCACGGCTGGCCGGCGGGCCTTCGGCCCCAAGTTGCAATCCATGCTCGGCACCGCTGCCGGGTTGCTCGGCATGGGCGGGGGCATCGCCGGCCTTGTTGGCACTGTTGTGGGGCAGTACCAGAAATGGATTGAGGTTCTCGACAAGGCCGGGGCCGCCGCCGATAAGTTCCACGGCAACGTTTTGAAAACACTTGCCGGAGCCGGCGACCTGCTGGCCGGCAAGGAACTTGAGGCGTTTTTCAGTAGCGTCAAGGGAGTCAAACGAGGCGATGTTGTCGCAGCGTTTGAGGGCGTGTCCGGCGCAGCTCCAACGATGGGCCGCGAGCGGCGTAAGCAGATCGCGAAGGCTGCCAGCTACCTGGCCCCGGCCGGGTTGGACGTCGGCGCCACCGCAGCGGCGGCCGGCGAACTCGGCGACACCTTTCAAAAAAAGGCGGCCGATGATTTGGTTGACCTGGCCGTGATGCTCCAACAGACCGCCGGCCGCGACGCCGGCCGGTTGACGTCGCCGGAATTTATCCGCGGCCTCAAAAACCTGCAAGCCACCGGCGCCATGCCGGCCGAAATGACACTTGCTCTGGGCACCCAGGCGCTCCAGCGCGAGGTGGCGCCGGAAGTCCTCACTCGCGTGGCCAACGTCCTCACCGGCGAGTTCGGCGCGAAGCGATACGGCGCCCAATTTGCGGGCGCCGGCGCCGCCGAGCGATGGAAGATGTTGCAGGCCGATCCCTCGTTGCAAAAGCGATTGCTCGGAGAACAGGCGATTGGTTTCAGCCGGCTGTCCGTACCCGACGCCCAAAAGATGGCCGCGCAGCTCTACACGGCACAAACCGAAGACGTGGCCTTTCAACAGCGGGTTGCCCTGAAGAGATTCGAGGCCGGCGCCACCACTACCCGCCTTTACGAGCTGGAGGCGCGGGCCGAAAAAAAGCAGGTTGAAGAAGCCCGGCTCGGACTGCAGAAAAAGCGATACGAAGCCGCGTTTGCCGAGGCCACAGCCGGCCGTGGATTCGGGACCTATGGCCGCGCATCCACCGGGCAATTTGTCTACGGCCTCGCAGATTACACGATGGGGTTTGCTACGGGGCTGCCCGGTCTCACCCCGGCTACTGCGGGCGCATCGGCGTGGGCCGATCCACAAACCACCCGAGCCTCATCACACTACACGCGCATCGCCACTGCCAGCAGTTTGCCGGGGTTGAAACAGTGGGCAGCGGAAGAAGAGAGTTTTGCCCGAGGCGGTTTCGACCAGCCGACACGCGCGGCCGGCACGATCGGCACCGCCGGCGACGTCGGGGCGGTTGTCGAGGCGATCGGCAGGCAGACCGCCGCAATCGTCCAACAATCCGAAAAGCAAACCGAAACCTTGCAACAAGAGTTGTCACACGGCGGCCGCGTGCCGGCGTCGGCAAGCAATATCCATAGCGAGTAGTCATGCGGGTCCGCCCCGATCCGCTGGCACCACAACCGAATTGACAATCCCCCCAAGGGAATTATTGACAAGACGGGCTGTCAAAAATCGACGGCAGAAAAGACTTGACGGAGTTTTCAGAATGTAGATAATCACGGGTGCTGAATCACGTAGGGTTTCAACTATGCTAAACAACGTAGAAAACAGGGCCTCGGCCCTGGCAGGTGTGGGCGCGACCGCAAGGCCGCCCGGGGTACTACGTGCCCTAGCAACGCCTGTCGGGGTCGGGGCCTTCTTTTGCGCGCCTGCGGACCCCGCCCTCCGAGGTCCGCACGCGCCGGGAGGGCAATCCATCATGGAAGCCGTAGAACAGGTCCCCCTTTGCCGAGTCGAGATCCACGACCACCTCGGCGCCGAGGTGGTCGTGGTCGCCTACACGACGCCGCAACCGGGTGAAGAGGCCGTCGATGATTTTGGCCCGGCCGCGATCGCCTCGCAGTACTTCTTGCACCACGACCCCGACGCCGATCCCCTTCTGGTGTCAATTCAGTGGTGCGCCACGCGAGTGGTGATTCATTTTCACGCCGAGCCCGGCCGCGAACAAGAGGCCCGGGCGGTCCTGTTCGAGTTGCAAAACGGCCCGTTCGAGAAGGGGAAGGGAGGTGTCCTTTGAAAAATATCACCTCCGAAACCCGTAACCGTCTCAGACTCGCGGCGGGGCTCGTTGCCGACGGTATGACTTTCCGCGACGCCGCCCGCACGCTCAAAATGGACCCCGCCACGTTCAAGCGATACCGCAGCCGCTACCCGGCCGCCTGGCAAGAAGAACTCGACCGGGCCCGCAACGGGGAACGCCCCGCCATGGACCCCACCCGGCCGGGAAAACGGACCCGCGACCAAATCAGGGAAATCGCCGCCATGTTTTCGGCCGGCGCCGAGCACCGGGAAATCATCGACACCCTCGGCATTTCGGACAACCGGATCGGCCACTTGCGACGCACCTACCCGGAATTGTGGAAATCCGAGTTGGACGCGGCGATGCTCCAGGCCGTTGCCACGTTGCGACGCCTGGCCGGCACCGACGCGATCGACAACCCGGCCGGGTACATGCAACAGGGCCTCGCTGCGGAGCGGTGGGCCGCCCGGCGGGGCATCGACATCTTCCCGCCCGGTGAAGATCCTACGCTTGTGAGTTTCTACCGCAGCTATTACAAGCCGATGCGATTGTCCGACGTCCGGCCCCGGACGATCGAACGCTATGAAGATGCCGTGCGGCGGTGGGCCCTGGTGACCGGGGACCCGGCGCTCGAGGAAATCACGGCGGAAACCCTATTGAAGTTCCGGCAATTCCTGGAGAAGTTCAACCTATCGCCGGTGACGGTCACCAGCTACCTAAAACACGTTCAGGCAGTGCTCGACAAGGCCGGCCCCCCGGGACCGCGAAACCGCGACGCCGCCGGAATCCTCGACAAGCTGCCGCCGGCGATCCGCCTGCCGAAAATCCCCGCGACGTTCCCGAGGATTGTTCCAGACGAGCACTTGGTCTTGGTCTACCGGGCGGCCGGCTGCATGACCACGCCCGTTGTGCCGCCGGTTGCGGCCCCGGCCTGGTGGCGTGCCCTGTTGGCCGTCGCCCGATCGACGGGTCTGCGCCGTAGCACGCTCTTCAGCATGAGGATGGCGATGATCGACTGGGAGGCCCGCGAGTTGCGGCTGCCGGCCGAAATCCTCAAGGGCAACCGCCCGCAAACGGTCCACCTGTGTCCCATCGCGATCGAGCACCTGGGCGGGATCCGCAACGGCCGCGAGCTGGTCTTTCCCCTCGACTGCTGTATGAGCGAGTGGCACCGGCGGTTTCACAAGTTGCAGGACGCGGCCGGCCTCGACCGTAAAGACCACTTTGGGCTTCAGACGATCCGCAAGACCGTCGGCACCCTCTTGTGGCGATCGTCGCCGGCGGCCGCACAGCTTGCCCTGGGGCACGCAAGCAGTAAAACTACACAAGGCCATTACGTAGAGCCCGGGGGCATCGTCGCCGAGGCCCTCGACAAACTACCACAACCGGACTTTGAAGAATGATGTTCGACGCAACAGGCTGGCAGAGCCGTTGTTCCGCGGTCGCCCCGCGACGGTCGCGGTGGCGGGGACTCCCCGCCGCCGCGGCCCCTTTTGTCCTCGTCCGAGAGCGCCGTGTCGGCGGGTTGCGGACGCGCGCCCGCCGGCACGGCCTCCGTTGGCAATCCAAGAAAGTAACGCTAGACTGAGCACCGTAGCAGGACTACGGTACTCACTAACCGAAAGGAAAGGATGATGGACGATTTAACCTGCCCTTATACTGGAGACACTGTAGAGTTGGATAAGCTGATTTCATGCAAAACGGCCGTCGCGGCAGAATGGGGCGAATGGCCTACCAACGAAAGCTGGCGACACCCCTCTCTCTGGGAACACCAAGAGGATGACACACTAGGCGAACTTTTGTACGACCTACTGTTTGGGATGACAGTTGATGAATTGGGGGAGTATCGTCTTGTTTGCACGGATGAGGGGCGAGTGCTATTTTCCCCCAACGCCGACACCTTCTCAAAAACCTTAGTCAAGTTTGCACCGGCGCACTTGGCTCTGAAGAACCAACGGCGCAAAGAGGCAGAAAGGGAAGCCGCGGAGGCTTATGCCAAGCGTGAATCGCTACGAGAAAAAGGGCGGCAATGGGCAATGTCTCAGTGTGCCAAGGCGGGATTGGGTAAGGGGGAACGCCGGCTCATTGGGGACCTCGTGAAGACGGATGCCGTCTTCACAGAAGATATTGAGGCGTTCCGAAGCAAGGTGAATCGGATTATTGCTGTGGTGATTGGAGAGCGATGACCGTAGTACCGCTACGGTGCTCGAAATCTCCACTTGTTTGCACGGAAAGGATGATCCAATGAAGTTCTCTCTGGACATTTCGGAAGCAAAGAGCTACGTCGCCGAGATCCTCGGACCCCACAAGACCTACAAATTGGAACGGACTTTCCTCGACCCTGTAAAAACCACCAGAAAAAAACACCACTACAACTTGGGGGATGGGGTTTTTGAGGCCAGCGAGGCTGGGGATCGCCGCTACTTCGTTGTGAGGAATGGAAGATCATATCCAATGCACGAATGCGATTTGTTTGATTCCCTGAAGCTGGGCAAGAAGTACGGGCTGACATTCGGAGAAATCAGAGCAAAGCATGGGACAATGAAAACCACCGCTACGATTCTTGATGCTGCAAATACGATCATCGAAGAGAAAGGATTGAGGGAACGCGAGCAGCGGATACAGCAGCGGGTAAAGGAACAACGGAAAGAGCAGCGCAAACGGCGACGCACCAAAGCAGCCACCTCGCAATGCAGGGACATTTTCAACGGTTCCGATGCGGCCGTTACTCGGCTGTACTTGGGTGCCTTGGAGAAGAAAAAACCGTGGGGGCCGATTGCAGCGGCTCTTTTTCGTGCGCAGAAGTCTTCCACGCGAGCAGAGGATTACCGGGGTAATTCCGTTGACCAGGCGTACGATCGAAAAGCCGATGTAATCAAACGGCTTTGCCTGCTTCTGCCGGAATTGGAAACGGACCTCGGCATCGGATGGGGTTGGGGTGAGGATGCGCTCGAATCGTACGCCCCCCACGTCCTTTACATTGATTTGCCCAATGGGCAAGTTAGTTTTCATTCCACGAAAAGGTTTGAGGGTCCAGAGTATCCGGGAGAATGGGATGGAAAGCACGCAAGCAAAGGACGCATATTAGCACTCTGCGACGCGATTATGCAGAATCGGCAATGTCCCGTGTGTGGCGGGGTTCCACCAGAAGGACGAGTCTATTGTGATTCAGAGTGTTTCAAGATGAGATGCTGTGAACGGGCCAATCGGAAGACGTGAGTAAACGGAGCACCGTACTAGCCGTCCGGTGCTCGAAAAACCGAAAGGAATTACGCAGCAACGGGTAGCGCAGATTCTGCAAGAAATACCAGACTTGGTAAAACTTGCAATTTCTCGCCTTCAGTGGCCGCTACTTTCGGCCCTGGCACCCTAGCCCCCGGCGACCAAATGCACACTTACATTGCTTGGGGCGGGTCGAAAACCCCGGCCAAACGCATTGACCTTTGAAAATCGGAGCAAATCGCTACACTCACAAACATAAACTCTTTGCTCCCTGGGGCCGCGACCAGAAGCGCGGCCTCGGGGGGCGTCTTCTGGAAAGGAAACCTCATGTACCACCTCTACAAACCCACCTACACCCGGGCGATCCCCAAGGGTGCCACGATCGTCGCCAAGAAGGGCAAGCGGTTTGCCCGGTTCAAGCGGAAACGCCGTTTTGTCGACGCCCCTTTGACTCCGGACGGGGAAAAATGCCGGATTGAAAGCGAGGTCTACCATATCCGTTACCAGGACGCCGCCGGCGAGTGGCAGCGGGAGAAGGGCTACAGCGACGAAGAAGCTACCGCAAAGCGGGCCCGGGAGTTGGTCAAGAAGGTCCGCAACGAGTTGAGGGGTGAGATCGACCGTTTTGACGAGCACCGCAAGACGCCCCTCTCCGAGCACCTGGCAGACTTCCGCGAGACCTTGACCGCGCAGGGTTTGGATTCCAAGCACGTCCGACAAGTGGTGAACATGGCAACGGCCGTTGTGGTGGGCTCCGGTTTCGAGTGGATTGCTGATATAGGGGCGTCTCGGGTTCAACGCTATTTGGGCAAGCTGCGTAATGAAGGCCGATCCGTCCAAACCTGCAAGCACTACCTACGGGCGATCAAGCAGTTCTGCAATTGGCTGGTGACAGATTGGCGGATGCGTGACAATCCGGTTGCCCACCTCGAACCCGGCGACCCGGAAACCGACCGCCGGCGGGTCCGCAGAGTGCTTTCGTCCGAAGAGGTCCAATGGCTGTTGGAGACGGTCTCACGTAGCCGGGAGACGCGATTCAGGCAGGGTGGGGAGGATCGTTTCACCCTCTACTACCTTGCGTTGGGGAGCGGTCTGAGGGCCTCTGAGCTGGCTTCCCTGACTCCCGAGAGTTTCCGTCTCGACAATGACCCTCCGACCGTGGTGGTGGAGGCGGGCCACTCAAAGCGTCGACGTCGGGACGAACAGCCCCTACAGCCCGACGTAGCGGCGATCCTCCGCGAGCAACTCGCCGGCAAAGCGCCCGGGGAAAGGGTTTGGCCCGGGGCCTGGCCGCAACGGGCCGCCAAGATGCTCCGAGAGGATCTAGCCGCGGCCCGGGCAGAGTGGATCGAAGAAGCCCCCAGTGACCGGGAGCGGGAAGAGCGGGAGAAGTCCGACTTCTTGACCTACCGAAACAAGGCCGGAGAGTACGCCGATTTTCATGCCCAGCGGCATACCTACATCACGGTGGCCGCCAAGAAACTCTCCCCGAAGATGGCGCAGGCGCTGGCCCGTCACTCCGATTCCAAACTGACCGACCGGTACACCCACCTCGAGCTGCACGATACCGGGAGTGCCGCCGCCCAGCTCCCCCCGCTGTTGCCGGACAAGCCCAGCCCCCAAGAGTTGCGGGCGACCGGAACTTGCGATGATCGACCCCCAAAAGCCAGTTCCGAGGTGTCAGTTTCCTTGACACAGCCTTGTCATAGACGTGAGGCAACGGGAGATTCGGAGAGACAAGCTGAGACAAAGGACCACCCCAAAAAGCCGATCGACGAATCGCCGCAAGTCCTTTCACTGCAAGCGCAAAGTGTTGCTACGCAAGCGGATGGGGAGGGATTCGAACCCCCGTGGCAGTTTCCCGCCAAACAGTTTTCAAGACTGCCGCCTTAGTCCACTCGGCCACCCATCCGGTCACTATCCTACCAGATATGACATTATCTGCCTACGGCCGGTTCAAGGGTAAATGTTCGCATCTGGTCCGGCGTGTGCTAGAATATCAGGCGATGCCATCTCCGGCGCAAAGGGAAAATGACGCCGGAAACGCTCGCCCACTCGTTCGAGGAAGCGTAACCTTGACCGAATCGAATGAGGACTTCGACGCGCGAGTCGGCCCGAGGCCGAAGCCGGTGCAGTTCAGCCTCCGCTCGCTGATGCTCTACATCGCCGTGAGTGCCTTGCTGCTCGGTCTGGCAAAGTATCTCGGCATGGGCTTCGGGTTCGCGCTTTTTGCGATCGGGTTCATTGCATTCATGGCCCTGGTGGCCGGGCTGATGTTGGCCTCGCCAAAGGGTCTCGTCGTCGTTCACGAAGCCGGCTCCGGGGACGAGGCCGCACTGTGCCGGGACTATCTCCGCGAAAACGGCGTCCCTGCCGTCATCGACGACGGGGAACTCCCCGGTCTCTCCGGCCTGAGAACGAAGCCGTCGGAAGTCCTTGTCCCCTCAGACCGGCTCCTGGAAGCGGAGGAATTGCTCGCGGCCGGCCCGCTGGCTACGGGCGAACCCGAGGCTGCTGCCGAGTGTCCCCAGGAGGAAGCGTCCGTTCCGCGTTCTTTGAAACGGCCGAGGGAAGCGAAGGTCCGGCCGCGGCGCGAGGATCTATCTCTCGGGTCTCGCGTCGGAATGGGAGATTTCGGAGCCGAATGCCGCCGTCGAGCGCGCGCTGTCTGCTCCTGAGCTGCAAGAGCGGATATCACTGGCAGCCTATGGGGCCGAGCTTCTGCGACGGTCACAGTTCGCCAGCCAGGGAGTCGGCGTGTTGATCCTCTGGCGGGAGTTCGCATGGCAAGACGGCAGGCTGAAACGCGGCTTTCGGCTTTCGGCCGAGGAAATCCTCGCCGCCGAGCAGGGGATCTGCGAGTTCCTGAAATCCTCGCCGCCGAGCAGGGGATCTGCGAGTTCCTGAAATCCGTGACGGTTGCCCGGGCATGTCGGCTCGCTACTTGGGCGGTATGTGGCAGGCTGGCGTCCTGTGTTGCAGAATGACCATATTGGGGGTATTATTAGAAACAGCAGAATCCTGTTCTGCCGGGTATTCTTGAGGCGTCGAGGGACCGATGAAATTCAGCGAACTTGTGCGGCTTCTCGAAAAGAATGGATTCGGGATTGTGAAAGAGAAAGGCTCCGTCCGGTACTACGGAAAGGAAGGCTGGCCGACGCTCATCCGAATCGACTTTCACGGCTCGAGGGAAGTACCCACGGGAACGTGCCACAGCATTCTCAAGGCGGCGGGCTTGAAATAGCCTGCGTGAGGTGACGAAATGATCGAACTGTCATACTCTTTGGTTATCGAAGCGACTGAAGAACCGGATTACTTCGGGTTCTACTCGCCCGACCTCGAGGGGTTCTCGGGCATTGGCCATTCCGTCGAGGACTGCCTCTACAAGGCCAAATGGGGAATGAGAGAGCATGTTGAGCTTCTTGAGAAGCAAGGTCTGGCCGTCCCCGAACCGAATGCCGATCCGACAATCACCATTCAGAACGCCAAGAACGCCGCTATCACCTGACCGTCATTGGTTTCACAAGAACCCTGTCCCCGCTCGCCGTGGGCAGGCGTTGCAATAATTTGCCCATTCGCCGACGATTCTTACAGGTGTAACCGCGATGTGTTAGGCCCGCTTTTTGATCGTGCCTAACAACCATTCCCGGAGGGTTCCACCATGGCCCCAGGTCGTGACAAGAGGGCTGTTGCGGCGCCACGACAATTTCAGTTTACGATCCGCACGATGTTGGTTGTTACAACAGCGGTTGCACTGTTCTTCGGCCTGCTGCATTACGCGGGTGGTGAATTTTGGCGGGTGATTGCGCCCAACGGCCTGATGAGCTATGCGGCCCTACTGATTTTTCCCTTCTCTTGGCACGCCGCACGCGTGCGAAACCGGAATTCCGCCTATTGTCTGGTCGCCTTTGCGTGGAATCTGATCTTGCTGGACACCGTGATCGGAATCGTTAGATGGTGGTCTGAAGTCCCGATTTGCGGCCCCGACGATCCGCAGTACTTTTTCTGCCCATACAACATTCTGCTCGTGGGCATTGTCCTGCCTTGGGTGTCCACGATTCCCGTGATATGGGTTTTGCTCGCACGCCAAGGTGATCCGTTACAGTCCGGCACGAAATGGTGCGTTCTTTCAACCGTTGTCGCATTTCTTAACGTGCTCATCGTTACCCTGTTTACGGTAGGGATAACGACAGTCCGGCTGGGAGCCGACGGAGTGAATTGGGCGACGTTCTTGGTCCGCTAAAGCGTTCGGAATAGGCGGCTCGCGAAAGCCAAGCACGCTACTTCGGCGCCACGACCACCTCGAACGCCGAGCCCTTGACGCGGCGGAGTTCCTCGTGGAGGTTGGGGATTCGCGGATCGGGGGCGACGGAGATCGCCCATTCGATCCCGTTGTCGGCCACGAACATGCCGTATTTCTTGAGGCCCTCGAGGATCGTTCGAACCTCGGGCGAGAAACGGGACGTGTCGAAGCTCTTTTTGAGCCGCAGCCGCTCGCCCATCCGCGGATAGTCCTTGTTCGTGTGGCGGCTGGCAAAGTGGGTGGCCGGGGCGACGTACGCGCGGCGGGTCTTGCGGACCGTGACCCGCATCGCGTGCTCGACCGCGCCGCGTTTCAGCTCGTCGTAGCGGACGACCGCCGGAAAGATCGGCAGCCCGGCGGCGTCGGCCGAGGTCCATCCGTCGGGCCGGAGCTTGTTCGTCTTCAGGTCGAAGACCGAAGCCTGGGCCGCCTGCCAGCCGGCGTCCGTCTTCTTCGTGGCGAAAAACTCGTAGAGCATCCGGTTGACCGGATCGACGATGATGCCGTGGCGGTCGCCGCCCCGGTTCAGCTTGTCACGCTGCAGGTCGTCGAGCGACAACTTCGGACTGTGGCCCGGCCAGCCCTCGATCGGCATGTTGCCGGGCACGGGGTAGGGGCCCTTGTCCGACTCGCCCGGATACGCGGTAATCTTCACCGGCACCCGCCGCTGATCCGGCGGCACCAGCACGAACGCCATGTCGGGGTTGTAGCGCAACGGCTTGTCGCGGCCGACCGACGCGATCATCGCATCCGAGTTCGGGTGCAGCGGCCAATCCGAAACAACCCGGTTCCACGGGTTGTCCGGCGGAAAGACCTCCAGGGCCGCGAGAACGGCGTCGGCCTCGGGCGTGTTGAACATCACCGGCCGGGTGATCTTCGGCATCTTCGCCGCCCGGGACTCCGCCGCCGGCGCCGCGGCCTGCAAGGAGAGACTAGCCAGCAGAAAACAGCCGATCACCGTCAGCCGGTTGTGTTTGCACATCACACGCCTCCATGGCAGGAATCAAGAGAGAGCAGCCCCGAGGCCGCGATTCTAACACTCGCCGTTGTGAAGTGCAAGGATGGCCCGGTTCTCTGCGGTCCGGGCTATTCCTCCTTCGGAGAACGGACAATCAGGTAGATGACCAGTCCGATCAACCCCGAAAGCAGCAAAAGGATCAACCACAGGACGGGATCTTCCATTTCCCGCGCGACGGCATCGCGATAGATCCACACACAGATCGCAATCCAGACGGCGCAGAGAAGCCAGATCACGGTTGCGCAGGCAAAACCGCAGAGGAATGCGCCCTTGGCCTCATCCTCTTCCTCATGGCGTTCATAATGCTTATAACGCTCATGGCGTTCAAGGCGCCGTTCATCCTCCTCCCAATCGTCGCTAGGCTCGGAGATGCTCACGACTCGGAACCCGACAACGGCATCGTGGATTGCCGGGAGGAGATCGTAGCAGTTGTACGACGCGCGCAGGGCGCCGCCGCCGGAGTTGAACACTCCGCCCCGCAAGCGACGATCCGTGTCAAAAACGATTGCCTCGGTCCACTCCGCGACGTTGCCACCCTGGTCGAATGTGCCGTAGGGGCTCCCGGAGTTCTCGTGGGCGCCGACCTCAGTGCGATAGTATGGGGGGCCGATCGTGTCGTCGGACCTGATTCTGTACGTTGCGTTGTTGCCGGGGTCGGGATCGATCAGGTCATTGCTCGGCCTGTCGTCGCTGCCGGTCGGATAGTCGAAGTAGTTGCCCGTCACGCCATCGTTCTTGTGGTAGGCCGCCTTGTACCACTCGTCCTCCGTCGGAATCGCCCATTTCCAGCCTTCTTTGCGGGCGACATCCATCAGGGCGGCGTTCAGAGCGTCCCAATCTTTGCTGCGATAAGCGGGCGGCTTCCCGTCGGGTCCATAGCAGTTCTGCGTAGCTGAGAGATCATATACCCCGTCCTCGGTGGTGGTACTATCCTGCACACCAGCCGGCTGGCCGTTGTGCAGCCAGTTGACGAAGCGAGCGGCATCATCCCAGGAGACGTAATTCACCGGTCGGTTCGCCCAGTCGTCCGCCACGCTGTAGGTGTAGCTGCCCGGCGAGCCGCTCCGCTGGATTTTGCAGCCCAGCGGCGACACCGGCATGGATATGCTGAACAAGCCGTACGTATCGCAGGCCGCCACGGCGTTGAGGAACTCGGTGTACTGGCGGGCCGTCACCTCGTACTTGCCGATCCTGTAAGCGTAGCCGACTGAGCCAAGGCCGAAGTCGTAGCGGGCGTCAGGCGAGTTGCCGACGTTGCCGACCGGCACGGTCTCGATGTCCACGGCACGACGCTCATGGTGTCCCTCATGGACTTGGTTCCCTGGAGATTTTGCCGTGGCGATCCGTACTTCTTCATCCTTGCCGATTCTCTCCAAGGCTTCGGTTGCTGCTCTGCGGACATATTTATCCGGGTGCTCGAGCAATTCGGTGACGACAGAGATGGGTGCCTTGGCCTCAGGATTGATTGTCCGCAGTGTCTCCGCAGCCTTCAGCCGAACCCTCGGATTCTTGTCCTTAAACAATTCGGTGATGACAGAAATTACCCTGGGCTCGGGACGAATCTTCCACAGGTTCGTAGCGGCGTTCAGCCGAACCCACGAATCTTTGTCCTTGAGCAATTCCCTCAGGGCGGGAGCGGCTGCCTTGGCTCTGCAACCGATCCGCCCCAGCGCCTCAATAGCGGTCTTTTGAACCCGCGGTTTTTTGTCCGCGAGCAATCCCACCAATGCAGGGACGACTGTCTCGGGCTCACGACCGATCCTCCCCAAGGCCAAAGCAGCGTTGTCCCGAACGAGCCAATTCTCGTGCTTGAGCAACTCCGTCAGTGCGGGAATGGCTGGCTTGGACTCGGGGCCGATGTACCCCAGGCCCCTAGCAGCGGCCCGCCGAACCCACAGATCCTTGTCCTTGAGAACTTCCGTCAGCGCGGGGACGGCTGCGCTGGCCTTAGGACCCATCCTTCCCAGGGCCGAAGCAGCGTCGAACCGGACCTGCGGTTCCTTGTCCTTGAGCGAGTCGGCCAGCGCAGAGACGGCTGTCTTGGCCTCGGGATTGATTTTGCCCAGTGTCGCAGCAGCGGCCTGCCGAACCCGCGCCTCCTTGTGATCGAGCAATTCCATCAGCGCCGGGGCTGCTGCGGGACCAATCCCCTTCAGGGCTTTGGCAGCTCTCGCCTGAGTGCTTCGATCCGTGTCTTTGAGCAATTCCGCCAGCAGCGGGATGGCGGCTTTCGCCTCGGGGCCGATCTTTCCCAGCGCCTCACCAGCGACCATGAGGTGGTCGTCCTTGAGCAAGCCGGTCAGCGCTGGGATGGCCATCTTGGCCTCGGGGCCCATCTCCCCCAGGGCCGAAGCAGCGGACCACCGAACGGTGCGATCCTCGTCGTTGAGCAGTTCCGTGAGTTCAGGGACGGCGGCCTTGGCCCCAGGACCGATATCCCGCAGAGCCATAGCAGCGAACCTCCGAACTTCCCTATCCTCGTCCTTAAGCAGTTCCACAAGAGCAGGAACGGCGGCTTTGGCCTCAGGGCCGATCCGCCCCAGCGACGTGGCAGCGGTCCTTCGAACTTTCGCATTCGGGTCCTTGAGCAAGCCGGTCAGAGCCGGTATCGCCGCCTTCGCCCCAGGACCGATATCCCCCAGAGCCGAAGCAGCCAATGTTCCAACTTGGCGATCCGTGAGCAGTTCCGCAAGGGCAGGCACGGCGGCCTTCGCCTCAGGACCGATCTTCGCCAGGGTCGCAATAGCGGTCCATCGAAACTTGTCATCCTTGAGCAATTCCGCAAGAGTAGGGACGGCCGCCTTGGCCCCGGGGCCGATCTGACCCAGCGCGTAAGCAGCCGCCTGCTGAATCTGGCGATCCTCGTCCGTGAGCAATCCCGTCAGCGCTGGGACGGCTGGCACACCGATCTTCCCTAAGCCTTGGATAGCGTCCTTTCGCAACCCGAAGTCTTTGTCGGTCGCCAACTCTATCCATCTGCTAAGGGTTTTTCTGTTATACGTGGGTTCGTTCTCCTGGGCTGCTGAGGCACAATCGTTCGCGCAGACCAGCAGAACCGTCGCCAGGATCAACGGGACGAGTCTGTGGGGCATGGGGCTATTCCTCCTTCGGAGAGCGGACGATCAGGTAGATGACCAGCCCGATCAACCCCGAAAGCAGCAGCAGGATCAACCACAGGACGGGATCTTCCATGTCCCGCGCGACGGCATCGCAATAGACCCACACACCGATCGCAATCCAGACGGCGCAGAGAAGCCCGATCGCGGTTGCGCAGGCAAAACCGCCGAAAAATGCGCCCTTGGCCTCTTCATCTTCCTCATGACGCTCATGCCGCTCATGGCGTCCCTCATCCTCCTCCCGATCCTCACCGGGCTCAGAGATACTCGCGACTCGAAACGTAGTGTTCCCGAGTTCGCGGAACGCCTCGTCGTAGCGGCGGTACGTCAGAGACCCGTTGAAGGCGATGCTGCTAAACCCGCTGCCACGCAGGGCACGCTCTGAGCCGGCTCCGTAGTTCGGGTAGTCCCACGGATCCTCCATCCATTCCCAGAGGTTGCCCATCATGTCGTAGGTGCCGTTGAGCTCCTCCGGGCAGTAACCTGCGGTGACATCCCAAGCTCGATCGTCGGCCGAGCTATTGCTCGGATATGCGTTGGAGATGTTCCAGCCGCCCGCTTGGTCGTCCGCGTTGACGCCGCCAATACGTGTCCATTCGAAAGGAACACTGTTGTCCTTCGTCGGGTACATCTGCAACGTCGTGCCGTTCCAGTAGGCCGCCTTGACCCACTCGTCGTCGGTCGGCAGAAAGTAGAAAGCATCCTTATGGCGATAGAGATTCGTGCCGCCGGCGGCTTCGGCCGCGCTCCATGTGCCGGGCATGTAATTGAGACGGCCCTGAGTCCCGGTGAACTTGTACGCCGGGTGATGCCCCGTACTCGTGTTCAGCCAGTTGACGAACTGTGCCGCCTCATACCAACTCACTCTGCTGACCGGGGCGTTCGCGCCCTTGGATTGGGTGTGTTCGCCATACGCGTCCGACGGCCTGCCCGTCACCGGAACGCCCAAGCCGGCCTCGAACTTGTCCCACTGGTCATTCGTGATTTCGTACACGCCTATGCGATAGTTGCCGGGGTCGGTGAATGTCCTGTAGCCCCAACCGCCGCCGGACTGCCGGGAGATGTTCGTTCCATTGGCGGAGCTTGCATCCCCCGTGATTGGCACGAAGTCGATGTCAAACTCGTTGTCTCCCTCGCCGAAAGTATCCGCCCGAGCGACCGAAACGAACGCCATCGCCGTAAGTGCGGCCACGACGACAGACAATCGAATCAGAGTCTTCCCAAACATGGCTTTTCTCTTTATCGGTGCCTCAAATCCATCGTCACCCTCAATCAGGCACCCATGCGATGGCAGTTCCTCAGTACTCGGTACTCGGTACTCGGTACTCAGTACTCCGTACTCGGCCCTCATGCACCACGCCCATGCTACCAGAATTAACGTCAAGAAGCAACCGCCCGACGGCCCGACCGGAATGGGTAATTGAGCGGCGGCGCAAGATCCACGACGAATACATAGCAATGGAACGTTACCCGGAATGCCCAAAAGGATCCTAGCCCGGTTCCTCAAGCGGTTCCTCAGGATACCCAAAAGGGTCCTGGCCCGTTTTCCGCGTTTTCCGTTCCTCAGGTTGTCCAAAAGGGTCCTGGCCCGTCTTCCGTTCCCTTTTCCGTTCCCAATCGGCGCGCTTCACGGCGGCCGGCTCCGTCATCCGGCCCAGGAAGAGAATGCAGCCGGATCGCACGTCGCGGATCATGTAGATGAACGGATGATCGGCCCTGAAAGTGGGAACGAAGGGACTGGGGGGCCTTTCGCCGAGCCCCGCCAAGGGCTCAGCGGGTTCCGCCGTGGCGGCGGCTGCCTCGAAAGAACAAACGAAGAACAAACGGGGACAGGCTACTTTGTTTCGGAAGATTAAAGTAGCTTGTCCCCTGGTATGTCCCCAAAAGCTAATTGAATTTGAAAAAGGACCATCCGAGC
>CAZJRB010000087.1:0-31960 GCA_964547995.1 uncultured Planctomycetaceae bacterium | reverse complement strand
TCGGCAACTTCAGCGCAAGAAACGCGATTTGGCTTCGCTTGTTTGAGGATTAGTCCCGCGCGGGGCGAAGGGGTCAGTCCCATTTTGCGAAGATGGAAAATCGGGACAGACCCCAAGGTTTCCGGCCACCCAACACGGGCTGGCAAGCAGCCCGTGGCGGACTTACACCCCCGGGTTTTACGATACCGCGTGCAATTCGTTCGGCACAATCTTCTTTCCGACAGCATCGGCCACGCGCCGGCAGAGGTCCATGAGTTCCTCGAATTGCTCGAATGTCAGGGACTGGTAGCCATCGCTTAGGGCGGTCTCCGGCTCGGGGTGGACTTCGACGATCAGGCCGTCTGCGCCGGCGGCCACCGCGGCGGCGGCCATCCGCTTTACCAGGGCGGTGTGGCCGGTCCCATGGCTCGGATCGACCACCACCGGCAGATGGGTCCGCTCGTGCAGGTAGGGTACCGACGCCAGGGTGAGCGAGAAACGGACGTGCGACTCGAACGTGCGGATTCCGCGCTCGCAGAGCATGACGTTCGGGTTGCCGGCGTTCAGGACGTACTCGGCGGCCAGGAGCAGCTCGTCCATCGAGGCGCTGGGGCCTCGTTTCAGCAGGACGGGCTTACCCTCCGCACCGACGGCTTCCAGCAGGCGGTAGTTTTGCATGTTTCTGGCGCCGATTTGTAGGACGTCGGCGTAGCGTGCCACAAGGGGAACGTCGACGGCCGCCATCACTTCGGTAACCACTGCCAGACCGGTCTCGTCGCGGGCGGCGGCGAGGATTTTCAGGCCGTCCTCCTTGAGGCCCTGGAAGCTGTAGGGGCTTGTCCGCGGTTTGAACGCCCCGCCCCGCAGCGCGGTTGCCCCGGCGGCCTTGACTGCCCGGGCGGTGCTGAGGGTCTGCTGCCGGGTCTCGACGGAGCATGGCCCGGCGATCATGCCCAAGTGGGCATTCCCCACCGCAAGGGTTCCCGCCCTGACCACCGTCCGCTCGGGATTGACCTCGATGCTGGCGACCTTGTAGGGTGCCAGGATCGGGACGACCTCGGCGACGCCGGGTCCGCTTTCAAGCGAATGGCGGTGTTCGTCGCGTTTCTCGCCGATGGCCGCGATCACCGTCCGCTCGGTGCCGTAGATCGGATGCGACTTCAGGCCTAATTGTTCGACTCGTTCGATCATGTGTTCGATTTGCTCCTTGGTAGCGCCACGTTTCATGACGACAATCATGGCTCCTTCTCCTGTTGGGTAGTGGTTTCGTTTTTTTATTTGCCTGCTGCGGCGGCAGCACAAAAAAAGCCCCGAGAACCGGCTGGCCTCGGGGCTCTTTGTCTTCTGTGGGTTGTTTTGTACTACCTACAAACCACCTCCGACCCCGCGACCTTGGGGGGCAAAAAAGTACCAGTAATAGGCGGCAAAGGCAGATTTCATAGCGTTTACATCGTCACTCGAGCGGGTATACTCCGTCTCTTCTGGAATTTTGGCATAAGACGGTCGAAAAATCAAGTGGGAAATCGAGAAAATCCGTCCCGAGTCATTTTTCACCCGAATCCGACCCGACCGCCATGGTACCGAGCCACGGTGGATACAACGGATACCGCCGCACGCGTGTGTGTTTAGCCGCCGTCGGCACGACGGCGAAAACGGGAACAGACAACTCGCACCCTGGCCGACGTGCCGTCGGCCGCTAAACGGTGTGATGTTAGCATGATTTGCCCACGCTAACACGCACCCGCACGTAGCACAAGGGCTCTCAACCCTCAACTCCCTACTCCCACGCTAGCACAACCGGCGCCCCGACGGGAACGCCGAGCACTTTGGCCGCATTGCCGCCCACCAGGGCGAGTTCCAACCGGCCGGTCGAGCCGATTAGTGCAACAAGCGTGCCGTTAGGCTGTTCGCCATAGGCATGGTAGATACCCCACGTTTCGTAGATATTGCAGACAACGCAAACGCGGCTGTCGGTCGGCCGGTCGCTGATCATCTCGGCCGTGATGTTGGTAATCAAGTTGCCGAACGAGTCCGTCTCCAGGACGATCCCGTCGATACGTTTGAGCGAGTGTCGGGCCGCCGGCCAATCCAGCCCCGCCAGCTCTGAAACGGCCGGGCCGAGTTTCTCCGGCCGGACTCCCAAGCTCAGGTGGGCGGCAACCGGGGCCATGATGTCGCGGCCGTGGAACGTCGAGGAGACTTCCTCCAGCCAATAGCCGGGATTCTCCAGCCGGATGATCCTCGACGGGGCCGTTCGCTCGGCCAATCGACTCAGCAGGCCGTTGTCGGGGGCCACATAACGCTGCTTGCCGATCTCGACATAGACGATTGCCCGATCGGTTCCCACGCCGGGATCGACTACTACGACATGGATCGTGCCTTTCGGGAACTGCTCGGCGACGTCGCCGAGCACAACGGCCCCCTTGCGGACGTCCTGAGCGGGGATCTCATGGCTTATGTCGACAATCCTCGCGTCGGGGTTGATCGTAAGGATGGTTCCTTTGAGGACCGCCGCGTAGGGGCTGCCCGTGCCGAAGTCGGTGGTTAGCGTGATTACGTCCATGGTTGTGTGAAAAAGGATGGAACCCTGGCACGCAGTGCCAGGACTTTTGCTCTCGACTCTCAACTCTACTCCATTTTCCCGATGAGTGCGAGGCAAATTTCTCGGACCCGGGCGGGATCGACGTTGGGATTTTTCTTCTTTGCCTGGCCGATCAATGCCCCGGCGGCCTTCAGCTTGCCGCCTTTGACTTGGGCGACGATCTTGGGATTGTCGTCGAGCAGTTCCCGGCAAAGGGCTTCGAGGTCGGACTCGTCGACTTCTTCGATGCCCATCGCCTCCATGGCTTCGGCGGCCGGCTTGCCCGTGGCGAGCATCTCGGTGAGCACCTCGCGTCCGCGGCTGGTCGAGAGTTTGCCTTCCCGGACCAGCCCGATCAGATCCGCCATGGCCGCGGCGGCGACGCCGAACTCGGAAATATCGGTTTGCTGCTCGTTGAGCCGTCGCAGGACGTCCTGCTGGACCCAGTTGCCGGCCATTTTGCCGTCGCCGCACCGGTCGGCCAGCTCGATATAGTAATCGACCAGCGGGCGGCCCTGGTTGACCAGCACGTCGCTGTCGTAGGGAGTGATGCCGTAGGTCCGTTCGAGCCGTCGGCGCAGGGCGGCGGGCAGTTCGCCCAGCGAAGCGGCGGCCGCTTCGATCTGCTCGCCGGTCGTGACGACCGGGACCAGGTCGGGATCGGGAAAGTAGCGATAGTCGCTCGATTCTTCCTTGGAGCGTTGCTCGTGGGTGATTTGAGCCTGCTCGTCCCAGCCCCGCGTTGTTTTGTGTCCGCCGGGATCGCCCATCTTGACGCGGGTTTCCTGCCAGGCTTCCCACTGCCGTCCGGCTTCGTACGCCAGCGCCCGTTCCACCGCCCGAAAGCTGTTCATGTTTTTGACTTCGACAATCGGCGTGGCGACTTCTCCCTGCCCGGGGTCGCCGATATGGAGGTTGATGTTTGCGTCGACGCGAAGGCTGCCTTCCTGCATGTTGCAGTCGGAAACGCCGATGTAGTTCAGCAGCAACTTCAGCTCGGTCAAATAAGCCTTGGCTTCGGCCGGCGAGCGGATGTCGGGCTCGGAGACGATCTCCAGCAGCGGCGTCCCGCAGCGGTTCAGATCGATCCGGCTGTCGGCCTTGCCGCTCTCCTCGTCGTGCATCGACTTGCCGGCGTCCTCTTCGAGATGGGCGCGGATGATGCCGACCTTCTTTGGCTCGAACCCGCCTTTGGGGTCGCTGATCTCGAGCCAGCCGTCACGGCTCAGCGGCAAGTCGAACTGGCTGATCTGGTAGCCCTTGGGAAGATCGGGGTAGTAATACTGCTTCCGGTCCCACTTCGTGAACCGCGGAATTTCGCAGTTCAGCGCCACGGCCGTCTTCAGCGATAACTCGAACGCCTTGCGATTCAGGACCGGCAACGTGCCGGGCATTCCAGTACACAACGGGCAGGTCTGCGTGTTCGGCGGAGCACCGAATTCCGTGCTGCAACCGCAGAATAACTTGCTCCGCGTGTTCAACTGGACGTGGACTTCCAGGCCGATGATGACGGTGTAGGGTTGGTTCAAGAGTTTTTGGAAGAAAATGGGTTTGCGCCGGCCAATCGGCACCTCGCTTGCTGCAAGATGCATTCTCCATCGCCCGATATTACCACTTGCCAACCGGGCGAGGAAGTTCATCCCCAAACCACAATGGACAAACGTGTTTGATAGCAGACTATTAAACCGGCGCCGACGAACGGCCTTAACGGGGGGTGCGGTGGGCACTTGTGACGATCCGGCAGCTTCATGGCTGCCCTTATTCTTGCACAGTAAGGAAAATCGGGGGCAAAAACTGGACGGGCGTGGCCGGAACGTTTAGAATTATGGAGTATGGAATAGTGTCGCCATTACTATTCACGCGACCTCCTCTAACCCATGTGGAACTGTGGAAAAGGCCTTGTTCTTCATCACCTGCACGACTTGCCGGGCCCGGCTTACCGTCCGCAATGCCGAGCTTATCGGGTCGATTCTTTCATGTCCCAAGTGTGGGAGCATGGTCGAGGCGGTCCCCCCGGACGGGCGAAAATCCGACCCGAGTGAACAGGCCCTGCCCGATTCGGCTGAGAATCTGCCCGAAGATTCGCCCGAGCCAAGCCCCTCGCAGGCTGTCGCCGCGGCTTCCGAGACACCCGAGACCGCCACGGTAAGCACCGCGGTGGACGACGCCCCGCAGGCCGATTCGCGCGAGGTGCTCAGGGACGTTTCTTCCCGTATCGCGGGTGACGAGGTAGTGACGGACGACACGGTCCTCGACGACGGCACGTTCGGACCGATCCGGCCCGGAGCTTCGGCGGCTGAATTGCGATGGCGGAAGTGGCTGATATGGGGATCGGTCCCCATCGTTGCGTTGGTAATAATTGTGGGGTTCTCGTCCCTGTTTTCCTCCCGTCCTCCCGCTTTGCCCCCGGAGCCGTTGGTCGAGAAGCCCGCCGAGCCCGACGGTGTTTCCGGCCAGGCCGAGTCGGCAGCCAAACCCGAGCCCGTCGCGGATGCCTTCCAGCGTCGCTGGCTGCCCGACGGGACTTCGCTGTTTTTCAACGTCGGCGCCGCGAAGCTCGCCCAACAGCCTCATGCCTCCAAGATGATGGACTTCTCGGACTCCTGGTGGAGCCGGACCATCGGTCCGTTGATGGAAAATCTGGATTTGAAGATCGAGAACATCGAGCGGTTGACTTGGGCATCGACGGACCTTGCCCGCTGGACCCGGCAGAACGTGGTCGTCCTTGAACTCGCGGAAGATTGCGACATGGAATCGCTGGCGTCGTTGGGCGAACCGGCAGGGATCGTTTTGGACGGGCACGCCTGCCGCTGCCTCGCCGGCGCTGCCTGGCCGCACCCGTTCGCCGTCGTCGGCAACCGCACGGTTGTCACCGGCGATATCGAACTGCTGCGCCATCTTGCCGGGCGGAAGGAGGCCGATTTCGAGAGCCCCGCGTTGAAGCGGATGCTCGCGAGTATCGCCCCGGGGGCGGATGCCACGCTGATGTTGGACCTCGCGGCGGCACGGGCCGCAAACTGGGAAATACCCGCCACGCTGTTCGATATCTGGCCGTTGGGCAAGCAACCGTGGCACGAGTTGTGCGAGATCCCGCAGGGACTCGGCTGCACGTTCCGCTACGCCAGCCCGTTGCACGTGAAAGCGGCCCTGGTTTGTGACAGCGAGACGGCGGCCGACAAGGTCAACACGGCCTTGAGCGCTCTGATTCCGGCGGCCCAGCAGGCCCTCACCACGCAGCTTGACCTGGTGGGCGAGAAGCTACGCGCAGGCGAGCTGGGCGCGGCGGCGGCCGGCCAATACGAACTGTTCCTCGGCGAAAGCCTGACCGCGACAAACGGTACGCGGTGGGAAGCCGCCGGAAATACCGTCTGGGTCCGGACGGACTTTACCAAGGGACCGACGGAATTGGCCGCCCTGGCGATCGACAACCGCGCGGCGATAGCGGCCGACTGGTTGGCCGCCGCACTGACGGTCGACAAGGCCAGGCTCGATTATCTGATGGCGGGGCTGACCGCATTTCAAAAGGCGGAAGGCCGGTTCCCTGAAGGGGCAAAAGGAAGCAGCCTGCTCGCGCCCGAAACCCGGCTGAGCTGGATCGCCACCATGCTGCCTTACTATGAACACGGTGACTGGCACCGGGACCTGCAAACCGGCTATTCGTGGAACAGCCGGCAGAACCGCCCCGTGACGGCGCGGCCGTTGCCCGAGGTCGTCAATCCCGCCCTCGGGCCGGCGAAGACCCGGGCAGGTTTTCCCGTGACCCACTACGTGGGCGTGGCGGGAGTCGGAGCGGATGCCGGACGATTGAAGCCGGGCGATCCGCGGGCCGGCGTCTTCGGCTATGGCCGGACCACTCGCCCGAAAGATATCGCCGACGGCACCTCGAACACGGTCGCCGTGCTGGGCGTTACCGGGAAGGTCGGCGCCTGGGCGGCCGGCGGAGAAGCGACGGTCCGCCCGTTGACCAAGGCCCCTTACGTCAACGGCCCCGACGGTTTCGGTAGCGGCCAGCCCGACGTCATGCTCGCCGGGTTTGCCGACGGCTCGGTCCGCCCCCTCTCGAAGGACATCCATCCCCGCGTGTTGGAGCAGATGGCAACCATCAACGGTCACGAAGGGCCGCCGCAGCTCGCGGTGAATGTCCGTCCGGCCGTGGCCGGCCCGAAACCGTTCGATCCGAATGAGGGCGTACCCGGGCCCGTTCGACCGCCCGTTCAACCGCCCGTCCAACCTGCCGGGAAACCAACCGAACCTTCGCTGCAACAGCCGGACGTTTTCACAGCCCCCAACAAGACGCCTGCCCGGTCGATCCCGCAGGCGCCCGCCACGCGGCCAACCATCCAGCCGAACGAGGTCCGTGCCCAGCTTGCGGAAAAAATCCCCGAGTTCAGCCTTCAGGACGTCCCCCTGATCAAAGCCGTTGAACTGCTGACGTCGCTCAGTACCGTGCCGATCTCCCTGGATCCGGAGGCGATCCAGCAGCTCGGCGTCACGCCGCGCGATCCCGTCCGCATGAAAATGACCGATGCAACGCTGAGCGAGATCCTCGAAGCGTTGGCATCGAGCCGGGGACTGCTGCCGGTTGTCGAAAACGGCCAGGTGCTGCTGACCACGCCGCTGCCGCTCCGCGAGAAACTCCAGCCGGTTCGCTACACCGTGTCCGATCTGACACACCGCGATAAGGCTGCCATCGACCGGCTGGCCGACATGGTGCAAACGCTGGTTGCCCCCGATACCTGGCAGCGTAACGGCGGCCGCGGGACGCTTCGGGCCGACCGGGACGCCCTGATCGTCACGCAGATCAGCCCGGTCCACAGCCAGGTAGTCGTCTTCTGTGAGAAACTCCGCAGCGCTCGAGGGCTCCCGCTGCGGAGCCGGGGCGGTCACCAACGGTTCAAACTGACGACGCGCCGTGGACAGGCACTCCCGATCCTGCGGCGCCCGGTGACGGCCAACTTCTACGAGCCGGCCCCGCTGGCGGAAATCCTGGACTATCTTGGAGAACTCGGCAAGGCAACCTTCTTGATCGACCGCCCCGCCCTGCACTCCGCCGGCCTCAATAGCAAGTCGCTGGCGACCGTCAGCGTCGAGAAGCAGCCGCTCGACGTTGCCCTGGAGAAGCTGCTGCGGCCGCTGGGGCTCGTCTATCGGGTGGTCGACGCGCGGACGCTGCAAATTACCACCTACAAGGCGGATATCGCCCGGCTCGAATTGGAGTTCTATCCGGTCGAGCACCTGTTGCAGGACAGCACTTCCGCCCGCGATCTGATCGAACGCATCAAGGGCCGCATCGCCGGCACCACCTGGAACGACGCGGGCGGCCCGGGCGTCATCCACTTCGACGGCCCGTCGAAATGCCTCATCGTGCTGCAGTCGCAACCGGTGCAAGTCGCCGTCGAACGCCTCCTGGCGCAGAAACCGGCGGGAAATTGACCGCACCCCCGGGACCGCAGTCGACCGCAGTCCCGGGGCGTTTTTCGACAAAGGAACCGCGTTGAGTGAAAACGCCCCCGGACTGCGGTCCGGGGGGGGAAAGAAGGGGTAGAGAAACACTGCGAAGCAAGACGCGACGCCTTCCGTCGGCGCACCCCTTTGATTATGCTGGCATCTACGTTGTCAAGTACGGATGCTACACACTATAAAGCCGCGACCGTTGGTCGCGCCACGCGTAACCAAAACCCGCTGCCAGCGTCGCTCGGCGCGACCAACGGTCGCGGCTTTATAGGCCCAATTGCCGGACTTATTCCTGAGCAATCCCCAAAACGCTCGTTTACTCTGCACGAAACTCCCAACTCTCAACTCTCCGCTATGCCCGATCCGACGCCCGAACAGCTCGAAGCCTGGGACCGTGAGATCGTCTGGCATGCCTTCACCCAAATGGCCGAGTACGAACCGTTGATCATCGAGCGCGCCGAAGGGTGCGTGCTCGTGGACATCGACGGTAACGAGTATATCGACGGCGTCAGCAGCCTCTGGTGCAATATCCACGGCCACCGCCACCCGAAACTCGACGCGGCGATTCGCGGGCAACTCGAACGGGTCGCCCACGTCACTTCCCTGGGGCTCTCGAACCCGACAACCGTCAAGCTGGCCAAGCGGCTGGTCGATATCACACCCGACGGGCTCGAGCACGTCTTCTTTTCCGACGACGGAGCCACGGCCGTGGAAGTGGCAATCAAGATGGCGCTGCAATACTGGCAGCAGTGCAAGGTCCCTCGGCCGCAAAAGACCTGCTACGTCGCCCTGGGCGAAGCCTATCACGGCGATACGCTCGGCGGCGTGAGCGTCGGCGGCGTCGAGCGGTTCCACGCGATGTTCCGGCCGCTGCTGTTCGAAACCCTTCGCGTGCCGGTGCCCGATACATACCGAACGCCCGAAGGCGCAACCGAAGAGAACCTTCTCGACCACTATCTCGGCGAGGTCGAAGCAGTTCTGACGGAACACCACGAGCGGATCGCCGCGCTGGTGATCGAGCCGCTCGTGCAAGGAGCGGCCGGGATGATCGTTCACCCGAAGGGTTACTTGCGTGGCATCCGCGAACTAACCCGCAAGTACGATGTATTGCTGATCGCCGATGAAGTGGCCGTGGCGCTGGGCCGCACGGGGCGGATGTTCGCCTGTGAGCACGAAAACGTGACGCCCGACCTGCTCTGTCTGGCCAAGGGGCTCACCGGTGGTTACATGCCGGTGGCCGCCACGCTGGCCACCGACGAAATCTGGCGGGCCTTCCTGGGCGACTACGCCGAGAGCAAAGCGTTTTTTCACGGCCACACGTACGGCGGCAACCCGCTCGGGGCGTCGGTCGCATTGGCCACGCTCGATGTGTTTGAAGAGGAGCAAACGCTCGCCGCGCTGCAACCCAAGATCGCCCGGCTCGCGGAGCATCTCGCCCGGATCGGTAAACTCCCGCACGTCGGCCAAGTCCGCCAGTGCGGCTTCATCGCGGCGGTTGAACTTGTCGAAGACGAAGCCACGAAGAAGCCCTACGACTGGGCCGAGAAACGCGGCATCCGCGTCTGCCAACACGCCCTAACCGAAGGCGTCTGGCTCCGCCCGCTCGGAAACGTCATCGTCATCATGCCCCCGCTGGCGATCTCCATCGGCCAACTCGACAAGGTCGCAAAGGCGGTGGAAAACGGGATTCAAGCAGTGACTTCCTAAGTTATGGTCCGTGGCGGAATCGGCCCCAAATCCCGCCGGCTTGCCCGGCGGATCATTCGGTTTTCTACTACGTCCCCGGCCGGCTGCACCGCCCCGAAATCCCGCCGGCTCGCCCGGCGGATCGTTCGGTTTCTGCCTACATCCCAGCCACTCCATCCCTCAGAAATCCCGCCGGCTTGTCCGGCGGATCGTTCGGTTTCTGACTAACAAGTCCGACGTCCTGCTACTCCTTTCGCTCCCATCGTTCTATATACGCACTGATGGCACTGGACGACAAATCTCCAAATGATCCAATGTAGGCACTCGATTGCCAGAGCCGCTTCACGGCGGCCTTCACCACAGCGTCGTCGAACGAACCCCACACGAGCTCTTGCGCCGCGTTCATCACGGCAAGCACGATCTCCGCCGGCGACCTGCTCGGATGCAGCGCCAGTGCCACATGGACGTGATCCGGCAAGAAGGATACCTTGTCGATCACCATCTGATGATCTCGTTCAAGTGCTTTCCAACAGTCCGAGACCGCTTGTGCCGATGATGAACCGAATACCCCTCGCCGCCGCCGGGTTACAAGCACAACGTGGTAGTTTAGCACAGTGACTGCGTGATCGGTTTGTAGGATGCGCACGGTTTCTTCAGTCCATTCGAACCGTCGCAGAAATACAGGAGGTCGAGCGCGATCCGAATACCCGTGGTGCTCACCCTGTTTGGCGAGATACTCCTCGACGGCAGTTGACGTGGATTGTCCGGTGGTTGCCGCAAAATAGCCGCGGCCGAGAAAGTTCGTTGGCTCCGAGGCTTGGCACTGCTCGCCGAGCCACTTGCTGACGCGACCTTTCATTTTCCCCGCTGCCGCAGAAACGGTTTCGGTCGGTTCGAGGCTAACCAACGCCCGTAAGTCGATCTGGTCCGTGGTGAGTTCGAGAATCCGAATGCCGTACGGCTCCAGCAGTTTGCCCAAAATGTCGCGATCCAGTCGCGCGAGAGCTGGCTGAGGGTGCCTTCGATGGGTTCGCCACCGGTAGTAGACGCGGTGACACCATGCGAAGTTGAGTTCTTCGAGTTGGTAAGGCTGAATTTGCATGAGATCTATTGTAGCTGAAAACCGAACGATCCGCCGGGCAGGATGTAGTAAGAAACCGAACGATCCGCCGGGCAAGCCGGCGGGATTCTCTTGTGTCGTGGGGGAAGCCGGGATGTAGTAAGAAACCGAACGATCCGCCGGACAAGCCGGCGGGATTTTCTTGTGCGGTGGGGGAAGCCAAGTGTAGCGGAAAACCGAACGATCCGCCGTACGAGCCGGCGGGATTCTTTTTTTGACGGAAGCCCGTCCGCATGACAAGCAGTTCTTCTTTGGGGAATTCTCGCTCTCTTTCCGCACGCGTTTCATTCTTCCCACCAAATACTGTCATCAGTGCCCCCCCCGCAACGTCCTGCAAAACGTTAATGAAACCGGGGTCTGGTATCATTCATTCCATACACCCCTACCGGAACACCTACTGAAAAGTCCCGCCCCAAACTCGGCTCGCCCACTGAGTCGGAAAGGAGTAGGTCCAGAGTCCAGAGAAAAGCCCTGGCACTGTGTGCCGGGGTTCTTCCTTGCGTGCCGGTGAACTCTGGACTCTCAACTCACTGGGCAGCCGACTTGCTCCCCTCGGGCGAGCCGCTGATAAAGACACCTTCCTCCAACGGCCGGGCGGCGCACGCAAAACCCATTTGATACAGATCCTTCTTGATCCGGAGAAAATCGTCGAAGCTGTCCGGATAGGTCCAAATGGTGACCGTATTGCGGCCTTGGCGAAGTCCGGCAAGCCGCGCCCGAAAACGGGAAGAGCCGGTGAGGGCTTCGTCGACCGTTTCGCCAAGCTGATCTGTAACGGGAATGAATTCGCACCGCTTCAGGCGGACGACCTGCTGCCTGACGATACCGGCATCCATGGGGCTTTCCGACGCGATGGTAAGACGTTCCAGGGCGTATCGCAACCGGAACCCGTCGATCGGTCCGACGGTGTCGACGTATTCGGTCCGCTGCCGGAGCCGGTGTGCCTTGTGCCGGGCTTCGCTTTCGAAGGCGTCGACAAGTTCGTTGACCGGCACGTAGACGATGCGCCCGGCGCAGAGCCGGAAATGGGTTTCCCGATCGTCGACCGTTTTGCTCAACGGGGTCGGGTAGTTCTCGATCTTGATCGGTTCGGCTTCCGCATTCTCCGTTTGTTCACGTTGTTGCCGAAGTTGCCGCAGGCGCAACCGCGATTCCGAGAGACTCCGGCCAAGGTCGAATGCGTGCCGGGATTCGGCGTCCAGCTTCTCGCGCCGGGATTGGATCTCGTGCTCCATGAACGAGGCGGCGGCGGCCAACGTGTCCCGGTACCGGCCGCGGGCAATGGCTTCGTGCTCCAGAATTTCCCTGTGATTGTCCGTGCGAAGCACATCGGAATATAGGGAGAGCAGAGTCTTTTGGCCCTTTTCCAGTTGGGGATCTTCCTCCGCAGCTCCGGAGAAGATCGCCGCGACCGGTGCGTTTTTCACGCGCACTCCCACCACCATCACCAGGATGATCAGTATCCCCACCATGTTCGCCACGATGTCCAGAAAGGAATCGTAGCCCGGGGCGTCGGTGTTTTGTCGGATGGAACGCGCCATGGGTTGGGGCTAGGGGTTGGGGGTTTGTTCAAAAGCCCCCGCACTGCGTGCGGGGGTTGGCTGCGGCTGGTTGTTTGCGGCCCTTAGTTTTTGTCCATTCACGTTTCGTTTAGCTCCCATGCGGGGCATGGGAACCGGATTTGTGCCACAAGCAGCTACTGCTTTCGTTGGACGTTCAGTCCGCTGTCTTCCAGCAACAGATTCAAGTCTTCAAAACGCTGCTCCGCTCCGGGGGCGACGTAGACGTTCAGCACCGGCCGCCAATACATCCCGTCGCCGGCGATACCCCAGGTCTCCACACGCTGCCGGACGTCGAAGACCATATCGACGACGGCCGATTCCGTTTGTTGTCCGAGAGGAATCGTTTTGCCCCCCGCACCCCCTCGCCCTGACGCGATGATCAGGCGATCGGGATAGCACTCGATACGGACGGGCCGGGTGATCGGGATGGCCCCGCCGTTCTTGGGCAGCCCCCAGTTCCGGCCGCGACTGCTCGCCAGACTGTGGACCGGGCGATGGGAGAACCCTCGGCTGGCACGGCCGGCAGCGGCTGCCGCTGGGGGCGACCGGCGCCACTGGTCCGGGCGCGAGGACGTTTCACCCGGCTGCGTTTCCGGCGGCGGCGTTCCTTCATGCCAATCTCCTTGTACGGCGCTGAGGGAAACACCCTGTGCGGGGACGTCGGCGGAATTCGATCGCTTGGCGCCGGCGGCGCCGAACGAGGGGCCCTGCGAACCGGAGGTTCCCCCCTCCCCTGCACCGCCCAAGCCGCCAAAGCTGCTACCCGGTGAAGACGCAGCGCCGGCCATGGATCCCGACGTTGCGGGCCCGGCCGAACCGCCTCCCATACCGACACCACCGCTTGTGGAAGGCGAGCCGCCCCGGCCGGTTCCCTCAGGGCCGGTTGCGCCCGGTATGGCGGTGCCAAAGTTCGAGCCCTCGGCATAGGGTCCCCCGGGGCCTTTGCCGCCGACGCCGTTTCCGAGTGAGCCGATTGGACCGCCACCGGTTGCCCCCGTGCCGGTGCCGTTTCCCGGCCCGGTTCCGCGGCCGGCGCCCTTGCCTTTTCCGGCGAGACGTACGGCGTCGTAGGGTGATGTTCCCCTTGCCATCGTCCCGGCTCGCGGCCCGGTGGCACCGTCATCATCATGCGGTGACCCTCCGGGTTGGCGCCGGCCAGGTCCGGCAGCTCTCCCCGCCCGGAAACCCCCGGCGTACCCGGTTCGGTTGCCGGAGCCTCCGCCGCCGTAGCGAGAGCCGTGCCCTTCGTCACTGGTGATTACCCCGTCGGGTACGATCCCGTGGCTTCTTCCTGCCCGATATTGTACTGTCGATGCACTACGGTAGGAGCGTGGCGCGGCGGCAGCCAACTGCTGCTGGCGCAGCCTGGCAATCTCGACCGCCCGTCGAACCACCGCCGCCAACTCGCGATCCGGCTTGCGGAACTTCAGCTTCCAATCCTCGCCGATCAACTCGTATCCGAACTCCGACCCCCACGATTGCATGGCCGCCCGGGCTTCGTAGTACGCGGCCACCCCGTTGGGGCGGATCAGCAGCAGGGGATACGGTTCTCCGGCGACGCTCTGGGGATCGAACTCTTTCTTGGCGAGCAGATACTCGCGTGTCGCGCGAATCGCCGCGGCAAGGGGGTTTCCCGGGCCCAGCGGCCCGTCGAAATCGGCGGGTGAAAGCTCAATCCCTTCCGGCTGCAAGGTGACGGCGTCGTCCGTACACTCGATATAGATAGGGCGGCGGCGTGTCTCGAAACGCCCCTCGTAGGGAACGACTGCATAGGAACGGCGTCGCCGGCTGACGTCGCGTCGAGCCGCCTCCAGTTGCTCTTCTGCTTTCTCAACGTCGGCTTTCGCCTTGACCAGCTCTGCTTCCAGCTTACCCCGTTGTCTTTGTTCGTCGGCGCCGTGTTGGTCGAGATCGGCCAAGACGGCTTCGAGCCGTGCCAGGTGTTCGCGGAGTCGGCGGGCATGGTCTTCGATATGCCCCAGTTTCAGCCGCGCTTCGGCCATTTGGGCTTCCGTCGCTTCGCGGGCCGCTCTTAGCTGCTCGATTTGCCACTGAACGTCTTCCCGGGCCTCCCGCTGCTCTTTTTCCTGCTCGGCCCTTTGCGCGGCGGTTTCGGCCTCGGCGACCCGGGCAGCATGGAGTTGGGCCTGCCGGGCAATCACGACCAGCAGCAGGATCAACGATCCCATCGTGCAAATCAGGACCGCCAGAAATGGAAACAGCGAAACCCCAACGGTTGACCGCTGCGGGCGCCGGCGCTTGGTCAGGACCGTTCGTTTCATGCTGCCTGGTCGGATGGGTTGTGGGGTTCGAGTTGAACGGCGGCAGCGCCGCGGGGCGCGTCGGCCAGCCGGGCATTGAGCAAATGGATTGCCGCCGCCAGACTCATCACCGTCTGTTCAAAGTTCCTGGAGCCGGCCAGGGCCGCGAGATTGCGGTTGAGCGAATCCTCCAACCGGCTTACCTCGCCGGTTGCCGCGACGGCACGCGAGAGCACCTCCGCCTGGCCGGCCATTGCCTCCTGCAAGGCGGCCATTCTCTCGGCATTCTCTGCCTGAACCGCCTGTGTTTGCTGCCAGCGTTGCCGGCTCTGCTCGGCGACGGATTGTTCCGCCGCGGCAAGCTGCCGGGCGTGATCCCGGAGACTCGCTTGCAAGGCGGCGGCAAGCGATTCCTGTAGCTGTTCCCCCGCGGCATCCGCCAGTTGCGAGGCCCGTTCGTTGACGGCATCGATCGAGGCTTCCCACAACTCGGTCTGGCGCCGGACGAGCTGCTCGGTCGCCTGGACCATCGTTTCGGCCATGCGCCGCATGGCCACCAAGTGTCCGTCCGGTCCGGCGGATACCTGCTCGAAACGTCCGTCCAATTCGGCGGCTGCCCGCTCGTCCACCCGCGCAAGAAGTGCGTTCTCTTTCTGGTCGACGTAATATTGAGCGAACATCAACAGAATCGACAGCACCAATGCCTGAGTGGTCGTCGCAAAGGCAACACTCAAGCCCGTGATTACCTCCGGCAGCGAGTCCTCCACGGCGCCCGGCGACAAGTTGGCAATCGCCATCGTAATACCGACTACCGTACCCAGAAACCCGAGAATCGGTATCGCCCAAATGATCACACGGACCAGGGCGTAGCTCGAGTGCAGCCGTCCGGCGTCGAGATCGGCCAGGTACTTCAACTGGTCGTCAAGCGTTTCGGACGAACCGTGGCGGCGAACGTGTTCCAATGCCTCGCGGAGACGGCCGACCAAATGGTCGTGCTGTTGCCAAGGGGGAAGACGGTCGAGCCGGCCGGTCAGGGTGTTGCAGTCCTCGACGACATCGCCCGGCTCGAAGCGGGTGCCCAAGTGGGACTGCGATACCCTTGCGTATTGGCCGAGCATCGTCATGCCCTTGATCACGAGCACGGCCACCCCGACAAAGAACATGGTTGTGGCGACATATTCCACCGGATGGCTGGCGAAATACTGCTCCACAAGCGGACCGGCCAACACCTCGGAGCGGACCAGCAAATAAAACCCGCCCGAAGCGAGGGTTCCCCATAAAATGGGCGATCTGAAGATGGTTCGAAAAAGATCGGTAGACTTACTCACGGCTTTCTTCCCCAGTTGAGTGCTCTATAGAAAATCCGGGCTGCCGGCTGCGCGCAGAGGCAGCCGGTAATCCTTAAAATCGACTTAATCGGCAAAGTTTATGAGCAGAAACCGCGAGAAGTCCCGACGGACGGCAACTTGGGGAAGCCGGGGGGAATAGGGCGCCGTGAAATCCTCGGTTCCATCTCCCCCACTACCTGCCGGCAACCGATACAACCAAAATAACCGCCAAAGTTTATTAAGTTTACAGGCTTTCCCGGTCGATTACTCCGTTTATTACCCAACACGGGGCAACCAGCGCGCTGTGTGGCGATACCTTCCAAGGTAAGCCGCCGGGTGGATGCACAGCGACGTTGGGATCACGGAAGATCTTCAGAAAGACATCCGCTCGATCCATCGATACGTTCCCAGGGGGGGAAACAGTCCGGTACTTGCCCTACGGGGTTTGGCCGGACTGTTGCTTTTCTTGGGCAGGTGAGTACGATGGCGATAAGGTTTCCAACGGTCTCCCATTCGATTGAATGAAAAGGGAGGGCTCTCATGCGCACTGTCCTGCGACGGGTAGTTCCCTTGGCGGCGATTCTGGGTTTCGCGGCGGCACCCCTGCCGGCCGAAGAGACGCCGAAGAAACGGTGCCTCATCACGATCTCCAAGGAAACCACCTACATCACCGAACCGCTCAGGCCCGACGGCTATGTCGATTACGTGGCCGCGCTGAACCGGGAGTGCAGCAAGGGCGTGACGACGGAGAACAACGCCGCCGTCCCGTTTTGGCGGGCAATGGGTCCTGAGCTGATTGACGAGGAGATCCGGGAGAAATACTTCAAGTTGCTCGGCATCCCGCCGCTGCCGGAAAAAGGAGACTATTGCGTCTCGCTAAACGAGTTTCTCAGACTACTCCAAGAGCAACCCCGGCAGTGGGACAAACTGGCCGGTGACTTGGACGAAGACGCCATTAGCGATCAGCAAGACGAGGCAATGAAGCGGCCTTGGTCGAAGAAGGAGTTTCCGGTGCCGGCCGCGTGGTTGGAGGCCAACGAGAAGCCGCTGGCGTTGATCGTCGAGGCGACCGGGCGACCACGCTGTTACATGCCGCTGGTGGCCAACCCCGAACACGACACGGTCATTGCCGTCCTGCTGCCGGGAGTCCAGGAAGCCCGTCAGGCCGCCCGCCTGTTGATGTGCCGCGCCATGTTACAGCTTGGCCAGGGGAAGATCGACAAGGCCTGGGCCGACGTGTTGGCATGCCATCGTCTTGCCAGGCTAGTGGGCGAAGGCCCTACGATCGTCGACGCGCTGGTCAGCACCGCAATAGAAAGCATCGCGTGCCAGGGCGACGTGGCCCTGGCCCACTGCGGTAAGCTCACGGCGAAACAAGCGAAGCGGTTCGAGGCCGACCTGCGCAGCCTCCCTCCGATGCCGAAGATGGCCGATAAGGTACACACCGAACGCTACATGTATCTGGACGCCGTGGCCTTCGTTGCCCGGGAAGGGCTGTCGGCTCTCACACCACTAACCGGCGGCGGCAGCAGCACTGAGGTGATCGAGAAGCTAACGAAAGGGGCCGGCGATGTACTGGTCGACTGGGACGTGGTCCTGAAGATGGGCAACCCCTGGTACGATCGGCTGATCGAGGCGATGGGCAAACCCGATCGGGCCGAATGGAAGAAGGCGTTGGCCAAAATGGATGACGACCTGATGAAGCTAATGGACGATCTCAGCGACTATAAGTCGCTGGTCTTGTCCCTCATCTTTGCCAAGTCGCCACGGGTGGTGATTTCACGGTGGATGGGTAATACCATGATCTCGCTGTTTTTGCCCGCGATCGCGGCGGGCCGCGATGTCGAGGACCGCGGCCGCATGATCGTCGACCTCAGCCGCATTGCCCTGGCCCTGGCCGCCTATCACGCCGACCACGGTGCCTATCCCGAAAATCTGGCCCGGCTCGCTCCAAAATACATTGCCGAGATACCCGACGACCTGTTCTCCGACAAACCCTTGCGCTACAAACTCCGGGGCAAGGGCTACCTGCTCTACAGCTTGGGCCGCAACGGCGTCGACGATGGCGGGCGCGGCTACGACGACTGCAAAGACGGTGCGGATTGGGAAGATTGGGACGATCTGGTCGTTCGTACACCGGTGGATAACGGGAAAGAGAAATAGCTCGGCATCGGCAATTTTCAATTTTCGTAACACTTCAGCCGTCTGCCGCACGATGGCCTTCCAAGGCCGTCGCAGTGACATCGCAAGCCCTCGACGGCCTTGGAAGGCCATCGTACGAAGCGTTTTGCCATTCGGCTGAAGTGTTACCAATTTTCAATTTGCAGTTTTCAATTTGCAATATCCTCACTCATCCTTCACCTCCCCGTTACCCTCCTTCGCCCGGAGCCGCCGCAGTTCCGCCCGGAGCTTGGCCTGTTCGATCAGATACGCATTCCTCAACCGCCCGTAATAGAGTTTGGTGGCCAGGATGTCGGCCACGGCCGAGAGGCCCATCCAGACGACGACCAGAATCACCCCGCTCCAGTAGACCAGCTTGAACCCTTGCGATTCGACCCGGGCGTTGATCAGCTCGCCGGCAAACAGCATCACGGCCAGCAGGCCCAACAGCGAGCTGCTCTGCATCCGGCGCCGGAGCTGCCGCCGCCGGAAGAGCAACGCGGCCGTGTCGTGTTCCTGCAATTGGAACGCGCGCCACGAACGGACGTGCGAGACCATCAACAGGATCGCGCCGGCCAGCAAAAACAACGAGATCAGGGCTGTCGTCCAGATATCCACGTGCAAACCGTCTCGGGGTATCGCTGCCGGGAGAACTCCGTACCGTATCCGTATCCCCATCCTACCCTTTTTGCGGGCAGTGCTGCAACAGGCGGCCTCCATTTTCGTTTCCGCTCCCCCCACCCTGGGAGAAACGCGGCGGCGGCCCGTTTTCCCCTTGACATGGACTGGAAGCCCCGTGTAGTGTATACTAGCGTCCACGTACAGGCACCTCCCCTGGAGCAATCATGGCACAGATCTCGACCGGATCCTCGCCGACGGCGGAAGATCAGCGGCGGCTGGACGACCTCTACGAAATGCTCCGGCGGGAATCGGAGCACAGCGTAGGCTACCCGTGCAACCAGTTGTTTGATTACGGCCCGCTGTATCGTTTCCTCGACCTCCCGGTCAACAACATCGGCGATCCCTATGTGACGAGCAACTTCCACGTGAACACCCACCCCTTCGAGCGGGAGGTGGTGGAGACGCTCGGCCGGCTCACCCGCGCCCCGGCCGGCTCGTTCTGGGGTTACGTCACTTCCGGCGGTACGGAAGGAAACCTCTACGGCATTTTTCTCGGCCGCGAGCTGTTTCCCGGCGGAGTGGTCTACTATTCGGAAGACACCCACTACTCGGTCAACAAGATCCTCCGCTGTCTCCAGGTGCGCAACATCATGATCAAGAGCGACCCGGACGGGCGGATGGACCTGGACGACCTCCGCGAGACGCTCAAGATCCACCGCGACGTGCCGCCGATCATTTTCGCCAACATCGGCACGACGATGAAAGGGGCGATCGACGACGTGGCCGGCATCCGCCGGATCTTCGACGACCTGGCGATCCACGCCCATTATATCCACAGCGACGCCGCCCTGAGCGGCATGATCCTGCCGTTTGTCGACGATCCGCAGCCCTGGGACTTCAGCGACGGCGTCGACAGCATCGCCATAAGCGGCCACAAGATGATCGGCTCGCCCATGCCTTGCGGAGTGGCGTTGGCCAAAAAATCCCACGTCGACCGGATCGCCCGGAATATCGAATACGTGGGTACGCTCGACACCACGGTCCTCGGCTCGCGCAACGGGGTTACGCCCCTGTTCCTCTGGTATGCCCTGCGCACGGTCGGGCTGGAGGGATTCCGCCGGCGGGTGGAAAGCTGTTTCGAGACGGCCGATTACGCCATCAGGCGCCTGAAGGAAATCGGCCGGGACGCGTGGCGGCACAGGAACTCGATCACGGTCGTGTTCCCTCGCCCTTCGATGCGGCTGATACGCCGGTGGCAACTTGCCCCGCACCGCCACGACGCGCATGTTATCGTGATGCCGCACGTAACGCGGGAACAGATCGACCGGCTCGTCGAAGACATCGCCGGCGATACGCCCGATCCAACGGAAGAAAGGGGAACGTCATGAAGGAAATCAAGGTTGTCAGCGAGAACCGCCCAAACATGGTCGCCGAGATTACCGGAGCACTGGCCGACGCCGGAGTCAACATCGAGTTCATTTCCGCCGAAAACGTCGGCGGTTCCGGGGTCGTCTCCCTGACGGTCGACCGGTACGACGAGGCGTTGCGGGCACTGGCCCGGACACCTTTCCAAGCGATCAGCGAAGACGCTATCGTGATACGCCTCGAAGACAAGCCCGGCGAGCTGGCCCGGATCACCCGCCGCTTCAAAGATGCCAACCTCAACCTGCGGAGCATACGCATCATCCGCCGCGAAGGCGGTACCGGCATCATCGCCGTCGCTGCCGAACAACCCGAGCAGGCCAAGAAGCTCCTCAAAGACGTGCTCATCTCGTAACAAGAGTCGAGGCTGTGACTTTTTGTAGGGAACGCCCTCCGTGGCGTTCCGAGACGTGTGGAACGCCACAGAGGGCGTTCCCTACAGACTGTCGACACCGGCCCGAAAAAATCACAGTCTCTCCGTGTGCCTGCTACTTTTAATCCAAATCGGGAAGTTATTCTTCGGCCGCTCCTAACGTGATGCCAATCGACCCCCCCGTTGGGCCTGGATGGTGGCGGAAAAAAGGGGGCAGGAATGTTGACGGACAAATTTTTTCCTGGTAAAACTCATCGGAAGTGTCGGCAGAGAGAGGGGCCTTGACGAGTGCCGAGAGGGTATTGAGAGGAATGCACAAGAATCTACTGCTCATCCTTGCCGGCGCGTTGTTCGTCGTACTGGTGTTGGTCTATGCCGTACTTTTCTTGCGATCCTCCGAGCGCCAACGCTCGCCTGAAGAGTTGGTCCAGGTTATTTTGGAATCCACCGATCCCGTGGAACAGGAGAAAGCAGCCGTCGAGCTGGCGGGGCTCGGAGAGCCCGCACTGGAACACATGCGGCGCGTACTGGCCGAGAGCAAATCGGATGTAGTACGGGGCGCGGCGATCCGGGGATTGGGTTCCCAGTTCGACTATGAGAGTATGGAATCGCTGTTGGACGCGATGACGGACCCGTCGCCTCTGGTGCGGGGGCCGGCCGGTGCGGCGGCGCAAAACATGGTGGGAGCCGATTTCGGGTTTACTGCGGGTGCGCCGCCCGAAAAACGGGAAAGGGCCATCGCAGATATCCGCGGGGAGTGGGAAATAATGCGTGCCTCGCCCGAGTCGCTTGAACAGTTACGAAAGCGGATGTGCCGTCACAAGTAATTCTCTGTCTTCAGGAGACCAATCATGAGTTGCCCGCGTCAACAAGGGTTCACGCTGATCGAGCTTCTGGTCGTGATTGCGATCATAGGCATTCTTATCGCCCTTCTTCTGCCCGCGGTGCAAAACGCCCGTGAGGCGGCGCGCCGGACGCAATGCGCCAATAACCTCCACCAGATCGGCATTGCCTACAACAATTTCTATGCGAACCGCGACGAGAACTTGCTGATGCGTGTCAATGCCACCGAATGGAAGGCAATGCTGGCGCCTTTCCTCGAAGACAAGACGGCGGTTTTCGATTGCCCGAACGACGTCGACGAGCACCCGACCGCGCTGTAGGACTACACGTTCTGGGTCAATAACAGGACGTTCGAGGAATACGGGAACACCCACGGCATCCCGTTCACCCCCGGCCCGCGATGCCGGATCTCCGATCCGGCGAACGAAGGAGGGTGGAGCGCAGGCAAGGGAGCGCCGTACTGGGAGGAAAAAACAGGCATCACACGCAAGTTCCCCGACAGCTTTATTCTGGAGTTCGAGGACCACGTGGACTTTGACTGGTCCGACATGATCGTCATGGTCGACCCCTACCCGGACGGCACGATCCATTTCCAGTCGATATTCAAGTCGGCCTCGTTTACGTTCCAGTTGCTCGACCCCGGCGGAACGGTCATTAATTCCTCTTTCCTACCGGGCCATGAATGGTGGGCGGATGATTCGTGCAGCTACGGGATGAACAACCGCGCACCTCGCCTCAACATGGACAACCGCAAGATCCTGATCGTGGAATACTTCAAGCTGGAAGCGGACGTGGTCGGGGTGGACGCCACGGACGATTGGCTGGAGAACGTCCGCCCGCGGCACGTCGGCCTGTCGAATGTCCTGTATGTCGATGGCCACGTCGAGGCCCACACTCCGGATGAAATGGACCCCCGGATATTGACGATCCACGACAGCCTGTGGCGGCCCGAAACGGATCCAAAGCTGGCCGGCCCATAAGGCCTCCTCTGCATCAACCGGTCGGCGAATCTTACCCCTTTGTGGCCTCCCGCTTGCCAGTGGACCGTTGCTACGCTACACTGAGTCAGACGGCCCCCCTTCGTTCGGGTGCCTTTTCGAGTTGTCCGGCGGGTAGAATTCGTCTGTGGAAACTGCGGGAAACTGCGGGAAAAATCGCTATGGGTAAGAAGAAAAAGAAGAATCCGCTTATTACCGAGGACTTTCTCCTCCAGAACAACACGGCGGTCAAGCTTTACCATGACTACGCCCGCGACATGCCGATCATCGACTACCACTGCCATCTGCCGCCGGTGCAGATTGCCGAGGACCACAGGTTCGAGAACATCACCCAGGCATGGCTGTACGGGGACCATTACAAGTGGCGGGCGATGCGGGCGGCAGGCATCGCCGAGGCGTATTGCACCGGCGACGCGCCCGATTGGGAGAAGTTCGAGAAATGGGCCCAAACCGTCCCGCAGGTGATTCGAAACCCGCTTTACCACTGGACCCACCTGGAGCTGAACCGGCCGTTCGGGATCAACGACCGCCTGCTGGGGCCGGAAACCGCACGGGACGTCTACGAGGAGTGCAACGCCAAGCTGGCAACGGACGAATTCTCCTGCCGCGGCATCATGCAACAGATGAACGTGGTGCTGGTCTGCACGACCGACGATCCGGTCGACAACTTGCAGCACCATGCAGTCGTCGCGGCCGATTCCTCGTTTCCGATCCGGGTATTGCCCTGCTTCCGCCCCGACAGCGCCATGGCCGTCGACGCACCCAAGCCGTTTAACGCCTGGGTCGAAAAGCTCGTACAAGTCGGCAACATGGAAATCAAAGATGATTTCACGACCTTCCTCGAAGCCATTCGGCAGCGGCACGATTTCTTCCACAGCATGGGCTGCCGGCTTTCGGATCACGGACTGGAGACGATACCTTGCGAGGACTACACGGAATCGGAAATCCAGGCGGTTTTCCGCCGGGTCCGCCGCGGTAACAGGCTCCGGCAGGAAGAAATCGCGATGTTCCGTTCGGCAATGCTCTATGAGCTTGCCCTGATGGACCACGAGAAGGGGTGGACCCAGCAGTTCCACATAGGCGCCTTGCGGAACAATAACTCGCGGGGTTTTCAAGAACTCGGTTCCGATGCAGGCTTCGACTCGATCGGGGACTGCCCGATGGCCCGGGACATGGCGAAGTTCTTCGACCGGCTCGAACTCGACGATCGCCTCACAAAGACGATCGTCTATAACCTCAACCCCGCCGACAATGACGTCTTCGCCGCGATGATGGGCAACTTCCAGGACGGCAAGACACCCGGAAAAATGCAGTACGGCAGCGGCTGGTGGTTTCTCGACCAGATGGACGGCATGGTCCGGCAGATCAATGCCCTCTCGAACCAGGGACTGCTGAGCCGCTTCGTCGGGATGTTGACCGACAGCCGTTCGTTCCTCTCCTACCCCCGCCACGAATACTTCCGCCGTATCCTCTGCAACCTGCTCGGCACCGAAATCGAACAAGGCCTGCTGCCGGGCGACGTGAAGATGATCGGCTCGATGGTGCAGGATATCTGCTACAAAAACGCGAGGGACTACTTCGGGTTTGAGGTCGAAGATGCCTAATGGCAGCTACGGTCCGGCGACCGTGGGTACCGGCCGAACGCCAAAGTTATTTGTGAGTCGTTCCCCCGTTGATCCGGGGTTTTCTTGTGGACGAGATCGTGAAAGCCACTATAATCAATGTATAAGGGCACGTCGTCTATTTGCCCCACTTTCCGGCGGCATCCGGCCGGCACTCACACTCGTCAAGAATCCGAGGAAAAACCGCGATGAGACGCACCGCCGGTCTGACCTTGGTTTCCGCCCTGCTTCTGCTGGCGTTGCCGTCTCGCGCAGACGCCTTCGCTTACACGGGCTCTGACGCCGACGAACCCAACAGAATCGTCCATCAGATGGGCTACACGGGCACCGAGACCGGCCTCGAGATCAAGATTGGCATCCATTCTTCCTGTACCCAACGCGACGAGATGGTGATTCCCACCAAGAATGCGATCACCGTTTGGAACAGGCTGAAACCAACAACCGGCAACTTGACGTCCCCTATTCAGGTGAGCGGAAAGGTCGACTTCGAGTCCGTCTTGCTCCACGAAATGGGCCACGCCCTGGGATTGGGGCACCCGAATGTCGGAGGCACCGGCCCCAACAGCAACTTCACGATAAGCGATCCGGCTGCCAATTTCGACGCCGGAACGGACACCTACCCCGGCTCCGCCGACGACGGCCGAGGCACCGATCTAAACCTCAACTGGTTCCGCAAGCTCAACAACGATCCCTTCTCCATCCCCCTCACAGTCGATGCAGGCTCGTACAGCGTCGATATCGCCGATCTGCCGGGAAGTGACAACTATTCCACCAACCCGGATCGTACCGTCGCCGAAAAACTGTTCAGTCTCCCCAACACCGAGGCGGTCATGCAGCAGGGGGCCGTTTCCGGCGAAGCCCAGCGGACCTTGGGCCACGACGACGTGGCGGGTATCCTCTATTCGCTCACCGGCATGGATGAAATCGCCGGCACCGCAGACGACTACGACTTTCAACTCGTCTACGCCGACACGGGCGCCAACATCCTTCTCTATTTCGACAGCGCCACTTCTCTCGCCTATACCACGGTGGGAACGACACTCATCGACGACCCCATTATTGACGATCACTACAGGGTCTCAAGCGCCTCCATTCACTTCAACGATAGCTACGACTGGTACTTCAATCAGACACCGATCCCCGAGCCGTCGAGTTGGGCAATGCTGGCCGGCGGTGCGTTCGGCCTGTTTCTTTTCGCCCGGCGAAAGCGGCGGCGGTAAGACCGGGCCCCGACACATCCCAATACCCTTACCCATGCTGCTACCTATACTATGCCCCTCCCTTCTTATCCTTCCCGTAATGTCATGAGTGGGAGGGAAGGCCCGCTTCGAGACCTGCTGGAATAGCTGGAATAGTCGAGTTGACCTGCCCCGAAAGGGAGGGCTGCCGGGTGATCGTGATTTTCGGCGGGATTTTTCGCTTTTTGTGCGAACCTTTTCCGCCCGACGGGCGTCTATAGGAGGCCGATCCCTTGACACGGACCGTTCTTTCAACCAGACTAAACTACAGGGAACTATGTGAGGTTTTCCGATAAAGATACAAACGGGCACCTGCCCGTTTAGCGTTTCTGCGTTCTACTACCGCGCTTTGCGCAACGAAGGGAGCAAAAATGGATCGCTCTATTGCTGCTATTACTGTCACGACCTCCACCCGTTTTGTCAAAAACGTGGCCGAGGGCATCGTGGCCGTCTTGGCGACGTATCCGTTGCGCGCTCTCGATCATGCGCGGTCCCATCTGATGCGGCTACACGGCCCGATGCCGGCCGGTTTGCAGGCGGCCAGAAGCCGACTGCAACGCGCCGGCAGCCCCGCCGCGGCGCCGGCACTTGAACCGTCGCGTTCAAGGACACGCTGGCACCGGCAGGGCAAGCGGCCGGTGGAACCGGGGTCCCGCTTAGACGGCATAGGATTCTAGCCAAAACGCCCGGAATCCCTTTCGCCCGTTGAAGCGACCCGCACCTCCAGCCCCCTCGGCGGTTGAAGCCCTGCTTCCCGGCCTGCCTTGGCGGCTTCCGGCCTTGCACCTGGCGGCATCAGGGTGTTGGAGTTTTTCACACGTCTTTTTTTGGGAGTAGAACGATGACCACTCGAAAACCGACCACGCAACAGGACACGGATCTGATCCGGAACGTGCGCGCCGCCCGGCGCGGCGACCGGCAGGCCTTCGGCGAGCTGGTCAAGCGCTACGAGCGCGCCGTCTACACAATCGCTTACCGGCGGCTCCGCAACGACGCCGAGGCGCAGGAACTGTGCCAGGAGGTCTTCATCCAGGCGATGCGGAAGATCGACCAACTCCGCGAGCCCCGGGCGTTCGGCGCCTGGCTCCGGTCGATTGCCTCGCGGATGGCCATCAACCGGGCGGTCCGGCGCGCGCCGCTGGTGATAGAGTCGGACGCCGTCCGGGCGACCTCGGTCGAGCACGAGACCCCGCTCACAAACGTGCTCAGCCGGGAGCGCCGGCGCCAGGTCCACGTGGGTCTGGACCGGCTCGGCCCGATGGACCGCGAGACGCTGGTCGCGTTCTACTTCGACGGCAACTCGCTGGTCGAGATGAGCGAGCAGTTCGACTCGCCGGTCGGCACGATCAAGCGGCGTCTGCACGTCGCCCGAAAGCGGCTCGCCAAGGAGCTTCAGGCCCTGGCCCCGGCGGCCATGTAAACCACGGGTTTGTGCAAACGGGACGGCTTGCAGCCAAACCCCGGGGGCAGCAGCTCCGGCTGCTGCCCCCGCTTGCCGTGCCCCCCCGGAAGCGGGGACACAAACCCGAAGTGCGTTGTGGTATCATATTGTGGCATGGGAGTGTTACAATACCCCAATACCCTTTGTCGAAAACGCACAGGGGTGTTCCGGTAGTGAAACCATCGGGGGTTGTTATGGGTGGGTTGGCTCAAGTCTTGAGTGATGTGCGAGGGAAAATTCGCCGCTATCAAGGAAAGGAATGGAATGAGGAAAACACTAAGACAGCGCTGGTTCACCCGGTGCTGCGTGTCCTGGGATGGGATGTCGGGAATCTTGATGAGGTGCAACAGGAATACAAACGAAGACCGAGAGACAAGCCCGTCGATTATGCGTTGCTTCTACTGAGAACACCCCGGCTGTTTGTCGAGGCGAAGGCTTTGGCCCAAGACCTGAACGACCGACGATGGGCAAACCAGATTATGGGCTATGCCATGGTGGCGGGCGTCGAATGGGTCGTTCTTACGAACGGAGATGAGTACCGGATTTACAACTCCCACGCCGCCGTTCCAGTGGAGGAAAAGCTCTTCCGGACCGTGCGTCTGACCGATGAGGATTCCCCGACGGAGGAGACCTTGGGGCTGCTTTCGAAAGAGCAAATCAGCGAGAACCAGATAGAAATCCTTTGGCAGGCGCAGTTTGTAGACCGGCAGGTCCGTGCCGCCCTGGACGAGCTTTTTGCTGCCGAACCAGACCTTTCCTTGGTTCGTCTTGTTAGAAAGCGGGTCCAGGACTTGTCAACGAAGGACATCAAGGCGAGTCTGTCCCGCGTTCAAGTGCGATTCGATTTCCCGGTAGAATTTGAGCCCGAAGTGCTCGGAGCGGGCAAATCGAAGAAAGCGTACAGGCCATCGAAGAGGTCGTCTGTAGCGGGCACGGGTGGATTTCCCGGCATAACGAGGAAGTTCCTGGACCTCGGTTTCAAAATGGGCGAAGTTGCAGCAGTGTTGATTCGTGAAGGGATTGTTTCGGCACCGCTGCAATTGACGGCTGAGTATCGTGGGCAGACACTCAAGGCACAGTTAGTTCCCGACGGCACAGTCGTCTTTGACGGAAAGCGGTACAAGACGCTATCCGGCGCCGGTGCCCACGCGAAAGCCACGATTACCGGCAAGCCGACTGCAACAGACGGGTGGGTTTTCTGGCACTATCGGAATCAGAATGGTGAAATCGTTCCTCTCGATGCGGCAAGGCAGGAATTCCTGAAACGAAGCGAATCGGCCAAGTAGTCCGGCCCTCCCTCGATCGGGTTCTGTATTGCTAGAGCCGTATGTTTGGGAGTACAATGAACTATCACCACATCCAATCGCCGGAGACGTGCAAATGACCCATCCAGACGTTGACGAATTCGTACGAAAGGCCGAGGAGGTTTACGCCACTCGATTGCAGGCCGTCCTGGAGCCCGAACACGTTGATGAGTTTGTCGCGATTGAGCCGGAATCGGGCGACTACTTCTTGGGAAAGACGCTGAGCGAGGCCACGGAGGCCGCCCGCAAATCCTATCCGGATCGGCTGACCCACATGATGCGCGTTGGGCACAAGGCGGCAATTCATTTCGGAATGCATGTTCGATGAACGGTCATGTTGACAACTATGGCCGTGCTCTCGCCGTTCGGGTTCGACTATCGGATATCGCTGCTGTCCACGAAACCCAAGCGTGGATTGACACCGGGTTTAACGGTCACTTGGTATTGCCGCAGCAACAGATCGACGATCTGGCATTACCACAATCGGGAACAGTTAAGGGGATTCTCGCGGATGGGTCAGAGGTCGCGCTGAAGAGATACACATGCCTGATCGACTGGTTCGGAGAAGAACACGAATTGGAAGTGGTTGCGAATAAGGGCGAATACGCGTTGCTCGGTGTTGGGTTGCTCGGAGGGCACGATCTGCACATCAGTTACCGAACCGGCGAAATCACGATTGACTAGCGGCCTAGCGACCCGTTCGCGGTGTCTTCAGCTACAACGTTACTGGTCCAGCAAGTCCACCATCTCCCGGCGCAGCTTGCGTAGTTCCTCGTCCTGCTGGTCGCTGAAGGAGCCCTGGCGATGGGCGTAGGTGTCCATCCAGACGGCCAGCCGGCGGATGCTCTCCGCGTCGAGCTTCACGCCTTCGTGCCCCTTTTCGTCGGTGAGCAGGGCCATCAGCTTGCTGTTCAACGAGGGGGACTCGCCCGCAGCCGAGAAATCGCGTTCGAAGGCCAGATTGTGGAGGTCTTTGCCCGCATAGTGAATCAGCGCGTTGTACGACCTGGCCGGCGTGAGGTCGAACCTGGCCGCCTTGGCGTCCTTGTAGCCCGGCTTGTGGCACGAGACGCAATGCTTCTCGAGCACCGGTTGCACGAGCCGGTCGTATCGCAGGGGCCAACTCCCGTCCGGCTCGGGCCGCACCTTCGAGGCCTCGCGCATCGCGGCCTTCGGGGCCCCGGTGATCAGCGGCGCCGCGTCGCGCGGCTCATGGCAACCGACGCACGAAAGCGTCTGGTTCGGCTGCACGTAGGTCAGCGACCGCATCGTCCGGACGGTGAATCCGTTCCGGTCCAACGCCTGGAAGAAGTAGGGGATGCCCGACGGGGCGCGGAAGAAGGCCGAGCCGTCCTCTTCGACCGGGACGGTGCCGAGGACGAACTTGCCGGTGTCCTCGCGCGAGACACCCAATACGGGGCTGTTCATCTGCGGTTGCACCTTGGGTACGACGCCGACGATCCGCAGTTCGGCAACCGTCCCTCGCTCGATGCCGGCGAGCCCTTGATAGACGTCCTGGACGAAGAACTTCCCTTCCTGCGGGCCGTCCCAGTCGGCGAGGTTCGGCATCCGGGGCGGTTTGCTGCGCGGCCGGATCGGGATGGGGTTCGTGCTCGAAATCTCCGGATCGCGGTGCAGCAGATTGAGATTCCCGAACGCGTCGTAGAGATAGATGCCCGACGCGTTGCGGGGATTGCGGGGATCGTCGGGCGGCATAAGGTGGTGCCGGGGTAAGGGCTTATCCGACCAGGCGCACAGAAAATGGTTCTCCGACAGCGGCCACGGTCCGCTGTAGTAGGCGTTCGGCCAGCCTTCCGTTTCGGGGAAACAGACCTCCGGGGTCAGCCGCGTAATCGGGCGGTCGAATTCCGTGCCGCGGGTGCGATCCAACAGCACCAGCGACCCACCCGTGTTCGAGTGGTGGGCCGTAGCCGTGAAGATCAGCTTGTGCGAGCGGGGAATCGGCCGGGCCTCGAACACGCACTGCGGCTTCTTCGTGTAGTTGCCGTAGACGAGTTGGCCGTTCGTGCCGTTGGGGTTGGTCGACCAGAGACTCATAAAGTGGCCGTTGAACCGGTCGATGTAGTCCCATCGGGCGTAGAGGATCCGGCCGTCGCCGGCCACCGCCGGGGTCCATTCAAAGTTCTCGAAGGCAGAGATCGCACAGATGTTCCCGCCGTCGGCGTTCATCTTGTGCAAGGTGAAGACGCCGACCGGCCGGTGGTTTCCGCCCCCGCAGCGCACGAAGCAGTCCGGCTGCGTGGCTTCGCATGTGGCCGCCGCACTGTGCTTGCCGGCCTGCAACGCCGTCCCTTTGCGCGTGGAGAGGAACACGATGTCGCCGTCGGGCAGATACCGGGCGTCGAAGTCGTCGTAGTAGCCGCGCGTGAGCCGCCGCACGCCGCTGCCGTCGATGTTCATCTCGAAGATGTGATAGAAGGCATCCTCGGGCAGTTCCTCCTTTTTCGTCTTGTCTCGTACCGCGGCCACGTGGGGGTAGTGCTTGCAATAGGCGAACAGGACCTTCTTTCCGTCGTACGAGATGTCGGGCCGCAGAAAGTTGCCCTTGTCGAACTCCTCGGTCAGGCACCGCAATGTCAGGCTATCGCCCTTGAAGCCGGAAAGGATATAAATCCCCCCGCCGCCGCGCGACCACCAGCCGTAGTACTGGTCGGAGACGTGCGGGAACAGCCCCGAAGCCCGCTTGACGAACAGGATCTCGTCGAAATCCAGCAGCGGGTTGGCCAGTGCCATCCGCCGCACGGCCCAGCGGGCCTTCATGTAGAGTTCCCGCTCGGCCCGGCCGGAATCCGTCGGCGACAGTTTCGACAGGCGATCCGCAATGTCCCGTAGGATCTTTTCCTGTTCCGCGACGTCCGCCTCAAGGATTTTGAGGTTCTCGGCCAGCTTCAGCCCGCGCTCGACGGCTTGCGCAATCGGGTAGCTCGCGGGGACTGCGGTTGCCACGGCCTCTCCCTTTTTCGGCTTTCCGGCCGCGGGGTTGGACCATTGGCTGACGCTGCTCTGCGTGGCCGGCTTGCCCAGGGCGACATTTTTGTCGCCGGCGAATACCTGGACTTCGTCGAGATGGAAATACGACGTGCCCGGCAGTTGCAGCCGGACGAACCGCGTCTTTCGGCCGTCGAGTTTCACTTCCAGCGGCTTCTTGTCCGTGTGGCCGGCGAAGTTGGCGCCGTCGTGCTGGTAGACTTGGTCGAAGCCCTTCCCGTCGCCGGAGAACAGGATCTTGATTCGGGCGTTTCGCGTGCCCATACCGCTGTCGCAGCGGTTGTAGAGCACGATGCGGTCGACGGCCGTCGGTTCGCCGAGATCGACCTGCCACCAGGGGTTGGGTTCGTTCTGCGTATGGAAACCCCATAATCCGTCGATATGCCCGTCGACGCCCCCGGCGGCGTCCTGCTCCGTCGTGATGTTGACCTTCGGGGCCGCCGGCTTCGCCTTGACCGGCCGGTTGCGAAGCTCATCCTGCCGGAGCCAGTCGGCCTCGATCTGCTCCGGCGTAATCGCCGGCGCGGCCGATGCCGTTGAGACCGCGAGCAGTGCAATGGTGGGGCAAAGCAGCAAGAATTGCGGCAGGCGTGTCATGACAATTCGCTCCGTGTCTTGCCGGTGTCTATGCGTACTTCTAATATACCAGAGCAGGCCCGTTCTGCCCACACTTATCGGCCTGTTTCGTGCTGGTGCGAAATCCTCCTACGACCCCGGCTCCGCCGCAGCGGGGCTCGGCGGTGGCTCTCCACGAATGGCACAACATAGATCACGAATCAACGCCGGGCAACCAAGGCCCCTGCAAATGCCGGCGAGATAGCGGTGAGTCCGGTCGCGGAAGTCGTTGTCTTTCAAGAACGGTTTCCTGTGCTTCGTTGAAAACATGATATGGACATAGATCTGCACTAGGTCGTGTTGACATTCATATAGCGTGAAATTGGTGTATTTGGTATCATTT
>CAZJRB010000086.1:0-33971 GCA_964547995.1 uncultured Planctomycetaceae bacterium | reverse complement strand
GGACGACGATGAAACTCCAGGAGGCCGTGTCCGATCCGTCGCCCACAAAGCTGTAATGAAGGTCGCCTCCGGACCCCAGACCGGAATACGGATACCAGTCCCCGGTCGTTCCGAAGCCGGCGTCCCCGTCGTCAATGATCTGCGTCGGACTCGGTGTGACGAAGTTGCCGAAGTCCGGGCCAGAGACTGGAACAAATGTGGCATCCAACACACGCGCCTGTTCCTGACCGAGCGTATCATACAGGGGGACCGGGGCGCTACTAAACTCATACATCGCGCCGTAGTGCGGGTGCTGCAGAATCTCGCTATCCAGGTGGATTGCCGATCCGCTCCACAGCCGCAATCCCGCGTCCGGCAATTCCACCTCGATGAAGACATCGAAGAAGCTTTCTGCCGGATAGGGGGGATCCGAGGAGAGTTGCGTGATCCCGCCTTCGCTGTACAACTCGCCGCTGTTGGCCAGGTCCGCCACGCCGTCCCCGGCATAGACAGTCACCCGCCCCAACGTGGCGCTCTCGCTGAGCAGTTCCATCTCGACGATCTCGGTATTTACTACGGCCGGATCGCCGCTGGGGGCTCCGCGGGCGATCAGCGTGTCGCCCGCCAGGTAGAGCACTTCGTCCGGAACGCCGTCGAACGTGGGGCTGGGCAAGTCGAGCATCACCTGCATAACGCTGAAGAACTCGTCATTACCGGCACTCGATGCGCCCACCCAATCAGGGCCGGGCCCGGCCGAAACGGGCGCTTCAGCCGGCCAGTAACCCACCTGCTGGCCGTTTTCCGATATCGTGATCCCGTAGCTCAGATCTTCGGGCGGAAAAGTCTGGGTCCGGCCGCCCGGGACCTCCACGATCCGGTATTTGCCCACCGGCACGTTCTCGAACTTGTAAAGCCCTTGCTCCGTGAAGGCGTCAATGCCGGGCGTCCCATCGTAGTCCACGCTTGTCGTCACACAGGTGTCGATCAGTGCGAGTGAGTTGGCATCAAGCAGGTTTACGGTTACTCCATCCAGCCCTGGCTCGTCCAAATCCCGTTGGCCGTTGCCGTTCAAATCGTCCCATTTCTGGCCGTGGATCGTACTATCCAAGCCGGCCTCGACGACCTCCACGATGTAGTCCTCGACCTCCCCGTCGTCGGCCGCGCCGCCGGGTCCCAGGCCGCTAACCGAGTTCAAGCGGAAGCGGGCGCAGGTCGGCCCCGTGAGCGCCAGGGCGGGCACCGGCACGGAGAACTCGTTGGACCCGGCCACGGCCGGCTGGTTGACGAGGATCTGCTCGCCGGCGTCCCACGTGCCGCTATGGTCCAGGTCGATCCAGGCGTTGAGCACCGCGCCCAAAGCCGAGTCGTCCGTCACGTAAACGGAGAACCAGGCCGTCTGGCCGGGCACAATCGGGCTGTCGAGCGTCACGCCGTCCGCGTCGTCGATCCCGTTGTCGTCGTCGCCCAGGGCCGTCGGGTCCGGCTGACCGTCGGGCTCGGCGTCGATAAAACTTCCCAAGCAGTACCCGGGGACAATCGTGTGCCACGCGCCGTCGTTGGCCAGCAGAGTGCCGTAACTGTCCGGGGCATCGCCAAAGTCGGCGTCCTGGTCGAGAATCGCCCACAATTCGGGGCCGTGGCTCCCGTCATTCGCTTTGAAATACAGTGTCCCGTCAACATTCGTTAGCTCGTCAACGGCGCTGGTGAAACTGGCAACCATGACGGTTCCCGCCTCGGTTCCGTCGCTCTTCCAGAGGTCCCCATAGCTACCGTCGGCAGCAGCCGTAAAATACAGTATCCCATTGACGCCCGTAAGATAAAAGGGCGTCGAATGGTTGCTGCCTGCCCAAATGTCCTTGACTAGAACCGTTCCTCCTGCTGTCCCGTCGCTCTTCCAGAGTTCGATGCCGTTGGTGCCGTCGTCGGCACGAAAGTAGAGCGTCCCGTTGACGTTCGTTAGATGCTCGGGGTTCGAGTTACCGCTGCCAGGACTGATATTCTTGACCATGACGGTTCCGGCCTCGGTCCCGTCGCTCTTCCAGAGTTCAAGGCCGTTGGTCCCGTCGTTGGCCCCAAAATAGAGTGTTCCGTTGACGTTCGCCGGGTAATAGGGGCCCGAACTGTTCATATTAGGGTTGATGTCCTTAACCATAACGGTCCCCGATTCGGTCCCGTCGCTCTTCCAGAGTTCGCTGCCGTAGGTTGTCAGATTGGCCCCGAAGAAAAGCGTCCCGTTGACGTCCGTCAGGGAGGCGGGGTTCGCGTCGCCGGCGCCGAGTTGGATATCCTTGACCATGACGGTCCCTGCCGCGGACCCGTCGCTCTTCCAGAGTTCCGTGCCGTTGGTCCCGTCGTCGGCTCTGAAGAAGAGCGTGCCGCCCACGTTCGTCAGATACCAGGGATTCGAGCCCGTGCCGCCGGGACAAATGTCCTTGACCATGAAGGTCCCCGCCGCTGTCCCATCGCTCCTCCAGAGTTCAGCACCATTGGTGCCGTCGTCGGCCGTAAAATAGAACGTTCCGTTGACGTCTGCAAAGGTGTTTCGATTGGGGTCTACTACAACCGAGTCGGCGCTGCCGGGATTGATGTTCTTAACAAGGACGGTTCCCGCCGCGGTTCCGTTGCTCGTCCAGAGTTCAACGCCGTTGGTGCCGTCGTTGGCCGCAAAATAGAGCGTCCCGTTGACGTCGGCCAGATTGACCGGAACCGAGTCGGCGCTTCCGGGATAGATGTCCTTGACCAGGACGGTCCCCGCAGCAGTGCCGTCGCTCTTCCAGAGTTCAACGCCGGTAGTGCCGTCGTTGGCGCGAAAATAGACCGTCCCGTCAACGTCCGTCATTTCGTAGGGTTGCCCAAATCCCGCTCCGGGGTTAATGTCCTTGACCATGAACGGTCCGACGGACAACAGCCGCCGGTCTTCGAGCGGTTCGAGCTTCAATCGACGAGCTTTGGGACGGGCGCACCGGTTGTCGGCAAGGCCCTTCGCGACAGACGGCGATCGAAGACGATGGACACGATTCCTCATTTGAAATCCTCCTGAAAAGATTCCCAAAACAGACGACCTTGGGGGGGGGCTGCACACGCCACACATCTCTGGCCTGGCAACCGTCACTGGAGTGAAAAGGGCAACAACTATTTTATTATCAGGAGTTTAGAGGAAAAATGTCAAGAGATATTTCTTCGGATTCTCCACGGCAAAACGCCCAAAAAAAGGTGACATGTAGCGGCTGGCCAACTCATACCATCCGGATACCCTTCTTCCGGTTGAAACGAATGTCGCCGAAAGAATGGCTATAAGAATCGAGTCAGCACGTCGTTAACTCTTCAGACCTGAAGTGCCTCGACCGGGTCGTACTTCTTGCCAAGGACGGCTTCGCTGTCGATTCCGAGCCAGCGGTCGAGGGCCATGGCGTAGAGCCGGCGGAAGTCGATCTTTCCGCGAACGCCAAACGACTCTTCCCTGTCCGCGCCCGGGCTCTCTGTTCCCCGGAAAGCCAAGCCGGCAGCCGCCGTAACGCACAAATAACTTCGGTAGCCACGGTCGCCAGACCGTGGGCAACGCGGACATCCACGGTCTGGCGACCGTAGCTACCGTCGGCGGCTGGTAATCCGTCTAAAGAGAACGTCAAACCGTAAACTTCAAACTTCAACTTCCAATCCACCAACCATAGACACCGGAACCTGGACGGATTGACAATCCGTCCTACATGGAAAGCGGCGGTGGGCCGGCGCTTCGCTTGTCCCACCCTATGAACCTCTACGAACCTTACTCCTGCTCACCGGTTCGAACGACGCGCAGGCCGAACAGGCCGCCGGCCATGCCGCCGGGATGGGCCTGGAGCTTTACCGTGACTTTCTTCTTGTCTCGCGTCAATTCGACCGGCACTTCGTACTCGACGTCGAAGAACTTGCCGGGCTCGTTGTGCAGGAGTTTTTGGGTGGCGATCTTCTTGTCGTCGACAAGCACGTCGAAATTACGCTGGATGTTTTCGTCGCCCCAGTAGGTCGCGCGGAGGATGACCGGCCTCTCGGGCGTCACCTTCATGTCGAACGAAAACCAGCCTCCGCCCATGGCGTGGCGCCAGGGGCGATCGCGATGGCGCCCGGCGCCGGTTCGCTCGCCCTGCATGTTGTGGTCGCGTTCGGGTTGCATCTCACCCGGCTGAACGAAATCGACGGTTCGCGCCTCTAGCTTCTTTTGGCGTTTGATTTCGGCCTTGTGCTCGGTCTGTTTCTCTTCCCACTGCTTCTTCGTGAAGACGTCCCAGAAGATGCTGTATCGCCGGTCGTGCATGCGAAAGAAGGGGATCAGATCCACGTCACGCGGTCGGCCTACACCGACGGTGCGAAAGGTGTTCGGCTTGCCCTCGACGGCTTTGACCCACTCGGGCGCCGGGCGCCCTTCGGTGACCATGACCGGCACGAAGTCGGGCGAATTGGCCTTCGGGTCGTTGACCGGCCCGAGATCGCCGGCCAGGACCAGCGGACCGTGCATGATCGCCACGCGGTTGGTGTTGTCGGGCATGGTCTCCAGCCGCACGGTCATCGGCAAGCGGACTTCGACGACGTCACCGGTCTTCCACTTGCGGCGGACCTCGACGTAGCTCGACGGTTTCCCCTCAATCTTCACCGGCTCGCCGTTCACCTTGACCTCCATTCCTTCCTCTACCCAATAGGGCCAGCGGATGCGCAAGGCCAGTTCGACCGGCTTCTTGCACGTGAAGTGCAACCTGGTTGTTTCCTCATCCGGGAACCGGGTTTCCTGCCGCAGCGAGACCCCCTTTTCCTTCCAGGTTAGCTCGGAAGGGACGAACAAGTTGACCCACAGGCCGTCTTCGTCGTGGAAGTAGATGCACCGGCCGTATTTCGTGTGATTCTCCATGCCCGTGCCCACGCAGCAGGTGAACCCGAACGGGTTCTGGTATCGCTTGAACCCGCCCATCTCGAGCGTCAGATTGTAGATTACCCGCCCGTCCTTGGGATGCTGCGACGACAGGATATGGTTGTAGAGCGCCCGTTCGTAGAAATCGGCCACCGCCGGCGAGGCATCCCATTGGAACAGGTGCCGACTGAGCTTGAGCATGTTGTAGACGTTACAGGTTTCGGTGGTGTTGGGGCCGAGGCGGTCGTTGAGCTTGTCGGGGGGTCCGAAATGCTCATTGAAGCCGTCCCCGCCCGTTACGTAGGAATGATGATTTGCGACGCGGTCCCAGAAGAACTCGGCGGCGGCTTTGTCTTTCTCGTCGCCGGTCAATTCGTAACGCCGCGCCAAACCGACGAGCTTGGGAATCTGCGTGTTGGCGTGCATGCCCGGCAGGCAATCGACCCCATTTGTCAGCGGGTCGAGCACTTTCTTGTGGTGCAGCCGGCGCGACAGCGCCAGGTACCGTTTGTCGCCGGTATCGCCGTACAGATCGGCCAGCACCTCGTTGATGCCGCCGTGTTCGCAGGCGAGAATCTTCTGCATCTGCTCCTCGTTGAGGTCGGCGAAGGTTTTTTCGAGCCAGTCGGCGTAACCCTTGGCGACCTGGAGGGCCTTCTTGTTGCCGCAGAGGCGGTAGGCATCGCGCAGGCCGGCCATCATCTTGTGCTGGGTGTAGAGCGGGACCCAGAGGCCGTTCAGGCCGAATCCCTTCGAGGTGATGTGGCCCTTGGCGATCTGTTCCTCGAAGATCTTTTTGGCCCCCGGGGGGGCCCCCACGTAGCCGTCGCCGTCGGCCTTTTGGCACTCGGCCAGTTGATCGACGATGTAGTCCGCCCGCTCCTTGAATTGTTCGTCGCCGGTGGCGGCGTAGATCAACGCGCAGGCGCTGAGGTAATGGCCGAGACTGAAACCGGCAACCGACCTCGACTCCCATCCCCCGTAGTGCTTCTCTTTGGGCTCCAGACCGGCCTCGATCCGGTACTTTGCCAGCAGCTTGTCCGGCTCGTAGCGCAAAAGCGATTCCCTGCTCAGGTCCATGGCGTGTTTGAAGGGACCGTCCAGAAGCCGAACGTCCTTGAGTTCAAAAGGCATTGCCTTCACGGGAACAATCTCGACGGTCTCCGCTGCTTCGGCCGCTGCGTGCTGAGCAACGGCGGTAGTCAAACAGTTTAGCATAGTGGCGACGAAGAGTGTATTTGCGATCGTGGGCTTTCGCATCGCAAGGCTCCTTTGCTGTTCTGTCGGGGGTTCTGTCCGAGTTTGCGTGGCGAGTTCCTTTCTCCCAGCCAGGCAACCTTTACTGCTCCCGGTTCCTACTCCTCGACCGGGACCGGGCCGGCCAGGGCGGCGTAGTCGTCCATCACTGTTGTGTCGCCGGTTTGGATCAGGTCGCAGTTCATGCGGATGACAGGCAGCTCGCGGGTGATGAAGCGGCGGACGACCTTTTTCTTGCGGTCGTCGACGGCCGCCTGGCCGAGGAAGAGATGGCCGACGATTACCGAAATGGCCGAGTCGACGAGCCGACGGCCGGAGAGATCGAGGTAGGAGCCGCCTTGCTCCTTGATGAACGCGACCGCCTCCAGGATTTGGCGCTTGGCCTCGACGAGCTTCTCGTGCAGGGCGCCGAGCTCGGGATCGTTGTACTGCTTTTCATCGTAGTCGGCGGTCCAGGTCTCGAAGGACCCGGACGAGACGCCGCGGACGGCCGCGACGAGCTGTAACTGGCTGGTCCCTTCGTAGATGGTGGTGATTCGGGCGTCGCGGAGGTAGCGTTCGGCCGGGTAGTCCTTCATGTATCCGGAGCCGCCGAGGACCTGGATGGTGCGGTCGGCGACGGAGCATGCGATTTCGGAGGCGTAGTACTTGCACATGGGCGTGAGCATGCCGTTGAGGCGTTTCAGCGCCCGGGAGAGCTTTTTGCGGCGTTTCTTCTCGGCCGGGTCGAGGTCGGGCGTCCATTCCATTACACGGAGGTTGTTGTTTTCATGGTCGCAGACGCGGGAAGTCTCGTAGGTCAATGCCCGGGCCGCCTGGAGGTCGATCGACATGTCGGTGACCATTTCGGCGACGGCAGGGAGCCGCTCGATGGGCCCGCCGAACTGGTGGCGGGTGTGGGCGTAGGTCCGGGCGAGGCGGAAGGCGGCCTCGGCCACGCCGAGCGACTGGGCGGCGATACCCACCCGGGCGCCGTTCATCAGGGCCAGGACGTAGGTAATCAGGCCCCGCTGGCGCTCGCCGATGAGCCGAGCGGGCGCGTCGTCGTAGACCAACTCGCAGGTGGGCGAGCCGTGGATGCCCAGCTTGTGCTCGAGGTGGCGGACGCGGATCCGGTCGGACCGTTCGGAGATGAAGAGGCTCAGGCCGCGGCCGTCGGCGATTTCCGGCTCGCTTCGGGCCAAGGTGAGCAGGACGTCGCCGCAGCCGTTGGTGATGAACCGCTTGACGCCGTTGAGCCGCCAGTTGCCGTCGCTGTCCTGGTCGGCGCGGAGCCGGACTGCCTGAAGATCGCTGCCGGCGTCGGGCTCGGTCAGTACCATTGCGCCGGTGACCTCGCCGCGTGCGAAGCGGGGGAGGTACTCGTCCTTGATGTCGTCGTCGGCGAAGGCGTAGATCGTCTCGGCGATTCCCTGGAGCCCGAAGAGGTTCATCAGCGAGCAATCGGCCCGGCTGACGATCTCGGTTGCCATGGTATAAATCAGGTTTGGGCAGTTCAGCCCGCCGTACTTTTGCGGCAGGGTAAACCCCATCATGTCGGCCTGGGTGAGCCGGTCGAGGTTTTTCCGCACCAGCGGGTGTAGGGTTACGGTGCCGTCGTCGTTGAGCGAGTTGCCTTCCTCGTCGATCTGCTCGGCGTTCGGTGCGATCATGTCTCCGGCGACCTCGCCGATGATTTCGAGCACCCGGCGGTAGTTGTCGATGGCGTCGGCCTCGTCGGCCGGGGCCCAGTCGCTTCGGCGCAGTTCGGTATCGTCAAAGTTGTCTTCCTGGAGCCGGGCCAGCTCGGCCAGGTCGATATGGTCGAAGAGGAACTGGATGTCCTCGTTATCGAAGAAGAAGTTCGCCACGTGAACCTCCGGAAATCGTTAATTGCCGATATGTTTGCTCGCAGCAACGAAAGTGTTTGATGCGAAGCCGCAAGCGGCTATGGCGTTTTGTTGGCGGTTGAGTTGTATCCCCTGCTGCACACATGAACCCCCGCACGCAGTGCGGGGGCTTTTCGACACCCAGTACTCAGACTCAGTACTGAGTACTCAGTACTCAGTACTCAGTACTTGCTACTCGCAACTCGTAATTCGCAACTCGCTATTCATAATTCGCTATTCATAATTCGCAATTTCCCCCTCACGCCTTTTCCTTGATTGCCTTGATCATCTTGGGGATGATTTTCTTGAAGTCGCCGACGATGCCGTAATGGGCGATCGAGAGAATGGGTGCGTCGGGGTCGGTGTTGATTGCGATGATTTTGGCCGATTCCTGCATTCCGGCGCGGTGCTGGATGGCGCCGCTGATGCCGACGGCGATGTACAAGGCCGGGCGGACGGTGGTGCCGGTCTGGCCGACCTGGTGTTCCTTGCCGATGAATCCGCTATCGACGGCGGCCCGGCTGGCCCCGACGGCGCCGCCGACGGCGCCGGCCAACTTGTAGATCAACTCGAAGCCGTCTCGGCCGCCGACGCCGCCGCCGCCGGCAACGATCACCCGGGCGCCCTTGAGATTTACCTTTCGCGGCTCGATGTGGCGCCGTATCAGCTTCAAGGCCATGGTGGCCGGATCGACGTCGATCTTTTCCTCGATCACCTCGCCGGTCCGCGAGCCGTCGCCGTCGTAAAGGGGCATGACGCCCTCGCGCACGGTGGCCATCTGCGGCCACCGGTCGAAGTTGACGATCGTGGCGATGATGTTTCCGCCGAAGGCCGGCCGGATTTGCAGCAGCAGATTTTTGTGCTCTGTTTTGGTCTTGGGATCGGTGACGTCCCGGATGTCCAGGTCGGTACAATCGGCAGTCAAACCCGCGCGGAGATTCGAGGCCACCCGCGGCGCGAGGTCGCGCCCGATCGACGTAGCCCCGGTGACGATGATCTGCGGCCGGTGCTTTTCGATCAGAGTGCAGAGGACTTGGGCGTACGGGTTGGTCTGGTAGTGCGACAGGTTTTCATCCTCGACGAGGTAGACCTTGTCGATGCCGTGGGCGATGAGCTTATCGGCCTCTGTCCGGGCGCCGGTTCCCGGCAAGACCGCGCCGGTCTTCACCCCCAACTGATCGGCCAGTTGCCTGGCCTTCCCGCACAACTCCAGCGCGACGTCGTGCAAGGCGCCGTCTTCCTGCTCGGCAAAGACCCAGACTTCACCCTTTCGGTTTGGTTCGATCATATTCGACTCTTATCGTCTGGCATCCACGGTAGCAGGCACACTCCGTGTGCCGTCCGCTCCCGCTCGTTCGAGCAACATCTTCTCATCTTCTCATCGTGAGCGATCGGTGCCTACCAAACTTCATTGCTACGGCACACGGAGTGTGCCTGCTACTTTCTGTTATCCCCACGTTCTCTCTTCGATCAGTTCGTGGACGAGGTCGCGGATGCCCTCGTCGGTGGCCGGCACCTCGGTATATCCCTCTTTGGTGAGCACGATCGCCTGGATGCGATGGACCTTGGTGGGGGAGCCGGCCAAACCGCACCGTTCCAAGTCGGCGCCGATATCGTCGAGGTCCCATTGCTCGACCAAGAGTCCGCGTGGTTTTAGGGCATCGGCCCGCCGCTCGGTTTCCGCCTGGCGATCTTCATTGGAAGCGTCGGGCATTTCGCCTCGGACCTCGCCGGACATCTCGGCCGGCGCCTTCGCATGTTTCATCCGCATCACTCGGCGTGCGGCGGGGGGTCGGGGCTCGTTCGCCGTTTCGATCACCGTCAGCAGGACCGGAAGCTTCGCCTCGACAATTTCCCACCCGTGGCCGATATTCCGCCGAACTCGGATCGTGTGGCCTTCGAGTTTGACCACCTCTTCCAGGTAGGTGATCTGCGGAATACCCAGCTTCTCGGCACATTGGGGCCCCACCTGGGCCGTGTCGCCGTCGATCGCCTGGCGGCCGCAAAAGACCATGTCGTAGTCGCCGATCGTCTTCACCGCCTGGGAAAGGATGTAACTGGTTGCCAAGGTGTCGCTGGCCGCCGCCCGAACGTCGGTCAACAGAATGGCCCGATCCGCCCCGCGGTAAAGGCAGGCCCGCAAGACCTCCGTCGCCTTCGGGGGCCCCATCGTAACAACTGTCACCGTGCCCCCGTGCTCGTCCCGGATTTGCAGTGCCGTTTCCAGCGCGTGGAGGTCTTCCGGGTTGAAAATGGCAGGCAGCGCACCCCGGTTGACGGTCCCATCCTCCTTCATCGCGTCAGCGGTCACATGGGCCGTATCTGGGACCTGTTTTACGCAGACAATACTCTTGTAAGGCACGGCGCCGAACTCCGAAACCATGTTATGTAAAACCCAGAAGGGTAGCAGTGTCATGCGTTTTGGTCAAGCGACGTTCCCCCGTCTCAATTTTGCACAATTCCTCAAAAGGCCCCGAAAAAGTCCCCCGGTAGCTGCCCATTGTGGGGGGCGATGATGATATTCGCGTCCCAATCCGGTTGTCAAAATGATGTCAACTCGTTAGAATACATCAAGAGTGCTATCAATTTGACTATTCAGGCATGTCTCTTTGACAACAGAACGATGTTGAATTCCGGTCAGCAAGACCCCGATCATGTTCTTGAACTCCTCGCGGGCGTTCCCGAACTGATCCCCGTCGCCGCCGAGATTCTCGACTTCGCCGTTTCCTCTGACGCGCCGGAGCATTTTCTAGCGGGCGCCTTGCAGACAATTGCCTCTGCCACAGGAGTAGATTATTCGGCGGTTGTGGCTGCACAGGCCGGGCATTGGGGCGCTGTGTCGGAGACGGGCACCCGGTCTTCCCTGCCTTTCGACCTCCTGGCCGATGTGCTCGATCGCGAAGTGGCCGTGACTGATGGTCCTTGGATTGCCGTTCCGCTGGCTCCGAGGAGCGGTTCGAGCGAACTGTTGTTGCTCTACGCAACCGGGTCGAAGCCGGGCACGGCGGGGCAGTACGCCGAACACCTTGCCCCTGTCGTCCATCAGGCCCTTTCGGCCGTCCGACGGCGCCAGAACCGGGAGCGTCGCATCCGCCGGCTCGAAACCATTCTTGAAATCGCCAACCAATGGAACCGGACCCTTGAAGTCGAACCCTTGTTGGGCCAGATGGCCGAAGCGGCTACGCGGCTGTTGCAGGCGGATCGTGCGAGCATTTTCCTTTGGGACCGGGCCAATCACGTGCTGGTGGGGCGTCCCGCCCTGGGCATCGAAGACGGCGAATTGCGGGTACCGGACGACCGCGGCGTGGTCGGGCAAGTTGTCCAGACGGGTGAACCCGCCCGCGCCGATGCCGTCGCCGACCCCGATGCCGTTGACCACGATGTGGATGCCCGGCTCAAGTACCAAACGCGAACCGTTCTTTGCGTACCGCTGCGCAGTGCCGCCGGAAAGTTGCTCGGCGTCTTTGAAATCCTCAACAAGCGGGAAGGCAGTTTCACGGATGCCGACCAGGAGGCCCTGATCGAACTGGCCGGCCATGCGGCAATCCCCCTCGAAAACGCCCGGGACCGGCAAAGACTTCTCTCGACAAACCGCCAAATCACCGATCAGGCGGCCCAACGCGTTCAGATTATTGGCAATAGCCCGGCAATCGAGGCCCTGCGGTCGATCATCGGTCGTGTGGCCGACACCGATCTCGCCGTCCTGCTGCTTGGAGAAAACGGAACCGGTAAAGAGGTCATCGCCCAATCAATCCACTACACGAGCCGCCGCCGCGATCAGCCGTTTGTCGCCGTCAATTGCGCGGCGATCCCCGATACACTCGCCGAGAGTGAACTCTTTGGGCACGAGAAGGGAGCTTTCACCGACGCCCGCGAAGCCAGAGCCGGCAAGTTCGAACTCGCCGCCGCCGGCACTCTGTTCCTTGACGAGATCGGCGAACTCAGCTCGGCGTGCCAGGCCAAGCTGCTCCGGGTGTTGGAAGAAAAAGTCCTGGTTCGGGTCGGCGGCTCTGCCCCGATCCATAGCGATGCCCGAGTGCTCGCCGCAACCAACCAGGACCTTCCCGCGATGGTCCGCGAGAAGCGGTTCCGCGAGGACCTTTACTTTCGGCTGAACGTCGTCACGCTGGAGCTTCCGGCGCTTCGCGACCGCGGCAGCGACGTCTTGCTGCTGGCCGACCATTTTCTGACGCAGTTCTGCGGCCAAGCGCACCGCGATGTTCCGCTGTTGACGGCCGCCGCCCGAAGACGGCTCCAAGACCATCCCTGGCCGGGCAACGTCCGTGAACTCCGCAACCTGATGGAGCGGCTGGCGTTTCTTTCCACCGGAGACAGCATCGACGCGGAAGACCTGGCTTTCGTCTTTTCACCCCGCGCCGACACTCCCTTCCAAAGCGATGCGCAGGGGACGCTGTCCGACGCCACCTCGCAATTTCAGGTACAATACATCCGTCAGGCGATTCAGCAATCCGCCGGCAGTGTGAGTCGCGCGGCCGAACGTCTTGGCCTGCACCGTTCGAATCTATACCGCAAAATGCGTCAACTTGGTATGAACCCTCCCCTCTGAACGGCATGAAACCGGCCAAAGGGTCGGGGATTTGGGATTTGTTTTTTGCTTTCAGGTTTAGGGCTTGCAAGAATTGCCAATACATTTACAATTCGATGCCTTGACGATACGATCCAGTTCAAGGACCCCCTTAGCTCAACTGGCAGAGCATCTGACTCTTAATCAGAGGGTTGGAGGTTCGAGTCCTCCAGGGGGTATTGGAGTGTCAATCGTGGGCAACGGCTGGCAAGCAAACCCCTGTTTTTGCGAGGTTTGGGCGGGTTGGGGCGCTTCCGGGGGGGCCGTTTGGCAACGCCTGGCATCCGCAGACGGTGCCATATCTGTGCCCATACCCGACCCCGCAACTGGCTTTTCGAGCGCCCGGGCGAAGTGCTCCTCAGTGATTTGCAGGTAGTGGCGACGGGCTACCGCCGGCGAGTTCCCCAGCCAGCCGGCCACCACGTGACTCGGGAAGTCGTTTTCCAACTCGGTCTCTCGGGAGGCCCTCAGGTTGTGAAACAGGCGCTCCCACGGTTCCACCCCCGCCTTTTTGAGGATCCTCAGTAGTTGGGTCCGCAGGTTGATGTTTGACCCACGGTAGCGGGTAATGACATAGCCGCCGCTGTCCGGCTCCCATAGATCCTCAAAGTAGGGTTCACCCACCTCTTGTACCATTCCGTTCTCATTGCAAAGAGGCAACCAATGCCAACGGCCATGGTGGGTGCCAGAATTGCTACTATCTTGTCGATCGACCAAGCCCAATCCGGCAGATCCAATGGAGGAACCGTCAAATAGCAGAGGGCAAAGCCAACGAGGACTGCAATGCCGGCCAAAACAATTGCATGAATCCGACTCATTGTTCTCCTCCCATGTGGTTAGGGGCGTGTCTCATTCCAATCACCAGTCTACTCTGGCTTGCCCCTCCCGACCACCGTGGTGTAGGTTACCAGTTTTGGGCACCGTACTGGCGGTACGGTGCTCCATTACGGAGGCCGTGTCGGCGGGCGCGCGTCCGCAACCCGCCGACACGGTGCTCTCGGAGACGAGGACGAAAGGGGCCGCGGCGGCGGGGAGTCCCCGCCACCGCGACCGTCGCGGGGTGACCGCGGAACAACGGCTCTGCCAGCCTGTTGTGTCGAGTCGATGTTGCGTCGAAACATCATTTTCCAAAGTCCGGTTGGGGTAGCTTGTCGAGGGCCTCGGCGACGATGCCCCCGGACTCTACGTAATGGCCTTGTGTAGTTTTACTGCTTGCGTGCCCCAAGGCAAGCTGTGCGGCCGCTAGGACGGCGACTGGGGGAACCGGACGTTCGTCGCCGAGCACGTCCAAGGGCACGGAGCGCTCGGCGACCTGTTCGTCCGCAAGAAAAGCGACATCAAGATGGGCGACACCCCGTCGGTACTCTACCTGTTTCGCGGCCAGCCGGACAACCCGATGAAAGAGCATTGGGGCGGGGCATTCGTCCGAACCGGCCACGGAACCAACTACTGGCACGACAACCCCGATCCGAAGCTCCGCGACGCAAACAAGGCCGGCGCCAGGACGGTCAACCGTTGGCGGGTCGACCATCTGAAAGACTGGCAAGCACGGATGGACCGAACCGCAGCCGAGTAGAGGACATTGTTGCATGCGAAAAGACCGAGCCGCTTTCACATGCGGGACATTTATGTGCTACCTCGCGTGCTTCAGCACGAACGCGACGATCGGCGCCGGGTCCTTCAGGGAGTGCGGGTGGTGTCCACAGCCCGGCTTGTGGATGACTTCGATCTGCCCGCCCAACTCCTTGTAGCGCCGCTCCAGCACGGCGGTGTTCTCTTCGACGGGCACCACCGTATCGGCGTCGCCGACGACGTGCAAGAGCGGAATCCCGGCATCGGCGAGCGGCTTGAGGTTATCGACCGGGTTGCCCTTGAACTCCATGGCCTGCGGTTCGGTGAGCCCGTAGACTTTCAAGCAGGCCTGCCAGTCGCCTTTGCTCCCGCGTCCTTTTCCCTTGCCGCCGGGCCAGCTTTTGAAATCGCAGACGGGCGCGTCGCCGTAGATGCAAGCGAGCTTGTCGGGGTTGGCGGCGGCCCAGTTGTAGATGATCAACCCGCCGCGGCTCATGCCTTCCAGGGCCGGCTTCTTCGACAGTCCGAGCTTCCCGGTGGCGTGCTTGTAGAACGCGTCCCAGCGCCGAACGGCCTCCGGCGAGCCGAACAACCCGCCCGCGTTGCAGTAGCCGACGTGAAAACCTTTTTCCAGAAGCGCCAGATCGGTTTGCGGCTCATGCCCCCAGAAGCGTGCCCGCCAGATCCACGGCTTCCCCTCGGCGGCCTTCTTCGGCGCCACGATCCAGCACTTGTTGCCGTCGATCTTGAAGTCGTAGCGGTCGAAGCCTTTCCAGTCCGATTTCACGCCCGGCAAAGCCGCATCCTCAGCGACGGCAAACGTGCCGACCAGAATCAACATCGCCGCCAAGGGCACGACGGTCTTTTTGTGCATGATGCCATTTCTCCCAATGTCGAAATCCTCTCGGGGTGTAAAGAGCCCTCCTATTGTAGCCTTTCGGCCATGCTGCGCCAATCTCCTTGACAGACAGTGGTGGGCTTGGGTTACAATCCGGATATGCGGAAAGGAAAGAACGGCTGTACGAGAAGGGAGCGGGCTATTTCTTGCAGGTTGTGGACCGTCGTCGTCGGGACAGCGATTGTTGCGATCGGCGGTTTCGCCACTGCCGCCGAGTATCTCGGACCTTCTGCGGTGGTTGCATCCGGCGACGGCAAGACATTGTACGTTGCCAACATCGACGCCCGGTGTGTTGCCGTGGTTAATCTTGATACGGGCAAGGTGACCGGTTCGATTGCCATGCCGGCGCCGCCGACCGGCCTTGCCTTAAGCCCGTGTGGCGAGCATCTCTACGTCACGTGCGCCGGCCCCAAGAGCACGGTCGTCATCGTCGGCACGGGTTCGCGCAAATCGGTCGCGAAGATCGCGGCCGGCCACACCGCCACCGGGCCCGCCGTCTCGCCCGACGGGCGGCGGCTCTACGTCTGCAACCGTTTCGACAACGACGTCTCCGTGATCGACCTCGCAACGCGCAAGGAGCTTGCCCGCGTGCCCGTCACCCGCGAGCCGGTTGCCGCCGCGGTAACGCCGGACGGGCGGTCGGTCGTCGTGGCGAATCACCTGCCCGGCGGACCCGGCAACCGGTTCTTCATGACCTGCAACGTGACGATCATCGACGCGCGTTCTCTGAAGACGACGGCGATTGCCCTGCCCAACGGCGCGACCGGACTGCGCGGCGTGTGCATCCTGCCCGGCGGGAAGTACGCCCTGGTGACGCACGTGCTGGGCAACTTCGAGCTGGTCCCGTCGCAGGTCGAGCAAGGCTGGACGAACACCAACGCCGTCAGCGTCATCGACCCGGTGGAGAAGAAGCTGTACGGCAGCTTCCTGCTCGACGACAACTACCTGGGGGCGGCGAACCCCTGGGGGATTGCCTGTACGGCCGACGGCCGGACGCTTTGCGTCGCCCAGTCGGGTACGCACGAGCTGAGCATCATCGACGTGCCCTCCCTCTTCGAGGCCCTTCGCAAGGCCGCGAAGACCCGCGGCCCGATGGACGGCCCGAGCATCTTGACCGACTTCCGCCAGCGGGTCGAACTGCCCGGCAAGGGCCCCCGCAGCGTGGCGATTGCCGGTTCGGTGGCGTACGTCGCCGAGTACTTTTCCGACACGGTCGACGCGGTTGATCTCTCGCACACGCCCGATGAACTCAAGACCATCGCACTGGGGCCGAAGCCGAAGCTGACGCCAAAGCGGCGCGGCGAGATGCTCTTCCACGATGCGACGATCTGCTACCAGCACTGGCAAAGCTGCGCGAGCTGCCACCCGGACGCCCGGTCCGACGGGCTCAACTGGGACCTGCTCAACGACGGGGTTGGCAACCCGAAAAACGCGAAGAGCATGATGCTGGCCCACCGGACGCCGCCGGCGATGGCCCTGGGGGTTCGGGCGACGGGCGAAGACGCGGTCCGCGCGGGGATCGAACACATCCTGTTCAGCGTGCAGCCGGAATCGGACGCGGCGGCGATCGACGCCTGGCTGAAGTCGCTTCGCCCGGTCCCGAGCCCCCGCCTGGTCGACGGCCGTTTGAGCCCGGCGGCCCGCCGCGGCGAGGAGCTTTTCGAAAGCAAGGAAGTCGGGTGCAGCCGGTGCCACCCGAAGCCGCTACTGACCGATCTGCGAATGCACGACGTGGCAACCGGCGGCGGCTACGACGGAAAGAAACGGTTCGACACACCCACCCTGATCGAGGTCTGGCGAACCGCCCCCTACCTGCACGACGGCCGCTATGCGACAATTAAGGAACTGATTACCAAGGGCAAGCACGGTCTGAGTAGCAACACGCTCGACCAGCTTACCAAGCAACAGATTAACGATTTGGTGGAATATGTATTGTCGTTGTAATATGTTTGACAAAAGCCCCCGTACTGCGTGCGGGGGTTGGATCGCAGCTTTCCTCGCGGCGTTCGCGCTGGTCCAGTCGGCGCCGGCGGCCGACGGGCTTTTCGTGCGAATGAAACTGGTCGAGCCGAAGGGGACCACCTACTACGTCCGGCTCGGGGGTTACATCCACAAGAGCCCCTGGTATCTGCCGAAGGCCGTCGTTCCGGCGGGGGCCGACAAGGACCCGGCAAAGCGGATCGCGGCCGGGGAGTTCACCCCTTGGTTCGATCTGAAGAAGTTCGCCGGCGACCGGCTCCACGGCCGCGTGTCGCGATCCGGCGGCGTGGCCGAGTGGCCGAACGTCACCGCCGATTTCATCACGACCGACCAGAACGACCGCCGCAGCATTGTCATCGAATTGGCCACTGCTGCGGATGACAAGCACGTCGTCAAGCGATTCACCGAGAACTTCCGGGGATCGAAAACCAGCTTTCTCGTCTCGCCGCAGCTTGCCGAGGACGCTAAGCATTTGGAAACGGCTTCCGAGATGACCGCCCGGCGGCTCGGCTGGGCACGCGAAGCAAGCGGCGGAAAGGCCGCGACGCCAAAGCAACTGATGGTCCAGACCAGCTTCTGGTCGCCGCAACGCGACGAGCTGAACCTCCGCGAGGCCGAGGTCCTGCGGCTCTTGGGCTTCAACGTCGTCGGCAACCAGATGGAGGCGGTCCGCGAGAAGTCCAATTTCCGGGTGCCCGGCCACACCCATTCGGTGAATTTCAGCCCCGGCGTCACCCGGGAAGAAGCCGACCGGCAGATCACCAAGCAGGCCCCCCGTTTCAAGGGTAAACTCGCTCCCGGTGTTCCGTTTGGGTTCAGCGATGAAGTCACTTGCCGTACCATGGAGGACAATGAACAGGCGCTGCGGCATTTCCATGAATGGCTTCGTCAACGCAATATCCGACGGGCTGATTTGGGCGCCGGCAAGCTGGAAGATGTTGTTCCCATCGAAACGCTCGACGAACTGCGGAAGCGGCAAAAGCAGAATCTCGCCGCCGCCAATCGGGTCTTCTACTACACCTCGCGGTTCCGCCAGGAAGCCACAACCGAGCGGTTCCGCTGGCTGACCGAGTCGGTCCATCGCCACATCGGCGACAAGCTCCTGACCACCACACTGGTGGCCGACCACCCGTATTTCAGCGGCACCGGCCTCGGCATGGGTACCGGCCCGAACCCGTGCTGGGGGCGGGTCGTCCTGGCCGCCGATTGGTTCGACATGGCCCGCCGCAAAGCCGTCGACATGATCGGCATTGAGGACTGGATGGGCCTCCAGTACATGTACGGCCCCGGCACGACCTGGGAAGGTTTTCAGTTGATGGGATTTCAGGCCGCCATCTTCCGGAGCGGAAGCCGGGGCACGATACCCATCATGGCCTGGATCACGCCGAGTGACGAGACGAACCTGCGGCTCAAAAGTGCCTCGGCCCTCTGCCAGGGGGCGAAGCACTTCTTCTATTGGACCTACGGCCCGACCTGTACGAGCACCGAGAACTATTGGTCCGACCTGCGGGGCTCGTACGACGGCATCATGCACATGACGCGTCAGTTGGCCGCCGCCGAGCACATCATCGCCCCGGGCCGCACCCGCAAGACCCGGCTCGCACTGCTTTACAGCATCTCGTCCGACCTTTGGCAGCCGTTCGGCTATGTCCACATGCTCGAACGCCGCGGGACGTATCTCTCGCTGGTCCACGACCAGTACCTCGTCGACATGCTGACCGAAGAGGACATCGACGCCGGGCGGCTCGCGGATTACGACGTACTCTACGCGACGGACCCTTGCATCAAGGAGACCGCCGCCGCGAAGATCGAGGCGTGGGTCCACGGCGGGGGGCATCTCTACGGCTCCTGTGCCGCCGGAAGCCGAAACGAGTTCAACGAACCCTCGCCCGGGCTCGCGAAGGTTTTCGGGATCGAGCCGGGCATCGAGACCAAGGTCCGGGTGGGCCGATACCATATCCGCGGTGCGCTGAACGGGATGCAATACAGCGATCACATTTGGCTGAAAGAAGGGGCTCAGTCCTTTCCCGGCGCCCGTAGCCATAAAGCCGCGACCGTTGGTCGCGCCGACAAGCCACCCGGCGACGAGGCAACCTTCGGCGTGATCGGCGCGAAATCCTCTTTCACGCCCGCCGGCGGCCAGGTTGTTGGAACCTACGAGAACGGGGCCCCTGCCGCGGTCCGTCACACCTTCGGCAAGGGCGAGGCCCTCTACATCGGCGCGTGCCCTGCGATTACGTACATCAAGGACGCGAAGTTCGTTTCGGCCGAACTCAAAGAGCGGTGGCCGGCCGGGCAGCGGTCGTTGATCAACGGCGTAGTGAAGCAGCGCGGTGTTGGCCGGCTGGTCGAGCTGTCGCACCCCGTGGTCGAAGCCGGTATCTTTGATTCCGACAAGGGCACCGTACTCGTCTTGGCCAACTTCACCTACGAGCCGATCAAGGACCTCAAGATACGGCTCCCCCTTCCCCGCCCGCCAAAGACCGTTCGCTCGGCAGAGCGCGGAAACCTGCAATTCGCCACAGAGCCCGCCGCGGAAGGACATTCGCCGGAATACCCGCACTACGTAACATTCACACTCGATCTCGGCCTGAACGACGTCGTAGTCATCGAGTAACGGGTTGACAGCTTGGGCCGAGTGTGGCATTATAATACTATACGGCAGGAGAGCCGGAGCCATGCTGTATGATTCGATTGTCTGGGACCTGGACGACGACCCGGATGGCAACGTGCAACACTGTGCCGAGCACGGTGTCACGAAGGAAGAGGTCGAAGAGATTCTCCAGACGCCAACGGACGCGGACATCAGCCGGTCTTCCGGCCGGCCCGTGGTCTTCGGCGACACCCACGCGGGCCGGCACTTGATGGTGGTGTACGAACAGATCGACGCCAGTACTGTCTATCCGATCGGGTGTAACCGGTCGTCCGCTACGCTGCGAGCGGCCATTTGATGTTGGCTAAAAGTTCCCGGTGTGGGTAGAGGCGTTGGGTGTTTTGAGCGATTCGATAGCCCTGAAACTCTTCCCATTGATTATTCACGTATGTACTACGTAGGTCCAGCATAGCTTGGGCACCGTCCAGCGCATGCCGGCTCGTTCCATGCGGTCTTTGACCACATAGCGACACACTCCTTCAATGACCCCGCTGGCAATCGGATAGCCCTGAGCCAGATACGCGTTATAGTGTATCCGCGAAAGGTTCTTCCGAAGGTAATTGCAGATAGCTGTCAGTTTTTTGAGTTTGCTGCCACGCAAGCCGTGTTTGGTGCCCATTTGACGCAACCCGCCCACCACACGACTTGCCTTGCCTTGCAAGATGCGCAACAGCCGGTCTCGCACGAATTCGGCTGCCTCGTCGCTTCCCTCCCCGTGAAACAAGTAAGCCACCTCCCAAAGGCGAGGGGTCACGTGAAGCAGGTCCAGAATTTCCACCACACCCGTTTGTTGCGGGCAACCGGTTCGGGGCTGTCGGGCAGTTTCTCGGATCGTTCGCGAAACAACGCCGCCACCACGTCTTCCGCACCGCGCATTTTCGCATCGACCGTGTAAACGCAGCCGACTGTGGCCATCTGCTTCTTGTTGGCCTTTTCGCCCTTTTTCCGACGAGCGCCCGCCGGCATTTGGTCCGGCGGACGACGCATCGGAATGCCTTTGTTGTCCGCCGTGGTGACCAGGATCTTGCCCTCTTCTTTCTTGTCGGGCTTCGGTCGCGTCTGGCAAAACGACTCGACCGGCTCGGCCATCTTCCGGTTCATCTGCTCTTAGTAGTATAGCGTGTGCGCAATGCGGGCTCGTCCGCCCATTGCCCTTCGTACAGAGCCTTGGAGGCCGGGTTTGACCAACTCGTTGTGATTATCTGGTTGCGGTTCATTGTTCCCGAATGTAGGCAGCGAACGGCACACGGAGAGCTTGCAAGTTTTCCGGCTCCGTCGCGGACGGCACACGGAGTGTGCCTGCTACTATGGTCTACCAATCATCGGTGCGAAACGTCAGCGCCGGCAAACCGTCCTTGTTGAAGAGGTTCGCCCAGGTGTGGTTGCGGCCCCAGCCGTAGCGGACGGCAACCGGCTTCGATACCTTCTTGCTGGAAAGCACGACCGTGTCGCCGTCGATCGTTGCATCGGCCCAATGGAACACCTTGTCGTCGCCGGCGATGGCGAAACCTTGCAGTTTGTCGCCGTGCCGGAATGCGAGCCCCTTGCCGACGTGCTTGAACTTTACGCGGACCTTGTTGCCTTCGATCTTGTGGCTGTCGTAGATCGGCCCGTAGATCGGGACATCCTTTTTGTAGACGAACCCGAGAGCCACCTGCGCGGCACGGGCGCCGTAGCCCGATTTGTTGACCGGATGAATCCCGGAACCGAGGTCGCTGGCGGTGACCATGGCCGTGTTGGGATGATCCATAATCCGGATGTGCAGTTCGCGATATTTCCCGTCGTCCTTGGCCGCGGCGGGCAGCGGCGTGAAGTCGTTGGCCATCCGCGTGACGGGGTCGTCCTTATCCCAGGCACACCCGCCGCCGCTGGGTTTCTGGACGTAGAGGAACGGAAAGTCCTGCCCCCACGCCTTCCGCCAACCGCTGATCAGCCCGCCCATGGTCGTGTACTGGTCGATGCCGGCGATTCTCGTGCCGCTTTCGCCCTGGTCCCAGAACACGCCGCGAATGGCGTACGGCACGGCCGGTTCGATCTTTGCCCGGTAAAGGTCGCCTAGGTTCGAGACGTCGCCGGGGATGGCGGGTGCGCGGGGTTTTCGGGGTGGCTTCTTGCCCTGTTCTCTGGCCAGTTTCGCCGCCTTCTCCCACTTCTCCAAGTCTTCCTTGTACTTCATCTGGGCCTTTTCCGGCGGGTTCTTGGCGAGGAGGTCCTTGAGCATTTTCCGGCATCCTTCGTCGGCCTTGAACATCTCGCCGGTCAGCCACCGCCCCGAAGGCGTTCCGCCGACGGCCCCGACAATCAATCCAACCGGCACGCCGAGCTCCTTCTGCAACGGCTGGCCGAAGGAGAAGTGCAGGGCGGAAAAACCGCTATTATTTGCGGGAGTCGATTCCTGCCACGTGCCGCGGTAGAGCCGCAGCTTCGGGTAAGGGCCGCCCTGGACCATCTTGGCGAGCACCTCATCCCGTCTGGCGTATCCCCCGGCGCCGCCGGCCATGTTCGATTGCCCCGAGCCAACCCAGACATCGCCGATCAGAACGTCTTCGAACGTCACGGAATTCTTGCCGCTTACGATCATCTTGCCCGGCTCTCCAAGCTTCAACGGATCGAGCTTGACCATCCACTTGCCGTCCTTGCCGGCTTTGGTTTTCTTCTCTTGCCCGGCAAATGCGACGGTGATCTCCTCGCCGGGCGAAGCCGTCCCCCAGACGGGCACCGGCATGTCGCGCTGCAGGACCATGTGGTCGCTGAACATGCGGTCGACCTGGACATCGGCCCGGATGTTACCTGCGGCAAACAGCACGCAAATCGTTACGACAGCAACGTTGGCAAGGACTCGGTTGTTCATCATGGGATCATCCTTTCAATCGAGTGAGATAAAATGGGATTCTGAGCGGGAAAACATTCTGGGCTCTTCCGGGTTTTCGGTGGGTGATGCCAGGGCCCACGGGGCCAGAATCCCCCCAAATGGAGACGGGAGCCCCCGGATTCCCCGGAAAACGCCTCGATTCCGCTCCACGGCAACTACTCCTTTGTTCTGAAAACGCACCCTTCCAGTAAGTGAAACCGCCATCAGCCACCCAAATGCCGGAATACCCACATTCTGAATGGGGAAACATAGGAGGGGGCACCCGCCCCCGGACAATTACGTAAGCGCTACGGGGCCGGGGGCGGGTGCCCCCGGCTTTGTTCCGTAACCTTCGGTCTCGGCAAGTTCTTGACCAACTCGGCGTCGGTTCGCTTCAATTCGTCACGCAATCGCCGCCGGTATTCGACGAGCAACTCGCGATGCCTCGGATCGAGCGCCAGGTTGTGCAACTCCTCGGGGTCCGACTCCAGATTGTACAACTCTTCGACCTCGTTGGGAACCAGTGTGCGGATGTATTTGTACCGCTCGTCGCGGACGGACAACCACCACGGCACGGCGGAAAACGCCTTTTTGGTCGTCACACCACCGTCGGTCTCCTCGCCGAATGCCCAGCCGAAATGCTCCAGCATGACCGGATGCGGCCAGGGTGCTTCCGGGTTCTTCAGGATCGGGCTCAGGTCACGCCCGTGCATCTTCCATGGCAGGGGCGTCTCGGCCAAAGCGAAAAACGTCGGAATCAAATCCAATGCACCGACGGGATGCCGGCATACCTTGCCCCGGGCAAAACGCTTGGGAAAACGAACGATAAACGGCGCCCGTAAATTGGCGTCGTACGGGGCGACCTTCCACGCAAACCCGTGCTGACCCCAGGCAAAACCCTGGTCCGACGTGTAGACGATCAAGGTGTTGTCGAGTTGGCCCGTCTCTTTGAGCACCGCCAGCAAACGCCCGACGCCCTCGTCGATCGCCAGCACCGCCCGGTTGTATTTCTGTACCGCTTGCTGCAACGTCGTCTTGCCGCGGACCGGCACGCCGTCGGGCCCCTCCTTCCACACGCCGTAGTCGTGCATGTAACGGGGCTTCGTCGGCCGCGGCGGATAGATGTCTTTCGGAGTGGTGACCTGCTCGTCGCCGGTGTACTTCGAGCCGTGACGCTTCGCCGGCGTGTACGGACTGTGAACGGCATCGTAGCACAGCCACAGAAACCACGGCTTCTTGTGATCCCGCTTGAGGTAGCCCTCGGCGTAGTTGGTGTAGTTGTCGGTGGAGTAGCCGCCGACGGCCTTGTAGTCGCCGCCGTCGAAGTTGAGTTTCTGATTCGTGTAGTACCCGCCCGCCTTCTTGGGAACCGCGTGGTTCCAGACGACCGAGTGGTCCCAGTCGCGGCCGTGCCCGGCGTCGGGTGAGAGATGCCACTTGCCGATCAACGCCGTGTGATAGCCGGCTTTGCGCAACTCGGCCGGCCAGAAACGGCAAAGCGACGGGTCGTACTTGCTCGTCGGGTTTCTCACGACATTGAGGCCGCGGATCGCGTGCGGATGGAGCCCGGTGAGCATCATCGCCCGGGAGGGCAGGCACCACGTGCCCGCGTAGGCATCGGTAAATCGCACGCCCTCGGCGGCCAGGCGATCGATATGGGGCGTCTTCACCCAGGGGTGCGACTCCTCGTAACAACCGACCGAACGGTGGCTTTGGTCGTCGGTAAAGATTAGAATGATGTTCGGCCGTTCCCTGGAATCGTCTGCGAATAGCGTGTTTCCAAAGGGCAGGGACGAAATGAGCGAAACCAAGGTAACAGCCGGTACAATCATCGTGTACGGCAGATATCCGGTGGATCGGGTGGTGCAATATGACCCTGTAGCTGTATCCTTAGGCATGGGGCGGCACCTCCGTTGAGGAAGACTGATACGTAGTATGGTAGTTGTGTCCCCGCAAGTCAAACTTACCAATAGTGGGGAACGATGGAAGCGAGATCACTCCAAGGAGCACAAGTCATGACACGACAAGAATGGACACGACGCGAAGTTATCAAGGTTGGGGCAGCCGCAGTTGCCGCGCCCCATCTGATTCCCGCGCACGTTCTGGGGGCCGACGGCGGGCCCGGCGCCAACGAGACGGTTCATGTGGGCGTGATCGGTTGTGGCGGCCGCGCCCGGCTAATCCGGGAAGGGGCCGACGTAAAGGGATTCCGGGTTGTCGCGGCATGCGACTGCGTGCGCGACCGGGCGGAGAAATATGTCAAGGAACTCTCCGGCGGCAAGAAGTGGGGCGTGTACGACGACTTCCGCAAGATGATCGAGAAAGAGAAGCTCGACGCCGTGATGGTTGAGACGCCGACGCACCCCAGGGCATGGATTACGATCACCGCCATGCAGATGGGCATGGATGCCTACATCGAGAAACCGATGTGCCTGACGATTGCCGAGGGCCGGATCATGGTCAAGGCGGCGCGAAAGCTGGGACGCGTCACCCAGGTCGGCACCCAGCAGCGGTCCATGCCGATCAACAACTGGGCAAGCGATCTCGTGAAGAACGGAGCCATCGGCAAGATTCGTGCCGTTCTGGCCCCGAACTTCGTTGGCCCGTTCCGCTGGACGAAAACCTCCTCGGCAGACGTCAAGGGACCGGTCGAGCCCTGGTGGGACGTGTGGACGAACCAGGCCGAGCTGCGGCCTTACGATCGCGCCCTCCACCATGGCTGGGCGCGATGGTGGGATTACGACGGCGGGGGGCTCTGTTTCGGAGTCACCGGCTGGGGCACCCATTCGTACGACCAGATCAACCGCGCGCTCGGCACCGACGACACGGGGCCCAGCCAGGTGCTCTTGGAGGAGCCGCTGGCGGACCGCGAGACGGGCAAGTTTCTCCCTCGCAAGACGGTAGGCGGGATTATTGTCGGCGAGACGGGTGATATCGACACGGGCACGCGCTACCATGGCATGGCGAAGCTCACCGGACCTCGGGCGAGGGTGAGAATGTGGTTCGAAAGCGGCGCCGAGCTGCGCCTCCACCTCGATGGCGACCGCGGTCCGGGCCTTGGAGCGATCTTTGTCGGCGAGAAGGGGAAAATCGAAATCAACCGGAACAAGATCGCCAGCAACCCCAAGGAACTCGCCCGCTCGTCGGACAACCCCGGGGGGAACCGGCGGCCCGAGACGGCTTATCATATCCAAAACTGGATCGAGTGCATCAAAAGCCGCAAGCCCTGCAACGCCGACATCGAGATCGGGCAGCGGGCCACCACGCTCTGTTACCTGGTCAACATCGTCCGTGACGTCGGCCGCGTGGGTGAGAAGCTCCGGTGGGATCCAAAGGCCGAGCGTTTCAGCAACTGCGAGGAGGCCAACCGGTTGCTCTCGCGGTCCCGCCGCAAGGGTTACGAACTGCCGGAGATCGGATGATAAGCCAAGCCGGTCTGCGATTTGATCGGTTCCCGTAGAGGCGGCCCAGACAGAGCAACAGATCGTCCGAGCGAATCCGAAGCAAAGCCCGGACCGCCTCTTCATCGGGTGCGGCTGCCCCGTACCGCATAGGTAGAATCCCGGCTGCGACTGATACCCAACAGGTACAACGACATGAATGAGCACCCTCCTTGATTGACCGGGCCTCCTTACATTGCTTCCGTTCACTCTGAGTCGACTGTGTCTTGCTGACGGAGCGCGGACTCGTTTCTCATCGAGCAGAAATGGTACGGCGGCGATGGGCCAGCCACCTTTAGCAACAGTCCCTTAAACCGCTTTGTCTTTTGCAGGTGTTGGACGGCCGCCGACCAGCAGTCGAGTGCCGATCGCGATAGGAGGTATGCCGCGTCGTAAACGATTTTTCCCCGACGGCCATTTGAATTGTTGGGCAAGAAATGAACGCGGCAGTGGTCCGCATGGCTCGCCAGGATAGTTTTGATCTCGTGGATTTCCCGTTGCATACAGCAAACCTGTGGCGGTGGCGGGACCTGGCAGCTCGCGTTCGGTGTCGCCTTTGACGTATCCATGAAGACCTTCACCGCCCACTCTTGCCGGTCCCCACGGTCGTGCAGGAAGGCGGCTACCTTGGCTTCGCATCGCGACATCCGCCACAGCAACGCAGACCGGTTGTGAAAGAGAGTCCCCAATCGCAGCGGCATGACCGGCATGTGCCGGACTACCTCCCGAACGACCTGATCGTGCCGCATCGCCACTCGCTCTAACCACCGGGCGTCCCCGGCCGTCTTTGCCTCGAACCGTTCCGCGTCGAAACGATCCAGGCCCACGCGGCTGGCGACAGCGGCCAATTGCCCCTGGCGGACGAACTCGACCTCAAACCGCGTGTCAATCCCCGGACCGATTTCCAGGCTGGTGCAGCGTGCCCAGGTGAACGCGTAAAGGTATGTGTGTTGAGTCATTTCGCTTCCGTCCGCTTGTTCAAGGGAAATGTTCAACGGCCGTTGATGTGCCCCCGCCCTGGAGGGGGCAGTTCTCTCTTTCGAGGTACCATCGATGGAACTATCCACTTCTGCCATAGATAACTCTCCCCTGCTTTGTCGAACAACTGCCGCCTTGCCCTGCCCGCATTAGACCACGTACCGACTGCATATTTACCACATTACACCCAAAAAAGCCGCCAAATCAAGGCCATTTCTGGCAATGGGCGGCCTCTTCCGGGGGGCAGGGCACATAAACCGTTTGATAAGAACACTTTATGGGGAATGCCCGTTGTGGTTTCTGGCAGAAAATACGTGTTGAAACGGCTCAAGGTTCGGACAAACCACATTGCCCCGATTTCCAAGGCAACTCAAGCGTTCTCTCTCGTTTTCTATCCCTATTGCCGCACTAGCGAAGAAGGTCGTGTCCCCTACGGCAAGTATTTTCACGCGAACGAAGAACCATACTGGTACGGTGATGTCGGCATGACTTTCTGCCAACGTTCGGACGCTCGCGGCGACCGGAGCAAAACGGAAGCGGCCGGATTCCCGCTCGTGACGGCTCCGCAGGCCATTGATTGCCTTTACTGCCCGCCACTCCTATACTATAACCGCGACAGACGCTACGGAGGTGAGTGATGGCTGGTAATTCACAGCGGGAATACTCGCGCCAAGCCGCGTTTATTGGGCTTCTGGCGACCGCGGTTGTTGTGTGTCCAGGTGTGCGGGCGGAAGCCGCCGGGCACAACATTATCTTCATCCTCAGCGATGACCATCGCTACGACTTTATGGGCTTCACCGACGGGCCGGAGTTCCTGGAAACGCCCAACATGGATCGGATGGCCGCCGAGGGCGCTCACATGGCAAACGCGTTTGTCAGCACATCGCTTTGCTCGCCAAGCCGTGCGTCGATCCTCACCGGCCAGTACGCCCATCGCCACGGCGTCGTCGACAACCAGCGCCCCGTGCCCAAGGGCACAGTCTTCTTCCCGGAGCATCTTCGGCGAGCCGGCTACGAAACGGCGTTCATCGGCAAGTGGCACATGGGCCACGACCACGACGAACCCCGCAAGGGATTCGACCATTGGGTGAGTTTTCGCGGGCAGGGCGACTACTTCAACCCCATGCTGAACATCGACGGCCGCCGGAGCCGGTTCAAGGGATACACGACCGACATTCTCGCCGAGGAGGCCCTGAAGTGGCTCAAGCAGAAACGCACCAAGCCGTTTTTCCTCTACCTGTCGTTCAAAGCCGTCCACTATCCGTTTACGCCGGCCTCGCGCCATCGCGGGCGTTATGCGAAGGCAAAGGTCAAGTACCCCGAGACGATGGCCAACACCGAGGAGAACTACGAGACTCAGCCGCACTGGGTCCGCGAGCGGCGATACGGGATCCACGGCATCGACCACATGCAGACCGGCCCGTTCGACGACGACCCCGTCCCCTCGTTCGACGACCTGTACCGCCGATACTGCGAAACGGTACACGGGTTGGACGAGAACATCGGCCGCGTGTTGGACTACGTCGACAAGGCGGGGTTGGCCGACTCGACACTAGTCATCTACATGGGCGACAACGGATTCGCCTTGGGCGAACACGGATTCTACGACAAGCGCGACGCCTTCGAGGAATCGATCCGCGTGCCGATGCTCGCCTATGCGCCGGGGCTGATCAAGCCCGGCACGAAGATTACCGAGATGGTCCAGAACATCGACGTCGCGCCGACGATTCTCGACGCGGCCGGCTGCCCGGTCCCCGAAAAACTTGTCATCGACGGCCGGTCGTTCCTGCCGCTGCTGGCCGGGCGGAAGATTCCCTGGCGCGACCATATCCTCTACGAGTACTATTGGGAGTGGAATTTTCCTGCCACGCCGACTGTCTTTGCACTGCGCACCGATCACTACAAGTACATCTACTACCACGGCGTTTGGGACCGCAACGGGTTCTACGATCTGCAAGCGGATCCGGTCGAGAGACACAACCTGATCAAGGTGCCCGCGTATCGGGAGAAGATCGCTTCGATGCGAAAGCAGCTTTTCGACAAACTCGAGGCCACCGGCGGCATGGAGATTCCGCTTCGTCGCCCGGCCGGCGTGCAGTTCTACGACAGGAAGCTGCGCCGGTAGTTCGTGAACCGTACGGACAGCAAAAACAAAGGGTGAAATGGCTCTTACGATAGTCGATTGGGTGACGATTGCGGTCTATTTTGCCGCGGTGTTTGCGGTCGGATTCTACTTTGCGAGGCGGGAGAGAACCTCGAAAGAGTATTTTCTCGCAGGGCGCAACGTCCTCTGGTTCGCGATAGGCGCGTCGATTTTCGCCTCGAACATCGGTAGCGAACACCTGATCGGGCTTGCCGGATCGGGAGCGAAGAGCGGCCTGGCGGTGGGCGCCTACGAGTGGGCCGCCGTTTTCTGCATCATGGTGCTGGCGTGGGTGTTTCTGCCTTACTACCTTGGCAGCAACGTCTTCACCATGCCCGAGTTCCTCGAAAGGCGTTTCAATCCCGGCTGTCGCTGGACGCTTACGACCATCTCCATCATTGCGTACGTGTTTACCAAGATCTCCGTCTCGCTCTTCGCGGGGGCCATTCTGATCGAGGTGGTCACGGGCTGGCCAATCTACGTCTCCGTCATGATCCTCGTGATCGCCACGGGAATCTATACGATTGCCGGGGGCCTTTCGGCGGTCATCTACACGGAGGTGATTCAGACGTTCATTCTGATCGGAGGGTCGCTGCTGCTGACGCTCATCGGACTCGACAGGGTCGGTGGTTTTGACGGGTTGAGGGCAGCGTTGCCGGCAGATCACTTTCAGATGATAAAACCGATGACCGATCAGGCGTATCCGTGGACGGGTACGACCATAGGGATTTTTATCCTGGGCGTTTGGTACTGGTGCAGCGACCAGGTGATCGTCCAGCGTGCGCTGGGGGCAAAGAACCTGACAAACGCCCGCGGCGGCGCGATTCTGACGGCGTGGCTGAAGATCATTCCCGTCTTCATCTTCGTGCTGCCCGGGCTGATCGCCTGCGTGTTGTGGCCGGAGCAACTCGCCGACGACCCGGACAAGGCGTATCCGCTGATCGTGAAGAACCTGCTGTCGGACGTTTTTCCCGGGGCAGCCGGCCTTATGATTGCGGCGCTTCTGGCAGCACTGATGTCGTCGCTCAGCGCGGTCTTCAACTCGTGCTCGACACTGGTGACGATGGACGTATACAAGAAATTCAAGCCGGACGCGTCGGAGAGACGGCTCGTCCTCGTCGGGCGACTGGTGACCGGGGCAATCGTCGTGATTTCCCTCCTCTGGATTCCCATGATACGGCTTCTCTCAGACCAGCTCTATCAATACCTCCAGAGCATCCAGGCCTATGTCGGGGCGCCGATCGCAGCAGTGTTTCTCGTCGGGGTCTTCTGGAAACGCGCCACCGGGAAGGCCGCCTTGACCACGATGATCGTAGGCAGCGTGCTGGGGGCCGTCCGGTTTGCCACCGACGTGCTCGCCAAGATGGGGTACGGCGACTTCGGTCCTTTCAATATCCTTGCCGGCTACGCCTTTCTGAATTACGCCGTGATTATGTTCGCCTTCTGTGTGGTGCTGATGATCGTGGTTTCGTTGTTCACGAAACAACCGGAGGCAAAGCAGACCGAAAATCTGACGTTCTCGACCGGCACCATGTCAACCGGAATGGACAATGCCTGGGTCTGGGTCCATGCAGCGCTGTCGGTCCTGGTGGTTGTGGTGGTCATCTGCCTGTGGGCGCATTTCGCGTGAGACAAACGGTCGGAGTGCGTGCGGGGAATGAAATTCGCCTTGGTTCCCGGCCAAGTGGACACAGATAGTCTGTGGTGTATAATACGCGAGGTTTGGATGGAATTGCGCGTAGCGAACAATACCGGCATCGTGCTGCCGGCCACAACAGCGATTTGAACCATGGCCCGACCGCCGGATGAACCGAAAGAGCCTCGCCGCAAGCTTCCGCCCATACGGCGTCCCCCGCCCCAGAAGAGCACTGCACCGCCTGTGCGGCCGCCGGTTATACGAACCGACACGGCTTCGCCGCCCAAGTCCGACGTCCAGGCGAACGAACGCGGCGCCGTCGATCCACCCAAGCCCCGGCGAAGACCGGCCGCGGTGGCAATCCTTGTCGGGACCGTTGGCCTGGCTGTTGTCGGTGCCGGCTTGGCTTTCGTATTCGTTCTCGGTGGGACAGGGCCGGTAACAATCCGGCCGATAGAGCCCCAGGTAATAGACGAACTCGAATCCCTACAGCTCGCCGTAGCGGTCGACGGTCGCGTAGACTCCAGGGAAAACTGGGAGTTTGCACTAAGCGACGAGCCCGAGGGAGCGACCATTCACGCGAAGACGGGCGAGTTCCGTTGGACGCCCACCGAGCAGCAGGGTCCGGGATGGTACGAGTTGACCGTGCAGGTCGGCGAGCCGGGCAGCGAGGCGCCGTTGGCGCAACAGAAGTTCGGAATCGAGGTCCGCGAAGTTGCCCGGCCGCCCGTGCTCGAGCCGATTGGGGCAAGGACCGTGCCGGTCGGTCAGACGATGGTGCTTCAGGTCAAAGCGAGTGACCCGGACGTGCCGGCCGGCCCGATACGGTTCCGGCTGGCCCCCGGCGCCCCGGGAGATGCTCGGATCGACCCGCAGACGGGAAGCTTCCGGTGGACGCCGTTGCCGACGGATGCCGGAAAGTCGTACGAGATTGCCGTCCAGGCGGCGAAAGATGCCGGCGGCGCACAACGTGCCGAGCAACTGCTCAAGATCCAGGTCGAGGGCGGGCAGCCATTGGAGACGCCCCGGCCGGCGATTTCCGTAGATCGGCTCATCCGCGACCTGCGTGCCGACGGGCTGGCAGTGGTCGCTTCCGGCGAACCCTTGCCGCATCCACGGCTCTCGGGCGACGCAAGCGTCTGGTCGGTCGGCGCCGAGCGCTTTGCCGTCTTCGACTACCCCACACCCGCAGACGCTCAGCGGGATGCTACGGCGGTCACGCTTAGCAACATGCAAGACCTGATCGATCCTTTGAAGCCCGTTCCCGCATATCTCTTTCACCGCGAAGGCCTCGTGGCCTTCTACACGGGTGGCGACGCCCAACTGCTGAATCTGCTTGACAAGCGTTTGGGGCGGCCGGCTGCCGTGGCCCGAATCGGCAAGAAACCCTCGGACAAAGAGGTATCCGGTCCGACGAGTGCAGGCCCGGAAGGCGCCGACAAACTCGCCCGGAAGGATGACGCCGTCCCCGAGAAACCAGCCCCGGAGGATACGGACGAGGCAAAGATCCTCGAGATGTACCTTGCTAACAAGCTATTCGGGAAATCGGAATACCCGCGGCTGCGGAAAATCTTTGCCGATCGTTTCGCCCGGGAACACGCCGAAGAAATCCGGCAGGTGTTTGGGGAACCGCAAAGCGAGATGCACCGCTGGCTGGCCGAGCACGGGGACATCAAGGAGGAATTCTACCTGGCGATCCACCCGAAATACGACGACGTGCAGCGGTGTTTGCAGTTGTTCAAGGAACTGAAGGAGCGGTTTCCCCGACGATTCGAGACGCACGCCAACCTGGCCATTGCAGTGGCCGTTGTCTGGGACAAGGACCAGGCGATCCACGAGAGCCCTTGCCGGCAGCACGGCAGCCTTCCGCCCGAAGGACCGATGGGCGCGTTGGAGAACTTCCGGTATTTTGTCGAGGCCGAGAAGTTCATGGCGGGGCGGGCACGGTTTCTCCCCTGGGAGTTCCTGGCGTATATGGTCGACCACCGCACCACGCTGCCCGAACGGCGATGGGCCCTGGCAAACTACGTCCCCAAACGGGTCAAATACGGGAAGTGTTATCACGATGTCCCCTATGATAAAGGGATGCTCGACGGTGAGGCCCCCGAACTCACAGGGAAACCGCACACGCTCCAGAACGCCGAACTTTATGGCGGCGTCTGCTCTTGCCAGGCCGATTATGCCGCCCGGGTCGGCAAGAGCATCGGCGTGCCGGCGTTCATGGCCATCGCGCCCAACAAGTATGGCGGCAACCATGCCTGGGTGATGTGGGTGGAGTTGGGAACGGTAACCCGAACCGGGCTGACCTTCTCGCTGGAATCGTACGGTCGCTATCGCGGCGACAAATACTACGTCGGCTTTCTCCGCGATCCCCACACCGGCCGCCGCACCACCGACCGCGGGGTCGAGCTGCGGCTCCAGACCGTGGGCGCGGATCCCGTCGCCAAGCGGCACGCCGATCTCATCATGCGATCCTACCCGATGCTCAAAGAGCGGGCCGGGATGGATGTCGCCAGGCAGTTGATGTTTCTTAACAAGATCATCGAATACAGCCCCGGCAACGAAGCCGCCTGGATCACCCTGGCACGGATGTCACGCGACGGCCTGATTACCAAAGTCAACAGCAAGCCGATGCAACTGGCGCTGAACCGGCTGTTCGTCACCTTTGCGAAATGCCCCGATTTCACCTGGCAGGTGTTCGACGACATGGTGGCGTTTCAGGACGTACCCAAGCAGCGAGCCGCGCTGTACGGCCGGCTGGCGACCATGTACGAACAAGCGGACCGGGCCGATCTGTCCTGCACGGCGAGGCTGAAATACACCGAATATCTGGTCGCCGACGAGCGGTACAAGGACGCTTTGCAAGTGCTCGCCGCCGGCGTCATGCGATTTCCCGACGACGGCCGCTTCGTACCCAAACTGATTGAGCGTATGGAAGAGTTGGCGCCGAAGGTCAGGGGCGCCGATGCGAACATGGTTCAACTCTACCAGCAGTTGCTGCCCCGCATTCCCAAAAAACGCTTGGGCCGTCCCAGCACTTACTGCATGGAGATGTACGAGCGGGGAATCGCCCGCTTCCGCCAGGCCGGATTGCTTCAACTCACTCAACTCTACGAAATCGAATTGACCAACCTTCGAGCCCAACAAAATCGCTAAATAACCTTGCGCAATTCTGAACCCGTACCGTCATTCCCGCTCGGTGGCGGGGTCTTTTTCGGCGACGCAAGTTCTTGGCGAGCAAAGGCTTGT
>CAZJRB010000085.1:0-34180 GCA_964547995.1 uncultured Planctomycetaceae bacterium | reverse complement strand
ACCACAACTCTGTCATCATCAGCTCGCAAGCTGCGATGTAGTCGGCTTGTTTCTTATCGCCCCACTTGATGACACCGGGATTGTCGACACCCCACCACGCGGTACTCGAAACACTTGCATACAATCCGGGTCTGATGTCGTATTTTTCACACGAAGCGATCTCCCTTGTCGGGGTCGTAGTAGGCCGCCTTGAACCACTCGTCCTCGGTGGGGATGAAGTAGGTTGTGCCCTTGCCTTTGGTGACGGCCCAATCGTAGTGGGAAATCGGGTTTCCGTCCTCGGTGGGAATGGACATCTTTCCGCTTTCATCAACCTTGTAGTAGGGGTTGCCGCCGCCGTACTTCTTCGTCATCCAGTTGGCGAACTGCGCGGCCTCGTGCAGGGTGACATTCACCACCGGCGCGGCGGGGCCGACCGCCTCTTTCCACTCGGCCTCGTCGCCGTCGCCGAGCCCGGATTTCTCCCACTCCGCAATCATCACCTCGTACTTCCCGATGCGGTACTCGTAGGGCACGCCGCCATAGGGGCCACGGTCGGTCTTATCATCGGGGTTCTTCGTAGCCGGCACAAATTCTCTTACGTCAGCCCCCAATACCCCAATACAGTATCAATACAGTATCAAGCGCCGGATACGGCAAGCGGCTCATTCAACGCATGCTCCGTTGAAATTATTCGTTCCACGGTTGCTCGGTCCCACTTTTACTCCGTTGCATTATACCAGAAAATAGTTTCGTTTTTAGGCCAAAAAGTAATCTTGGCGGGCCACGATATGTTATACTATCTACGGTAAATGATGACTCCCTTTCGCATTGAACGAAAGCAGGCGGACCATGCCGAAAACACGACGCCTCGCGGCCGCAACAAGAGGTGAATGTGGTTTGTCATCAGGCAGTAGCCGTACAACTCGAACGGTTTGCGCTGCTTGAGATCTCCGACCGCCTTGAGAAACGCGCGGGTGCCACAGTGGCACCCGTGCGTTTCAGGCCCATCGAATCCAAACAGAAACCCAACGACTTTATCCCGAACGTCAACTACTGAAACAACTTGCGTTTCAACTCGCCGCGTAGCGGAACGCCGGCTACACCCTATTGAATATTGAGTGATGAATAGCTGCGGTAGTGGTCAATCATGGCTCCACCGGGGCGAGCCCGGCGGTGGCCGGATGGGGAAGCGGCCGGGTGGCACGGGCTGCTTGTCAGCCCGTGTTGAGCGGCCGCAAGTCTCGGCTATCGGTCCAAGAACTCTGCCGGGAGGCCGTGGACCTTCGGTAACGCCGGGTGCTCGTGCTGCCCGTCTGCAGCGTAGAACCGTGCCCCGGCTCGTTGTAGTGCCGAACGCGTTTCTGTCGGCCCGCACGGGTAGTCATGAATGACACACGCAGCGCCACCACCGATGCCACGGCACGTGCGGCCACGTGTGGCAGGGACGTTTCAAGAGCCCGGTGATCCAGGACGGCGACGCCGCTTGGGTAAAACGATTGTCAAAACGTCTCCATCTCGACCTAACCATACGCCCCCGCGGTCGACCGAGAAAGCAAACCCAACAAACGAAAGACGTTAAATAGTTCTGACCCCCTTTTTTCTTCGACCCCCTTTTTTCCGAAACGGCTACTCTGCGGCCGGCATCGGCTGGCGTTCCCGATCCGCCTCGTCGATCCGCTCTGCGGCATCCGGGGCGATGCGCTCGAGCGGGGCCTCCGGATCGGCTTCGTCGAGCGTAACGATGTAGATCACCATCGACAGCAGCATCAAACCCACAACGATCAACATCGTCCACTTCTTCCAATCCATTTTGCTCTTCTTCCGGGTGTGGGCGTCCTTGTGCTTGGGATGCTTGTGCTCAAGCTCTTTGCGTTTCGGCTCCTCGTGCTTAGGCTCCTCGCGTTTCGGCTCCTCGCGTTTCGGCTCCTCGTGCTTGGGCTCTTCGCGTTTCGGCTCTTCGCGTTTCGGCTCTTCGCGTTTCGGCTCTTCGCGTTTCGGCTCTTCGCGCTTAGGCTCCTCGTGCTTGGGCTCTTCGCGTTTCGGCTGCTCGTGCTTTGGGGCCTCCTGCTTTGGGGCCTCATGCTTCAGGGCTTCCTGCTTTTGGGTCCCTTGCTTCGGGGTCTTGTTTTGGGGTCCCTTGTTTTTTTTCTTTTTTCTACGATCGCGATTGCGTTTGCGTTTCCGTCTGCTCATCGTTTCCTTCCTGTCGCAAATCGGCCCGCTTTTGCCATAGAAGAGTAGAGGGAGTCAAGCCCCACCGGCCACCGGCCCCCCCAGTGTAGCACATAACCCGGCCGGAAAACAGACTAAATGAAAGGCCAAAAAAGGGGGAAAATAGGGGGGAAATGAGGACGGGGGCGACGAAAAGCGGGTGCTTGGTTTCCGCTGGTCACACATTTTTGGGAGGCGTCGGCGGCGGCAGTTGATTCTGCTTCCACCCCGAACCGCCGGGCGTCTTTGACTGCCGTCAAAGACGCCTCCCAGAAAGGAGGTTGGTGCGGACAATCCGGAGTTTTGCGACCCGCCGCGGACAGATTACAAACGTCACGGACAGGTTACCAGCCTGCCCTACAAAGGCGCGTGCCGGCCGCATTCCCCGGGAATGCACTCCTGGGGTATTTTTTTGGACAGAAAGGTAAACGGGGCGGAGGCGCATCCGGAGCAGGCGGGGTTTGCGGCCCGTCGCAGACAGGTTGTCAACGTGTCCTGCAAGCACGACGGTTCGGTGAGGACATACCGCAAGACCGTCGGTGATTGCCAATACGCAGCCGCCCGGCCAATGGTTCGCACGAAATCGGGATTCTCGCTTCCCGCGAAAGATTTGTGTGGCGACGGCAACAATTATTGCGGGGGCATCAGAAGGCCCGCAGGCCTTGACGCCCGCAAAGGAGGATCGACATGAACACGCATTTCCTTGGGCTAAGACCCCGAACGTGGCTGGCGACGATCAGCCTTTTTGCGCTTTTGGTCGTTTTCGCCGGCGCCTCCATTCCGACCGACGCAACCACGCACAACACGGCCCGTCCGACCGCCGCTGTCGTCAATCCGAGCGGGTCGACTTACGCGAAGACACTCTCCCGAGCCTTCCGCGAAGCAGCGGATAAAGTTTTACCCTCCGTCGTGATGATCCGCAACGAACCCACCCTCGCCGCGCGGACCCCCAACCGCACCCCCGTTCCCAACGCCCCCGTACCCAACCAGGGGCAGGAACTCCTTCCTTTCGGCGACCGGGATCTTCACCCTGACCTGCGCCGCTTCTTCAAGGAGCTTCCCCAGATGCCGAACATGCCGCCCGTGCCCAAAATGCCGTCTGTGCCCAAGCATCGGCTAAGCGGCATCGGCTCTGGGGTGATTATTGACTCTTCAGGTATCATCCTTACGAATAACCACGTGGTGTCGGGCGGCGGCAAGATCACCGTCCGCCTGCACGACGGGCGGGAATTCACACCCGTCGACATCAAGTCGGACAAGAAAACCGATCTGGCCGTATTGCGCATCGAAGGTGCCGGGCCTCTGAAGGCCGCCAAGTTCGGCAACAGCGACACGGCCGAGATCGGCGATTGGGTCCTTGCCCTGGGCCAACCGTTCGGGCTCGAGGGGACGGTGACGGCCGGCATCGTCAGCGCGAAACACCGCGGCATCGGCATTACCGCCCGCGAAAACTTCATCCAGACCGACGCCGCGATCAACCCCGGCAACAGCGGCGGACCGCTGGTGAACCTCGACGGCGAGGTCATCGGCATCAACACGGCCATCTCATCCCGCACCGGCGGAAACCAGGGTATCGGCTTCGCCGTGCCGGTGAATCTCGCCAAGTGGGTCAGCCGGCAGTTGATCGACCACGGCACCGTGCGCCGTGCGTATCTCGGCGTGATGATCCAGCCGGTCACCCACGAGCTGGCCGAGCAGTTCGGCGTGAAGACTCGCGAAGGCGTCCTGGTCACGGAAGTGCGACCGGGCACACCCGCCGCCAAGGCCGGGCTGCAACCCGGCGACGTCATCGTCGAGTTTGCCGGAAAACCCGTCTCGCAGCCCAACGAGTTGCAGAACATTGTCGAAAGGGCCCGGATCGACGGCCGGCAGCCCCTGGTCGTTGTCCGAGGCGGCCGGCGGATCACCCTGACCGTCCGTTGCGACGAGCAACCGGACGGCTACGGCATGAAGACCGGGCAGACCGGCGGCCCTCCCCAGTCGTCCCACTTCGAGAAGCTCGGCATCGACGTCGAAATCCTCAAGGCGGACGTGGCCGAGAGGCTCGGCATGAAAGGGAAACAAGGCGTGGTGATCACCGAAGTCCGCGACGGAAGCCCCGCCGCCGACGCCGGGCTCGAACCCGGGATGGTCGTCACGCAGGCCAACCATAAACCCGTCACCAATCTCGACGACTTTCAAAAGGCGATCGCCGGCAAGCCGCTTAGCGACGGCCTACTCTTGCTGGTCCGCACCGCCACCGGTTCGCGTTTTGTGGTCGTTGAAACGGAAACCTAACCCGTGGGAGCCGCTCAGAGATAACTTCGCCATTCGCCCATAAAGCCGCGACCGCTGGTCGCGCCGAACACGAGTCGCGGCGGTTTCCAACAGCGCTTGGCGCGACCAGCGGTCGCGGCTTTATGGGACTCCGGAATTGCCGGACTCGTTTTTGAGCAACCTCCCAGACAGAAAACTCTCCATTTGCTAGGAGGCAGAATTGTGCGGGAGCACCCGAGAACCTCCGATGTGTCGAGGCGTAGAGAACACGCTGCCAAGCCTGCTAGCCCGACACACGGAGGTTCTTTGAACGCCGAAATTAAAAACCCGACCGTCACGGAAGCAACGATTCACCCTCGATACACCTTCACGTTCCTCATTGGAGTTATCAAACAACGACGCCTGAGTGGGTCGCGGAAACGCGACGACTAGCCCTGCGGGACAACGCGTTGCGGCGGCGGACCGCTGCGGGTGCCATGCCCACGCTCGCCGTGGGCATGTTGGGCAACCTCCGCAAACATGCCCACGGCAAGCGTGGGCATGGCACCCACAGTTTTAATTGTCGTACGGCACTAGCCCTCCGGGACAACGCGTTGCGGCGTCGAGGTCCCGGCTTTGGAAACTCGATGACGGACCGGCACATCCCGGACGGCCACCCAGCGGCCGTCGTCAAGAGTCCTTTTAACGCAGCCTCCCTGCGCGCAGCCGGGGTGCGTGCGTCACAACTACAGAACTACAGGAGCCGGTCGCCAGGCCCGCGAGCCCCTCATCCGGGAAGGTAATTATGAACAAACACGGAAACGATTTCATCGGCCTCTATCTCAACCAGATCGGTGGCATTTCCCTTCTGACCCAGGCCGAAGAGATCGCTTTGGCCCGGCAGATCAGCGTCCTCCGAAAGCGGTTCCACCACTCGATGCTCACCCACGCCTATGTCCTGCTGGCCGCCGTGAAGGTTCTCGAAACGGTCCGCGACAACGGGATACGCATCGACCGGATCATCAATATCTCGTTGACCGATTTCCGGGCGAAGGGGCGCATCCGGAAGATGCTGGTTCCCAACCTGCACACCATCAAGAACCTGATCTCGCGCGACCGGGACGACTTCGCCCTGGCCGCCGACGAGAAGCAACCGATCTTCGTCCGCCGCGAGGCGTGGCGGCGCTGCACCCGTCGCCGCCACAAGGCGGCCCGGCTCGTCGAAGAGCTGGAATTGCGGACGGAAAGCCTTGTTCCCTTGCTGAAGAAACTGGCACAAATCGCCGCAATCATGGAACGCATCGATGAGAGAAACGGGGGCGACGACGAACTCCGGAACCAACTGTGCCAACTGATGCGGCTGACGCTGGAAACCCCCGGCACGCTCCGCCGCCGGCTGGCCCGCACCCTGCGCCTGAAACAACAGTACGACACGCTCCGCCAGAAGCTCACGCGGGCGAACCTCCGGCTGGTCGTCTCGATCGCGCGTCGCCATTGCAATCGCGGCCTGAGTTTCCTCGACCTGATCCAGGAGGGCAACACCGGATTGATGCGGGCGGTGGAGAAGTACGACTGCCGGCGCGGGTGCAAGTTCTCGACCTACGCCACCTGGTGGATCCGCCAGGCAATGACCCGCGCGATCGCCGACGAGAGCCGCGTCATCCGCGTGCCGATCCACATGGTCGATCGGATCCGCAAGGTTCGCTGGCTCTCGCAACAGCTCGGCCACCAGTACGGCCGCGCACCCAAAGTCGAAGAGCTGGCCAACGCGGCCGATATGTCCGTCGCGGAAACGCAGCTCGCCGTCAGCATGATGAACCAGCCGCTGTCGATCGAACAGCCGGTCGACGAACGCGACGACAAGTGCCTCGGCGACATCCTCCAGGCACGCGGCACCGACGACCCGAGCCAGGAAATGAACCGGAACACGCTGATCTCCCGAATCGACGATTCCCTGGCGATGCTCGACCACCGCGAGCGGGAGATTCTCCGGCTGCGCTACGGGCTGCACGACGGCTACTGCTACACGTTGGCCGAGGTCGGGAGGATTTTTGCGGTATCGCGGGAGCGGGTCCGCCAGATCGAGAGCCTTGCGCTTAGGAAGCTGCGCAACCCCAGCCGCGCCGGCCGGCTGGCCGAGTTCGTCCAGTGGCCCGTCTCCGCCCGCCTCGTCCCCGCCGAACCGAACGGCCGCCCTCACGTCGCCAATCAAGGTGAAAAAGGGGAAAGGGAAGCCGGTCCCATAATCGGGCGCCCGTTCATCACCAACGAGGCCGGTTCGCCCGGCAACTTGACGAGGATTGTCCGCGACGATCTGTTGCGGGCGCCCGGTTAAGGAAAAAGCGAGGGTTTTGTGTTGGAACCTCCGAATCATGGAACCTCGCGACCCCGATACCGCTGAGATGCCTTCCAAGGCCGTCGCGTGTGTCGAACCGCTGGCAATCGACGGTCTTGGAAGGCCGTCGTACCGGCCGTATTGTATTTCAAAACGCGTTCTCAGAAATAACTTCGGCATTTTTCCTATAAAGCCGCGACCGGTGGTCGCGCCGGGCGTCGCCCGAAACCGCTACGGCCGGCAATTCGGCGCGACCACCGGTCGCGGCTTGATAATCGCCATCCAAGATTGCTGACGTTGTTTCTGAGGGACTCCTAATTTTGCCGTAGGAACGCATGCCCCCGGACGACCCGTCCGCGTTACTATAAGGCATTTTTCCTTGACGCGATGGCTATTCGGGGTATACTCGGCGTTGTCTGCAAGAAACGCATTGAGTGAGGGTGATCCATGGCTGACGACTTCCCCGTAGGGCAATCTGCCTTGCACCCCGACTGGCCTGGGGCGGAGTTCAACGTCTCGGGCATGTTCAACTACTACCCGGTCCTGTTGAACTTGTTCAAGGTCATCGAAGAGGGTTTCGGCTGCCGGCCGCCGGTCGAGGCGGTCCATGGCGCGCCTTCCGTTTCTTGGAATGGGGGACGGACCCCGTTTCTGTCGTTCAACGCGGGGGATTTGAACGGGATTCTCAACGACTTTCACTCGAAGGACATCGGGTGCTTCCTCACGTTCTCGAACCATCTGCTCGAGGCCGGCGACCTGAACGACTCCACGTGCAACTTCCTGCTCGACAGCATCGCTCTCCGCGCAGACCGCAACGGCGTGATCGTGGCCAGCGACCGGCTCTCCAACTACATCGCCGCCAAGCACCCGGACCTTCGGCAAATCGCCTCGATCGTCAAGACGACCGTGGAAGGAGGCCGAGGCAACGCCGCCCATTACCGGGAGCTGGGTCAGCGATTCTACCGCTATATCCTTCACCCGGACGACTGCCACGACCCGAAGCTGCTCGATCAGTTGGACCGCGAGAAAGTGGAGATTCTGATCAACGAGAACTGTCTCGGGGAATGTCCCAGGCGGCCCCGCCATTATGATGCGGTGGCCAGGGCACAACTCTTCGCCGCTGCGAACCAGGCTGTGCCGCTACAATCACCCTTCCCCCCGGGGAGCCCCATGCACGAGTTGGAGCAGGTTGCTGTCGAGTGTCAGGCGGACCCCATCATCAAACAGATCGGCCTGCGCCGTCGCAACTGCAATCTCACCCGGGGCGAGCTGAAGGCCATCTACGACATGGGCTTCCGCCATTTCAAGATTCAAGGCCGAACCGACAAGATCTTCACTTATGTCTACGACCTGGCCCGCTACACACTAGAGCCGGAGATTGCCGCCCCGCTCGTCTACAAAACCCTTTGCCAGCTCATCCGCTACAGCGAAACCGATGAGGCGTTGAACTACTCCATGCGCTGGATATAATCTCTTTCCATCGCTTGGCTTCACTCAGATCGGCACCGGGGATAATAATCTCGATCTGCTCGGCCCCGCATTCGTGATTCAGTAATCCCACCGATTTGACGTTGCCTTAATTGTACTAGGCTTTGTCGGAAAAATCGTTTGGAATCATTGTACGACTGCCTTGGAAGGCCATCGTACGGGTTTTCCGACAAAGCCTAGCACCAAACGGTTTTGCCGGCGCAACGCGGTAAGTTCGGCATGTCGCACTTTTTCGCCTACGGAGGAACGGGGGATTGTGAGACGGAAGTGATCTGCCATTTTGGGGCGCATTCTTTTGCTCCCCTGCTCCCCCGTTCCCCTGCTCATGCACTTACTTCTCGACCAAGCCCCCAAACATTCCAATCCTACTATACAGCGCCTCGAAAACCGTTTGGTACTAGGCCGTGTTGACATTCATAGGATGGTTGTCATCCGCGAGGCCAAGCAGAGAAAGCCGAAGAGAAAGACCGGGCCGGGTGGCCGGTGGTGCGTCCGTTGTAGGTCGACAGCAATCTCGTCCATATTGATTACTGTCTCCACGCGGCCGTGCCTTTCCAGAAGCAACCATGGTACATTCTTCAGTTTCCGTTGCACTTTTCGCAGGCAGCAGGTGTCTGATGGAACCGTTGGGATGTTCAGAACGTCCGAACCGTAGAATGGACGATTCCACTTCCGAGACCCCTCCGGGGTTGGGTAAACTGGCAGCCCCTTGACCTGGGGGGGTTGTTGACCATTTGGAGGTTCGTGAAACAGGTCGGGGCACCACGCTTGCATAGCCAATGACCGAGGCCGACCAGCGGGAGGCCGGCTTTTTCGGGCGACAGCACGAATCGCCCGATCATTAGAAACGCAAAAATCAATAATACGATTGATGATCGGTGCTCTCGTGCCGATTGACCAACGAGAGATCCGGTTCGAGAAAGGAAGGTAAGAGAAATGATGAAATCTCATCTACGTTGGACGACGATTGTCGTGCTGCTGCTGGGGGTCGCCGGACCGGAGGCGTTCGCGCAAGCCCGCCGGCGCGGCGGCGACGCGGACAAGCAGGCTCCGACGGCGCTGTACGACAAGTGGGAACTGAAGGAAGTCACCTACAAGAAGACGGGCAAGTCGTTCGTCCCCAAGACGTACGGCGGAATCTCGTTCAGCAAGGGACAAGCACGATGGCACGACGGCGTGAATAGCATTTGGGGGCCGTGCCGTATCGAAAAGGATTCGATCACGATTGACAAGAATCGTTGTGCCTCGACCATGATAGGCTCGGATCTCGTGATCGAAGACGTGCATTACGCCGACGTCACTCGATACGAGATGAAGGGGGACACGCTGCTCTTGCATACGCCCGAGCAGACGTACCGGCTGGAACGCTACCCGTTCTCCAAAATGAGTCTCCGCGGCTGGTCGCTCTATTCCATCATCGACAACAAGACGAAGGACGAATTCGTCGTGGACCGATTCCGAACCGCGTACCGCCACCTCTATTTCCGTGCGCAGGAGGACAAGACGTTCACATTCACCGATCTCGACCGCGAGAAGTACACCGGCACCCTCGAGGTCGACGGGGCGAACATCGCGAACATGAAGCTCGACGAAGCATCTCAGAAGAAGCTCGACGCCAAGGAAGTCGTCGAGGACTTCTTGTCCGACAACACGAATCGCTACCAGAAAACGAAGAAGCGGTATCCGACCACCTACGCGAAAAGCGTCGATTTCAAGTCGATCACCAAATTCGCCGTCGTGGATGGTTTTCTCGAACTCTACTCGAAAGAGAAGACCTACAAATTCACGGGCAGGTAAAGAAAAAGGGAGAGAGTCATGAAGCGACACATGATGAGCCATTCAACCGGTCGGACGGCAACGGCCTGTGCACTTCTCGTGCTTCTATCCGGCCAGGCGCCAGCGAGAAGGAGCAAGGTCAGCCTGACGCCGCAATTGGTTGTTGTTCAGGACACCTACGCGATGAGGAAACCGGCCGGGGATCAACAGGGCACCCCGCCGGCATCGGCAGTGGACCTGAGGTTCATTCTAAAGAACACGGGCAAGAAGACGTGCGAAGTTCCTTCTGTCGGATCGGACGATTGCTGGCTCGATCTCAAACTCGAAGGGCCGGGAGCTGTTTTCCACAAGCACACGGGCCCCGCCCCCAAGGAGCATCGTAGCGGAAGCCCCGTGAAACTGACGCATTCCGGAATCAAACCCTACGAAATCAGGATCAGGGATCTTCGCACAGGCAACCGGTTCCTCGATCACTGGTACTGGACGAAGCCGGGAACGTATACGCTCACCGTCAACTACACCATGAACGGCAAGGTTTACAAGACGGCGCCGGTCACGTTGCAGGTAACGGAACCGTCCGAGGCCGCCCTGAAATGCCTCGACATGCTCGAAAGCAACCGTCCGGCCGACCAGGCCAAGGGGATCGAAACCGCACGGAAGATGAAGTGCAGGGACTACGTGCAACTCATGGACATCCTGCGCAGCGAGGGCAAGAAGGAACTGGCCGACAAGATAACGCCGCCGGTCGGCAGTCCGGGCTTCCTCGATTTGTTCTCGAGCCGACCGGCAAAGAAGTATTATCAACCGCTCGACAAAGCCGACGGTCCGTACCAGCTCCATTTTTACGGCAAGAATGAAGTTACCTTGCGAGACGCGCAGCTCGCCACGGAATACTACAAGGTCGGGACCATCTACTTCTACGGAACGCCCTGTTCGCCCGAGGCACTGGAATACTTCCTGATGAGGTTTCGAGGTCTCGGTTCGATCTACTTCTGGAAAACTCCCTTCAGCCGCGAGGAACTGGAGCTTTTGATAAAGCACGACCCGGGAATTCAACGCCTGTCCGTGGATGTTTCCGAATTGCCCCTGGCCGACCTCAAACGCTTCAGTGAATTGAGCGGCTTGAAGGGCCTGAGCCTCGACGCGTCGCAAGGCGGCTATGTCACGAAGGAATTGTACGACGCGTTGCAGCCCGTCAGGTCGCTGATCAAGTCTTATAATCTCAAGATACTGAAAACCATCGACTACGGAGTCACGAAGAAGCCCCTTGCCAGAGGCCCCATAACGACCGAAGCCGAATGGGAAGCCCTCTGGAAACAACAAGGCAAGCCGGCTCCCGACGTGGATTTCAAGACCTGCCTCGTTCTCATCGACCAGAAGGATTCGAACGATCCGAACAGAAAAAACGTCAGCGCCGTTTATTCCGGAGGCGAGTACGGCCTCAGTATTTCGACCACGCTGATAGGCTTCCAGCCCAGCGGCGAGTTCAAGACCACTTGCTACGTTGTGCCCTGCCTCGAAGACGCAGGGGCGACTTGAAGAATCTGTGCCATGGGGTAAACTTTGGGCCGGGTGGCCCGGGGGGAAATAGAGGGGGAATAGGCCGATAGGGGTAGGGAAAGCCGGTTGGTTCCGGCCTCCCCTCCCTCCGAACCGGACGTGCGGATCTCCCGCATCCGGCTCTCCGGTTGGTGATTCACCTTGTTGAGGATTGACGCTTTCGAGCCAGGGCGGTTGTCAGGTTGAACAACCCTTGCTCGTCAAAGTAGGCAATCGTCCAGCGTGGTAGGTTCCCGTTTCCGGTCCAGGCTTCGCCAATCCACCACAGGCTCGCCAGGCGCAACGGCCGAAACAGGTTCGTCATCCTACGGACTGCTCATTCACTTCCAGTTGCTCTCCACCTCCTTTCACAAGGATGCAGTTACTTTCAGTTACAGGCCGGAGTGTGCATGCCTGAAGGGGACTCTCACCCCTCCGACCAAACACGCTCGCAGGCGCACGGTGCCACTGGCGGCTTGCCCGCCAGCGTTTGCCGCAACGGCAAACAAGCACGGGCTGACAAGCAGCCCCTGGCACCCGGCCGTCAAGTTGCCGTATTTCCGTCGAAGGCGCCTCGACGGCCTACTGCGTCGCACTGGCCCCCAAGACCTTGATCTCCTCGGCCGACAGGGCGCGGTTGTAGATTCGCACGTCGTCGATCGAACCCCGGAAGAATCGCTCGCTGCCATCGCCGCGGGCGCCGATGGCCCAATCACCATTGACGGGAATTGCGCCGACGCGGCTTTCCTGGGTCACGAGATGGGCGCCATTGCGGTACAAGAACCAACGCGTACCGTCAGAGACACCGGCCAGATGCGTCCACGTTCCACCGTCACTGTTGTCGGACGACATGGTTGCAAATGCACGATGATCGGTTCCATCCCATGCGCCGGTCTCGTAAGATCGACGGCCCAAGGATCCTTTTGTCACTCGCAGGTAAACATTACCCTTGGGCTCCCTAATGAAGCCGTGCGCGAGGATATTTGAGTGTTGCGAGGTTGGGGATCGTGGAAGCAGAACCCAGGCGGCCATCGTAATCGGCCCCCGGAAATTCAATTGGCGCGGATTGCCGAGCCGGACGTAGTCGTCCTTGCCGTCGAACGTCAGTGCTTTGCCGATCCGGCCGTCGCTCCATCGTGCGCCGCCGACCAATGTCCCGTGGTGTCCGTTCCCCGAGGCGTCCAGCGCCCGCGTCCCGCTTCCTTCGTCCAGTTTCCAGTGAGCAACAAGCCCTTTCGTTGTCGGGGCCGGTTTGGGAGGTTGAGGGACCTCCTTCGGTGTTTGAGGAACGGGGCGACCAGACGTTCCCACCGCAGCAGGCGCCGCGCCGGGTGCGGCTTTGCCGGCCGGCGGGGTTCCCGGAAACTGCAATATCAGATAGGCATACGAATAACTGCTGGTGGGCGAATCCTCCTGGCTGCTCCAGATGGCCCCGCACGGGACGCCGGCAAGGGTGGACACCACTTGCGACGAGGCGCCCATGGCCGCAACGGCCGGGCCGGCAACCGTGCCGCCGGGCGCATACCACTGGTACGTCGTCGTAGGCCGGTAGCTCATCCAGCCGCTGCCGCGCGCCCCGGTGACGATCATGCGAGGGTATCCTTCCAGCTTGATCGCGCAGGCAAAGGCGCGCCTGCCCGTCGAACGCCTCACTCGCACGATGATCGTATCGCCGGCGTTGAAGACCCGGGCCAGTTTGGCGGGTGTCGAGGAACTGGCGTAGCCGGCAATCGACCCGTTGATCGCGATGTCGCATCGATAGTCGCAAGCCGCCGCGAGCAGGCCGTTGCAGGGGAATTTCGGCCCGGCCGCCTTGGCTTGCGGAAGGTCTTTGGCCGCTTCGGCAATCTTGTCGAGCCGTTTCTGGGCCTTCACCTTGTGGAGTCCGGGCAGTTTCGGCAGACAACGTTCGTACCAGCTTTTGGCCCGGTCGAGGCAGGCCATCTTCACGTCGTCGGGCAGATCCTCGGCCGCGTCGTGCCAACCTTCGCCCACTTCCAGTTGTTTCAGGGGATCGGAGGGGTTGCCCTGCTCCTGCACGGCGGCTTGCTTCAGTTTCGGGTTGTTTCCCTTGACGAGCATCGCAAGCCCCTCGTCCCACCGATTCTTCCTCATGCAGAGGTGAATTCCGACAGTGGCGTTGGCCTCCGGATCATCGGCGTCGACCTTCAATGCCTTCAGTGCCGCGGCGACTTTGGCGTACGACTTCCGTTTCGACGCGATGAGCTTTCGCCGCTGGGCGACCTGTTGGGTGTAGCTCCGGTCGGAGATGCGGCCCGCGAGTTTCAACAGCGACGAGGTCATCTTTTCGGCATCGTCGTACTTGTCGGCGGCGATCGCCTCGTCGACGACCGGCAGGGCCAATTCGACCATTTTCTCCCTGACATCGGGCGGGATATTCGCCTTCAGGGCGGTCCGCGTCACGTGGATTCGCATGGCGGTCGGGTCTGCGCGGAAACGCTTCCCGAGTTCGTCGACGGCCTCCAGGGCCGCGGGCAGATCGCCCACATCCGAGGCCAGCTCGCACGCCTTGCGGAGCATGACGTATTGCGTGTTGGGCTCGTCCTTGGTGTTGACGGCTTCCGTGAGCACGGATCGGGCCAGCTCGCTGAGCGCTTTCGGCTCGGCGGCGGCCAGCTTCCTCGGCTCCAGTTCAAAGGCCTCGATCACCAGCGGGAGGATCTTGGCCTGCTCGGCGGCCGAAGGAACGGGAAGCCGCTTGTCGGAACCGGCGGGTTTCGGCTTCGGCCGCGGCGACGGGGGCGGATTAACGGGGACGCCGACGGGGTCCGTCGTGGCGGCGATGTCCGCCGGCGGCTCTTCGACGACGGCCAGCGCGGCGATTTCCGACGCACTCAGCGCCCGATCGTAGAGTCGCACGTCGTCGATCCTGCCGTTGAAGAACCCTTTTCTCATGCGGGGGAGGCCCGTCCCGGCGTCGTTCGTCTTGGCTCCGATGGCAACCGATTGCACCAGCGGGGTCGCCAACGCGCCCGGAGCAGGTGTGCCGGCCACTTGGCGGCCGTCTTCGTAGAGTCGCAGCACCGAGCCGTCGGCCGTGAACGCCACATGGTGCCAACGGCCGGTGCTCAGCGGCGTCCGGCTGCGGGCATCCACGGCCCCGGCAGCGGTGCCGAGCTTAACGTGTAGGCACCCTCCCATTCCCGTCAATCCGAAATGAAACAGTCCGATTGGCCTCTCGCCCCAGTTCTTCATGATCGAGGCCCATTCCGTCGGGCGGTTGAGGTAGACCCAGGCGGCGCCGGTGACGGCGTTTTTCGGTTTGGGGAAATTGGGCAGCAGGACCCAGTCGCCCCGCCCGTCGAGGCTGAGCACGTTGCCGCGGATCGGATCGGTCACGATCGAGGCATCGCCGCGGAGCGACCCCAGAAACCTGCCCACGGAACTGTCGGGATCGGAATCGAACGGAAGGTGGAAGACCAGGCCCGGAGCGGCAGGCGGTTTTGCGGCGATCGTTGCATCCGAAAGTCCCGCCAGCGCCGCGATTTCGTGCGGCGCAAGCGGGCGGTTGTAGATTCGCACGTCGTCGATCTTTCCCTGAAACGCCGACTCGTTGCGGATGGCGTGCCGGCCGATGACGGTTGTCGCCCCCAAGTATTGGATCGGGTGGCCATTGGAACCCGACGCCGCCGGCAAACCGTCGAGATAGAGCTTCTGCGAGTTTCCGTCGTCGTCGAATGTCAGTGCGATGTGCCGCCACCCCGTTCCGACGATGTTCCGCCGGTTATCAAATTGTTGCCACTTGCTCATCCCCCGGCCGTGATGGAAGAAACCTCGAATATCTTTGGTGCCAACGCGCAGGGCAAGCGAATCGGCCAACGAGACGACCCCTCCTCCGTCTCCGTCCGCATTGACCCACGCGGTCAGCGTTGCGCTGCCGGGGGCGCCGAACACCGAGGGGATTTGGACGTAGTCGCCTTTGCCGTCGAGGCTGAGAACGTTGCCGCGGTCGGCGTCGACGACGACTTTCGCATCGCCGACGAACTCACCGTCATAATTGCCCAGCTTGTCCCGGGCGCCGGATGAGAAATCGTAGCAGGCCACCGGGCCCTCGGATGGGCCCTTGGATGCGAGGTCGTCCGCAGCGGCATCGTCTGCTTCGTGCATCAATCCCGCAAGAGTCTTGTGTTCATCGTCCGTTACGATCTTGTACCGGCCCGGTTCGTCCGGCTTCTCCCCGCCGGGCGAAACATCCGCCGTCTCGCCGGGGGGCTGGGGGCCTTGGGAAACGGGTTCGTCAGGTCCCGAGGAGATAATCGCGGCCAGCACGACAACGATCAAAAGGAGCGCGGCCGCGGCGCCGCCGATAATCAGCGGAGTCTGGTTCTTGCTGCGGCGTCGCCCGGCGGCGGAAGTCCGCGTCGGTTGTTCACCCACAAACAGACTACCCACCTGCGGATCGCCCTTTTTCTCTCTGCGACCGGGCCGGGGACCGGCTCTTTTCTTCTTGGGCACCGCCTTGGGTACGGGTTTGGCCTCGAGCGAAACCCGGAGTTGTTTGTCGTACAAGGCCCGTTTCCCCGGGTCAAGCAGACAAATCCTCGCGGCGGCCACTTCGTTCAACAGCTTCTGAGACAGCTTGCCGTGCCTGCCCGACTGGAACGTGCGGAGATGGGCCATCCGTTGATCGGCCGCGCTCTCGATCACATCGAGATTGTCCTCGAAGGGATTTACCGCCAGCAACCGGTAGTGGTTCGGCGGCTGTTCCGCCGGCGGAATGCCCAGCCAGCGATGGTACGGATCGAATCGCTCGGCCATGACCTTCTCCGAGATTTGCGGAACGACGGTGACGACCCAAGGGAATCAGCAGTTGAGAAATACGGCAGAAATTCGGCATTCCCCAAATGTGAGTAAATCGTAATGCTTCAGCCGTCTGCAGTACGATGGTCTTCCAAGGCCGTTGCTGTGACACTGCAAGTCCTCGACGACCTTGGAAGACCATCGTACAAAGTGTTTCGCCATTCGGCTGAAGTGTTACAGTAAATCTAATCCCGAAGTATACCACAACCCCACGACGATGCAATCACCCCCGCAGCACCTTTGGGGTATTGGCAAGCAAAACCCTCGACCCGTTGTCAGGTATGTATGAGAACTCGACAACCTGGACACGGCGAGGTTTCGTTGTGTTGACAGCGCCTGCCGGTGCGCCTACGATGAGCGGAATCGCATCCACGCTATCCGACAGATCGAAAGGACGGGAGATGTTTACTTTTCGTACAATGAGGCAAACCTATCTGATCGTGCTGCTGATCCTTTTCGCAACCAGCCAGGCCCGCAGCCAATTCTCGTGGCAGAAACCGGTGAAACGCGATCCGGCGGAAATCAAGCGCATCGTAGGACCGATCGAGAAGCGAGAGCCCTCCCGAGACCTGAACATCGTCTGGGTCTGGGGGATTGACAAGCTCCACCAGAAGGGCACCCACGAATACGCCTGGGTCATGGACCGCTACGCGAACGTGCTTCTGCCTCAGGTCCCCCGCGTCACGGTCACCCGCGCCATGAATTTCCCCACGAAGGAGCAATGGGAAAAGGCCGACTTGGTCGTGTTCTACATGTGGACCATTGAGAAGCGGCAGCACGACTTGTGGGATTACGATCTCATCGACGCCTATCAGAAACGCGGCGGCGGATTGATATTTATTCACATGGCCTTGATGGAAGGTTCGGGCGAAGAGTTGTCGAAGCGGATCGGCCTGGCATGGGACCACAGAAGGGGCGCGACCAAGTGGGGCATCTTGCCCACGCCGGTGACCCTGACCGACGCGGCGAAGAAGTCCCCCATCTTCGAGCGGTTTCCGGAAAAGTTCGATCTGGCCGAGGAGTTCTATTGGGGTTTGCGGGGCGATCCGGCAGGCATCACCCCGCTGGTAACCTCGCCCGCCGGCCCGGCAATTGCCAACAAATCACTGCCGGGCCCTCCCAAGATCGAAGATCTCGACGGCAAAAAGTGGCCGGTCATGTGGACCAAGGAGGTGGGCCGGGGCAGAGTTTTCGTCTCGGGCGCCGGACACAACTATTTCACGTTCAACGATCCCTACTTCCGGATCATTCTGCTGCGGGCAATGGCTTGGACCATGAACGAATCTTTCGATCCGTTCAAACCGCTGGTGACGCTCCATCTCGAACGGTAGGGCTTGGAGTTCAAACTCCCCGTTAGACTCATAGGAGTTTGCGTCCTTCCGATCCAGGTTGGATCGAACAGGGCCGGCAGGCCCCCCCTTGCAAGTTTTGGCCGGGGGAGTCAGGATAGATAGTGGGGTGCCGTCTGTGCTTGGGAAGAATTCATGGCAGTTGAGTGGTATTACGCCAAGGGCGATCAGCAGCTTGGTCCGGTGAGCCCGACGGAGTTGAAGCGGCTGGCGGATGCGGGGGAGTTGCAGCCGGACGATCTGGTGTGGCGCGACGGGATGGAGGATTGGAAGGCGGCGAATCATGTGAAGAAGCTGTTTCGCCGGATCCAGCCGCCCGAGCCGGAACTGCCCGGTACGGAACCGCCGGCGGGCACGACGATACCGGGCGGCCCGGCGGCACCGCCTGGGAGTGCGAGTTCCGATGCACCGGATCTGAGCGGGGGGTTCGATACGCCGGATTTCGCCGCGCCGAGTGCTCCCCCATCGGGCGACGCTCCCGCGGCTGCGGGTTCGGAGGCGTCGGACGTTTCGGCGCCGGGCGGCGTGCCGGCGGCCCCGGCATCGGCGTTCGGGGCGGCCGTTCCGACCCCTCCGGACGCGAGCGGTCCGGTTCCTCCCGCGGTGAGCGGGTCCAGTTCGGGCGCGATCCCGGCCCCGCCGATCGATCCGTCGGGGGCGATTGTCCTCCCAAGGGATTCGCAGCAGGTATCGGCCTCGCAGGAATCGATCGGTCCGCCGCCGCCGTCGGGACGGACGGCGCCGGTACAGTCGCCGTGGGCGCAGGCGGCCGGCGGCGCCCCGGCGAAGGCGAGGCCGGCGGGCCGGCACTTCTTCGACGCGCTGCTCGACGGCGTCCGACCCGGCCTGACGCCGGCGCTGGTCGACTCGCTGGCGAGGATATTTTCCGTCATGGGCCATTTCGGACTCTACGCAGCGATGGTCGCCGGGGCGCTGTTTCCGGTGGTCGTGGGGGCCGGCAGTGCAAGGATTCTCGTTTTCGGACTCGTCTGGATACTCACGCTGCTGGTGCTGCAATACGTGGCCGAGCGTTTCACGGCCGTCTTGCGGCGGCTGAACCGTCAGACGAGCGGCCGGCTCTCCTCGACCGCCTTTCCCGACAGCTTCGCCGTGCTGGCGATGGTTGCCGGGCTGGCCGCGCTGGCCGTGTTGGTGATGCCGGCCGTTCGCGACGGCGAATACGTGTTGATTTTCCTGGGACTTGCGGTGTTTGTCGTCGGTGAATTCGCTGCGCTGGTCTCGCTGGTTCCCGCGTGCCTGAGCATCGAGGTCGTCCCGCGGACGGCCCCCGGCGAAGAGGCGATCGGCGTCTTCTCGTTCTTGATAAAGCTCCTTGCCCGGGTCGTGCCGGTGGCGTTCGGCGCGGGCGTGCTCTACGGAACGATTGCCGTGCTGTTGGCGTGCTACGCGGTGCCGTTTGTCGAGATAGGCCCTGCCGGCGACAGCGAGGCGGCGGTCGTCGGGCAAACGGCAACGGCCGTTGACGGGGACGCCGATCCGGCGGACCTATGGGCGGAACCCCCGGTGAAGCCGTTTTTTGCAGAGTACGAAGGGGCGCTTGCCGGCCGGATCCCCATCGAGCAGTCGGCGCTTCGGGCGATGCGCCTGATCGTGCTGTTTGCCCTGCTGCCGTTTGCGGTCTACGTCCTCTTCCTGGCCTACTACCTCTCGGTCGACCTCATTCGCTCGGTGCTGGCCGTGCCCTGGAAACTCGACAAGTTGTTGAAAGAAAAAGAGGAAAGTGGGGAGAGGACAGAGGACAGTGGACAGAAGACAGGGGAGAAAGAGGGAAGTGGGGAGAAGGAAGAGGGCAGGGGGGAGGAAAGCGGGTAGCGGGTGCTGCCGGGGAAGACGTTCCCACACATGCACGGGTGCCATGCCCACGCTTGCGTGGGCATGCTGCGGTATCGAACAGCATGACGTACACGGGTGCCATGCCCACGCTTGCGTGGGCATGCTGCGGTATCGAACAGCATGACGTAGTCCGTCCGTGTCGAGTAACGGTCGGTACGTAATCGATCGCCTCGACTAATGGGGGAATTCTACACGTTCCCACATGCCCACGGCAAGCGTGGGCATGGCACCCCGGCTTCTCTTGAAGTATGTAATGGACAGTTCAACACAGAAGCATGGGTGCCATGCCCACGCTTGCGTGGGCATGTGAGCTACGCGCGACCACGAGGCATATCTCCCGGTGTCAACATCGGTAACGACTCGCGGTCGATGGGAATCGGATCGTCTTTGCCCGTCTCCCACGCACGACAACTCGACCACGGCCAATCATCCGCGCGCCCAACCAGACCACGGCGAACCGGATTGCCGTGAATATATTTGATCTTCTCATGGATGTCGGAAACCGACCGCAGATTGCGGTCGTACCCGCCGCCGCGCTGCCAGAATCGGTAGGAACGCTGCCCGTTCGGGCGAACGTGTTCCAGTTTCGCGAGGAATTCCGGCGAGTGTTCACCAAGCCACAACAAAGCCCGTTTCGACACCGACTGTTTCAGCGTCGTGAGAATCTGCGATATCTTGACGTTTGCATGCGGCCAAAGCACCAGATGTACGTGTTCAGGCATGATCACATACGCCCAAAGGTCATACTTGCCCTGGTCGCGCCCAAGCTGCAACGCATCAAGCATCCAACGGCACGAACGTTCTCGCGAGAATAACGGGAGTCGCTGAAAACACGAGAACGTCAGATGATGGGCGTCGCCCTCGACGTCATACCGCCTGCAGCGTTTTCGGTGGGGCCGTTTCATTCTGGGCCAGAAGGGTGCCATGGGTGCCATGCCCACGCTCGCGTGGGCATGTCGCGGTATCGAACGGCGTGACGTAGTCCGTCCGTGTCGACTAACGGTCGACACGTAATCAATCGCCTCGACTAATGGGGGAATTCTACACGTTCCCACATGCCCACGCAAGCGTGGGCATGGCACCCCGGCGTGACGTAATCCGTCAGGACCGAGCAATGGTCGGCATTCGATCGATCGCTTCAACTACAGGAAGAATTCTACACGTTCCCACATGCCCACGCAAGCGTGGGCATGGCACCCCGGCTACACGTTTCCACATGCCCACGCAAGCGTGGGCATGGCACCCCGGCGTGACGTAATCCGTCAGGACCGAGCAATGGTCGGCATTCGATCGATCGCTTCAACTACAGGAAGAATTCTACACGTTCCCACATGCCCACGCAAGCGTGGGCATGGCACCCCGGCGCCGGCGTTCTTACACGAGCGGTTTCAGCGCGTCGAGCAACATGCCGATCATTTCGGGGGTGTGGGTGGCAAAGACGGCAATGCGCAAAGCGCCTTCGGGCCCGACGCCGGAGTAGGCGGCGAAGTAGGTGATGCAGATGCCGCGCAACGCAAGGTCGTGCTGAATCCGCACCATGTTCGCGGCGTCGCCGATGGTGAGGCTGACGATCGGCACCGGCGACTCCTCGATGTCGAAGCCGAGGCCCCGCAATCCCTCTCTCAGCAGCGAAACGTTTTGCTGTAGCTGCCTGCGGAGTCCCGGTTCGTCGAGGATCAGCTCGATGGCCTTGGCGGTCGCTGCGGCGGTTGGAATCGGGGGCGGGCTGGCGCCGGAATAGAGGTGCGAGGTCGTCTTCAGCCGGTCGATGAACGCCCGCGAGCCGGGGATGATGCCGCCGTAGCCGCCGATCGCCTTGCTGCACGTGCCGCAGAGCAGCAGCCGCGGGCCGTCGGCGTCTTCGGCGGCCGGGTGGCAGTTGACCCCGGCGTCCCACAAGCGGGCGTCCTCGAAGGTTCCGCGTCCGCGCCCGCCGAGCACCCCCAGGGCGTGGGCGTCGTCGACGGCCAGAATCGCGCCGGGAAACTCTTTGAGCACGCCGTAATACTCGGTTGCGGGTGCAATCTTTCCCGAAACGGCGAACACCCCGTCGGTCAGGACCAAAGGCCGTCCGCCGGGCGGCAGGTCTCCGCCGAGATGCTCCCGGAGATCGGCCGCGTTGCGGTGCCGGAACGTGAACACCGGCCGGTCGGCCAATCGGGCCGCGTCGAAGATGCTGTAGTGCGAAAGCTCGTCGACGAACACCGCGTCGAACTCCTCGCGAAACACCGTCGCAAGGATCGTGGCGCCGAAGTAGCCCGAGGCAAAGTAGAAGGCGTCGGCGAGGTCGAAAAACTCGGCGGCCAGCCGCTCGACCTCGAGGACCGGCGGGGTGTCGCCGAAGCCGGTCCGCAGCCGCGAGGTGGCACTGCCGATGCCGTATTTCGCAACGGCTTCGCAAGCGGCCCCGATCACCTCCGCACGCGACTGAAGCCCGAGATAGCCGGTACCCGCGAAATAGAGATAGCACCGCCCGTCGATCAAGGCATAGGCACCCGGCGGGCTTTGCATGACGGGCATGGGGTCTTCCTCAAAGCGCCTCGCAGACCAGGTCGCCGACTTCCGTAGTGCTGTAGCCCATCTTTCCGGCGGCCTGGCTCTTCATCTTGTTTCCTGTGACAAATTCGATCGCCTTGAGGACGCGGGCGGCGGCGTTTTCGTGGCCGGCCTGTTCGAGCAGCATGGCGACGGCGCTGATCGTGGCGATCGGGTTGATCACGCCTTTTCCGGTGTATTTCGGTGCGCTTCCGCCCATCGGCTCGAACATGCTGGTTCCGCCGGGTTCGGGGTTGATGTTTCCGCCGGCGGCCACACCCATCCCGCCCTGGAGGATCCCGGCCAGGTCGGTGATAATGTCGCCGAACATGTTCGTCGTGACGATCACGTCGTAGTAGTCGGGGTTTTTGACCATCCACATGCAGCAGGCGTCGACGTGGTTGTAATCGGGCGTAACGTCGGGATACTCCTTGGCCACTTCCTGAAACGTCCGGTCCCAGAGGTCGTGGCCGTAGGTCAGCACGTTGGTCTTGGCGACCAGGGTGAGCTGCTTTTTCTTGTTTCGTTTTCGGGTGTACTCGAATGCCCAGCGGATGCAGCGCTCGCATCCCTTTCGGGTGTAGATGGCGGTTTGGATGGCCGTTTCGTCGGGCGTTCCTTTCTTGAGGAACCCGCCCATTCCGGCGTACATATCCTCGGTGTTCTCGCGGACCACGACGAAGTCGATGTCGTCGGGTCCGCGGCCGGCCAGGGGGGTTTCGACGCCGGGGTAGAGCTTCACCGGGCGGAGGTTGATGTACTGGTCGAAGTGGAAGCGGAGATTCAGCAATAGGCCCTTTTCGAGGATGCCGGGCGCGACGTCGGGATGGCCGACGGCCCCGAGCAGGATGGCGTCGAAGGCGCCGAGCTCGTCGAGTGCTCCCTCGGGCAGGACCTCGCCGGTGGCCAGGTATCGGTCACCGCCGTAGTCGAAGTCCTTGGTTTGGTAGTTGATGCCTTCCATCGCGGCGACGGCCCCGAGGACCTTGACGCCTTCGGCGGCCACCTCCGGGCCGGTCCCGTCGCCGCCGATGACGGCAAGCCTGAGAATGTCGGTGTTGCTCACGTTTGAAGTCCAGCTTTCTTATGTGGTGTGATCCCGTAGTCCAGCGTGGTGGGCCGGCGCTTCGCTTGTCCCACCCTACAGCGTAGAACCCGGAATTTTACCATCCGGTGGGTTCCTTCACAAGTTCCCACCGGCGGGGGACGCCCAGGCATTGCACTGCCCCGAAAATTCCCGATAATGAGGTTTCTTCGCCCCCAAGACTGTGAACCCATCACCCGTCACGAGGAAAGGCCATGGAGTCGTCCGTAACCTACAGGGCCACCGCCCAGGTCCTGACGCTCTATCCGACCGAAGCGAAAATCCTGGACGAGGCGGCCATCGAGCAGATGCACGGCGACGTGGTGAGTTTGCTGGAGAAGGCCGAGCAGCCGAACGTATTGTTCGATTTTCGCATGGTGAAGTTCATGTCGTCGGCCGCCCTGGGAATGCTGATCCGCATCGGCAAGAAGTGCAAGGAACTCGACCTGGCCGTGAAGGTGTGCAGCGTCTCCAACGACTTGCAGCAGGTCTTTCAGATCACCAGGATGGACAAGGTTTTCGACATCTACGACGACGGCGCCGCGGCGCTGGCCGCGTTTGCCAAGGAAGGGCGTTTCGTGGCGAAGTGACCGGTGCGATCCGCTCAGATCGCCTGCAATCCCGTGATAACCTCGTTCATCGACCGGGGACGTTCTTCCGGACGTTTCGCCAACATCCGCCGGAAAATGGTGTCGAGCGCATACGGGATGTCGGACCGCCACTCGAACAGCGACGGCGCCGGAGCAGAGCGGTGGGCAACGATCTTCTCGTGCAGCGTTTTCATCGAATAAGGGGGTTTGGCCGACAGCAGCGTGTAGAGCGTGCAGCCGAGGGCGTAGATGTCGGCACGGTAGTCGACCTTGCTGCCGGGCATGGTCTGTTCGGGCGCCATGTAGTCGATGGTTCCCATCACCCGCCCCGCTGTTGCAGCATCCTCGACATCGGCATCGAGCGGCGTAATCCGCAAGTCGATTCGCGCCAGCCCCAGCCCGGTCAGCTTGACGACGCCTTGCCGATTGACCATCAGGTTGCTCGGCTTGACGTTGCTGTGTTGGATACCGTTGGCGTGGACGAATCCCAGGACGCCGGCCGCCTGCAACACGTAGTTGATCGCGTGCTCGACCGAAAGCGGCCCGGCGCGCCGCAGCAGCGACGTAAGCGTCTCGCCGTCGACGTATTCCATGATCAGGTAATGGACCCCGTCGCGCTCGCCGGCGTCGTAGGCCGTCACCAGGTTCGGATGGCTCAGTTGCGAGAGGATTTTGACCTCGCGGCGGAACCTTGCCACCTTGTCTTCCGTGCTGGTCATGTCGGCCAGCAATGTCTTCAGAGCGACGATACGTCCCATGGTGGTGTGTTTCGCCTTGAAGACGTGCCCGGTGGTGCCCTTGCCGATCTGGTCGAGAAGCACGTACTCGCCGAAGACGGTGCCGTCGACGTCGTCGGCGTGTTGCCGGCCGGCGGTTTCCGGTGGTGACGACGTGCCCAGCCGGGCGTCGTAGGTCGCTTTCTTCCGCGGATCGAGAAGGCACAGACGCGCCAGCGAGACTTCGTTGAGCAACCGGTCTGCGGTCTCGGCCCGCTTACCCGACTGAAACGAACGCAGGTGCGCCATGCGCTGGTCGGCGGCGTTTAGCAGCACGTCCATATCGTCTTCAAACAACCGCACTCCCAGCAACCGGTAATGGTTCGGCGGCTGCTCGTCCGCCGGGATGGCCAGCCACGTGTGGTAGGGATCAAATTCGTCGGGCATTGTCTTCAACCGTGTCTTGGTGAACTGTTGCCGTTCGTGCTGTAAAGCCGCGACCCGTGAGGCTGTGACTTTTTGTAGGGAACGCCCTCTGTGGCGTTCCGAAACCCGGAAAACACGCTCGTTGCTGCTTCCCGGAACGCCACAGAGGGCGTTCCCTACAGACTGAACGTGTCAAACGCCAAAAAGTCACAGCCTCAGTGGTCGCGCAAGCCCTGTCGTTCGCAAAGCGTGTCCCACTTCTCCGCGACCATTGGTCGCGGCTTTACAAGGTATCGCACCTCATCAAGAATTGCAAGGGCAGGGCGGGACGCCGCAGAACCCCCGCACGCAGTGCGGGGGCGTTTGTTCCAGTGGCCAACCACAATACTCACCACTCAACACCCACCACCCACTACTCGCGCCGGGACCAGATCCCGCGGCCCGCGGCCTTGGCTTCTGATTCCGCGGCGCGGAGGCGGGACTTGGCCGTTTCGCTGTAGTCGTAGCGGGTTTCGGCCCGGGCGAGTCCGGCGCGGATCAGCTCCTCGCCGAGCATCCGGTCGCCGACCCGGACGTGGGCGAGCACGCGGTCGTACTGGTCGATTCGCGGTCCGTCGAACTCCAGAAAGACGTCGGCGCCGCGGACGAAGTTGCGGGTGAACTCGGTTGCCTCCGGCCCCCACGGTTCGACAGGCCAGTTCGGCTTGACCGTTTCGGGCGTGTCGGCGCCGATGAGGCGAATCCTTGCGCCGCCGGTCAAGAGCAGCGTATCGCCGTCGACGACCCGCTTGACCCGATACGGAACTCCTTCTTCCAAAGGCGGCGCGTCGGCGCGGGGATTCCACCATCGCAGCAAGACCGCCGCGGCAACCGCAACGACGATAATCAGCGTGCGCAATTGCCTTTTCGACAGCTTGCGCGGAGAGGAGCGGCGCGGCATGATCAGTTGGTGCTAAACCCGAAGGCTTTGGCGACCTCGCGCCCGAGCGGGTTCTCGAGAAATTTCTTTCGGCACTCCGGGCAGAGATCGAATCGCATCTGTTGGTAGACGTCGTCGCCGATTTGGTTGTCTTCGACGTCGTCGAGACACTCGAGGATGTCCTGGATTTCCTGGAGGTGGTCGCGATCGTCGTCCATTTCGTCGGCCGGCGTGGGGGTCAACGCGGCAAAGACTTCCATTTTGACGATGTAGCGGACGTCCATTTCCGGGTCGATGTCCCGCTTGCACATATCGCATGAGTAACGAATCATCAAGTTGCTCCCCACATTGGAGACCGACGAGAGTCGATCTGCGATAGAATAAGCCCCACGTATAATTCCATCCTAATGGCAAGCCGCACGCCGTGGCAAGGCGTTCTGGCCGATTTTGCGCCGGCGGCGGAGAATTTCCCGTTGAAAAGGCTGAAGAGGGGGATGGTCGCTCAAGTTTCACTACTTTACGCGGCTTTTCAACCCTTGTTTTTCCGTGTCCGGCACGAGCCGGCGCGATCTGCCCCGGTTTTCTCTCGTTCCAAGGTCTATGCGTCAAAGGATTTGCGGCGATTTCGGCGCGGCATTTTCGGGGTCATTGCAGCGGAAATCACGCCCTGTCCGCGTTCCATGTCGGGTGACAACAGCATGTCACCAGCGTTACTCGAACTGTTTTCTGATAATAGGATACCCATAAAGTGGCATAATATCGCGATCACCGATGTTACATGTAGCATTTCGGGGGCTGGCGAAATGCTTCTTGCCCGGCTAGAATAGAACATTATCGTGAAGGGTCCACACCCTTTGGCTTTCCGGCTTGGATGGTCCCATGCCTGGACAAACAGCGGGAGTCCGCAAGTGCAAGGGCTGCAATCGGCCAAGAAGCGCCGCTCGGCGCGACGATCGCGTAAGACCAATGGAGCGGTGCGCCGCGGGCCCGTCACGACCGAGCCGGTCCAGCCGCCCCCGCCGCTTCGGGCCAGCGTTCTGGTCCTCAACCGTCTCTATCTGGCGATCCACGTGGTGACCGTCCGCCGGGCGTTCGGACTGTTGTTCCGCGAGCTGGCCGAGGTGGTCCATCTCGAAGAGGGCGCGTTTGCCAACTACAGCTTCCAGTCGTGGCGCGAGATCAGCGAGCTTCGGGCCGATGAGAAGCGGCCGCACGACGACTGGATCCGCGCGGTGAATTTCGAGATCCAGATCCCGCGGGTGATCCGGCTGTTGATCTACGATCGGGTTCCGAAGCAGCGGTTTCACCTGAACCGGCGCGGAGTGCTCGCCCGCGACGGCCACTGCTGCCAGTATTGCGGGGGGCGATTTCCGGCGCACCAATTGAGCCTCGACCACGTCATTCCGCGAAGCCTCGGCGGCCCGACCACCTGGGAGAACGTCGTGTGCGCGTGTATGAAGTGCAACACGAAGAAGGGCGGACGGACGCCCAAGGAAGCCAGAATGACGCTGGTCGGCCGCCCCTACAAGCCGAAGCGAAATCCGATCCTGCTTCAGAAGCTCGACAATCCGAAGTACCAAAGCTGGCGGACGTGGCTCGACGGGGCCGCCTTGCCGGTTATGTGAAATCTAGCAGTTCAAGCGGACCATCGGGGCCGTTTAGCGGGCGGGCTTGCCCGCCGCTGACGTTGCGACAAAGCAGGATGTACCTGAAGAAGAAGCTGGGCCGCGTCCTAAAACCAACAAAACGCGGCCCGAAACCAAAACATCCGAATAATTAAGTATTATGTCCCTGGAATTCCCCCCGGAATTCCCACTAGCGGGAGGTTCGAGTTTTTCAATGCTGGTCAGGCGCGCGAAGAGTTTCTCGATCAGGTCGAAGATTTAATCTCACCCATCCCATAGGCAAGATAATTCTGATATGAGCTCACGTTTGATAGCAAATCCGTCGTTCGTTATTCTGATTCTATGTTTACTTGTTAGCGCATGCGATCGACGTACATCCATCCAAATTCCCGAATTCACCATCAATGACTTATCGGGGAACACGGCGCCTGTATCCAAAGAACCTTATAGCAATACAAACATGCGAGTTCTTTACGTGTTTGAGCGGAAGCATCTTGGCGAAAGCGATTGTCCGATTTCTCGGATCCTCAATGGAGAACCCACGATTAAGGTAAAGGATGGCGTCACGCTCCTGAAAAGAGGGGGTACATATGTCTTACTCGATGAGGATATGGCCAATTACAGATGTGTCGTCAGTGCTGATGAATGCACAAAGACCGGTACGATAAAGGTCGTTGTGCGATGGCTGGAGTAGCGCCCAAGAAAAACCAAGGGCGGCGCCGAATGTGGACTCACCTGGTCCTTAAGAGTTCCGAACGGGTTCGGGGAGTTCCGGGAGTTCCGGGGGGGAGTTCCGGGGGGGGAGTTCCGGGGACATAATACTAAACTCTTAGGCCGCGCAAGGGTTCCCGTGATTGGCTGTGAAGACGGGCGGGACCGACGAGGTTGTGATTCTTTCGGTCCAGTATCGACGGTCTGTAGGGAACGCCCTCTGTGGCGTTCCGAGACGTGGGGAACGCGCTCTTTGCCGCTTCCCGGAACGCCACAGAGGGCGTCCCCTACAAGAAATCACAGAGTCAACGGTCGCGGCTTTGCATTGTGTGTGGTGGGGCGGCTGTGGGCGAGAGCCTTTCGACTCGTGCCCCGAGGCGGTTTAGCTTTTCGTCCAGGCGTTCGTAGCCGCGGTCGAGGTGGTGGATTTGGTGGATCGTGGTCTTTCCGCGGGCGGCTAGACCGGCGATGACCAAGGCGGCGCTTGCCCGCAGGTCCGACGCGGTGACTTCGGCCCCGCTTAGGTGCTCGATGCCCGTGACGATTGCGGTGCCCTGGCAGTTCTCGATCTTTGCCCCGAGACGCTTGAGTTCGGCGACGTGTAAGAAGCGGTGCGGGAAGACGCAGTCGCGGACCGTGCTGCGGCCGTCGGCAACGCACGCCAACGCGGTCAACTGGGCTTGAAGATCGGTCGGGATGCCGGGGTAGGGCAGGGCGGTGATGTCGATTGGACCCGGCCGGCCGCTGGACGTGACTGTGATGCCCTCGCTGCCCGTGGCGATTTGCAGACCGGCCCGGCGAAGCGTTTCCAACACGCTCGTGAGATGTTCGGGCCGGGCGCCGGCGATGGTGGCCGATCCGCCGGTTATGGCGGCTGCCAAGAGCAGCGTGGCCGCTTCGATCCGGTCGGGGATGATGCGGTAGGCGACGCCGCGGAGACGTTCCACGCCGTCGATTTCCAGGACCGGTGTTCCCAGCCCGTGGATGTTCGCTCCCATCGCGACGAGGAAGTTGCCCAGGTCGACGATCTCGGGCTCCATGGCGGCGCCGGTGATGGTCGTTTTGCCTTGTGCGAGCACGGCGGCCGAAAGGATGTTGGCGGTTCCGGTGACGGTGGGTCCCCGCGGCCCGGTCAGGTCGATGGCGGTGCCGACCAGCCGCGGTGCTTCGGCGATGACGTATCCGTGGCGCAGTCGGAGATCGGCCCCGAGTGCCGCGAGCCCCTTCAGGTGGAGATCGACCGGGCGGCGTCCGATGTTGCACCCGCCGGGCAGGGAGACGACGGCATGGCCTCGCCGGGCCAGCAGCGGGCCGAGCACGCAGAAGCTCGCCCTCATCCGGCGGACGAGATCGTACCGGGCGCGAACCGGCGCCGGATCGACCGTCTCCAAGAGCACCGCATCATCGCGTGTTCGGGCGACGCGCATGCCGAGCTGTCGCAACACCCGGGCAAGGGTCCGCACGTCGGTCAGCCGCGGCAGGCCTTCGAGCCGGACGGGTCCGTCGGCCAGGATCGCGGCGGCCATCATCGGCAGCGCAGCGTTTTTCGAACCGCCGACACGGACCGTGCCGGAGAGCCGCCGGCCGCCGGTGATTTGGAAGGAGTGCATGGGCAGGGTTTAGAGTTTTACTCTTTAACATGCGCGCACGGCGCGCGTATGTTCAAAATTCGAAATCCGAAGCACGAAATCCGAAACAAATCCGAAATCCGAAGCCTGGAATGTTCAAAACTTTGGGCCGCGTCACGTAACGATGCCACCCGGCCGCAAGCCGAGGCATTTCGGTTTTTGGTCATTGGAATTTAGGATTTGTTTCGGATTTCGAGATTCGGATTTGGTTGTAACTACTCACTTCCTCCTCGCCTGAACGACTCTCGGCAACCTTGCGAGGTCCTTGATCGTTTCGCCGAGTTCGAAACGTTCGTCGGCTTCGAGGATGGCCCTGACGGCGTCGTGGACCATGGGGCTTACCTCGATGAGTAGATGTCCGCCGGGGTTGAGCCGCTCGGCGGCGGCGGGGACCAGGCGCTCGATGAACTCGGTGCCCTGCGGGCCGGCGACCAGGGCGACGCGGGGTTCGTGGTCGCGGACGTCGGCCGCCAGGGTTGCCAACTCGGCCGTGCTGACGTAGGGCGGGTTGCTCACCACGAAATCGAACCGCCGGTCGGCCGGCACCGCCGCGAACAGATCGCCCTCGACGAACTCGATCCGGTCGGCCACGCCGTGTTCGGCGGCGTTGGCCTTGGCAACTTTCAGGGCGGCCGGGCAAATGTCGGTCGCTGTCAGGCGGGCGGCGGCAAGGTTTCGGGCTGCGCAGACGGCGATAATGCCGCTGCCGGTGCCCACGTCGGCGATCGCGATCGGCCGGCCGACCGGCCGGCACTTGGCCAGATCGAGCAGGGCGACCACCAAGAGTTCGGTCTCCGGGCGCGGGATGAGCACGTCGGGCGTTACCTGGAAGCTGAGCGAATAAAACTCGCGGCGGCCGACCAGATAGGCGACCGGCGTGCCGCTTGCCCGTTGCTTGACGAACTGGCGAAACGCCGTGCGCGGCCGTTCGTCCGGCTCCTCGGCAAAGCGCGTGTACAGGTCGATCCGCCGGCAGCCGAGGGCCCCGGCCAGGAGCACTTCGGCATCCAACCGCGGGCTGTCCACGCCGTGGCCTTTGAGATACTCCGTGGTCCACTCGAGCAGCCGGCCAACGGTCCATCCTTCGGTTTCGGGCATTGTTGGAAGCCGGGGGCGTGGGGGGGGGAAATACGAAATCCGAATTTCGAAATCCGAAACAAGCTCGAAATGCGAAATCCGAAAATCGAAGACGGTTACCTCACAACGGCACAGGCAAGGTTTCCCGTTTTGAGCCTTTTGGATTTGATATTTCGGATTTGTTTCGTATTTCGGAATTCGTATTTCGAGTTTCGCCCTCACTCGATTGTCCCGAACGCATCGCGCAGTTCCCGGCGTTCGTATTCGGTGAGGGCTTCGATGACCGGGTCGACGTTGCCGGCGAGAATGCTCTCGAGCTTGTACCAGTCCTGGTTGATTCGGTGGTCGGTGACGCGGTTTTGGGGGAAGTTGTAGGTGCGGATTTTTTGGCTTCGGTCGCCGGAGCCGATTTTGCTTTTGCGTTCGTCGGAGCGTTTTCGTTGCTCTTCCTCGCGCCGCCGTTCGTAGAGCCGGGTCTTCAACACCCGCAAGGCCTTCAGCCGGTTCTTGTGCTGGCTCTTTTCGTCCTGGATGCTGACGACGATTCCGGTTTCGAGGTGCGTGAGCCGGATTGCCGACTCGGTTTTGTTGACGTGTTGCCCTCCGGGTCCGCTGGCGTGGAACTTGTCCTCGCGGTAGTCTTCGGGCTGGATGTCGATTTCGACGTCCTCGGGCTCGGCCATGACGGCCACGGTGGCGGCGGAGGTGTGGATGCGGCCCTTGGCTTCGGTTTCGGGGACGCGCTGGACGCGGTGCCCGCCGCTTTCGAATTGGAGGTTGCGATAGACGCCCTCGCCTTCGAGTCCCAGTACGATTTCCTTGAATCCGCCGAGTTCGGTGGGGTTGGCGTTGAGGATTTCGGTTTTCCAGCCGCGGTCCTCGGCGTAGCGTTTGTACATTTCGTAGAGGTCGCGTGCGAACAGGGCGGCCTCGTCGCCGCCGGTGCCGGCGCGGATTTCCATGATGCAACGTGTGCGGTTGGCGTCTTCGCCGCCGATGGTCATTTCGAGCAGTTCGTTCCAGTACTTCTCGCGTTCGCTTTTCAAATCGGGCAGCTCGGCCTCGGCCAGTTCGCGGAGTTCCGGGTCGGGCCCCTTGCACATCTCCATCGTATCGGCGATCTGCGAGTTGAGTTCCTTGAAGCGGCGATACTTGGTGGCCAGCCTGGCCAGCGACCCGTGCTCGCGCGCGACGGCGGCCAGGCGCGCCGGCTTGGCCAGGACGTCCGGATCGACGAGCTGTTTTTCCAGCTCTTCGAATCGGGCGAGTTTTTCGTCGAGCAATTTGCGCATGGTTACGGGCCGTGGGTGACAAAGGGGTCGCTCAGAAGCAACATCGGCAATTTGTTGATGAAGCCGCGACCGGCGGTCGCGCCGGGCGTCACCCGAAACCGTTACGGCCGGTGAATCGGCGCGACCGCCGGGGCTGTGACTCTTTTGGAGCCTGGTATCGATGCTCTGTAGGAAACGCCCTCTGTGGCGTTCCGAAATCCGGGAAACGCGCTCCTTCCTGCTTCTCGGAACGCCACAGAGGGCGTTCCCTACAGCCAAATCGCAAAAAGTCACAGCCTCGACGGTCGCGGCTTTATCGCAATCGGAAAACGGCTATTCCTCTTCCGTTTCCGCCTTGGCGGACTTTTTTTTGCCGCGTTGGAGACTGGCGTAGCCGGCGGCGGCGAATTTCTTCTGGAACTTTTCAATCCGCCCGGCCGTATCGACGTATTTCAGCTTGCCGGTGTAAAAGGGGTGACAGACGTTGCAGATATCGACCTTTAGCTCCTTCTTCGTGCTGCGCGTGGTAAAGGAGTTTCCACAACCGCAGGTGACTTGCGTCTCGATATACTTGGGATGGATACCCTTTTTCATGCTGCAATCCCGGTAACGGTGGGAAATTTTGTAAACAATGTACTGTACCAGCGACCGCAAGAGCCCACAAGCCCCATGACACGACGTCCCCCGCTACCGGAGGGTAACCATCGCCGGTAGCAGGGCAAAAAACATCCGCGGGAGCAAGAAAACTCTGGGGGCGGCAACTATCTATACCTCGGCCCTTTCAGGGCATGGGGCGATTGGCAAACTGGGCAAACCCGGCGCGTCCAGCCACCCGTAATGCCCGTCCGAACCTTTTCTCGCCTTGAGGTGTCGAAAACGTTTCAGGGCAGTTGACATCTATCGAGGAATGGCTACAATCATTCGTTTAGTCCGGGTTTCTTGCCTTGGCGAGCAGTCCGGGCGCGTTTGCTCTTTGACAATTTGGTAGTGTCAACCTCAATTCTGATTTTCAGCCGGTAGAAGACTGGCGAAAACTCGGGTGCCGGTTCTATGATTCGGGGCCGGCATTCTGGATAGACCTTTTTCTCAGTAGCTAAAAGTCCGCTTCGGCGGATCAAGGTTACATCAATTGAAGGGTTTGATCCTGGCTCAGAATGAACGTTGGCGGCGTGGATTAGGCATGCAAGTCGTGCGAGAAGCTTCCCTTCGGGGGGGTGGACAGCGGCGAAAGGGAGAGTAATGCGTGGATACCTACCCTCGGGATCGGGATAGCTGCGGGAAACTGCGGGTAATACCGAATAACGTCTCCGGACCAAAGGTGTGATTCCGCCTGAGGAGGGGTCCACGTCCTATTAGCTTGTTGGTGGGGTAACGGCCTACCAAGGCTGCGATGGGTACCGGGCGTGAGAGCGTGATCCGGCTCACTGGGACTGAGACACTGCCCAGACACCTACGGGTGGCTGCAGTCGAGAATCTTCGGCAATGGGCGAAAGCCTGACCGAGCGACGCCGCGTGCGGGATGAAGGCCTTCGGGTTGTAAACCGCTGTCAGAGGGGATGAAATGCACGGGGGTACTCTCCTGTGTTTGACATATCCTCAGAGGAAGGACGGGCTAAGTTCGTGCCAGCAGCCGCGGTAAGACGAACCGTCCAAACGTTATTCGGAATCACTGGGCTTAAAGGGTGCGTAGGCGGCCCGGTAAGTTGGGTGTGAAATCCCTCGGCTCAACCGAGGAATTGCGCCCAAAACTGTCGGGCTAGAGGGAGACAGAGGTGAGCGGAACTTGCGGTGGAGCGGTGAAATGCGTTGATATCGCAAGGAACACCAGTAGCGAAGGCGGCTCACTGGGCCTTTTCTGACGCTGAGGCACGAAAGCTGGGGGAGCGAACGGGATTAGATACCCCGGTAGTCCTAGCTGTAAACGATGAGCACTTGGCTGGAGGAGCTTCGGTTCTTCCAGCCGTAGCGAAAGTGTTAAGTGCTCCGCCTGGGGAGTATGGTCGCAAGG
>CAZJRB010000084.1:0-34249 GCA_964547995.1 uncultured Planctomycetaceae bacterium | reverse complement strand
TCGTTGTGCGGACATCTGCATGCCCGAGAAGCTCCTGTATTGTTCGGATGTCGTAGCCGGCCTGCAACAGGTGGGTTGCAAACGAGTGGCGGAATGTGTGGCTGGTCACGCGCTTTGTCAGCTTTGCTGCGCGAACCGCTTGAGAGATAGCCTTCTGCACAAGCGATTCATGCAGGTGGTGTCGGCCCTGCTCGCCAGTTTTCGGATTCCGCCACCGATGCGCCTGCGGAAAAACAAATTGCCAGATCCACTGGCGATTGGCGTTCGGATACTTTCGGGCCAAGGCGTGCGGTAACTCGACGCGGCCATACCCTTCGGCTAGGTCTTGCTTATGGATCGCTTCCACGTGCCGCAAGTGTTGCTGCAAGGCGGGAATGACGGCTTGTGGCAGAATCGTCACTCGGTCTTTGTCGCCTTTGCCTTCCCGTACGGTGATTTCCCGTCGCTCGAAGTCCAGGTCCTTGACCCGCAAACGCAGCGCTTCGAGCAACCGCAAGCCGGCGCCGTAAAGAAGCATCGCAACCAACCACCTGTCGGCCCGCATTCCATCGAGCACACGGGTAGCTTCGTTCAGGGTCAGCACAACGGGAAGACGACGGCTTCGGCGAGCCCGCTCTACTCCTTCGAGTCGGTCGAGGGGCTGTTCCAAGACATGCTCATACAGGAACAACAACGCGCACAGCGCCTGATTCTGCGTTGAGGCGGTGACGTGTTCCTTCACCGCCAAGTGGGTCAGGAACGCATTGACCTCGGCCTCGGCCAAGTTCCGAGGATGCTGCCCGCAGTGGAAGCGAATGTAGCGCCCGATCCAACGCACATACGCCTTCTCGGTGCGCCGACTGTAATGGCGGACCCGCAGCACCTCGACGATGCGGTCGTAGAGCCGGGGCGCAGGCTGATCGGGAAAGAAGCCCAAGGGCGGCCGGCGCTGTTGAGTCGCGGTCCGCATGATCGATGCTCCCGACCAACAGCGAGAATCCAATCCTTTGGCCTACAAGGGCGAATTCCCGCAAGGTCCAGAAGAGTCACAACACGCATTTATTCTAGCGGCGTTGCGATCTGCGGGCAACGGGCAACAGGTTGCACACCCGCCGGCAGGGGGGGCAGCATCCACCTGCAAGAAGCCCCGGCGTGGCAACCGGGATAGGGGATGTTGTTGGAACAGGGCGGTAATAAAGAAGCCCGGCCGGAGTTGGATCCGGGCGGGTGGCACTGCTGGCTCGTCCAGCAGTGTTGTTCGAGCGACCTTGAGGCACTGCTGGGCAAGCCAGCAGTGGCACCCGCGCGCCCCGTTGGGGCTGGAAGCTTACCCGACCCAACAATAAGCGAGGGTTGGTTCATCACTCGATTCCCATTTTCTTCTGCATTTCCTCGAGCGACACGCCTTTCGTCTCGGGCACCATGAGTTTCACCCAGATCAGTTGGAGGCACATCATCCCGCAGAAGAAAGCAAACAGAACGCCCGCGTCGAGCGCTTTGATGGCGATGGGGAAGGCTAGTGTGATCGACGCGGCAAACAACCAATGCGTGAAGCTACCCAGCGCCTGGCCGGCGGCCCGGTTGCGATTTGGGAAGATTTCACTGATGAACACCCAAATCACCGCACCCTGGCCGATCGCATGCGCGGCGATGAAGAACATGATCGAGAAGAGCACGACGAGGCTCTTCGAGCCCAGGATTCCGGATGCCTCCGTCTTCCGCTTTGCGGGGAGGAGGTCTTTCTTTTTTTCCTTCAGTTTCGCTATTTCGTCCTCAACCTTTTCGACATCACCGCCTGCTTCCTCGACTTTCTTCTTTTCGGCTTCCTTTTCCGCAATTTCCCCCGCCAACTCGCGCTGCTTGACAAGGTCTTCTTCCAGTTGGGGCATCGTCACTTCCGTGCCCGAATAGCCTTCTTGCTTGGTTGCGGCAATGAGCGCGTCCTTGGCCTTGGCATAATCCGTTCGAATCTCGTCCTTATCCTTGTCGGAAAGGGGCGTGTCCGGCTGCTCGATTCTGATCATCTGATCCGTGCTGTTCTCAACGTCGATGGCGCTCGACACGACCCGAAATCCGGGAAACGCCAGGAAGAAGAAGGCGCAAATTCCCAGCGAAGCGATGTATCCGAACGAACCGATGTACAGAAGCGTGCGCCGGCCTAGTTTGTCGATTAGCCACAGCCCGACAAAGGTGAAAACCAGATTCGTCATGCCGATACCGACCGAAGCGGACAGCGGATTGGAAATGCCGGCTAATCCCAGCAGGCGCGGCGCGAAATAGAGAATGGCGTTGATGCCCGAGAGTTGGTTGAAGGCGGCGATCAAGAAGGCCAACATGATGGGCACTCTCAGCCGCATCGTAAAAAACTTCGCAGCGGTCGCCCGATCTCCGACACTCGCGTCAACCGCATCGACCAATTCATTGATCTCCGGCTCCGACATGCCCGGATTGATTTTGCGGAAGATCTCGGTACCGGCCTCTCGCTGTCCGCCGTGAACGATCAGCCAGCGCGGGCTTTCCGGAATGCTGAAGCAGAGGATCGTGTAGAGCAATGCGGGAAAAGCCTCGACCCCGAGCATCCAACGCCAAGCAACTTCTTTACTCGCATACTGGCCGAGGAAGTAGTTTGAGACGAAGGCGATGAGGATGCCGAAGACGATATTGAACTGAAACATGCCTGCTAGGCGTCCGCGCAATTTCGGCGGTGATATCTCGGAGATATACAGCGGCGAAGCGACGGTGGCGATTCCCACGCCCAAACCGCCGATAAACCGGGCAACCATGAAAAAGTACTGTTCCGGGGCAATCCCGGAGCCAACCGCGGAAACGAAATAGAGCATGCCGATCGAGAGCAGGGTTTTCCGCCGGCCAAACCGCTCCGTCGGCCAACCGCCGAACAAAGCGCCGAGGACGGTGCCCCAGAGTGCGGCGCTGGTGCATAGGCCGTGCATGAGACCGTTGAGTCGCCAGAGACTTTGGATTTTCTGTTCGGCCCCGGAAATTACAATTGTGTCGAACCCGAACAGGAATCCGGCCAACGCCGCAACCACGGCGCATCGAATGACGTAACTGCGCGAACTGCTTGACTTAAGTGTCTGGCTCATCTACATCTCCCGTATGATGGACTAACAACTGCGTCGTTGTCGATTTCTTCCAGATCGACCGCGGCAATGACAACCAACGGAACTCGGGTTGCGACAGCCGGCCTTACCCGTGCCGGGCTGCGTTGAGAAGCCCCAGAATACCCGTTGGCAGCCCCGAGTTCAAGGAGCCCCCGTGAAGGGAGGCTTCTGGGGAGAAAAGGCTTGATCTGGGCCGGTTATTCACGGGGTTGGGGCAGTGCGAGCGCGTCGAGCCGGGCGAGAATCTCGGCGCGGAGCTGGCCGGTGGCCCTCCTGGCGGCCATGTCGTAGTAGATCTTCGCCACGCGCGGCTTGCCGCTCTCCTCGGCCGCAAGGCCCTGTTCGTAGTGGATTCTCGCCTCTTTGTCGCCTTTGGCTTGCTCGGCCTCGTGCATCCGCCGCGCCTCGGCAACGCTGGGTACCGCGCGGCCGGCCGAACTCGCTTGTGAGGAGGCCAGTTTTCGCCCGGATGTGGCGGGAACCGCCGTGCGGGCCGGGCCGGCCAGATTCAGGTCGCCCGACTGCTCGCGATCCGCAACCTTTTCGGGCTTGATCGCGATGCGCCGAGGCCGGTTGGGGTCCTCGACGTGGCGGAAGTACTCGTCTTCCCCTGCCTTCTGATCTTTCTTCTGCTGTTCGGCCAATTTCTTGCGCCACATGGCTTCCACCCGGGGGTTCTTCCGACTCGTCACCGGCAAGACCGCCCGGTTACGCGTCGGGACATAGCAGCAAGCCATCGGGGGAATGGGCAACACTTGGTAACCCCCTACGACTGGAATGACGCTGATGACAAACGGGCTCTGCGAGGTGTCGGAGACATACGCCCGTTGCCCGTTGAACAACGTTACCTTGGGAGACTGGGTTACGGCCGTTTGGCGATAGCCTTGATTGAGTTCGATGTTGGGAAACTCGACCGTCGAATCACGATGCATGAAGGCGATTCCCGTCTTCAACCCCGCACTGGGATCGTACCCGCCGAACTGCGGTATGGCCTGCTCGCCTCCGCCGATCGAGAACGGCATTCCCTTGATGTTCCCGCTCCAGCTACCGACCCCCATCTTCTCATAGAAACTGTCGCTGACCGTCCGGAAGGGAACCTCGACCGTAACCTGGAGGTCCTGCATGCGCCGCAACTGCTCGAGAAGATCGACGATCTCTTCGTGGACTTCCTGGGTCTGGCCGACGACAAGGCTCAGGTTGGAGTCGAAGGGTGCCATCGAACCGGGCCCGCCCACCGTATCCCATGTGTTCGGCGCAACGGTCGAACCGATCAAATCGGTCAGGTCGCCGGAGGCCGTTCTCCGCCCGCCCATTTCCATAGGGCTAATCATCTGTTGGGCGCCGGCAACGCCGGCGACGAGGCACAAAACGGCCGGCCCCAATAGGACTTGGACGAATCGCATGACAGATCCTCCCGCGAAAAGAGTGCCCTTGTTCCCCTGTCATTCTATCGGGATGTGGGTCTGGGTGTCAAGCAAATCCACCGGGTGGCATATCATGCCCTGCTCTAGGGGATTCTTCCTCGTGAATTCCACCTGGTTGTAACCGTATGTTGCCTCAACGTGTATAACATAGGAACATACCCTGCGCGTCCATTCCCCCCCCCAAAATAGGAGGCATATCGATGAGAGTGTTTGTAGGTGTACTGGTGTTCGCGATCGGCCTTGGAACCTTGGCACAGGCCCAGGATTCCAGACGGCCCAGCCGCGAGGACATGCGGAAGAAGTTCATGGAGAAGTTCGACAAGAACAAGGACGGCAAGATCGACGAGAAGGAGCGAGCGGCCATCCGCGCCGAATTCGCGAAGCGCCGCGGCGAGGTGCAGAAGCGGCCTGCCCCGCCCGCCGAAGCCAAGCGACCCAGCCGCGAGGACATGCGGAAGAAGTTTATGGAGAAGTTCGACAAGAACAAGGACGGCAAGATCGACGACCGGGAAAAAGCGGCCATCCGTGCCGAATTCGCGAAGCGACGCGGCGGCGATGACGACGATGACGATGATGAGGACGACGATGATGGCCATCGTGCGCATCACAAGCATGGCGACCGTGACCGTCACGGCCACGGGCATCACAAGAAGCCGCAGTCGAAGGAGTGCCCCAAGGCCAAGAGTCACCCCGCCAAGAAGCCCGGGGCAAAGAGCCACCACGGGAGGTCGCACGGCCATTCCGAATGGGACAAGCGCCGTGCCGAGTGGGACAAGCGCCGCGACGAGATGCGCAAGAAGTTCATGGACAAGTACGACCGGAACAAGGACGGCAAGATCGACGACAGGGAAAAAGCGGCCATCCGCGCCGAATTCTCGAAACGGTTTGAGGAACACCGGGCCGAGTTCCAGAGGAAGGTCGGCGGTCATATTATGGTCGAACTCGACAAGAACGACGACGGCAAACTCAACGTCGATGAAGTCCCCGAAAAACTTCGCGAGCACTTCGGTGAGGCCGACCGCAACAACGACGGCTACATCGACAAGGCCGAACTGACCAGGGCCTTGGAAAAGGCCGGCGAAGAAATGCGGGCCCGCATGAAGGAGCGCGCCGAGGAGCACCGTAAGCATCGCAGGTAGCGATCCGGCCGTTCGGCGATTTCCGGCGATTGCAGTCAATCCGTTCCCGAACTCCACACGGGAACGAGGCGTCAACATACTTGGGGCGAGAACGAGTCGCCAGGGCAGTGCCCCAAATAGGCCTCCCGTGCCTTCAAGGGGGATTCACGGGGGGCCGACTTTGCCAATTTCCAACTGGGTCTGCACCGGGGGTTTGGGTTATAATCACTATCACCCGCGTTGCGGCGGATAACCGATCTCTTCTTCGGAGGAAATGAGACGATGAAGGCATTCCTCTCGGCACTGGCGGCCCTGCTTGCCTTTTCGGTGTCGGCGCAGGCCGGGCCGCTCGAGAAGGACCGGGTTTCGGCGAACGCCCGGTGGGTGGTGCATATCGACGTCGACGCCTTCCGGGCAGCCGACAGTGCGCGAAAGATCGCCGACGGCTGGCTGGGCCGCGATCCCGCCAGGCGACACCTCGCGTGGCTTCGCGAACAGATCGGGCTCGACCCGCTGCAAGACCTCCGCAGCATTACCTTCTACGGCACCCATGTCGAACTCGGTCGGGGCGTCGTGGTCATCCGGGCCGCCATCGATCGAAAACGCCTGGTGGATTATCTTAAGAAGCAGCCGGGCTACCAAACCGCTTCGCACGGCGCCCACCCGTTGCACGTCTTTCAAGCACCCGGGGATGAGCGCCGGCAACACAACGTTGTCGGCTGCCTGCAAGCGCCGTCGGTCATCGTGTTCGGCCGTGATATTGGCGATGTCACCGCGGCGCTCGATGTGCTCGACGGCAAGTCACCCGCCCTGGCCGCCGATTCCCGGCTTGCCAAGGACATTCCGTCGGGCACGATCCTGTGGCTGGCGGCCACCGACCCGGCCGGGGCGGAAATGCCCTTCAAGTCCCCCTTCGTCAAGCTCAGCAAACAGTTGTTGCTCGCCCTGGGCGAGCACGACCGCGAGGTCTTCCTCGATGTGAAACTGACAACCAGGTCGAAAGAAGACGCCGCCCGCGTGCGGCAAACCATCGACAGCTTCCGCGCTTTCGCGAAGCAACAATCCGGCGGCGGTGAAGACGTCGAGAGACTCTTCCAGACGCTCGAAGTCTCCACGACCGGACAAACCGTCGGCGTGCGGTGGCGGGCGAGTGGCGAGGATGTCGCCAAACTGATCCAAAGCGGCCGCAAACGAACGGAAGGCCACGCCGACCGCCGTAGCCGCCAAGAGGAACAAAAGAAGAGATTCCTCGAAAAATACGATAAAAACCGAAACGGCAAGCTCGACGACAATGAAAGGGAAATCATCCACGCCGAATGGACCAGGGCAATGAAGGAGAGGCGAGCCGAACACCACAAGAGACTCCTTGACAAATACGATACGAACAAGGACGGCAAACTCGACGACGACGAGAAAAACGCGATCCGCGCCGAGTGGTCCCGGCGGATGGAAGAGCTGAGGAAACGGAAAAAGGATCGATAGCCATACCGGGTAATCCGATGGGTAGACCGCCGACTGACGAGGAACTCGCCCAGCGGGCACAGGGGGGATGTTCCGCCAGTTTCGAGGAGCTGGTGCGGCGGTTCCAGGTGCCCCTTCTGCAATTTCTCCGCCGTTGGGGGGACGAAGATAACGAAGACATTACTCAGGAAACCTTCGTCCGCGCCTATCAAAACCTGCACCGGTACCGCCCCGCATGGCGGTTCGGCACGTGGTTGTTTACGATCGGGCGCCGCTTGAGCATGAACCGGCGGCGGCGGAAGCGCCCCACCGCCGATTCCCCCGCGCTGGAATCGGTCGAGGCCGGCGGACCCCAACCCGCGCAGCTCGCGGCCGACAAGGAAAACCGCCTGTTGCTGTGGAATCTCGCCGACGAGGTCCTTACCGAGCGCCAGATGACCACCATGTGGTTGTATTACGTCTACGAAATGCCCATCGAGGAAATCGCCCATGTCGTGGGCGGCCGCCGAGGGGCCGTGAAAACAATGCTCTTCCGTGCCCGAAAAAAACTGTTCGCGGTTGTACAAGCCAGGCTTTCCGACGGCTCGGCGGACGGTCGTGCCGAAGCGTCGGAAGCGCCCTCCTCTAAGACGGCAGTGGAGTTTACCAATGGTTGAATCAATGTTGCCCGATAATGAAAACGTGTTGTCCGATCGGCTGAAGAACGAGGCAGAAGCGTCGCGGCCGGAGTTTTCCGAGTCGTTGCACGCCCGGATCTGCGAGGCCGTGCGGTCCGGCGAGGTCTCGCCGCGTCGCCGCGCGGCGACTCGTTCGCGGCGCCCGCCGGCGTATGCGTGCGTCGCGGCGGCCTGCCTGGCCGTTGTCTCGGTAGTTGCCTGGCAACTGGCCGGCCCCCGGACGCCGGAACCCGGCGGCACGGCTTTGACTGTGCAAACTCCCGAGCAGCTCGGCGAGTTGTATGCCTTGAGAGAGCCGGCCGACCATCTTGCGGCCGCCGATCCGTTGCCCTCTCAGGATTGGGCCTACCTCGATCACGACGCCCGCGTCGTGACCCGATTGCTGGTCGACCAACTGCCGCTCAACACGCTGGCGTCGAACGGCGAACCGTAAGGCACTGTCATCCCTTGAAGGTGTTCCAGGTTGATGTGCCCCGGTTAGAATATGACCGGCTGCCCTCCGTCCACTCTCCAACAAAAAAACCCCGCCGGCAACCCACCGGCGGGGCTCTCGACGCACCCGCACAACCCTGTTCGCTCATCTCACCGGCCGACCGGCCTCGTAGGCCAGGCCCTCCAGGAACTGCCTGGCCTCGGTGTACTGTGTCGGGGGAACCTTTCTGACGGCGCCTCTCAAGTCGGCCAGCAAGGCGTTGATCGTATCGTTTGCCTTCATGTAGTCCTCGGCGCTCATCGAGCCGGTGTCGGCCCGTTGGCGGAAGATCTGCTCCAAGACGGTCCGCTTCCGGCTGAGGCTATCGTAGCGGAGCAACACGGGCCAGTTGATTTCGCCGGCCACAGCGTCGAACTCGCTCGGACTGAGCCCTTTCGGGGCGGCCTTCTTGGCGATCCGTACCCGGGCCTCTTCGGTCTGTCGCGGGCCGCGCTCGTCGGCCCGGGCCTGGCGGTTGATCTCACGCATGTTGAAGTAGGCGTTCGTTCCATAAAGGCTGTTTTCGATATTGTTGCGTCGGGCAATGGTGTTGTTGATGGCCGCTTGGGAGTTGAAATAGTTGGCGTATCCCCGGGAGCGGACGACGGCCGCCCGGCCCCGCAGGTAGCCCTCGGCCGCCGTCGAGGAGTGATGATGGTACCAGCCGTATTGAGGAACCCCGTAGCCGAAATGGCCGGGATGCGCAAAAACGGGGTGGACAACGACCTGGGCCCGGCAGGTTCCGGCCGCCGTCAGCAAGGCGGCCACGCAGAACAGGCTGGTTCGAGTAAGGGTCATCGTCTCGCTCCCTATTTGAGGATTTCTTTGGCTCTCTACTTTGTCTATGGCAAGACTGGTCTTGGATGCGACAGCCGGCCGGCAGTTTTTTTGAGTCCGGCCAAAAACCATCAATAATAGGGGGGTGGCTGTAATAGGGGGGTGACGTGGAGCGAGCGTGTGCGCCGCAATCAAAAGGAGGGGGCACCTGCCCCCGGTCCATCCGATTTCGGCGTTCACTTCAATGGGCCGGGGGCGGGTGCCCCCTCCTTTGATCTCTGTTTTCCGTTAAGATGGAGCAGTCGCCAGATAGACTCTTCCGGACGCAACGCATGACTTCTCCCAGTCGGAAATCGAGCCAACAGCCATCCGATCCGTTTGACGGGTGGTCGCATCGGCTGGCGTGGATTTTGGCCGCATTGGCCGTTCTGTTTGCTTGGGTGGGTGGCCTGGTAACCACCCGCGGCGACAGCGCGACGATGGACAACACCCGGGTGATCGCCTCGGTTGGCGTGTTGCTGTTGATTGCCCTGGCGGTGGCCGTCTGGCGGCGGGACGGGCGGCGTTGGATGCGCTGGTTGGCCTTTGGGGCGATCGCGGCGGTTGTCTTGCTGGGGGGGCTTGGCTGGCTGCGGGTGATCTTCAACGAGCCGCAGTTGGCGAAACTGCTGGGTTGCATCGCCCCGCTGTTGTGTGCGATCTGCGCAGCGATGGTAACCGTAACGTCCAGGGCATGGCGGACTCGCGGCCCGGCCGAGGTTCACCCCGCCGCCCGACGTACGCAACGCATGGTGCTGATCGTCACCGTGGGAGTTTACTTGTTAATTCTATCGGGAGCCCAGTTGCGCCATCCGTCGCCGGACGACGCCCCCGGGTGGTTCACCTTCTGGCTCTGGTTGCAAGTGATCCTCAGCGGGGTAGTCGGTGTGGCCGCTCTCCTGCTGCTGATCCAAGTCGTTGGCCGCCTGCGCGACCGGCGAATGCTGGTGCGCCGGGCCGGTCTGCTGGCGGCGTTGTTCTTCGTGCAGATTCTATTGGGAATCGGTACGTGGGTAACCAACTACGGTGTGCCCGGCTGGTTTCGGGATCACGTTCGGGCGATCGACTACACCGTCGTGGCAGGGGGACCGCTCCAGGTATGGACGACGACGACCCACGTCGCGGTCGGCTCGCTCGTCCTGATGGCGTCGCTGGCGGTGTTGCTGTGGTCGCATCGCCTGCCAGTACCGCACGACGATTGAAACTGTGGGTGCCATGCCCACGCTTGCCGTGGGCATGTTGGGAAACCTCCGCAAACATGCCCACGGCAAGCGTGGGCATGGCACCTGCTGCATCGCCTGTTAGGACAACGCCGTTAGTCTCGGTCGTCGACCACGTGGAACGCCCCGGCCACCTCGGGGGGAATGCGGGCGGGTTCGCCGGTCGTGTAGTTGACGAAGGCCCATTTCGTCTCCGCCGTGGCCAGCAGCTCGTCGTCGGCCGTCCGGAAGATCCGGTAGCGGCGCATCGACGTCACTTTCTTCATCGTGGCCACCCAGGTCCGCACAACGATCTGCTGGCCCGCCGATGCGGGCTGGTGGTACTCGATCGTGTGCGAGCGGACGACCCAGCCGGAGCCGAGCTTCTGGTACCTCTCGCCGGGCCATCCTTGCGCGGCGGTATGGGCCACGGCCGCCGCCTGCATCCACTCGACGTACGCGACGTTGTTGGCGTGGCCCAACTGGTCGATCTCGTCCTCGGCGACGGTATGGAAATGCTCGTAGATTTCAGGCATCCCACTACAATAGCGGGAATTGGCGTGGGTGCAAGGCCCGAGTGCTGCAAAGCCGCGACTCACCATGGGACGACGCCGAGGAAAGCGTCCGGCTAGACAAATGATCCTGTTGTTGCCACAATGGACGGGCAAGGCGGGCCGATTCAACTACGTCGCCTCAACAGACAGGAAAAAACGATGATCAGAAACACAAGGGTTCATGCGGATCGCCTATTCTTCGGATCGGGCACGGCGCGGATATTCCCGGCCTTGGCGGCGGTCGTCTTCTCGGCCGCGTTCGCTTTTGCCCAAGCGCCGGGCAAAGATGCGGGGCTTACCGCCGCCGACCATCCGGCCGAAGGCAAGCTCGAATCGTTCCTCGGCGAGCCGAAGCTCGATATCCAGCAGGTACACAAGGGAGGCCGGTTCCCGAACGTCGTCGTGACGGTCGACGGCACCGTCCTGGCGATCTGGGGTGGCGTCAAGCTGCGGCGGAGCGAAGACGGCGGGGCGACCTGGGGGCCCGAAATTATGGTCGCCGGCGGGTTCATGGGCGGCGGCGCCATCGTCAACGAAACCACGGGAGACATTCTGGCCTTCGTCGAGAAGCACCATCCCCCGGCACCGCTGACCGTCTACCGCAGCAAGGACGACGGCAAGACCTGGTCGGCGATGGAAGTCGTCATCAAGCCGGACGCCAACGGCAATGTGCCGTCGATGCACATGAATGAACACGGCATCACCTTGCGGCACGGCAAGCACGCCGGGCGGATCATCCGGGCGGCCCGCCACTACGCCGGCCAGAACCATCGCAGCAAGTGGCCCGAGCATTACACCACCGCCATCTACAGCGACGACGACGGCAAGACCTGGAACACCAGCAAGCCGTTTGCGGACATGGGAACCGGTGAAGCAACGCTTGCCGAGTTGTCCGACGGCCGGCTCTACTACAATTCCCGCGCCCATTGGTACAAGAACGAAAAGGAGCCGCCGCTGCGACGCCGCTGCGCCTACAGCGCCGACGGCGGCGAGACCTGGACCGACTGGCAGGTCGTGGAGATCCTGCCCGACGGGCCGCAGAACACCAACTACGGCTGCATGGGCGGCCTGGTGCGACTGCCGATCAAGGACAAAGACATCCTGATCTACAGCAACTGCGACAGCCCCGGCGGGCGCAACCGGGGGACGGTCTGGGCCAGTTTCGACGGCGGCAAAACATGGCCCGTCAAGCGACTGGTCCATGAAGGCGGCTTTGCCTATTCATCGCTCTCCGCGGGACGTCCCAAAACGAAGAGCGAAGGCGGGATCTATCTCCAGTTCGAAAGCGGCGGGTCGAAAGTGGCACGATTCAACCTGAGTTGGCTGTTAAAAGGCGAGAAGACCGGCGACGGAGAATTGCCGAAGTGGATTTCCCGTTAAGGGCCGGGTGTAGGTTGGTTTGAGAAGCCCTCTCAACTACCGTTGCGGTAGTCCGGTATTCGGGATCAAAACCTCGTGTTTATCATCGGAAAACGCCTTGCTTTCGGGAGCGAGGGAGACTCCTCAACAATCTAGTTGAAGACGGCGGTTGGCTATTGAGCCTGTCTAACCCTTCCCAATTCTTCACCATTGTGATAGGATAAATCATAGTCCACGGGTCGCTTATCAGGGGCTTGATGGGTTCTTGTCTTGAAGGATGGGGAGAGGGGCGTGATGTCTGAAAATCCTTATCAGTCCCCGGAAGCTGATTTTCAGTTGCCCTCGCCCGCCCTGCCGTGGTAGAATCCGGGTATGAGCGAGAAGCCCCACAAGTCGCCAGACACTGAACCTAAGCGACCAGGGACGAAAGCACCACGGTCTAACCGAGCCCTCCTTACGGCAGTAGTCCTTGGTGCTGCTTGCTTCTTTTCTCCGTTCGGATGGGGTGCAACTCGTTCACCATTGTCGGTCGTCAACATGCTACTCAGCCTCGCTTTTTTCACCACAGTGGTAATCACGGGATTTCGCACAGTCCAGTCATGGTGGCGCGTTTCAATCTTCTTGCGGTGGCCCATGGTTCTTGTCGGCGCATGCCTGATTGTCGGCAGCGTTTGGATCGGCGCGGAGTCCTTGCGGGTGCAAACCACGAGCAGGCATTACCAATGGATTCACCATAAGGAAGCCATCATACTTGCACTGAGTATTCTGGCCGGTTTCGCCCTGCAAGAGATGATTTGGAGGATAATGGAGAGGAATCAGCTAACGAGGGAAGCCACTTCGGAGCCGAAACCGAAACTCCGGTGGTATCAGTACCGACTGGCGCACCTGTTTATCTTCGTGACTATCTGCGCAGTTGGGTGTAGTTGGTTTGCGTGCAGGATGCAGAAGGCGAAGCGGCAGAGGGAGGCGGTGGCGGCCATTGAGGAGATGGATTGCCATGTCATGTATGACTACGAGTGCGCTGGCTATCCAAGGCACCCCGGTCCGTTGTGGCTTCGTGACCTGGCGGGCGTGGATTTCGTGGCGGACGTCGTTGCCGCGAACTGGGCCGCCCCCCACTCCAGATTCCCACTCACTGACGCCGACTTGGAGCATTTGCAGGGGCTAACTAGCCTCAAATCACTGCACCTCTACGGCAGGCCAATCGGTGACACTGGACTGGAACATCTCCAAGGGCTAGCCAATCTGGAATCGCTGAACCTCGGCGGCACACAAGTGAGCGACGCCGGATTAGAGCATTTGCACGGGCTAACGAAGCTCGAATGGCTGTGGGTTAATCGCACGCAAGTCAGCAAGGATGGTGTGGAGAGACTCAAACAGGCATTGCCGAAATGCGAGATATACTACTCGCCAGACACGGCCCGTCGGGAACCGTTTCCAGTGATTCGTCGACACGGGGGACCATGATAAGGGCAAACCACGGCATACAACGGGCACCGCTTCGCGTCACCGCTGATGCCAACCGTTCATCCCCGCCGAGACTCCGCAGCGACATGCCGACTCGACACATCGCCGCGGAGCCCCGGCGGTTGCCTCCGAGCTGCAAAGCATTTTCCAAGTTGTCAAAGATCAGTTGCCGGTCTCTCCGGCGTGTTGTTGCTAAGAATCACATCTTTCGTCCAACCACCGGACTGGCGGTTCGGTATTCAAAACACCCCGGCCCGTCGGGCGGGTCCGTCCGCTCCGAGGTGCGCTCCTTATGTCAACGTTGTGCCGTGTTCGCGAAATCCTCATCCGGCCGCCACGATGTTGAGGTTGGCCGGCCACCTATACCGTGGCCAACCCATCGGCCGCCCACCCTACCTTACGGCCGTAGACTCTTGCCCTTGGCGCCCATTTCGAAAATCTTTGCGATTTCCTGAGGCGATAGGACGCGGTTAAACATGGCGAATTCGTCGACGGCGCCGTGGAACCCCGTCCCGTAGGGTTTATCGCCGCAACAGAGCGTACCGAGGAAGTAGCGGCCGGCGGCCTGGTGCGTACCCGGCTTGATGCAACAGGGCCTTCCGTCGAGAAACAACCCCATTTTCGTTCCGTCGTAAAGGATTGCGTAGTGGTGCCAGTTGGCATCGAGGCGGATGTTGCCGCCTTCGCCGCCCCATGCCGAACCGCCCAGACCCAGGCTCAGAATGCCCTTGGAGTTGTAGCCGAGGTAGAAGCGATTGCCGGCGGGGCTGGCGATGTAGCCGAAGATCAATTGGCTGCGGGCCCCTGGCGTGGCCGACCTGGCCCAGAAGCAGACGGTCTTCGGGGCCGGGGTGTTGGGAATGCCGAGGTCGACGTAAGCCCTCCGGGCGGCCACGGTGAAGGCTTCGCCGGCGACTCCCGGAACGAGATTGCCGCCGATCAACGCGGCCGGTTGCCACTTGCCGCTGAGATCGCGGGTGAAGTTGACCTCCCCTTTGCGGCCGATCGTGGCCTTGTCGAACGTGTAGATGGCGACCGCCCCTTTGGGCAAGGCCGAGGCCGTGGTGCGCGTGGCGCCGGCGGTTTTCGCCGCTTTCTTCTCCGCGGCCGCTTGCTCCATCTGTGCGAACTCCTCCAACCGCTTCTCGACCTTGACCTTGGTCAGTCCGGCGGCGCCCGCCGACTGGGCCTTTTCGTACCAGAAGACGGCGCGCCGCAAGAGCACGTCCTTCTCGGGGTCTTTCTTTTTCGCGGCCAGGTCCCACCATCCGTCGCCCAGCTTCGCCTGGCCGGCCCATTCGGCCGGAGTGGCAAGCTCACTGCCGGCAAGCGCGGCCAACGTCGGGTCGCTTCCGCGGGCAAGGTAGGACAGACCTCGCTGCCAATCGCCGTACGAGAAGCAGTACAATTGCCCGACCGTCAGATTGGCTTCGGCGTCGGCCGGATTGGCCTCGGCCGCGCGCAGGGCCTCTGCGAGCTTTTTATGATCTGCCTGAAGCTTTTGAACCTCGCGTTGCCGCTGTAGCGCGTCCTTGCGGAAATCCTTGCCTTGCACGCTCTGCGTTGCCCGGTAGACGGTCGTGGCGATGCTCAGGGCATAATCGAACCGCTTCTGCGCGACCGCCTGATCGATGTACCCGTTCGACGCTTCAACGAGCGAGGCGATCCGGTCCGCCGTGTTGGCCTTCGAGGCGATCGTGCGGAGCATCTTGCCTTTGGTGATCATCGGGTCGATCTGGAAGCCGGCCGCGATGCGATCGATCACTTCGAGCGTAAGCGCGGCATCTCCGGCTTCGGCGGCGAGTTCCATGGCCTTGCGCAACAGGACGAACCGGTCGGCCGGCTTGCCGCGGGTTTCGTCGGCCGAGTCGAGGATTTCCCGGATGAGCTTCCCCATCTCCTCATCGGTCCGCTTCTTCTGAAGTTCGTAGATTTCGTCCAGCGTGTCGAGGAGCTTCTGCTGGCCGGCTTGCGGCGGAATAGGGAGTTTCGCATCGGCCTCCTCGGACACGGGCGGGGCGGCCTGGGCGAACAGCAAAGTGCCTGCCGTTGCCAAAATGCCCAATGCGGCAGCTACGCCCACAAACCTGCCTTGCAGGCATCCGGAGATGCGGTAAGAGGTAAATCGATCACACATCGCGTGTAACTCTCATTTGACGCGGTTCACTTCTCCAATCTCCCATGCGCCCATGATACCACAAACCCGCAAAGGTGGAAAGCCAAGGCGCCCGCACGCCCGGCTCACGGCTTCGTCCGAAAGAGCGGCTTTCCTGCAAGATCGTACTGCATTCTTGCGCAACCGCGAGGTATAAGGCGAGCGGCAGGTGAATTTTTCCCCGTAGCAGCGGTCGCCAGACCGTGGATTGAACCGGATTCGACCGTCTGGCGACGGTGGCTCCGGGTAAATTCTCTTCTGCTTCTCGCTAATGCCCCGTCTTGACGACGGGTCTTCTCGATGTGTACAATCAACAACCGTGGCGCTGACCGGACCATTGCAGCCATTGTCTCCAGGATAGGTTTTGCCATGCGGTATTCTCCAGGAATTCAGATTGCGGTTTCCACGCTGGCCCTGCTTGGATGGGCGATAATCTTCGGCTGCCCGCCGGTCGCAGAAGCCGCGAAGCCCGCGACTCTGCCGAGCCCGACAGCGGCGCCCGTCTCCCCGGACGAGTTGGGTTTTGATGAGATCATCTTCGTCAAACGTAAACCCTACTCTTCGGATCACTACTACACCGACATCAACAACGGCACCAGCGCGGACCGGTTCCTTCCGGAAAACGGCATTTACGTCTATAACCTTCGCACGAAGCAAGAGCGGCCCGTTGTGACGGCGGCCGATCTGCCCGGCGGCAAAGGCTTCATCGGCAAGATCAGCTTGTCCTTTGACGCGAAGAAAATCCTGTTCGATTTCCGGGAGAATCCCGGCGCCGGTTTCCGTATATGGGAAGTCGGGATCGACGGGTCCGGTCTGCGCCAGGTTTTGCTCCCGCCGGAGGATGAGCCTGAGAAGGTCGCGCGTTGGCGCAAGGGGTGGCACACCGATGATATCCATCCCTGTTATCTAACCGACGGCAAGATCATATTCTCCTCCACCCGCAGTGAACACACCGTTCTGTGTGGTGGTTCGGCCCACCTTGTGGCCCCGACGTTGCATCGCATGGCCCCCAACGGGACGCACGTCGAGCAGTTGTCGAGGAGTCCGGTCAGCGAATTCTGCCCGGTGGTTCTGGACGACGGTCGCGTGATGTACCACCGCTGGGAATACGTCGACAAGGGCGCGCGCGTCGCCAAGACGATATGGACCATGTACCCCGACGGCACCCGGCCCCTGGAACTCTATGGCGTGGCCGACGATACGACGACGGTCTACATGTACCCCCAGCCGATCCCCGGCAGCGACCGCCGCCTGGTCTGCGTGGGTACGTGCCACTATCCGCAAGGAGGATGCCTGGGAGCGATTTTCCTCGTCGACTACAAGCGGGGCAATCGTGCGCGGGGTCCCGATCCGGATGAACCGGACTACGTCCAATGGGACGACCGGTATTCCGTCACGAACATTACGCCGCACGTGTTCATAGAACGCCGGACGGAACCCGGCTGGCATTTCCTCACCAAGGAAGGCCGGTACGTACACAACCGCAACGGCCAGGGCGGTCACCTCTACACCCATCCCTATCCGGTCAGTGACCGGGAATTCCTGGTCTCTTTCAAAATCAAGCCTTCGGATCACTACAAGAACGTTGGCAATGCGTACGCCCTGTATCTGATTGACACCGAGGGAAAACACCGCCTGGTTCACAAAGACGACGTGCTCTCCTGCTGGCACGCGACGCCGCTGGTCGCGCGCAAGGTCCCGCCGCGGCTCGACTCCGTTCGCGATCCGAAATATACCCAGCGCGATCAGGCCCTGTGCGTCGTGAGCAATATCTACCAGGGTATGCAGGGGGTCGAACCGGGAGAAGTCAAATGGATCCGGATCAATGAAGCGCTTCCGCGTTACTGGAGCACGGGCAGACGATGGGGCTCCTCGGTGAGCAGTTCCGGCTGGAAGGCCGCGCTGTGGCCCCGGGTGCAGTGGGGGGTGGTGCCGGTCGAGGAAGACGGCTCCGCCTACTTCGAGGTGCCGGCCAACCGCAGTATCTTCTTCCAGGCCCTGGACGAAAACTTCAGGGAGATCCAGCGGGAGAGGACCTACGTGAATTACCAGGCCGGGGAGGTCCGCTCGTGTAGCGGCTGTCACGGGGAAGCCGGCCACGTCGTCTCGCCGGTCGTTTCCGAAATGCCGATCGCGCTGAGGCGACCGCCGAGCGTTCCGCAGCCGCAACCGTGCGATCTTGTTGCCAACGGCGGCGACGGCCACGCCGGGCAGACCATTCACTACCCAACGGACATCCAGCCGATTCTCGACGCCAAGTGCGTCGAGTGCCATGGCGAGAAGGATCCCGACGGTGGGCTCAGGCTGACCGGAGAGATCACGCATTACTACAACACCTCGTACGAACAACTTGCAAGCAAGCAATTGGCCGGCCCCATCATTCCGGAATTCACGTCGTTCCGGCAGGGCGATCGGGGAAATTACAACGGCGCTTTCCTGCCGCCCAAGAATCTGGGGTGCTACAAGAGCACCATGATCGACATATTGACCGATCCGGCCCACCCTAAGAACGCCAAAGACAACCACTGCAAGATGCTCAACGAGCGAGAGCTGATGATCGTGAGCCGTTGGGTCGATTCCAACTACCAGTTCTACGGCAGCTATTATGGCCGCCACCATTCGCACTGGGTCAATCCCGATCCCGGGAAGCCCTCGTACAAACCGGCGGACTTCCGGCGCAAGGCAACGTTCGAGGAAGCCGTCAGCGCGCATGCCCCGGCATGGCACCGGTAATCAGGCGGGTAGTACACTATGCAACGTTTAGCGGGCGGGCTTGCCCGCCGTTGCGACTCGATGCCAATCGGTGACACTATGGCAACGCCTCTCCGGATATCGTGTCCTTCTTCAATTCCTTTGGCGGGTGAGACTCCATCACAATCACGCGGCGCTGCTCGTCGATCACCGTGTAGACGCGGAAATGGATCTTGGCGGGCTCGGCCTTCAGTTTGGCATATAGCTTGTTGAGTTCAGCAAATTGCTCCAGCTTGTTGTTGATCGGCTTCATCGCCTTGTCGATCTCCTTATGGCGATTGCGGTCAGTGGTCTGCTCCCGCAGCCCGATCAGACGCTTTTGCCGCACAGTGAGCGCCTGCATCGAACGAGTCGTGTCTCGGACGCGGAACGGCTTGGCGGGCACGCCCGGCCCGGACTCGACATTGGCGATCACCGTAACCAAAGACCTTTTCGAATCGAACGTCAGGTGCAGCCACAAATCTGGGAAAAACCACGGCGGGAACCTGATGGCCGTATCCCCGCCGGGCTTTAGGATGTTGCTGGGCTCGCATCGGGCGCCGGGCAATCCCTCCACGCGGACGACCTCCAACTGTAGCGACTCGTGCTCGGGTAGACGGCCGGGCGGCAACGGCCTTCCCACCTTGTCCAAATTGACGGGGACCGGCTCGACAACCTGCGGCGGGCCCAAGGGTAGGAAGTGGCTGTGCTCACCCACGCTGATCTTCAGCCCGCAATTCAACAGGCAGTTCGCCTCTTCGGGCTCAAGACCCTGGGCCCACTGGAAATGGATCGTTGCATCTTTGGCGGCGATCCGGGCAACGGGCCTCGGCTTGGAGGGCTTGCTGGCCGGAAGGTCGGAAACCAGGCTGATCGTCCAATAGCTGGCGGCGCGCCGCATCTCGAAGTGTCGCGGGCCGCGGATGGCGTTCTTTCCGCCGAGCAACTCCAGATCGACCGTTTCGCCTTCCGAGAGCGCGAGTTTCCCGAGCACGTGGAAGGCCGGCGTCGATTCCCCTTCGAGCATGGCCAGGCCGCCGGTGCGGCCGAGCGTTTTGAACGCCTCGTACTCCGGCTCGGAATCCTCCGACTCAACGGCAGCTACCGGCATGGAATCGGGCACCTTCAACGGCTCGCCAAAGCGATCTTCGGTGGCCTGCCGGTCGATTTGGCCACGAATTCGGACGTGGTCCAACAGGACGAAGCCGTTCCCGCCCTTATGCGTGTCCTCGACTCGCAGGAAGGCCCGCTGGCCAACCCACTCGGTAACGTCCCACGCTTTTTGATCGAGGTGGTTTCTGTTCGGGCCGTGCGCGGTGCAGAGTTCCTTCTCGTCGGGGGACACGAGCTTGACAACCGTCTGGCCTCCGGAACCGCCGCCGACACGCAGATGGATTTTCGGTCCCTCGATCACAAAGACGGGCGATTCGACCGTTCCGGTCTGCCCCTCCCCGCCCCCTGAGAGGGTATCAAGTTGGTACTGTCCTTGCCGGTTTCCGCGGCCTTCGTTGCTGACGATTTGCTGGAACGTTCCGTGCACGACCTTCCACCCTTGCAGATTGCCCTTCTCGAAGTCGAAGGTGAGAAAGTTCACATCGGCCAACTCGCCCCCTTCGAAGCGAGAGAGGCAGTTGCCCGGAATCACTTCCTTCTTCCCGTCGGGGCGTTGCCACTGCACGGAAACATGGTCGCCGCCGCCGGCTTCCTTGTGCAGGACCTCAATGTAGTATCGCTCACCGGCCTTCAGGGCAATGGATTGGCCGCTGTTAACACGGGATTTACCGTCGGGATGATCATCGTCGCTGAGGTACAACTGGCCCTCGTCGTCGCTTGCGATGAAGAACTTGTAGTCGCCGTCGGTCGGCGGATGGATGTAGCCGCGAATACGGACGCCGTAACGATCGCCGATCCCACCTGGGGCCTTGAACGACGTGAGTTCGCGAACCTCGTCGGGCGGCGTGTCCAGGCACCCAGAGTTCACCAGGTCTGATACCTTTCCGCCCTCAATCCCCGTCCACATCTCGTGGATGATGACGCCGGTCGGAGAGGGCTTGGGGGGCTTGTCGGCCGGCGGATCCGTCTTCGCGCCATCCACTCCTCCCGGCGGAGACGGCGGCAAAACCGCAATCGGCGTCTCGCCAGGTACGGCCAGCGCCGCGATCTCCGACGCACTGAGCGCCCGGTCGTACAACCGCACGTCGTCGATCATGCCGTTCCAGAACCCGGGGCACAGGCTGTCGGCAGCGGTCCCCGAATCGTCCGTCTTCGCGCCGACGGCCAACGCAGTCAGGGTAGGCTTCACAAGGTCGTCGGAGTAGGCTGTCGAGGCAACTTCCTTGCCGTCGCGATACAACCGCAGCGTCGCGCCGTCGGCCGTAAACGCGACGTGCTGCCAGGCGTCGGTGTCCAACGGCACGTTGTCGGTCACCACGACCTCCCCCTGGGTGGTGCCCAGTTGGATGTCCAGGTTGCCGGTCTTTTCACGAAGCCCGAAATGGAACAGTCCCTTTTGCTTGTCGCCGCCCCAGTTCTTCATGATCGACGCCCAGACGGGACGCGACTTCGCATGGACCCAGGCAGCGCCGGTGATGCCGCGGGTCGGCTTGGAAAAGTCGGGCACGAGAGCAAAGGACCCATTGCCGTCAAGATCCAATACGCATCCCCTCTGCAAATCGCTTGCGATGGCGGCGGCACCGTGCAGTACCCCGGAACGACCTCCCACCAATTCGTCCGCGCCGGTGTCGAAAGGGAAATACGCGACCATTCCCTGCGCGGCGTCATCCGGCACTTGCTTTGGGGTGGCATCGAGACGTCCGTCGGCCTGAAAATCGTCCAGCGTGATATGGCCCCCCGTGTTGGTTGCACGATCGACCACGCGGAGAAAGACCGGCTTGCCGACCAGATGCCGTACCTCCCACTCGATCCGCTGCATCGTTTCCGTACCCTGCTTCCCCTTGGCCTTTCCCTCTTCCCGACCGTCGAGCGTACAAAGCGCCACGTACGTCTTGCTCCCCAAACCGCCGCCAACCAGCATCGACACCTTCGGGTCCGACAGAACAAACACGGGCGACTCGATCACGCCGGTCATCTTGTCGTCGTACTTCTGACCCGAGTTCACGTCCCCGGTCGTCAGATGATACTTTCCCTGTTTGTTGTACGCCTGATTCGGATTGTCGTGGGTCTTCGCCCGATCGGAAACGAGGTAGTCGAATTTCCCCTTCACCACCTTCCATCCCTGCAAGTCACCCGTCTCGAAATCAAATACCAACGTCCGCTTTCCCGGCTCCGCCGCGTCCACGGGACTGGGGACCGGTTCCTCCGGCGGCGCGGACGGAACCTTGCCCGGAGTCACCACTTGACCGTCCGGCTCCAGCCAATCGTCGGGCGGCTTCGCGCCGGAACTGAGCAGGAAAGGCATCAGTATCGCCAGCAGCAGGAGCAAGGCCGCCCCGGCCGCCGACCCGGCAATGATCTTCTGCTGGGGTGTCGCAAGGAAGCCGGGCGCCGCCGCGGCCACCCCCTTGCCCGAGCCCTTCCGGCTTTTCTCCTTCCGGGCCGCCGCACCCGCGCGAGGCGTCAGCCGCGCCATCACCGATGTGTCCGAGTCGCCCACGTCGATCAGCGGCGCGTGCTCCCGCTCGGGCTCCGACGGCGCCGTTTTCAACGGTGCCGCCGGTTTCGCCCGGCGCTTCGGCGGCGGGAGCTTCGCCAGGGCCTTGCCCACCTCCGCCGCCGATTGGTACCGCCCGGCCGGCTCCTTGGCCATCATCTTCTCGCAGACCTCGACCAGCTTCTCCGACAGGTCGGAGCGGGACTCCGTAACCGGCGCCGGCTCCACCGTCTGGTGCTTCATCAGCTTCTCGTGCAGCGAGCCCTCGGGAAACGGCGGCCGGCCCGTCAGTAAGAAATAGAGCGTACACCCGAGCGAGTAGATGTCGGCCCGGTGATCGAAGTCCTTGCTCTCCAGGGCCTGTTCCGGGGCCAGGTAATCGACCGAGCCCAGGATCTGGTCCCCGCCCGTACCCTCGCCGGCCTTGTCGGGGTCCTGCAAGCGGCTCATTCCCATGTCGACGATCTTGACCACGCCCTTGTCGTTGAGCAACAAGTTCGACGGTTTGATGTCGCAGTGGATGATTTTGCGCTCGTGGCCGTGCTGCAAGCCGTCGGCCGCCTGGCGGATGTAATCGGCCGCCACGTTGCCCTCCAGTGGGCCTTGCTCCTCGACGATCTGCTCGAGGTCTTGCCCGTCAATGTACTCCATGACCAGGAAGAACCGCCCTCCCTCCTGGTCGAAGTTGTATGCCTGGACGATGTTCGGATGATCGAGCGTGGCGATGGTTCTGGCTTCGAGGAGGAACTGTTCGAGGGAGCCGGGCGTGCTGCCGAAGTCCCTCGAGATGGTCTTCAAGGCGACTCGCCGGTGCATCGTCATGTGTTCGGCGAGGAAGACGCCTCCCATCCCGCCGCGGCCGAGCAACCGGATCAGCTTGTACTTGCCCAGGGTGAAGGAACTCCGGCCGGCAACCAACTGTGCCCCTTGCCAGTCGGTGAGCAGCCCGGTCTCGACGAGCCTCTTGGCCAGCGTTGTGGCATTCTCGCCCTCCCGAACGTCAGAACGGGCTTGTGCCAAGCGGCCGTGGTCGAGCAGTCCGCTCTTTTCAAGGAGATCGAGAAATTCTTTGGCCGAGGTAACTGCCATGGTTTCCCTCGTGCAGCCGAGATGGGGAATACACCCTCTTCTCCTTCCTTCTACGAGTTTACTGTCATTCTCGAAGAAGTGCAATCGTCCGTGGGCCCGGAATACGGAATCACTCCCCGGAGCCGCTGGGAACACCGAGGCGCGTCGGGATGCGCCGGGAATGAGTGATACCACCGGCGTTTGGGTTTCGTTGTACGGGCGGAAAGAAGGGAACGGGGCTCAGACTATTCCCTGCTGAAGCATGGCATCGGCCACCTTGACGAAGCCGGCCACGTTCGCTCCCTGGACGTAGTCGGTGGCGTCGCCGTTCTTGCCGTAGAGGACGCAGCTCTCGTGGATCGAGCGCATGATACGCTGGAGCTGCTCATCGATATTTTCGCGGGAGCGTCGCATGCAGCCGCTGTTCTGGGCCATTTCCAATCCGGAGACGGCCACGCCGCCGGCATTGGCCGCCTTGCCCGGCCCATAGAGAATGTTGGCTTTGAGAAAGACGTCGACGGCCCCGGGCGTTGAGGGCATGTTGGCTCCCTCGCTCACGCAGAAGCACCCGTTGTCGACCAGTGTCTTGGCATCGTTTTCGTCGATTTCATTCTGCGTCGCGCTGGGGAAAGCCAAGTCGCACTTGACACCCCACGGCGTTTGATCGGGATAATATTGTGCGCCGCGGAAATGCTCGACGTATTCGCGGACGCGGCCCCGGCGGACGTTCTTGAGGCCCATGATCCATGCGAGTTTCTCCTCGTCGATGCCGTTGTTGTCGACGATAGTCCCACCCGAATCGGACATGGTGACCACCTTTGCACCGAGTTGGATCAGCTTCTCCGTCGTGTACTGGGCGACGTTTCCGGAACCGGACACAACGGCCACCTTGCCTCGGGCGCTGTCGTCGCGGGTGGCAAGCATTTCTTCGGCGAAGTAGACCGCACCGTACCCGGTGGCTTCGGGGCGGAGCAAAGAACCCCCGAAGTTGAGCCCCTTGCCGGTCAGCACGCCGCAAAACCGGTTGGCCAGTTTTTTGTACTGCCCGAACAGGTAACCGATTTCCCGGCTGCCGACGCCGATGTCGCCGGCGGGTACGTCGGTATCGGGGCCGATGTGGCGGAACAGCTCGCTCATGAACGACTGGCAGAATCGCATCACCTCGTTGTCGCTCTTGCCTTTGGGGTCGAAATCCGAGCCCCCCTTGCCGCCACCCATATACAACGTCGTCAGGGCGTTCTTGAACACCTGCTCGAAGGCGAGGAACTTCAGCACCCCCAGATTGACCGTGGGATGAAAGCGCAGCCCGCCTTTGTAGGGCCCGATCGCGCTGTTCATTTCCACGCGGTACCCGCGGTTGATGTGTACTTCGCCGCGATCGTCCACCCAAGGCACGCGGAACATGATCACCCGTTCGGGTTCGACGAGCCGCTCCAGGATTTTGGCTTTCCGGTAGGCCGGCTCCGACTCGACGACAGGCATGACGGACTCGACGACTTCCCGGACCGCCTGATGGAATTCCACTTCTCCCGGGTGTTTGGCCACGACCGTTTCCATGAACTCGTCGACGGGGGATGAGGCTCGACGGCTTGCCTTTTGGGGGGCAGTGACTCCTGTAGTGGGTTCGGGCATGATCTTTTCTCACCTTCTTGGTTTGGGTGGTTGGAAAGACTATTCACCTCGTAGTTGCAAACAATTATCGTAGGACGGGCTTCCAAGCCCGTCCTCGGTAGCACCAAACGGCCTCTTGTTGTTTGTCTCTTGATCTCACGAATGGTGAAATTGTAGGCCGGACCTCTGGGGACGATTCAAACCGAACGGGACGGGCTTGGAAGCCCGTCCTACGGCCCATTTTCTGCAACGTTTGGGTTCAGGTTGCGGTCGATGCGTCGCAGAAACGGTGGATGTAATCGAGGTAGTGTTTCAGCAACCAGAACTTCTCCAGGAACTCCGTCCAGCCGCAGGAGGGCGTGAACCCCCTGCTCATTTCGGGCAGCACCACCCCTCCCGGCGTAACGCCCTCCCGCAACTCCTTCCACAGGTCCGCCCAGACCTTCTGGGCATCGCCGTTTACGCTGGCCATGATATAGCGGAAGTTTTTCAGCGCGTCCTGGGCGGAGCGGTCATTGGTGTTGAGCACGCCTCTCAGGCGGGCATCCTCAGGCAATCGAAATGTCTTGGACATGGTGTTTGCTCCATTTATTTCCTTCGGCCGCCTACTTAAGACCGAGCTGTTTCACGTCTTGTTTCCGCAGTTCGGAGAGCCGTTTCGGCGACAATTCAGACCATTTAACCGGCGCGCGAGCCGGACGCTCCTCGAATTCTTCACATTCGGTGACCCAGGTTCCCGGTTGCCGGTACCTGCACCGCTTACTTTTCTTGCAACGAGCGCACATCCCGTAACTCATGGCATCTCCCTTGGTAGGGGATATAGAAACGGCGAAGGAACTCGGTAGTACCGTATGACAATTGAAACTGTGGGTGCCATGCCCACGCTTGCCGTGGGCATGTTTGTGGGCGTTGCAGAACATGCCCACGGCAAGCGTGGGCATGGCACCCGACAACCCACAATCTCAGCTGTCACAAGGTAATAGAGCCGTGTAGCAGGATTTGTGCCAAAACGGGGTCAAGGAGCGCGCGAATCGCAAGTGCTTGCCGCTAAAGAAGTTGCGGCGATGATACTACTCGGCCCCGACGCCACACCCAGCAGGCCGTGTTGGCAGAACACCAGGACTCCTCATGCACGGAGGGCGGCAACAACACGTAAAGCGTGTCCGGGCAGCGACTTACGGAGATGTTCACTTCTTGAACTCAGATGGTGTCCGGGCACCAGGGATCGGGGTCATTCATCGGATGGTCCGAGGTTGTACTTTTTGATCCGATGGCGCAACGTGTTGCGGCTGATGCCCAGCATCCGCGCGGTGCGGACCTGGTTGTAGCCGCATTCTTGCAGCGCCCGGGCGATGATCGCCTCCTCGATCAGATCGATGACATTTGCGTGGGCCTGCTGATCGTCGGCCAAGGGGAGAATCTCCTGGACAATATCTGCGACCCGTTGCTTCAAGCTGCGGGTGATCTCGTCGTGTGAGAGTGTCCCGTGGGTATTTTCCTGCTCGTCCTCGAACTGCACGTGTTCCACGAGCAGCACGTCACCCTTGCTCATCAGGACGGATCGCCGAAGATGATTCTCCAGTTCGCGCACGTTTCCGGGCCATGCGTAAGCCTTGAGCTTGTGGATCGTCTGGTCGGCAACGTAGTGGACCGGTTTTCCGTATTCCTCCGCGAATCGACCGACGAAGTACTTCACCAGCGCCGGGATGTCGTCCGGCCGTTCGCGTAGCGGCGGCAATTCGATGGAGATGACCTTTAGGCGGTAGTAAAGGTCCTCGCGGAACCGCCCTTCCTCGATTTCTTTTTCGAGATTTTTATTGGTTGCCGCGAGAATACGGACGTCAACGTTGATGGTTTCCGTGCCGCCCAGCCGTTCGAACTCCCTTTCCTGAAGCACCCGCAACACCTTGGCCTGCGTGTTCAAAGACATGTCGCCGACTTCGTCGAAGAAGAGCGTTCCGGCGTCACATCGCTCGAATTTGCCGACGTAAGAGCGGTAGGCGCCGGTGAACGCGCCTCGCTCGTAGCCGAACAGCTCGCTTTCGAAGAGCGTGTCGGGAACGGCCGCGCAGTTGACCGCCATGAACGGCTTGTCTTTTCGGTGGCTGTGATGATAGATCGCCCGCGCGACCAGTTCCTTGCCCGTTCCGCTTTCGCCCGTGATCAGCACTCCGACGTCTTTCTCCGCCACCTGGCCGATGAGCTTGAAAACCTCTTGCATCTGTGGGCTGGTCCCCACGATTCTCACCAGCCCGCCTACGGGAGGCAGAATCTCGGTTACCGAGCTGGGCAGGCTGACGATCTCTTTCATCAGGCGGTTGACTTCCAGTGCGTCGGCGGCGAGCCGCTTGAGTCCTTCGGTATCGAACGGTTTCAGCAGATAGTCGTAAGCGCCGAGCTTCATCGCCTCGATGGCCGTCTCCGTGGTGCCGTAAGCGGTCATTACGATCACGGGGGTCTTGATCTGGGCGTGCTTGATTTCCAACAGGGTTTCCAGGCCGTTGAGCCCGGGCATCTTGTAGTCCAGAAGGATCAAGTCGAACGCCTCGGACTTGACGCGGTTCAGGCCGGAGATGCCGTCCATGCACGAGGCAACCTCGTAGCCCTGCTTGACAAACAGGCGGGTGAGAAAGTGGATCAGCCCTTCGTCGTTGTCGACTATCAAGATTTTACCCATCATCCCCGGTCCTTCATGTAGTCGCCGCCGGCAGTCGGATCGAGAAGGTTGTGCCGGCCCCGAGTTGCGTGTTGACGCTTATCGTCCCGGCGTGCCGCTCGACCGTGCCTTTGATAATTGCCAGCCCAAGCCCGGAACCGGCCGCCTTCGTGGTAAAGAAGGGTTCGAACAGGCGATCGATGTTTTCCTTTTCGATACCCGGCCCGGTGTCGGAAACGTCGATGCACACGTTCGGAGTTGTCGAGCCCGGCCCGGCGGCCTCCGCCGTGATCGAGATTGTCAGCCGGCCGCCGTCGGGCATCGCGTCCAGCGCGTTCACCAGAAGGTTGACCATCGCCTCGCCTAATTGCCGCGAGTCACCCTTGACTCCGGGCAGTTCGGCGGCGATGCTCTCGATGATTTCGACTTCCTGCTGGTTTGCGCGAGGCCGGATCACCTCCAGCACGTCGTCGACCAACTGCGCGAAATCGAGGTTTGCAAAGACGGGCTGTTCGGGCCGGGCAAAGTCGAGGAAATGGTTGATCGTTTTCTCAATCCGGCCGACCTGCCGCATCGCAATATGGTAGTCCTCGCTCTGCTCGTCGGAAACCGCAATGTCTTCTTGAACGGATTGCAGGAAGAGTTTCAACGACGTCAGCGGTGTGCGGATTTCGTGGGCAACGCCGGAAGCCAGGCGTCCCAGGGCGGCGAGCCGTTCGGACCGCGCGGCCGCCTCCAAAGTGCTTTTCAATTCGGCTTCGACCTTTTGCAGCTCCACCTCGGTCAACCCCATACGCGTCTCCAGCCTGGCCTGGCGATCCTTCAGTTGATCGGCCATGTCTGCGAACGCGGCATACAAGGCCCCGATTTCGTCGCGGCGAGTGGTCTGCGCATTAAGAAGGGCGTAATCAAAATCCCCGCGGGCCAGAGTGCGAGCCGTCTCACTGAGCCTGCCGATCGGCGATACCACGTACCACGCGAGCAGCGCAGAGAAGCCAATGGCGACGGCGACCGTCAACGCGATTACGATGTAGATGTTGCGCTGCAAACGATACGAGCTGAGGAAGGCCTCGTCTCGATCCTGTTCCACGACCACGTACCAATCCGTTCCCTCCAACGAACGAGAGGCACCCAACACTTGAATTCCCCGGTAATCGGTATAGATGGGGTGCCCCTCCTCACTGTCGAGGGTTTTCGCGAAGCTGTCCGACTGGGCAATGTTCTCGTTGAGCACCCGATTGGGGTCCTTGTGCGCCAGAAAAGTGCCGAGCTTGTCGACCAGGTAGCACTCTCCCGTCTCGCCCAACTGCACGCGGAGGACCCGCTTCAGGATGGCTTGCGTGCTCACCGTAGCACACAGCACGCCATGTGGCCGCCCGTCCGGGCCCCGGATCGGAGTGGCCAGATGGAACACGGGTTCCTGCCCGGGCGATTCCCGTTCGATTTCCGACATGTACGGCCGGCCGCCGATCGCACACCGGTACCACGCCTCGTCCTTGCACGAGACGCCGGAGGTTCCCGTGCCGTCATAGAGCACCTCGCCGTCCGGCCCCGCGATAACAAAGCGCCTATAGACCCCGTATTGGGTCCGGACCAGCTTGAAGTACGGGGCGGCCTCCGCCGGGTCCATTCTCTTGACGATGCTTGATCCGGCCAGGACCTCCAGGTCGGCCTTTCGCTCCATGATCCATCGTTCGAGCAGGGCCTGTTTTTCGGCGGCAACGTTCTCCAACTGGTTCTGTAGAATGTTCTCAATGACCCTGTTTGCCGTCCGGACGGAAAAGATGCTCACCGTCCCCAGCGGGATCAGAGACACGAGCAGGAAAACCAAGGTCACCTTGAATTGCAGATTGTTCAGGAAATTGGTTTTCATATGACTGCAATCCCGTTCACCCCGATCCGCGCGGGAAATGCCCGGCACATGATCTGTAGTGCTCGACATCGTGCCATTCTATGCCGCGGGCCGGTCGTCTGCAACCGACGGCCACAAACATCGTCCGTGATGTCGCCGGCTGCGCAGCCTTCGGTGGCATCTGCGCCACCGGCCTAACCTCTATCGTTCGGCGAAGGCTTCTCCTGTACGCTCACGAGAACGCGGTCGATCCGTACACCCTTCATCTCGGTGACTTCCAACAATAGGCGGTTCCAGGTCGCGTGGTCCCCCACGTTGGGAATCTGGCCGAGCCGCCATTGGATCAAGCCGCCGACGGTATTGACGTCCTGAGGAATATCCGAATGGAGTTCTGGAAGCCCCACCACTTCGAGCAGGTCGCGAAGGCTGGCTGTTCCGCTGACGCGCCAACTCGTTTCGTCGCGTCGTGCGATCTCCTGCTCCTCGTCGCGGCGGTGTTCGTCGTAGATTTCGCCGACGAACTCCTCCAGTATGTCCTCCATCGTCACCAGCCCCACGGTGCCGCCATATTCATCGAGAATGACGGCCATCTGCGTTCTTTCTTTGCGGAACACCTGCAAGAGCCGGTCGAGTGGGAGCGTTTCGGGAACGAACGGCGCCGGTCGCAGCAGCTTGCCCAGTTCGGTCGGCCAGCCCATGTGCAATTGTCGCAAGATGTCCTTGATGTAGACGAACCCGACGATGTGGTCCACGTCGCCTTCGTATACGGGTACACGGGAAAACCCCGACATGACCACCGCTCCGACGACTTCGTGCGGCGGTGTGTCAATATCGAGAGCGTCGATTTCCAGCCGCGAACGCATGACGGCGCACGCCTTCGTGCCCGACAGCCGCGCCCCTTCCTTGACGATCCGTTCCTGGCGGGGACTGATCTGCTTCGACAGGCGCGCGAGGCTAGCCAAGGCGGCGATGTCTTCCACGGTGGGGGCAGGCTCTCCTTGGTACTGTTTCCCCGCAAAAGGCCGGTTGATCCAATGAACGATATGCACGACGGGGCGCAAAACGCGAACCAGCAGCGCCAAGGGCCGGGCAATTCCGAACGCTACTTGCCGGTTGTATCGCACACCAGCACTCTTGGGCATAATCTCGGTGAACTGTAACATCAAGAAAGTGAAAACGAGCGAGAAGACCCATATCCACTGGTCACCGAACAGGGCATTGAACTCCGCGCCGGCCACCGACGCACCAATTGTGTGTGCTGCCGTGTTCAGGATGAGGATCGCTGCGATGGGACGCTCGATCTCTGCCTTGAAACGTCGCCAGACGGCCCCGATCCGCGGCGACCGAACGGACATCTCCGCAATCTGGCTGGGCCTCAGACTGAGTAAGGTGGCTTCCATCAACGAGCAGAGACCGGAGATGAGAAGCGCGCCCAAAACGCTAAGTATGAACAACCACATTGCGGTTCAACCTCCACGGAACTCAAGGCTTTGCGATTGTCGGGTTATCTCTCAGAAGTCCGCCGCGCACATTTGGCGAACGGCCACTGGAATCCGGGTAGGTCTGCTGCCCGGGAGACCGGCAGTCACAATGCCCGGCCTCTTTCATGCGGACACAAGACCTTCGCATGAGGTCGACTCGCTCTTGCCTTGCTGTTTATGTACCGTAGTATGCGACGCCATGCACTACGAACCATAGAATAGCAGAGACGACCCCGAGAAGCAAAGCATACCGCCGCCAGTGGGCCATCGAAGCGGGGTCACCGTCGGTTGTAGTCCCATAAAGGTACCGGATATCAGCGTATCTCGCGGCGAGAAGGGAACCAACGATTGCCCAGTAGAAAGCATCTGCTATGCTGAGCACGCTGGAGCGATGCTGAATAATACCATAGGCGCAAAACAGCAAGATCACATTTCCGATCATCATCCAGAAAAGCCGCAAGAAGCAACCCGCTGGAGGATCGTACTTATGGTCCTCGTACTTCTGTTCTTCCATCGCACTCCCCCGGGTTGCGGCTATCTTCCGCAACCGCGCGGCGCCGCTGATAGGCGCGCTTGCCACGTTTGCGATCCAAAGTCCGAGCCACGGTTCTACCGACGCGGGTAGTAGCCCGCGCAATGGCGGCATAAAGGCTCTCGTCATCGTCGTCGATGGCAATGCTTGTACTGCCAGCGGCCCGCAGCTTGACGACGATTCGGCATCGCTTATCAGTCCCGCCACGGGGTCCATTTGTGCCCCCTAAGCGAACGGCCACATGGTCAATTGCCGGGCCAAAACGTCCCAGGGCGAAATATAAGTGGCGGTCAATGTATTCACGAAGGCGCGGACCTACATTCACACGGTCGCCGGAGACCGATAATCGCATCGTAACCTCCCCGGTTTCTGATAGTGATGTGCTTCAGATAATCCTATTGTCATTATCCACAGGAAGGTGTATACAGACAAATAGAAAGGGAAGGGTTATACCATAGAAAATATCTATGTGGAGTTTCCACGTGGACTGGCTTAACTACCATCACCTCTTCTACTTCTGGGTTGTAGCACGCGAAGGCAGTATTGCCCGCGCGTGCGAGCAACTCCACCTGGCCCAGCCGACCATCAGTAGTCAACTGCGAAAGCTGGAAAAGTCGATCGGCGAAAAGCTATTCAAGCGGGTCGGCCGCAATCTGGTCCTGACCGAGACGGGGCAACTTGTATTGCGGTATGCGGAAGAGATCTTCTCACTGGGGCGAGAGTTGACGGATGTCCTGCAAGGAAAGCCGACGGGGAGCCCCTTGCGGTTCTTGGTGGGCATTGCCGATGTCTTACCCAAGCTGATTGCGTACCGGTTGCTCGGACCCGCGTTGCATCTTCCGGAGCCGGTTCAATTGACGTGTGACGAGGGCAAGCTCGGGTACTTGCTGATGGAACTTGCCGCGCACCGTTTGGACATCGTGCTCTCCGATTCGCCAATCGGGCCTACGGTTAATGTGCGGGCATACAGTCATCTGCTCGGCGAATGCAGCACATCCGTTTTTGGTACGGCCGAACTGGCTCGCAAGTTCCGTCGGGGGTTTCCAGCGTCTCTCGATGGCGCGCCATTTCTGTTGCCGCTAGGCAGCACCGCCCTGCGGCGATCCCTGGACCACTGGTTTGAGTCGCAGAACATCCGGCCGCTCGTCGTAGCGGAATTTGAGGACAGCGCGCTCGTGGGGGTCTTCGGGCAAGCAGGAATTGGCGTCTTTGTTGGACCCTCGGCTATCGAGGAGGAGATCTGCCGACAGTACCGCGTTCGCCCGATCGGGGAATTGCCGGCCGTCAAAGAACGGTATTACGCCATCTCGGTTGAGAGGAAGCTGAGGCATCCCGCCGTGGTAGCGATCTCCGAAACCGCTCGCGAGGAACTCTTTGCATAATCCCCGTTTCCAAGCCAGAAAGAACCGCCACAGGCAGAAAGACCGTGATCGTCGCACTTGTCTATGATCTGTTCGTCATCCTGACCGTGGGACTGATTTCCGGGATCATCTCCAAGCGGCTCGGATTCTCCATGCTTGTCGGATACTTGCTGGCCGGTGCGGTCGTCGGCCAGGGCGGGTTCGGTCTGGTTGCGAGGGACGCGGAAGGAATCGAATACCTGGCACATGCGGGAGCCCTGTTGCTTCTCTTCGCCATCGGCATCGAGTTTTCACTGGAAGAATTTGTCCGCTTGAGCCGCTATTTCTTCGTCGGTGGCAGCGTCCAAATGATACTGGTCGTAACGCCGGTGGCGCTGGCATGCGTACTGTTCGGAGTATCCTGGAGATCGGCACTCTTGATCGCCGCGGCGGCGGCGTTAAGCTCGACCGTCCTGGTGTTCCGTGCATTGACGGAATGGGGAGAGACGGCCTCACCGCAAGGTCGTCGGGCGATTGGCATCTTGTTGTTTCAAGATGTCGCGCTGGTGCCGCTGATGTTGTTGGTACCGCTGTTGGCCGGGAAGGAACAGGGACCCCAAGTGTGGGCGTACCTGCTGCTGGCGATGAACTCCATCCTGTTCGTGGCGGCGGTCCTTGTGCTGCGCAAAGTGTTCGCGCGATGGGTAGTGCCGATGCTGAGCAATCTGCGCAGCGTGGAATTGGTGATTCTTTTCGGTTTAATCGTCCTGGTGGGCTTCTGTTTAGGAGCCGCGGCGGCAGGGTTGCCTCCTGCCCTGGGGGCCTTTGCTGCCGGCTTGGCCCTGAGCGGGAACCGGTTGACCCCTCAGGTGGATGCCTTGATCTTGCCTTACCGCGAGTCGTTTGGCGTGGTTTTCTTCGTTAGCTTGGGAACACTCCTTGATCCAAGTGTTCTGATGGAGGAACCGCTGCCACTGATCATCGCGCTGCTCGGCGTCCTGGCGATCAAAGCCGGCGGGGCCACCATCGCCCTGCGGGCCGCCGGACTGCCTTGGCGAGCGGCGGCGGGAATGGGGCTCGGACTGGCCCAGTTGGGCGAACTGTCCTTTGTGCTTCTCTCCGCAGGCATGTACGAAGGCATCATCACCGAACTCGACTACAACCGGATGCTCTTCGTGGCGATGGGAACCCTCGTACTCACACCGCAGCTATTGAAGTCGGGACTGCGTTGGACACACCGGTCGCCGCTGGCTGACTACGAGGCGGAAGAGCAACGCGGGCATCTGCCACCGGTGCCGCAAGAAGCAATCGTCATCGGGCTCGGGCCGATTGGGCGGCAGGTCGCCTCCCAGTTGGAAATCATGGGCATTGATGTCTGCCTGATCGATTCGAACCCCGTAAATCTCCACGCTTATGCCCAGCAGGGCTTCCGCACGGTATCGGGCGATGCGAGCGATCCAGAGGTCCTCGATCGTGCCGACGCGGCCCACTCCCGCCTGGCCATTGTCTGTGTGCCCGAAGATCAAGTCGCTTCCCAGATTGTCAAGACGCTTCAACGTCTGAACC
>CAZJRB010000083.1:0-34262 GCA_964547995.1 uncultured Planctomycetaceae bacterium | reverse complement strand
AATTGTTGCTTATTCTGACCCGCCGAGATTCCAGTTCACGGTGAACCATTACAAAACGGCCGGACGCAAAACCGGTACCGCCCGGGATGGCAAGTGGTTTAACAATATCTTCGTTCGACGGGGGCTCGACCGGGTGAAAACGGCTCAAGGCTATGAATCGGATTACAACGTCTTTCTCGAAGGGGCGAAGAAAAGCTCCTTCGGCGACGACAACAGCGTGGTCGCCTCCGATGTCACCGGGCTTGCCGTCAAAGACCATCGCCTGGGAGCCGCGATCACGTTTTCGATCGGCGACGCGCCGCTGCGCGTGAACGGGCCGCGAGTCAACGCTCAACTGGTTGGTGTCTTTCCGACCGTCGGGCAGACTATTGAGGACCGTGACGGCAATCCGATCTCGATCGATACCGATATAAACGGGAAGAGGTTTGCGAGTCCAATCCCCGGTCCGCTTGCAAACCTCCGGCGGGGGGAAAACGCGATCACCTGGTCCGTGAGGAAGCAGTCGTTGAAAATGTCGCCAACTGGTGAAAGGGAGTAAACCACGGTTTCTTGACCGGCTGCCGATCTGCCGTGAATTGACACGCTCTGCTTAGCGAATAGCCGGGGCGCAACGCGCCGCGGCTGCGGTGGTGTAGGGTTGGCAACCAAGCCCTTTCCCTGCATCCCGGGCTTCTGGTATCATAGCCGCATGTTCCAGTTGAGCCTTCAAGGCGGAGAGGAGAAGCAGGAATGGTGAAGCATGTTGCTCTTGTGCTGGTGTTGGTCGGGCTAAGCGTTAGTGTCGTGCATTCAGGGGAGCCGGCGGCCGATGAGCCGTTGTTCTGGGTCGGGGTCTGTGCCCATTTCGGGCAGAACAAGGGGATTCCCGAGCGGAACCTGGAGATGATGAAGGCGGCCGGTATCAACTCGTTGCGGGATGAGTTGAGCTGGGGCGGGACGGAACGGAAACGTGGCGAGTACGCGATTGCCCCGGACAAGAACGCCACGTTTCGCCGGGCGGCCGAGTTGGGAATCCGGCCGATGCTGATCTTCGACTATGCGAATCGTCTTTACGACAAAGGCGATCGCCCACGGTCGCCCGAGGCCTTGGAGGGCTACACCCGCTACGCCGAGTTCCTGGTCCGCCACTTCGGTACAGACGTCCCGCTCTATGAAGTGTGGAACGAATACGACATCCCGATCGGCATGCCGCAAGAGTTCCGCAAGGGCGGATCACCGGAAGACTATGTGAAGATGCTCAAGCACGTCTACCCGCGAGTGAAGAAGCTGGCGCCAAAGGTAACGGTCGTCGGCGGGGCCCCAACGCCCGGTGGTGTGGGCCGTGGGTGGCTCGAGCAGATTGTCAAGCTCGGGGCACTCGACTATTGCGACGTGCTCTCGATCCACACGTACAACTACAGCAATAAGCCCCAAGCCCGTACGCCGGAAGCGTGGCACGCCTGGATGCAGCAAGTGCAAGCGATGCTGCGGAAGTACAACAAGGGCCGCGACGTGCCGTTGTTCGTAACCGAGATGGGCTGGCCCACGCACGTCGGCAAGCCGAACGGCACGTCGCCCGAGCGGTCGGCGTCGTACCTGGGGCGGCTCTATCTGCTCGCCCGGACCCTGCCCTCCCTGCGCGGCATCTGGTGGTACGACTACCAGGACGACGGCTGGAACGCCGAGTACAACGAGGATAACTTCGGGATCGTCCGCCCCGACCTTTCGGCGAAGCCGTCGTACTACGTGATGGCCGACGTGGCCGACCTCTGCAAACGGGGCGAGTGCCTGGGACGGGTGAAGACGGCAGATACGGCGCTTTGGATTCTTCGTTTTCGGCTCGACGGCGAAGAGCTTTGGGCCGTCTGGTCGGGCGACGATCGGCCGCACCAGATATTGCTCGAGACAGTGGCCCTCGACGATGCGCTGGTGCTGGACAAGCTCGGCCACCCGTCGATCCGTCGCGGCTGGGGCTATCGCCCTTGGGCGTCGAAGGGCCACGGTAGCGAGCTGGTTCCGAACCGGATGTCGCTGATCGTCGACGACCGGCCGCATCTGCTTCGCGGCCGCATGGATGCCGTGCGGTTAGTTGGCGCTACCGACAAGATCGGGGCCGTGGCGGAGAAGACGGCAGGTAAGTAAAGGTCCCAGCGGCCCCGGCCGCCGCCGGGTAACTCTCCTCTTCGCCGTACATTCTTGAAGAAGGGTGCCGGCGCCGGCATTGCCACTGGATGGACCATCGCCGGGACGAAGGCTTCCGGCCGAGTCGTCGGCGCCAACAACACGATCCGCATGGGCGTGCCAGGCCGGAAAGGACGTCTACGTCGAGAGGCCGTGTAGCCACAACGTGTTCGAGGGCCCCCAGCCGCTAACCCTAATACTGCCACGCGATGCCCAGGTTCAAACCTTGGGCCCAGTAATCGGTCGTTCTCAACAGGAACGCGGCGGCGGGAACCTGGTCGAGCTGATCGCCCGCTCGCGCCAACATGCTCCAGTAAAGGAACGTGTAGCCGACAGTCGCCCGCAGCCGAGGCGCCAGATCGTAACCCACCGTCACCCCCAACTCGGGAACCATCGCGAATTCGTCGAAGCTGAAGTCGGCGCCTCCCGGCTCGATGTGGACGGCGATGTTGGTGTTGCCCAAGGCAAGCTTCATCTGCATGTCGAGCGTCCAGCGGTATCGGCGGAGCCGGCCGGCAAACCCCAGCTCGAATCCGTTGAACAGATTCCGCGTGTTGATGCGAGCTACGTCCAACCCTTGCACATTAGCCAGGAAATCGTCCTTCAACTGAAGGCCGCGATAACCCAGCACGATGTCCAGGCGATGGTAGCCGTTGGTAATCAATGCCCGCCGGAAGAGACCCTCGACTCCCTGAAAACTGCTCGCCGCGTCGATCGTCGCGTTGCCGTTGATATAGCGGTCGGCTTGGGTATCCAGCGTCAGATAGCTCCCTTCGATCCCACTCCATCGGCACGGATCGAACCAGTGGCCCAGCGTGAACTGCACCCCGGAACGCGAGCCGTCGTTCATGTGAATTCCGCCGTCGGCAACGCCTGCCCACGGTGTGAGCGTGCTGCCCCGGGTCCACCACAAGAGATATTCTCCGCGAAAGTAGACGTGCTGCCACCAAATCGGGCGACACGGATAACCGCGATCGGAGGCGGGCGAGTTCCAGTAGGCCTCCATGGCCCGCTGCGGCGAAACAACACCCCCCGGATCGACCATTGGCCCTTCCTCCTCATAAATGATCGGGCCTTCCCCACCATAGAGGATAGGACCTTCTCCATAGGCCGTCGCACCCGGATCGCCCCCTGGGGTTGCGCCTTCAATTTCGTAGCTTGCCTGTCGCACGGCCCCTTGATTGGCCCTCGGCCGAGCCGGAATGAGACGGCTGCGATCGGGCCAAACGGGCCGGCCTTTGTCCGTCCCGTGCAGCGGCACATGGGAGACGGTCCCGGGGCGTCGTCGTTCCAGATGCCGCCTGTTCGGCTGATCGGTGAACTGTTGCGGGACACCCGGCGGAAGCTGCCAGGACGGGACTTCAGCCACCACGGGTAATGCCCACAACAGGGCGAGAACGACGGGAAATAGGGCAGTTGCAGCCGGTCTGCCAACCGCAGAATGGGATAGTTTGCGATCTGGTGTCATGGACAGAACTCGAAGGCATGGTATGCCCCCCCGAGGTCCGTGGCATAGCCTGTTGCCAATATATCGGCCGCAGATCGACTAATCCTTAAAGTTTCTTCGACCGGAAAAGTCCCCGTAAACTACCCATTCATCCGACGCTTGCACGGGGGAACCACCATGGAAGGACCTGGAACGGGCGTTGAGCAAGGTATGACGGGAGGGGGGTAGGGGCTGGTGTGGCACGACACGGAGTGCCGTGCCACACTGACAATCTCAGGAGCACACCTGCTACTTTCCCCCGCCGCCCAACACCCGCACCCGGCTCGGGTCGTTCTTCCAGCCATACCGTTTGGAGAATTCCTCCGGCGTCAGCGTTTCCTGGGACCGTAGGATGGGCTTCCAAGCCCGTCCCGTTCGGTTCGGAACGCACCCGAAAGTCCGGCCTGCAACTTCACCATTGGTGAAACCAAGAAACAGACAACGAGAAGCCGTTTTGTGCCGGAGTGGACGGGCTTGGAAGCCCATCCTACGGTGGAGTGGACGGGCTTGGAAGCCCATCCTACGCCCTCACTCCCCCCCGCCCAACAACCCCACCCGGCTTGGGTCGTTCTTCCAGCCGTAACGCTTGGCGAATTCCTCGGGGATGAGGGTTTCCTGGCCTTGGTCGGTTTGGACGATGTAGACGAGCATTGGTTCGGCCATGGGGGTGGCTTTGTAGTGGCCGTCCGGTGTGAGCATTAGGGCTTGGTTCTCACGGAGGGCTACTAGAGTCCCGTGTGGTTTTCCATCTTCAACTTGCAGGAGTTGAATGGCGTTGGCCACTGGAAAAGCAACAAGCTTCCTGTCGGGAGTAAGGGAGCAATCTGCGGTAGGCACCACAGCCCCATGCCTCTTGGGTCCGCTTACAGGATCGAGGAAGGTCATTTTCCCGTGAGAATCCAGGAATATGACTTCTTGGCCATCCTGCGACCACCTTAGAAACTGCGCGTCTCCGGGCTTCGTCTTCACTTTGTAAGACCTATGGTTTGATTCACCACGAAAAACTTGAATAACGCCTTCGTAACGACGCTGGTCATCCTTCGCAAAAGCCGAAAGCGAATGGGCAAATAGCAAAGCAAATGCTTCCCCATCGGGGCTCCACGCACCAGCAGTCAGTTTGAAGCCTCTCAGATCCTCGAGGACTTGCACCTCTTTGCCAGATTCGACATCCCAGATCGTTCCAGTGCCATAATTCTTTCCAAGCAAGAGCTTCTTGCCATCTGGTGACCACGCATAGAGGTAATAGTAACCAGAGTTCTCAATAGAATGTAGCAACTGCCACGAGTGAGAATCCCAGACATGCAGATTGTCTCGGACGGCAATGAACGCCAGTTTCTCACCTTGTGGAGACCACGCAACTGAGCTTCTGCCGGAAGGACGTTGTTCTTTCAGAGCGACTCCCATCGTCTGCGGTCTGATGTTCCACACAGTTGAACTGCCGCTGAGGTTCTTCTCCGACACGCCGCTGATGACTCTCCCACCGTCAGGCGACCACGCTAGATATTGCTCCCGTCTGGGAGGTTCTGGGAGCGTGCGATACCATTCACTGCGACCATCCGTGCCTCTCCAAATCCCGGCCCCACCACGCCATTGAGTTCCGAGTTGACAGTTGGGTAGCCAAGTTGGGTTGGCAAGAGGCTCGTGCCCGTGTAGTGTCTGCCCGAGCGTTCCGGACGAGATTCGCCAAATCTGGATGGAATTGTCCTGAAGACTGCATGAGGCGGCCGTGCGATCATGAGACAGGTCCAAGATGACCGGCCCTGGGATCTTATGTGCTTTCTTGATGTCGCGCGTCGCAAGATCAACGAGCACCAAATTCCATCCGTAAGACTCAACCCAACACGCCAATCCTCGATTGTCGGGTAGCCAGTGAACACCTTTGACGCTGCAAAGGTGCCAGGGGAACTCCCAAGTTCCTTCTTGCTTGTTCTTGCCCACGTCCCATAGAAGAAGTCCCGATGGACTTGCTGCTACTGCTATCATGTTTCCCTCAGACGACCAAGCCATATCGACAATGGCACCTTTCGACGCATTCTCGATGATGCTTATCAACTCACCAGAATCGCTCTTCCATAATCTCACGGTGCCGTCGCTGCTGCCGGACGCTACTAGATTCGCGGCGGGGGACCAAGAGACTTGGGTTACCGGTTTCTCGTGTCCCTCCAGAGCATGGATCTGCTTTCCCGTTGATGCATCCCAGACTTGGACCGCCTTGTCCTTGCTTCCAGTCACCAACTGTTTGCTGTCGGGTGACCATGCCATTGTAAGGACGGTATCTTGATCCCGTTCGAGCGAGGCTTCCAGTCTGCCCGATTCGGTGTTCCAAAGTCGTATGATCTTGTCAGTTCGGGTTGCCAGAGTCTTTCCGGCAGGCGACCACATCACTTCGGCCACAGCGTCTTCGTGATCTCTCAGTACGTGGAAACATCTGCCAGATGCTACGTCCCAAAGTCGAGCTGTCGCATCATCACTGCCGGTGGCCAGGGTTTTGCCGTCAGGCGACCATGAAACTGTCTGAATTATCCCCTGATGACCAAGCATGATGCGAACCAATCTCCCTGATTTAGGATCCCAGATACGTAGTATCCCGTCGTCGCCAGCAGCCGCCAGAAGTTTGTCGTCGGGGCTGAACTTCAGAGCACGAATCATTGCACGGGATCCGCGGGTCTCGATCGTCCAGGATTGGACGCCCTTGAGCTTGGCGGGTCGCGCCACCAGAGCGAATCGGCTTATCGGTTCCCCTGTTAGCAGCGTCTTGCCTGGCTCCGGCTGCTTCGGCCCGCCAGGCCGCTTGAGCGTTACGCGGACTGTTTCCTTGCCGCCACGTTTGACGATGACGGAGTCCTGATCGATCTGAAATCGTTCGTCGCCTCCCTTCATCTCAACATCGTATGTGCCGGATTTCAGGGCGATCTTCCAGCCGGACTCCGCGTTGACGACCTCAACCTCTTCCCCGTTTTGCAGAACAGCGACCTGGACGTTCGGATCATCGCACTCGACGACCAACGTCCCGTACCGGTTTGTCAGCGTAAGGATCACCCCCAGCGCCACAACGCCTGCCAACACAGCACCAACAGCAACCCACTTCCATCGCCCCCGCTTCCCGACCGGTTTCGGGGCCGATATGTGAGGCTCCGTGCCAGCAATCGCCGACGAACGGTCCTCGGTGCTGATCTCCGACAGAGAATCCTCATCGGGCGATATGATCCTTGCGGCCTGCTTCAACATTCCGGGAAGGTCGCAACCGGCGGCGAAGGGTTCCAAGACCGTGGCGACCTCGGCCGGGGTGGCGAAACGCTCGGCGGGGTCTTTGGATAGCATCTTGTCGATCACGGCGACCAGCTCGTCCGGCAGGTCCATTCGGATGCGACCAATCGGCGGCGGCTGATCCTTGACGTGACCGGTTTGCTTGTCGAAAGCCGTCTTGTAGTCAGGGCCGCTGAAGGGTGGGCGGCCGGCCAGAAGTTTGTAGAACGTGCAGCCCAGCGCGTAGATGTCGGCTCGGATGTCGACCGTGTGCGTGTCGGCGATCTGCTCCGGGGCCATGTAGTCGGGCGTGCCCATTGTTTGACCGGCGGCGGTGACCTCGCGGCCGGCCGGTGCGTCTTCCGCCTGGAACCGGGCAAGGCCGAGGTCCAGCAGCTTGATTTGCCCCCCGCTGGTGATCATCAGGTTCGACGGCTTGACGTCGCGATGGACCAGCCCGTGCTCGTGGGCACACTGGAGTGCGAGTGCCGCTTGCCGGGTCATTTCGCAGGCGTCGGCCACCGGCATCGGGCCGATACACCGAACCAACTCGTTGAGGTCCTGCCCGTCGACGTATTCCATCACCAGGAAGTGCTGGCCGTCGATTTCCCGGGCGTCGTGGGCCTGGACGATGTTGGGATGGGAGAGGCGGCCGACGGCCTTCATCTCGCGCTCGAAACGTGCGACGGCGTGCTCGCTGTCGATGCGTCCTTTCGGAAGGACTTTTAGTGCGACGACGCGGTCGAGCTTGGTGTGCAGGGCCTTGTAGACCGCGCCCATGCCGCCCTCGCCGAGCTTTTCCAATAGCCGGTACTCGCCGAGCGTGCCCAAGTCCGGCACGCTCGCATCGGTCTCGCCATCCGGGCGCAACCGGTTCTTGAGTTCCACCACGTTGGCCAGCGCCGCATGGAACTCGGGCTCGCCGGCGTACTCGTCGACCGGGGGCGGTTGGCGGATCCGGTCGATGAGGCTGTCGGCCATCGTCTCCAATTCCTGGACCGTGGCCTCGCACTCCGGGCAGGTCTCGACGTGTTCGGCCAGCGGCTCGATTTCCTCGTCGGGCAACCCGCCAAACACCAAAGCAGAGAGTTGTTCGCGACGGGGATGGGCGGCGGCGTTCATGGCTCGGGTCCTTGTGGCGGGCGTGTCGGTTCCCCCATGCGGGGGAGCAGTGTTCTTCCTCTACTATAAGAACGACGGCGCGCAACACGACTTTCAAGAGACGCGGGGAATCGCGGTTTCCAGCGAGCTACTGGAGCTCTTGCCGCAGGCGCGACAGCACGCGGCACTTGGCTTGACGGACGGCCGCTTTGCTCATGTCGAGATCCTCGGCGATCTCCGTCGATGTCTGCCCCAGCACCGTCATTCGCCAGAAGCACTGCCAGGTTGATTCCTCGAACTCGTTGCGGACGGCTTCCATCGCCCGATGGGTCAATCCCGCCTCGGCGTGGTCATCCGGGGAAGAATCGACCGTGGAAGGTGCGTCGTCGGGCACCTGGGCGAGCTGCTGCTGGGCGTCGGTGCCCCCGACTGCGCCGGGGCGGCGTTGCCGGGCACGGAAGTGGTCGCGAATCTTGTTCAGCGTGATGGTCAACAGCCAACTGCGGAAGCTGTCGCCCGGTTGCTCACGGTGGAAGCCGGCCACACCGCCGGCCACGGCACGAAAGGTCTCTTGGACAATGTCGGCTGCGTCGGCCGACTGCAACCCCCGCCGGCGACACCACCGATAGACCAACGGCCCGTAGAGCCGGGCCAGCCGGTCCCAGGCCTCCGGCTCAGAGTCCTTCACGCGCTGAAGCAGCGTCGAGGAGATGGAGCTGGGTTCCGGATCGGCCCGGTTGTCGGTGAGCGAGGGGTCCACGATGATTTCCCCAAAACAGGTGGGCAAGAACACCCTCGATTCTCGGCAGGACCGGCCGTTTTGTCAAGCAGTCCGTCATACTTCCAGAAATTCCTCGATCGCCTCGCGCATCACGTCGAGGTCCGGGGCGACGCCGGTCCATCTGTTGAAGGCCAGCGCAACCTGATCGATGTACATGGTCAACCCGTCGACCGTTTGACAGCCCCGCTCTTTCGCCTCGCGCAGCAGCCTTGTCTGCGGCGGGTCGGTCGTCATGTCGGCGACGATCATCTCGGGCCGGAGCGTGTCGAGATCAACCGGCACCCGGGCGTCGGCGTCCTTATGGCCGATCGACGTGGCGTTGATGAGCAGCTCGGTCTCGGGGGGGACTTCATAGTCGCCCTCCCAGACGACGGTCGTCACCGGCATCCGGAATCGTTCGTCGAGCAACCTGGCCAGGTCGTTGGCGTGCTGTTCGGTCCGATTGACGATCGTGACGTGTTCGACGCCGATGGTGGTCAGCTCGACGGCGGCGGCCCGGCCCGCCTTGCCGGCGCCGAGCAGGACCACGCGCTTTCCTTTCACGTCGGTCAGCCGGCCCAGCGCGGTCGACAACCCTTTGCCTTCGCAACTGTCACCGACCAGCTCGCCTTCTTCGCGGGAGATCACGTTGACGGCCCCGACCAGGTCGGCCGTCTCGCTGGTTCGATCCAACAGGGGGACGATCTCTCTTTTGTGCCGGTCTCCGCAATGGCCGCCGGCGAACCCCATTGCTTTCATCCCGCGGACGGCGTCGCCGAGCGTTTCCGGCTGGACCTCGACGGTGAGGTACCGCCAATCGAGGCCGTGGTGGGTAAACGCCTTCTCGATCATGTACTGCATCGGGTTGCCGCCCGGCAGACTGCTCAACAACGCGAGAATCGGTTGAACGGCGGAGGAAGACATGGCAACGGAGGGTTCGGGGTTTCGGGGATGCAGGACAGATTTGCAACCCGTCCGGACAAGATAACCTGTCCGGGACGGGTTACAAACCCATCCTGCCTTATTTGCTCCATTGTCATTGTGCCGCAACGGCCGCCGGATTGCAAGATTCCCCCCAGCAAGGACGGTCGGGCACTTGGAAGGGAGGGTAAATTGGGCGAGAATAGGGGGATGCGTGTCAACCGCCCTGATCGAACAAGATCTTGTTGATTTTCACACGGGTGTAGAGCTGGCGGTGGCCCGTCTTGCGGCGGGAGTTTTTCCGCCGGCGAATCTTCTGCACGACGAGCTTCGGGCCTTGGGCCACCGAAAGCACCTCGGCAACGACCTTGGCCGACTCGAGCGCAGGCTGGCCGATCTTCAGGCCGTCGTCGTCGCGATAGGCCAGCACCCGTTCGAAGATCACTTCGTCGCCGGTCGATACTTCGCGGTAGTCGACGTCCAGTTCTTGGCCTTCTTCCACTTTGAACTGGCGTCCGCCGTCGGAGATGATTGCGTACATGTTCAGCCTTGGGAGGAATTTACTCGGTAATCCTATAATTTACCAGATAGGCGTTGCGGGCTTCAACCCCTACGTTTTGGGGAATCTGACTTCCCGCTCGTTGGTGTCGTAGCATTCGATGACGAGATGTTCCGGCGGGACACCTTTGGCATCCAGTATTTGGACGATCATTCTGCTGCGGTCCTCGATATCGGCCAATTCGTGGCGTTTCTTGTTGTTCAGGTGATCCGCCACTTCGGGGGCCACCGATACCCTCACCCGCTTGATCTCCGGATTCTGTCCGGCGAGGATCAACACCCGAACGACCTCGATGGCCATGCTCTCGGGTTTTTTGACCAACCCGGTCCCTCCGCAGTAGGGGCAATCGGTGGCGACGCTCCGCCGCAGGCTGGGGCGGATCCGCTGGCGGGTCATTTCGACAAGGCCGAAGGGGCTGGTGCGGAGGATCTTGGTGCGCGCCCGATCCCGCTTGACCGCGTCCCGCAGCGCCCGTTCCACCCCACGGCGGTGTTTCTCCTTGCGCATGTCGATGAAGTCGTTGACGATCACGCCGCCGAGGTCGCGGAGCCGAATCTGCCGGGCGATCTCTCTGGCGGCGAGCACGTTCAGTTGGTAGGCGGATTCCTCGGCCGTCCCGTCGACCCGGAAGCTGCCGCTGTTGACGTCGACGGCAACGAGGGCTTCGGTCTGGTCGATGACGATGGAGCCGCCGCTTCGAAGCGGCACTTCGCGTTGGTGCATCCTGGCGATCTCGTCGTCGAGCTTGTACTTGTGGAACAGCGGGCCCTTGCCCTCGTAGAGCTTTAGCCGGTGGACGTAGCGGGGCATGACCAGTTGCAGGAATTCCTTGGCGCGATGGTGGGCCGAGGGCTCGTCGATGTAGATCGTATCGACGTCCCCGGTGAAAATGTCGCGGATGGTCCGAATGATCATGTCGCTTTCCTCGTAGATGTCGACGGGGCCGGGTAGCTTCTTGATCCGCCGGACGATGACTTTCCAGAGCCTCAGCAGGTAGGCCAGGTCGCGGGACAGTTCCCGCTTGGTTCGATCGGAGCCGGCCGTGCGGACGATGAAGCCGACGCCTTTCGGCGGGTTCAGTTCCAGCATGATGTCGCGCAGCCGGCGCCGAACGTCTTCGTCTTCGATCTTTCGCGACACCCCGATTCGCCCCAGCGCCGGCATCAATACGAGGTATCGCCCCGGAATGCTGATGTAGGTCGAAAGGGTTGGGCCTTTGGTGCCGATCCCCTCCTTGATGACCTGGACGAGCACTTCGTCGCCGCGGGAGAGGATGTCCTGGATGGGCGGCTTGAAGCGGGGGCGGGCGCCGGGACGGTAGGAACGCTGACGCGGCGGCGCGTCGCCCGGACCTTCCTCCACTTCGTCGGCATCGACCGGGTCGTCATTCCGCCGGCCGCGGCGGCTGCTTTCCTCGCCCGACGATTTCGCCGGGTCGAAGCCGCCCTGGCGGAAGTATTGCGGCTCGATGTCGCTGATGTGCAGGAAGCCGTTCCGCCCGACGCCGAAATCGAGGAACGCCGCCTGGATGCTCGGTTCCAGGTTGACAACGACTCCCTTGTAGATGTTTCCTACATAGCTGTCCTGGTCGGCCCGTTCAACATAGAGTTCCTCGAGGACACCATCCTCGACGATCGCAATCCGGCACTCCTCCGGCTGCGAAACGTTGATTAGCATTTCTTGTTTCATGTTGCTGCTTTCTCGTTCGGCAAGATCGGAAAGCACGTATTCGTGCGGTGGCTCGCCACGGGCAACCGGATTGGAATCCGAAAGACCTCATGATTGGATCTCCACGGCCGTGCGAGTCAGACAGACCCCCTGTTGCTCCAAACCGGTCAACCCCAGGGCGGTCAGCACGTCCCTCGGCGAAACCTTGGCGCCGCGGCCGGTCCGCAGCCGCATGGCCAGCGCCTCGTCGTGCAACGTCAACTCTTCCAGTTGATCGCGCAGATCGACGGTGCTGTCCGATTTCGGGCGCCGGACCGGGTAGGACGAACGGGCCATCAGGCGGTCGATACGCTCCGCCAGGCCGTCGCGGCACTTCGCCGGGATCGGCGCTTCGTAGGCGACGCGGCGGACCTCGGCCTTCTTGCTCCCGTCGGGCAGGACCTCGGCCGAGGCGAAGGCAAGGCCGGGCAAGGCCTCGGCACGCAATCGGGAGAGGACATCCTCGGCAACGCAGTGTTCGGACAACTCGAACTCCGCCACTTCGTCGATGCCCTCGATCCCGAGCGCCAAAGCCAGGGGAAAGGTCATGCGCGGTTTGGGATGGAATCCCTCGCTCATTCCCAGTGGGAGCCGGGCGCGGCGAAACAGCCGCTCCAGGCACCGCATCAGGTCCCGGTGACCGATCAGGCGCAGGTTACCCCGCTTACAAAATCGAATACGTACTCGTTGTCGAACCATCGGTTCGTGTTTCCCCGCCACTGCCGTTAGTGGCGGAGAATCCCTTGAATGCACATTTCTCCGCCCTTGCGGAGAAGACTTGTTTGCTTATACGTGTCTCGTTCATGACGCGTGTACGAATGCGCCACTACTCACTACTCACTATCCGCTATCCGCTATCCACTCGCACCTCGGGCACACGTTTCTTAAACTCGCCGCCGAGATAACTTTTGATATCGCGGGCGTTTTCCATCGCCATAACGCGGTTGGCTACCGCGTTGCACTCGTCAATGGTAACACGCCGGCAAATGTTCTTGATCTCGGGCATGGCACTGGGGGAAACGCTGAATTGCCGCAGCCCCAGCCCCAACAGGAGCATGGTATAGACGGGGCTGCCGCTCATCTGGCCACAGAGATTGACGGGAATCGATTTTCGGTTGGCTGCGTCGATGGTCTTCTGAATCAGCTTCAGCACCGCCGGATCGGCCGGGTTGTACAGCCCGACGACGTCGCGGTTGCTGCGGTCGACCGCCAGCGTGTATTGCACGAGGTCGTTGGTGCCGATGCTGACAAAGGCGACTTCCTCGACGAAGTCGTCGATCATCATCACGGCAGCCGGGACCTCAACCATCATGCCGATCGGCACGTCCCGCTGGAACTCGATTCCATGTTCTTGAAGGTCTTCCATAACATCGGCCAACACCATCTTTGCCTGCCTCAGCTCCAGCAAAGTGGAAACCAAGGGGAACATGATTTGCACGTTTCCCAGCGAGCTTGCTCTTAAAATCGCCCGCAATTGTGTTCGGAACATCGGCAGGTTTCTCAGCGCCAGCCGGATGCTTCGCAGCCCCAGAAAAGGGTTGCGTTCCTCTTCCGGGGACCGGAGATGCGGGACCTTGTCGGCGCCCAGATCGAAGGTGCGGATCGTAACCGGCCGCTCGCCCATCGTCCGAACCACCTGGGAATAGGCCTGGTAGTGGATCTCCTCGGTTGGTTCGGTTTTGCTGCCGAGGTAGAGAAACTCGGTCCGATACAAACCGACGCCGTCGGCCCCGCGGTCGATGCAGTGGTCAACCTCGTATGGAAACTCGATATTGCCGAGAAGTCTCAGGCGAACGCCGTCCCTGGTTTCGGTCGGTAAATCGCGCAGCGGCTCGAGCCGGGCGGCGAGCGTACGGATCTCCTCGACCTCGTGCTGGTATCGGGCAAGCGTCTCCTCGTCGGGCCGAAGAACCACGAGCCCGTTATCCCCGTCGATGATTACCTGATCGCCGCCGGAGACCTCAGCCAGAAACGGCCCGGTCCCGACGACGGCCGGAATTTCCAACGCCTCGGCCACGATTGCCGTATGGCTGCCGGGTCCGCCGACTTCCGTAACAAAACCGCGGACGAACTTGCGGTTCAGATTGGCCGTTTCACTCGGGGTGAGATTATGGGCCAACACGAGCACGGGGGAGGTAAGATGTGAGAGTTCCTCGCGCTGATGCCCCAGCAGGTGCCGCAGCAGGCGCTTCTCGATGTCGAAAATGTCGGAAACGCGTTCGGCCAGATACGAACTCTCCAACCGCTGGAAGACTTGGGCGTAGCGGCGCAACGTGCGGCTGACGGCGTACTCGGGCGAGTAATGCCGCTCGCGGATCATTTCCTCCAACTCGCTGTGGAGCCGGGCATCTCGAAGCATTTGGAGATGGGCCTCGAAAATTGCCCCGTATTTCTCGCCGAGTTCCTTCGAAACGGCATCGCGATTGGCGGCAATTTCTTGCCCGGCTGCTGCAATGGCCTTGTCGAGCCGGTCGACTTCCCCGTCGATGGCATCGCGCGCAACGAATCGCTGGGGGATGCGAAATCCCTCGTTGTCCATCACGAGCGTCTCGCCGATGACAACGCCCGGCGAGACGGCGATTCCCTGTAACTTCTTCATGCCGACTAGGGCTAACTCTTGGCTTCTTCAGTATTCTCTCTGTTTTCGGCGAAGTTCTCAGCGAACAACTGCTCCAGGGCGTCCAGCACCCGCTCGGCGTCGGATCCCCTCGCTTCCAACGACACCTGATCCCCGAGCTCGGCAACCAGTGACGCTATCTGGAGGACATCCGTCCCCTTGGCGTCTTCGAAACCCTTTTTCAAGACCACTTCGGCATCAAACCCGCGCACCACTCCGGCAATGAGGGTGGCAGCCCGGAGATGGACTCCCGTCGGATTCGTAATCGTCACGCTTCGAATGGCTTTGCTGTCGGACATCGTTGTAGAAGAGGTTGCCTCCGGTAAGGATTCACGCGTGTTGAAGGTTTGCCCGCTCAAACACGGAAGTCAGGCGCCGAATTGGTTGTTGTCGGCTTCGTCCAACAACTGCTGGACGTCTTCCGCTGTCTTCGACTGCTTCAGGAACCGACAGAACGTATCGTCTCGGAGCTGTCGCGAGATGTTCTCCAGCGCTCTGAGGTGGTCTCCCGGCCGATCCGGCGGCGAAATCAACAAGAAGAACAATTCGACCGTTTCCCCGTCGAGAGCCGCGAAGTCGACCCCCTCGGGGCTGACGGCGACGGTTCCCACCAAATGATCCACGCTGGGATGCTTGGTGTGCGGGACGGCTACACCACGACCGATTCCCGTACTGCCCAATTCCTCGCGTTTGAGGATCGCCTTGACAATGCTCGCGAATTCGCCCGCGTCGATCTCTCCCGCGTCGAGCAGGGCCTGAACCATCTCACGAATGGTCCCTTCTTTGTCCGTCGCGCTCAGTTGGGCCCGAATGGCGTCGCGACTTACAAAATCGGCAAACTTCATGCGCGTAATCTCCTTGTTGTATCTCCATATGTACGCCAAACGCCCCGGCGGTAACGGCCCGGGCGGGGTGGGCGTTGGGTGAATCTCTATGGTGCCTCCGACCGCAGGTCGCCAACCGCGCCCGGTAGCCGATGACCGGAGTTGCGGTAACGGTCTTGTACCTTTTCCTTGTACTTGCGAAGCTGCTGCTCCATCTTGTTGACCGCTTCATCAATCGAGATCATCAGCTCGCCGGCTTGACTGCTTGCTACAAATTCCTTCTGCTTGGCCGTTACGTTGAGGTCGACGACAGGGCTCTCGCGACGTTCCAAATCAATCGTCAGCTCAATCGAACTGATCCGATCAAAAAAGCGACTCAGCTTCTCCAGCTTCTCGGTAATCTTCTCGTGAGTTGTATCGCTGATATGACCGTGCCGCGTCGAAATGTTGATCTGCACCGAGTTGGCTCCTTGGTATGGACCCTTCGAAAAGTCCTTGTGTCTTCCGTTAACACCTATGCGTCTCGCACACATCGGCAGAGCATGTTACGCCGACACTCCACCAACGGTCAAACATACTATTCTAGCGGCACCGCCCGAGGCGCACAAATGCAAAGGCCCGGAAAGCCGGTTGAAACGTCTTCCCGCCCTTCTCCAGTTTACCTTCCAAGCAAGATGGGCAAAGGGTGGGTGTGCGACTAAGATACCTTCTGGGGTAAAGCTGCACTACGCTAGGGGGGGATGCTGATCCTGCCCTATTTCTCCAATAGGGACTTTCCTTTCCTCGAGAGTCTCACGTTGCCGTTTTTGAGCCTGGTGGCGATCCCCGACTTGAAGTAGGAATAGAGGACAGCGGTCTGTTTGCCGGGGTATTTCTTGCCAAACTTGGAGAGCAGTCTCCCCCAAGCGATTTCTCCGCCCGCATTGGCAAGCGTTCGCAGGAACCATTTCTTGATCTCCCCATGGCCCGATCTCGCGGCACCCTTGACACCTCTCCTCGGCAGCTTCTTGCGTGTGGCAGCCTTTGGCTTCGGTTTTCGTTTGTTCTCAGCCATGAAGTGCTCCTTTTGTGTGGTCGTGGAGTCTGAAATGCCGTTTAGTGTCCCAACCGTAACGTGAATAGGGCCGGTTTGTCAAGAGGAGCAATGAAAAAATGCCCGTTTCCGGCATGAGAAGCTTTGCTCAGTTTTGAAAAGCTAAAGTTTGCCGAGGACGATTTCCGTCAGGAAAACACCCCCTCTACATCTTACCCGAATTAGCCCCTTGACACCCACCCTATATTATCTACAATGAGTATCATCTACGTGCGGCGCAATCCTCGCAGTCACATCAGCCGTGGAAGTACCATGCGAAATCTCATTCCTTTGGCCCTCCTGTTGATGCCCTTAGCGGGTGGGAGTGCTGTCGCCCAGAACTGGGCCAAAAGGATGTTTACCGATTCTCGACACGACTTCGGCACGATTGCAAAGGGTGCCAAGGCGGAATTCGAGTTCCCTTTCACCAACCTGTATGTCGAGGATGTGCATGTTGCGTCGGTCTCCTCCTCTTGCGGCTGTGCGAGTGTGCGAGTCAAGGACAACAAGCGGCTGCTGAAAACCCGCCAAACGGGCGCGATCGTCGCCCGTATCAACTCTTCGACGTTCGTCGGATCGAAAAATGCGACGATTACCGTCAAGTTCGACAGGCCCTATTGGGCGGAAGTGCAACTGCACGTGAGTGCCTACGTCCGCAGCGACGTACTCCTTCGGCCTGGAAGTGTGCAACTCGGCTCCGTCGAGCAGGGTAGTGCCGTCGAAAAGAAGATTGTTATCTCCAGCCCCGGAGGCCGGAGCTTGCACATCCGGGAAGTCCGCAGCGCTAACCCGCACTTGTCGGGCAAGATCATCGAGACCGGCCGCACCGGACGGCAAACGGGGTACGAACTCCGCGTCCGCCTCGATGCAAACGCCCCCGCCGGGTACGTCCGCGATCACTTGGTCCTGGTAACCAGCGATCACCGGAATTCCCAGGTCCCCGTATTGGTCGAGGGCCATGTTCGCTCGGCGATCTCGATCAGCCCTCCCGCGCTGTTCATGGGTGTTCTGAAACCGGGTGAAAAAGTCAGCAAGAAGTTCGTTATTCAGGCCAACGAGCCCTTTGTCATCAAGAAGATCAGGACGGCCGGAGAAGGATTCGAGTTTGATACCTCGGCAGAACAGGCCCCGAAACAACTCCACGTCATTCCGGTGACCTTTGTTGCGGGTGATGAGCCGGGAAAGATTGTCCAGGCCATCCAGATCGAAACAGACCATCAGGACCTCCAAGGCGAGTTGCTTGCCCAGATCATGGTCGTAGGCCCCGACGGCAAGGTTCCCGAATCGACGGCCGAGCCCGCGAGGCCGGGTGCCTTGGAGCCCGATCCGACGACGGTTGCGCCGCCGGCAGCCAATCCGCCGAGGCTGGCGCGCCCCGATTTGGACGACGACTTACCGGATCGCCCCATTCTGCGGCGGTTTCCGCGCTTGCACCAGTTGGTGCGGGAACGTGACGCGGCCGCGCGGGAACGCGAGTTGCGTCTGCGGGGGGGCACGCCGACGCTGGCTCCACGTCGCTCCGGAGAACCGGCCTCGCCCCAATTCCGCAATGAAGCGCAGCGACGTCGCTACGAGGATCTGCTCAGACGTAACGGCGCGAGTCCCGCTGCCAACGGGATCGAGCCGGCACCGGGTAGGAATCGACTTCGGCAGTAAGCAATGCCGCGTGTCCCCGCCGGTCGGCAGGACAACTTGGAAGCGGCCGACGGCAGAAAATCTCCCAAGGATTCAGGACGACTGTTGATGCCGATGGCGTGCGGACTTGCCGGACTGCTTCGCCACGGCTTTATCGAGCATCTCCAGGAAGTCCTCCATCGTCTCGCAGCGACTATCGAGACCCGGCTCGAGACAGGCGTGAATGGCATCGGCCAGTTTTGGGTTCATGTTAGGGCAAACTTCCCGGATCGGGGTTGCCGCCTGGTTGTTCAGGAGCATAGTCGCAACATTGGCCTCGGACCAGGGATAAGCCAGCGAGCAGACCCGATAGGCCGTTACGCCGAAGGCGAAGACGTCCACCCGCTTGTCGGTTTGCCGGCGGGCGATCAGCTCGGGGGCCATGTAGTTTCGGCGTCCGGCCCGCTGGCCGGGCTGCGTGAACGCCCGCTTAGCGGGGACCGCGCTGCCGAAGTCAATCAGCTTCAGATGATCGCCGTCGGCAGTCAACACGAAATTCTGAGGACAGACGTCGCGGTGGATGAAGCCGGCGTCATGCACCGCGGCCAGTCCTTCGGCCGCTTGCTTCAGAAAAATCGACCGGCGGCCCGAGAGGTGCTTATCGTGCGTATTCAGCAGCCGGTCGAGGTTCGCGCCCTCGAGATATTCCATCACGAGGTAGGGAGAGCCGTCGGTCGTCATCCCGTGTTCGTAGGTTTCGGCAACGTTGGGATGCTTGATCTGAACGGCGACTTCGCCCTCGGTCGGCTTTTCGAGACCCTTGTATCGCGCCTCGATCTCGGCCGATTTCTTGGCGTCAAGCACCTTCAGCCCGACGATGTTGCCGGTTCCCTTCTCCTTGGCCTTGTAGAAGGTAGAAGTCCCCCCGGAAATCCCCTTGTCGAGCAACTCGAACCGTTTCGATACGTTGAGCCGATCGCCTCCCAAGAGGTTCTTCAATCGACTAAGCGCCATAACTTCTCCTCCTTCCGGAGGCTTGCCTCAATTCCCGTGGACCTTGTCGACACATAGTATATCAGAGTGGCGGGAGACTTAAATAGAAGGCCGGGGCGATTTTTGGCCGCACTTGGGGCCCGGAACATGGCCGTCCGGTTCCGTTGCAAAGGGGGGGCTGCGGATACGCTGGTCAATAAAAGCCCGGCGTTTCCGGCTTTTTTGCGGGTGGTCTGGATGAACCGCCCGTGCCGCGGGGCCGGAACTTGGGGGTGCTGCCGGGTGTGGTTCCGCCGGGTTGAGTGCCCTTGGGTGTCTTCTCGGCCGCCGGTTTTTTGGTCGGGGGCTTTTTTGCCGGCGGTTTCTCTGCGGGTTTCTCCGCAGGTTTTTCTCCGGGTTCTTCCCCGGCCGGCTTCTCGGCAGGTCCCTCACCGCCGGATGCCGAAGGAAGGGGCTTGGCCTCGCCCGTCAAATCGTAGCAAAACAGATTCCACTGATCGCGGAGATACAACCGGCCGTTGGCGACCACCGGCGGGGTGAAGGCCTTCTTGTCGGTACGGTCGGGTTGTTCGAGCTTGCCCTTGAGCTTGAATCCCGAATACGTGGCTTGCACGAGGTAGACGGTCCCATTCTCGTTGCGGCAATAGAGCATGCCGTCGGCGTAGATGGTCGAACATTTGCCGGTTTCGCGAGTGTGCCATTTGGTGCTGCCCTTCTTGTAATCCAAGCAGACCAGGTATCCCGGTTCGCTGCACCCGAACAGGTAGGCGTCTTCGGCAAAAGAGAGGAGGACGAACCCCCCCATGAAGTTCTTCATCTTGTTGGTGAGGTAGATTTGTTTGGCTTCTTGGCCGTCGGAAGGCTGCCACCAGAAACAAGCCCCGCCGGCACTGCCGTTAGCACCGAAGATGGTGCGTCCCCAGGCGAGGCAGGTGGGGATGTTGACCATCTGGCTGGTGCCGGCGAGCTTCTTGAATCGCCAGAGGAGCTTTCCGTCGGCCGCGTTGACGCCGATCACCCCGCCGGCGGTCAGGGTGACATACTGGGCCTGGCCGGAGCCTTTATAGGAAATGATCGACGAATAGGCGGCATCATCGCCGGCCGGGCACTTCCAAATCACCTCGCCGTCGGTTTTCTGTAAGGCGACCATCGTGGCGTCTTTGCCGCCCGGCGTGCAAAGGACAGTCGACCCGTCGACCAGCACCGATTCGCTGTAGCCGTACTGGGGAATCTTGCCGCCGAAATCCTTCACCAGGTTCTTCTGCCAGATAACCTTGCCGTTGCCGGTGCTCATGCAGACAAGGTCGCCGTTGAGCCCCAACGTATAGAGGCGATCGCCATCGGCGAAGGGCGTCGAGCGGGGGCCGGGGGTGCCGCCACCGGCGAAATCCATCATCGCGGTGGCGCTGGCCCACACCTGTTCGCCCGAGTTGGCATCGAAGGCCATGACCCACTCGCGGTTCTTACCCTTGACCCACGGTTCGTCAGGGGGACCCTTGGTGTAGCCGTTTCCCATGGTGAAAATCCGGTCGCCCAGCACGGACACCCCACTGTAGCCGACCCCCAACAGATCGGTCTTCCAGATCAGCGTGGGGCCTTGCTGCGGCCACTCGCGCAACAGGCCGATCTCGCGGCTGGCGCCGTCGCGGTTGGGACCACGCCAGCCCGGCCAATCGGCGGCCGCCGCGCCGCTTGCGCCGATTGTCGACACCGCGCAAAACAAAACGACAAAGCGAAACACTGATCTCATCGGGAACCTCGTCTCCAATCGTGTCACAGACAAAAGGTCGCGCAATCACTATTCGCGTGTGCAACCCGTGTTTATTGCCTCCATTGCAGTCACTGTTCACTATCCACTTGAGTGTAACCCGCTCGTAGTGCTTTGAAAACCGAACGCCGTGGTTTTGTCGGTTTGCCGACGGGCTCGGGCAGGCCACGACCCTCACGCGGGGGGCATGGGACTTTGCCGTCGGCCATGGTAACGAGCCGAATACGATGATACACTTGAACCTGCGGCCCGGCATGCCCCGAACCACCCCTTGAGGTTGCCCAAAATGAATCCCCCCCCTCGTTTCCCTGCCATTTTCTATCTGGGTCTGATTTTCTCTCTGCTTGCGCTGCCCCGGTTGCCGGCCCAGGATGAGAGCCTCAGCCCGAACGTCAACAAGCCGTACAAGAACCCAAATGCCGAAAAAACGGCCAAGAGCTACGAGCGCGAAAACCGCGACGTGGTCCAAAACAAGGACAAAATCGTTGCAGCCTGCCAGTTGAAACCGGGGTTGGACGTGGCCGACATCGGCGCCGGTACGGGGCTGTTTACCCGACCCTTTGCCGCGAAAGTTGCGCCCGACGGCAAGGTCTACGCCGTCGAGATCACCAAGCCGTTTCTCGAATACATCGAGAAGACCTGCAAGGAACAGGGTATCAAGAACGTCGAGGGCGTCTTCTCAACACCGACCTCGGCCAAACTCCCGGCCGAGTCGATCGACGTGGCGTTCATCTGCGACACGTACCACCACTTCGAATACCCCTACAAGATGCTCGATTCGATCTTCACGGCCATGCGGCCCGGCGGCCGGCTGATCATCGTCGATTACGAAAGGGAGGAAGGCATCAGCCCCAAGTGGGTCTTCGGCCACGTCCGGGCAGACAAGAAAACCGTCATCGAAGAGGTCACCAAGGCAGGATTCACATTCGTCGACGAAGTCGATCTGATGAAGATCCAGTACGTGATCCGGTTTGTGAAGAAGTAGTGAGTAGTGAGTGGTGAGTAGTGGAACGAAAAGCCCCCGCACTGCGTGCGGGGGTTCCCAGTGTGGTTGATGAGTCCGTAGCGGACGAGAGGTTGACTTGTCAAACGACGACTGGAAAGACCGGCACTACCAGGAAACCTTCGAGGCCGTCTGCTCCCACCTCGAACATCAGCGCCGCGCGAACCCCAATTTCACCATCAAGCACCTCGAAGGACTGCTCGAAAGCCAGTACATCGACCAGGGCAACGACTGGATCGGCCGCAGCGCGCCGGTGAACATCAAAACCGACGCCACCATCGCCGCCTACGAACATTTTCTTACCGAATGGAAGAAGGAAACGGAAGGTGAGCAAGAAACGTAGTCCGCGTGCCGTCCGCGGCGCCACGCGTGATTTTGTCCATCATACTATAAAGCCGCGACCGCCGGGCTCGCTGCGGTGTTGTGCAACTTCGCGAACCAACCGGGCAGCCAGCCAAACCGCGCAATATGTCCGTTTCCCACCGCCAGCCGCGACCGCCGGGCGCGGCTTTATGTGCCCGCCTGTCAAACTGTGTTGACAGCCAACCGGGTCTTGTGGTACGAAGTGGTACGAATCCGATACGCAATGAGAAAGCGATTCCCCATGGCAAGACTGACCGATGCGGACGCCGCGCTGATCGACAAAGCCCGGGAAATCATCCGCAAACGCTACGTGCCTGACCGGCATCATGTCGGGGCCGCACTACGGACCAAGGCGGGCCAAATCTTTGCGGCCGTACACATCGAAGCGAATTGCGGGGGGCTGGCCGTTTGTGCCGAGGCAATCGCGATCGGCATGGCGGCGGCCGCCGGCGATACCGATATCGACACGATCGTCGCCGTCCGACACGAGGGCCGGGTCGTCGCGCCCTGCGGCGCCTGCCGGGAACTGATCTCCGACTATGCCCCCGACGCCCGCGTCATCGTGCCCGGTGAAAACAGCGAGCAGGTCGTGCCGGTCGCCGCGCTGCTGCCGAACAAATACCGCAAGCCGGACGGAAAGTAGCAGGCACTCTCCGTGTGCCGTCCGCTTTGGTCCGCTTTGGTCTGCTACGGCACACGGAGTGTGCCTGCTACTTTTCTTGACAGCGACCGCACGTAGTTCGCCACGTCCCGGATTTCGTCAGAAGTAAGCACGCCGGTGTTTCCCTCGGCGCGCCCTGCGGCGGGCATCGGCGTGCCCTTGATCCCGACGTGGATCCGCCAAAAAACGTCCTCCGGCTCGCTGCCGCCGCGGAAGATGCCCTCGGTGAAATTCCTCGGCCGAAGCCGCTGGACGGGGAGCCGATAGCGTCGGGCAAGCTTCCTGGTTTCGCCGGGTGTGGCGCCCTTCTTGCCCTTGTTCCAGTCATCGTACAACTCCGACTGTTCGCCGTCGCCGCGGCCGCTTTCGCCGTGGCACTGGAAGCACTTCGCGTCTTCCGAAAGGAACAGCCTGCCGCCGCGCTCGACCGACGCCGCGAGTTCGCCGGGCGCGTACTCCGGCTGCGGCGGAAACACCACCTCCGTCTGCCGGGCGACAACCCACGATTCGGCTGCCGGCACAACGGCGTCCTCGAGGATCTCGTCCACATCCAGCGGGAGATACTCATCCTCGTCGACCACCAATTGCAGCAGATACAACTCCGTCTCGCCGCGAATGCTGAGGTACCGGACATACTCGACCAGCGCGTCGACTTCGTCGTCGGAGAGCCTCTCGAACGAGGGCATGGCCGTGGCCGGAATCCCGTTGCGGATGATCCGGTCGAGATCTTCACGGGTTGGTTTTGCCCCGCCGGCGGTCGAAGTGTACTTGAACCAGCCGTTACGGAAATCGCGTGGATAGGGGTTCTGCGCCCCGGCGGTCGCTCCGCCGCCGCCGCCCGATAGTTCGTGGCAGGCCGCACAATGCTGCCGGTAGAGCCCGGCCTGGTTCCCTTGCCGATTGCCGCAAACCGGACCGGCCGCCCGTTGCAAGAGCGGCAATTGCAGCGTAACGTCGTCGGGGACCTTGGGGGCGTCGGGCATGCCGAACAGCTCCTCGAGCGTTTCGGCGATCGCTTCTCGCTGAGCGGACGTGATTTCCGCCGCGTCGCGGCCCTCCGTGTTCAAACGGAACCGGGCCGGCCCCGACGTGAAACAGCCCGAGATCACCAAGAGCGTACCAACACAAACCGCCCGCGCGCCATAAAGCCGCGACCGGTGGTCGCGCCCCGCGTTTGCGGGGACGCTACGTTCGCGTGACTCGGTGAATGAAATGGTATGGATCATTGGATCCGTCTGCGAGCGTTACGTTCGATGGCAAGACCGATTACAGGTGCAGGTCGCGACCACCGGTCGCGGCTTTATAGAAACGCTACTCCTTCACCAGCCACTTCGGATCGATCTCGACGGTTAGGTCATTCGTACCCGGCTTGATAGTCATCTTGAACCGGCCGCGGGGCCACTGGGGCGTGTCGAGGTAACCGACCTTTTCGTGCCAGACCTGGAACTCGAGCTCGCCGAGGGGCAACTTCGGAATCGCGAACGTGCCGTCCATCCTGGTGATGTCCACGTACGGATTGTCACGGGGCAAAATGTAGGCGATTTCCCACGGGTGGTAGTTGCAGGTAATCGGAATCGGCACGTTCTGCTTCCGCCGGAACTTCCAGGTGGCCGAGGTGACCTCGCCGGGATTCGGTGCAGCGGGAAGGAGGATATTGGCCGGCACGTCGCCCAGCGGCGAAAAGGCCACGTTGTCGGCAATCGGTTGCGTGTTCGTCGTGTAGAACTCCTGCCTGGGGTACCAGATTTTCAGGCAATGGGGAATGAAGATACAGTCCGCGTTTTCCAGCAGCACCCGGGGCTCGACCTCTTTTTCCAACTCGGGACAAATAGCGACGTTGCGGGTGCGGACGTAGACGTAAACGTTGCCCAACCCGCCGCCGTGGCCGACCATGAGCGACTCGTCGCGGATGTCGAATTTCCCACAGCAATCAACGTCCTTGTCGACCTTGAGCTTCTTGCGTTCGGGTGGTTTGCCGTTATAGATGAATTTGCCGGTCAGGCCGCCCCATTTGCCGTCGGCTCCCCGGGCAATCGACGGCAGATACAGCCCGGCGGCCGCGGCCCCGCTTGCCAGGGCCGACCGCCGGATGAACCGACGCCGGTTGAGTCTTTTGGTCATTGCTTGCCTCTGGAAAATACGCTCGGCCGCAACGGACGGGGCGCCTGCCGGTTCAGACCTCGAAAATCGCCGCAACCGGTAACCGGAAACCGGGGAGGACCTCGCCGCCGGTGAGTTCTTCGGAGGCCCTCAGCGTTACGACCTGGTTGCGGTCGTCATAAGCGGAAACGGTTCGATTCGCGGGATCGATCAGCCAGACCGCACGGCAGCCGGCCCCCAGCCAGTCTTGCACCTTCGCAAGCACCTTGCTGGCACGGTCGCCCGGCGAGACGACCTCGACCGCCAGATCGGGGGCGCCTTGAAAGAACCCCACCGTCCGCTCGGTGGGAACCCGATCGGCACGCACGAACGCGATGTCCGGCGCGCGAACCGTATCCGGATCGTGGCCGATCTGGAATCCGGTTTCCGCCCCGGTCACCAGCCCCAGCCGGTTCTCCTTGACAAAACTGCTCAGCGGTACGGTGATGTTGACGACGATATATCCATGTTCGAATCCGGCAGGCGTCATCATTACCAATTCTCCGCGGAGCAATTCGCAACGTCCGAGACCCGGCGTCTCGAGCAGTTTCTCAGCCGTCGTTATTTCATGGACCGTGCTCATGACTATGTGATATTCTACCCCTGCCGGTAACGGTTGTCAACGGTCACTCGGGCTCTTCCGTTTCGCTCTTGTTCGGCGCAAAATTCTCAATCGACATGCGGCTCTTGAGGTACCCGTCGTAGTGCAACAGCAAGTCGGTCACCGTATCGAGCTGTTTGAGACTGCTGCCGGGGAACAAGTCTTGTCCGAGCGGCTCTCCGGCCGGGGGGAAGTTGACCGGCATGCCCGTGTAAGGAAGCGTCGCCCGGGGATTGGCCACCCAACGCCGCACGTACTCCGGGCGCAGCCGCCGGTGGACTTCGTCCAGATTCGGGGCCAGCGTTGTCCGGATCCCACCGCCGGGGCCGTAATCGCCGATCAGATGGCACTTGGCGCAAAAGGTCTTGCTGTCGGCGAGTATTCTCATGGCGTCGTCGAGCCGTTCGGGCCGTAGCGGCTCACTGGTCTGCCATTGCGAGGCCTTTCCGATCGGCGGCGAGCTGTACGGGAAATCGACCCCGGCAACGGCCGCAAAATAATCGACCAGCGCGGCCGCCTCGCCGGGCGAGAGGTTGTACTGCGGCATCCGCAGCACGGCGGCCGGGCGTATCACCGCCGGGCGGAGCAGGTAATCGTGCAGCCACGCCGGCTGGACCTTGGCACCTTCGCCGGTAAGCGGCGGCGGTCCCCAGCCCCAGGCTTCCGGCCCGGCCGGGTTCGCGCCGATCTTCTGCGATTCGGCCAGCGCAATCGGATAGAGCAATCGTGCAAACGCCCCGCCCTCGGGCGGCCGCTTCGCCGTGATCCGGTTGCTCCAGATCAACACGTCGGGCCCGCCGACGCCGTAAATGTCCCCGTTGATCGTGCCCGGCTTCCAAGGCGTGAAGCTGTAGAGCAGTATCTCGTTGCCGCCGTCGTCCTCGCTGTCGTCGACGACCTGCAACGCGCCGCTAGCGTCGATCCGCGGCATGCCGGTCACTTCGGCACGCCCGAGCCCGCGGTCGTCGGTCATGAGCGACGCCGCGATCCGCTCGGGCGGGACGTGCGGCTTCATGAACGGGAAGTCCGGCACGAGTACGGGCCCCTCGTACTCGTCCGGATCGAAGGTGAACGACCACCGCTCCATTTCCAGCGTGTGGCACTCGGCACACGCGTATTTCGTCATGACCTTGCCGCCCCGGATGATCGCGCCGGTCGCCCGGTCGGGCTGGTAAACGTATTGCTCCGCCGGCGGATCGGCCACCAGCCCGAGAATGAACGTGCTGATCGCCTCGACCTGTTCATCCGTGAAGCCGAACCGGCCCATCGTGAGCGATTCGTTATACGGCTTGTTCTGTGCCTTCTTGTAGTCGAAGCTCCGCGGTTCGTGCAGCTTTTGCCAAAGGAACCCCTCGCGGCGATGGCCCAGCAGAGCTTCCCGGAAGAAACCGCTGTCAGCATCTTCGGTCTCGTCCGAAGTCTCAGCAACGTACCGGTTGATCTGCTCGAACGCCAGCAACGACTCCCGTTTCCGCCCCCAATCGGACAAGGCCGGCCCGATCAGTTGTGCATTCTCAAAGCCCGGAATGTCGTGACAGCCGAAACAACCGCGCCGGGCGATCGTGCGCCGGCCGACGTAGCAAAGCTTCTTCTCTCGGGTCATCGGCCCCAGCAGGATCGCAGCATCACCTTGTACCCGGCTGGCCATCGACTCGGGAATACCATCGGCCAGATACTTCTCAGCGAGATTCTCGGGAAACTCCTTCGCCAGGTGCGTCAGGGCGAGTTCATCCAGGTCGTTTTCGACAACCGGCGCCGGTTCCGCCGGCTTCGGACCCCCAGCCGACGCGAGCAAGTAGGCCGCCATATCGGCCGCCGGATCGCTCAGTTTGCCGCCTTCCGCCGAAACGGCCGGGTCCAACAATACGTTGGGCATCAGCGCCCGGGGCGAGTAGTGATGGGGCTCGCGGAGCCAGCCGACCAACCACTGCCGGCCGGATTCGCTCGCGTACTTCGCACCGAGGTTCGACAGATCGGGGCCCTGCGTGCCTTCGCCTTTGGGGAACTCGGCGTGCTTGTGGCACGCAAGGCAACCGTGGATTTGGAACAGGATATTGCCTCGCTCGGCCGACGGCGTTTCGGTCACGCCCTCGGGCGCCGGCGGGGGCTCGATCGGCCGACTGGCCGCCAACAGATATTCGGCGACCGCACGCCGTTCGACCGCCTCGAACCGCTTTGCTTGCTCCAGAGCCCTACCGTCGAGATATTTGTGCATACTGTAGAGCTTGGGCATCCGCGTGGCCGGGCGGTACTTGGCCGGCTCAGCAATCCAATCGACAACGAACTTCGCGCCGAGCCGATCCGCGACGTGCCGCAACGACGGCCCCACCTTCCGCATCGTGCCGGGGTGCGGCAGATCGAACCCCAGCAGCTCTATGTAGGACGGATTGGCAATCCGTCCTACGAGCAGAATCGATCGGACCAATTCTTTGCGCAGTGCGGCATCTCCCGGATGGTTCATCACCTGCCGGGCGAGGACCTGTTGCTGCTCGTCGAGTTCGTCGGTTGCCAGGAGCCCTTGGGCGGCCGCCGCGTAGTTTGGTTCCAGTCGCATGTCCGGCCCGATCGACCGGCCGGCCTCGCTTACGCCGTTTATCTCGTGGCACCCGAAGCAGCCGTACTGGCGAACCAGGTTGTACCCGGCCAGCAGCTTCGGCGCCGGCGGCTCGGGGAACCGCTCGCTGGAGCCCAGATCGGTCACCTCGTGATGACACTTCAAGCATCGGCTCTCGGCGAAACGCTCCGGCAACATGGGGAGCCCCCAGTGCTCGTTGCGGAACCAGCGGTGCTGCCGCCGCCATCGCCGCCGCCGGGCCCGATCGTTCGGCGTGTGCGAGGCGAACTTGAAGTCGGTCGCGCTGCCTTGCCCGTCGTGGCAGATCGTGCAGCCGAACTCGGCCATCGGGTGCGGGCTCAACGAACCGACGTACAAATCGAGCCGCGGGTGCGAGCAATACGGCTGCGGCACGCCGCGACGGATTTCCAGCCTAAGCGGTTTGCCCCACTCGACATCGTGCAAGAGATACGTGTAGACGTCCGCCCGGCTGTTGATCTCGTTGCCGTTAATCTTCACAATGACGTCGCCGGCCGTCAACCCGGCCACGGCGGCGGGCGTCCTTCTCAACACGCGAACGACCGTCGGGGCCGCCGGATCGAGCATGCCGTGTTCGGCCAGGGCGAAGCCGTACGCCGGCTCGATCTTCAGCGGCTCGCGGGCGAGTTGATCCGGCCCCTCTTGCTTCGGCTGTTCGGAAGGGGTGGCCAGCTCGACGGTCAACTCCCGTTCCGCCTGAAGCGCCGGTTTGCCGGGGCTGCCGGGGACCGACTTCGCAATGCCCTGGTGGCACGTCACACAGCGGTCGAACCGGGCAACCTCGCGGAAGTTGTAGTCGATCGTCAGCTCCGGCAGCCAGATCTGATCGATTGCAAGCGGCCGCCCCAATGAGTCGACGATCGGCGCCCGCAGGATACGTTTGCCGGCGTTCGGCTGCTGAGTCTCCAGGGCGCGACTGAACTGGTCGATCGCGCGACGATGGTCGGCCAGGACCTCTTGGGCCGCGTCTTCCTCGGCGGTGATCCGGCCGAGGATTTCGCTCAGCCGGCGGTGATGGCCGGCCGCGCGGTCCCGCTCGTCGCTCAGTTCGTCGACGTTCATTCGGGCGGAATCGACGTCGTTTTGCAGTTCTTCGAGCTTCGCTCTTGATGCGCCTTGGCCGACGACGGCTTCATAGGCGGTTCTCGCTTCGTCGAACTCGGCCCGGCGGAACCGCAGCCGGCGTTCGGCATTTTCCCGGCGAAGCGAGGCGGCGGCGATCCGTTCGAGCAACTCGCCGATCAGAGCATCGCGGGCGGCGTTGCCCGGCCCGGCTTCGAGCACTGCCAGCGCCGCTTCGATATCGGCGAAATCGGCCGGATCGACCCCGCGTGCGCAGGCGTCGGCGGCCAGTTCGTCGCGGAAACTGTCGATCAGCTCCCGCCGCGGAACCGCCGTGCGGGCTTTCGTCAAGGCGGCCAGCAACTCCTCTTCCTTGGCGAGAAACTCCCGCGACCGCTCCTGCTCGATCTGCGCTTCGGTCATCCACGGCTCGATCCGGTCGCGGTACGTCCGCTGATACCGTTTCCACGGCCGGCAGTGATCGGCCGCCACCATCCAGACCGTCACCGCCACCAGCGCAAGTGAAGACGCGAGCATCCAGAGATGCAGGGGTTTGATCTTGCGGTGAGTCTTGTCAGCGGCTCGCATCGGGAACTGGGGGCTGAGGGCTAGGGGCTAGGGGCTGGGGACCGGTATGCGTTTAGCCGCCGTCGGTACGACGGCGAGAATCGCGACCAGAAACTCGCGCCCCGGCCGACGTACCGTCGGACCGTCGGCCGCTAAACGTGATTTCAACAACTAGCATCAAATTCGTCATCCACATCCAATCAAAAGTTCAATAAATACTCCGGAATACTCACAATGTAATTCAAATTCAACGTCCAGCGCAGAATCATCTTCAGCGGGATCGTCAGCATCAACAACAGCAGCACCGTCATCAACGTATACCGCCAGAAGCCCATGTCCCGGCGGAATCTCTTGAGGATCGTCCGGCCCAGAAGCGGCGGCGCCGCGATGAAGTAGACTGCGAGAAAGACTATGCCGGCAATCTCGCGCCAAAGGACGTATCCCAAACGCGCGATCGCCCCGGCGCCGGCCGGCGCCTGCGGCAGGCCGCGGCCCAGCAGAATCACCCAGAAATACTCCGACAGCTTCACGTTGCACAATGCCGCGACCTTGTGCGGATCGCGGACCTCGTACAACCCGAAGAAGTTCCAATTCGGACCGCGGAAGAACGTACCGATCAGGATCAGCAACACCCAGAGTGCCAGGAACCCGAACTGGAACGTGCAGAACGCGAACTTCCGCTTATCGATTGTGTAGTAGCCGCTTCCCTCCGGGTTGCGGTCGAGATAGGGGATCGCCGCCAGCCCGAAGACGATCAGGCACGGCACCACGACGCCGACCAGCCACGGGTCGGAGAAGACCAGCAGCTCCTGCAAACCGAGGAAATACCACGGGGCTTTCGACGGGTTGGGGGTGACGGCCGGGTTGGCCGGCCCCTCCAATGGGGCCCGGAGCACCAGCGACCAGACGACCAGCAGCACCGTCACGAGGATCATGCAGATCAGCTCGGGATAGACCAGGTCGGGCCAGGTCAGCACCTTTTCTTGGAAGTCCTTTTCTGCGGGCGGTTTGCCCGCCTGGTTCCGCTGATCATTGCAAACTGCCTGCCAGACGCCCAGCCAGGTGAAGAAGCCCAACAGGTAGACCATGGCCACGATCGGCACGTTGTCCGGCTTGGTGACGATCGACGCGAATACCGGGTCGGTCATCGACAGGCCCATGAACAACAGCAAGGCGTTGAAGGCCGCCCACGCCACGACCGGCTTGACGAAGAATGTCCGCCCAAGGTACAAAACCGTCAGCAGGCCAAACGACCCGAGCGTGAACGAAACCGGGCTGAACAGACCGTCGATTGCCAGTTTGAGCCGGTCGGGCATGACCGGCGGACGCCCGGCAAACGACAGCGTAGCCAACACGCCGAACACGGCAGCAACGATCAGCCAGCCGATGGTAGCAGGCACACTTCGTGTGCCGTCCGCTGAAGTGCCATTCACCGGAGTGCGGTCCGAGGCATCGTCCGTTGAAGAAGTCGAGTGCTTTTCCGAGTCGCCGCGGACGGCACACGGAGTGTGCCTGCTACTTTTCCGCCGCCAAGCACAAATCGCCGCACCCACGTTCAGTACGCACACCACCACGTAGAACCATCCGAGCGGTCCGGCAATCGTCTCAACGAATTCGCGTGGGTCCGTATACATGTCTATTTCAGAGCAACAAACGCACTACTCGATACCCTTTGCGGGAGTTTTCCGGCTCCCCAACACCCCCTGCACGCAGTGCAGGGGCGTTTCTATCCACTATCCACTACTCACAACGGCCCGCTGATCCCGCCGTCCTTGCGGATGCGCCAGAAATGTACGGCCATCAAGAACGCGGCGAGCAGCGGGATCGCCACGCAATGGAATACGTAAAACCGGTTCAAGGTCTCTTCGCCGATGCGCGGCGCACCAAGCAGCGCGAACCGCGTATCGGAACCGCTGGTAATCATGTCGATCCCGCCGATGGTGAGCATTTGCTGCCCCGGCCCTTCAGCCCCGAGAAGCGGCACCGCCCCGGCCATGTTTGACCCGACGGTGACCGCCCACATCGCCAACTGGTCCCACGGCAAAAGGTATCCCGTAAACGAGAGCAACAGCGTCAGCAGCAGGAGCACCGACCCGACGACCCAATTGAACTCCCGCGGCGACTTGTAGCTGCCGGTCATGAAGACCCGGTACATGTGCAGCATCACCGTGATGACCATGGCATGGGCGCCCCAGCGGTGGATTTCGCGGAGCACGCCCAGCGAAACCACGTCGCGCAGTGCCAGCATGTCGGTGTACGCCCACTCGATCGTCGGCCGGTAGTAGAACATCAACAGCACGCCGGTGATCGTCTCGACCAGAAACAGAAAGAACGTAATGCCCCCCATGCACCAGGTGAAACGCAACCGCAGCGCGTGCTCCTTGATCGAGACCGGGTGCAGGTGCAGGACCAGGTTCGTCAGCACGACCATCATCCGGTTCTTGCGATCCGTCGGGGGCGGATGCCGGAAGATACTCTTCCAGAGCTGCGAACGGCGGATGCGGTCGAAAAGGGACATGGGAAGAGAGGGATTAGGGGTTGGGGGTTGGAGGACAAAAAGCCCCCGCACTGCGTGCGGGGGGTTCACAACGCTTCAGCTCTCGAATTCTCTGTGTTCATCCGCAGTCAATTTACAATCTCCAATTTGCAATTTCAGTAGTTCCAAAAACCCTGTTTCAATGCTAATTTGCCTCGGTCCATTGCTGTCACTGCCATCATTGCTGGCGGCGTCTTTCCCGAGGAAGACCGTCGTTCACGCAAAGGTGTCACCGACCGCCTGAAACCCCGGGAAAAACGGAGCCTCGTTTTTGGAACTACTGAATTTGCAATTCCTCTCAGCTTTCAGCTTTCAGCTTTCAGCTTTGTTTACACCAACACATAACACGCCGGATCCTCCCACTGCCCGAGTTCCTGTTGAAACACCTTGCTGCGGTCAACTTCGAGTTGCCCGTCGGCGGCAATGCGGATGGCGAATCGTTCGAGCGGCCGCGGGGCGGGACCCTCGAAGTTGATGCCGTCCTTGTAGAAGCCGCTCCCGTGGCAGGGACACTTGAACTTCGGCGGGCGATCCTGCCACAGCGTAATGCAACCGAGATGGGTGCAGACGGTCGACAACGCGAAGATCTCCCGCCGCCCGCGGTACTCGCCGTTGACGATCCATACGCCGTGGGTCTCCTTGTACTTCGTCTCGACGTGGCCGTCGGGATAGTCGCTGGGAAAGCCGGCCTTGAACTTTTTCGACGGTTCGGCGATGACGTTGGGCATCATCCACCGGGCAGTTGCCGCCGCCCAGAGCCCGCCCGCCGCTCCCAGCGCCAGGAACCCGAGCCCCGCAGCCGAGCCGAACAGTGTGGCCAGCACCCCGCGCCGCCGCTTATCAACCGCCGGTTTAGGCCCCGCCGGAGAATCCTTCCCCACGGACGTCCCCTCCGGCGTTGTGTTGTTCGGCAAAGCGTCGGGAGAATCCATTAAGGGCTCCGGCAACAAGGACAGGGGTGGCGTGTTTGGGGGGAATGGCGGTAGTTCCCAATTACCTCTTTTATCGTTGCTCGGCACCATAATGTCAAGAACGTGCCGGCGTTAGAGTGCCTCGGCACAACCCCCCCGCGCGCAGTGCGGGGGCGATCTTCTTTTCTCAGCCATTACCCTACAACTTCGAGTCCCCGGCCCCTTCCGTCTGAAACCGCTTCCCATTAGAATCAGCCCGAAGTTGCTCCGTTTCTCGACCCACGGCAAAGGATTTCCGGTATGAACGTATTGATCGTCGGCGGCGGGGGGCGTGAACACGCCCTGGCTTGGAAAATCGCACAAAGCCCCGAGGCGGAGAAGGTCTTCGTCGCCCCGGGAAACGCCGGAACGGCAGAAGATGCGGAAAACGTGGCGATCGCGGCCACCGACTTTCCCGCCTTGATCGACTTCGCCAGGCAAAACGAGATCGGGCTCACCATCGTGGGGCCGGAAGCCCCCTTGGCTGAAGGGATCGTCGATGCCTTCCAGCAAGCCGGGCTGAGGGTCTTCGGACCCAACAAGGCCGCCGCAGAACTCGAAGCCAGCAAGGTCTTCTGCAAGGACTTGCTGCGAAGTGCCGATGTCCCATCCGCCGACTACCAGACCTTCGCCAAGGTGGACGAGGCCCTGAAGTACCTCCGGGATCGCGAAGACATGCCGATCGTGGTCAAGGCCGACGGGCTGGCGGCCGGCAAGGGTGTGATCGTTTGCGGCAACCGCGAGGAGGCGATTGCCGCTGTGGAGAAGATCGGCCGCGAAAGGGCCTTCGGTGACGCCGGCAACCGGATTGTCATCGAAGAGCGTCTCGACGGCGAGGAAGCCAGTGTGCTGGCCATTACCGACGGGCAGACGATCGTCACGCTCCAGCCGGCCCAGGACCACAAGCCGGCCCACGACGGCGACACCGGCCCGAACACCGGCGGCATGGGCGCCTACTG
>CAZJRB010000082.1:0-35017 GCA_964547995.1 uncultured Planctomycetaceae bacterium | reverse complement strand
TCTTCTACCACAGCCCCCAGCGCCGCGAGCACCGCTGGATCGGCAACGAGTCCGGATACGCCGGCTATCCCTGCTGGGCGACGATGCCCGACCTGGCCACCGCCGAAGCGATGCACAAAGGCCGGGGGAAGGGGTTTCGCAAGGTGTTGCTGCACGGCGACCCGAACGGCAAACTGTGGAGCCCGGGTATGGTCGATACCGTGCTGCGCAACCATCACTGGTTCTGGTACGCCAACACGGAACACAAGATCGAGCCGCTCGAACGGCTCGTAAAGTTCTACTACGAATCGGTCGGCCACAACTGCAACTTGATGCTGGGGCTGACGCCCGATCCGGCCGGCCTGATGCCCGAACCGGATGTGAAACGGTGTGCCGAATTCGGAGCGGAAATCCGCCGCCGGTTCGAGACATCAGTTGCCGAGACAAAGGGGACGGGTAAGGAAATCACGCTGCCGTTGCCGCAGCGGCAGAAGATCGACCACGTGATCCTCATGGAGGAGATCGCCCGGGGCGAACGCGTGCGGGCGTACGTCCTTGAGGGACTCGCTCCGGGAGGCGCCTGGCAGAAACTGGCCGAGGGTATTTCGGTCGGACACAAACGCATCCAGCGTTTTGATCCGGTGGAGATTGCCAAGGTCCGCCTTCGCGTCACCGGGTCGGTTGCCACGCCGCACATCCGCCGGTTCGCAGCACTCAACACGGAATCTTAACAGGCACCGGGCTGCGCCCCGAGGCGGCAAAGGTCTGTTACAGGCATAGGAATACGACCAAGCCGATCGTCAGCACGGCAATGACCCCGGTGAGCACGACCATCGCCCTTTGGTGGATCGAGGTGGTGCGTTCCAGTTTGTCGGTGGCATCCTTGAGGCGTCGCATCATTTCCACGACAGCCCCCTGGCCGGCGTGTCCTGTTTCGGCCTGCTGGGGAAGTTGATCGTCGGAAAGCTTTGAAAAATCCGTATCGTTTGGCATGGTCGAATACTCCTGGAAGGGCTTCGATTGTCTGCCCTGATTATCTCCGATTTTAGCGATTTGACCAGCCCCGTGCGCCGCCGGCACGCTTCGCACCGGAAAGCTACTTCGCCGGGTTCTCGTACCAGAAAACGCCGAGCCCGCGTCGCCGGCCGCCGACTGGCTGGCTCTCTTCGCACGTCAGCACATCCGGATCGCCGTCGCCGTCGATGTCGAGCAGTTCGATCCGGTCGAACTTGATGCCCTCCGGGCCGCTGATTTCGTGGCGGGTCCATTGCTTCTCGGTCGGCGACTTGTCGTACGAGAGCCAAACGACGCCCGACTTGTCGCCGCCGGCGTGCTCGCAACTCTGCACGAGATCGAGCCGGCCGTCGCCGTCGATGTCGCCGATCGCGACACCCTTCTCGTTACCCATGTTCTCGGGCATGGCGATATAGAAGGGGTTCCATTTTGCACGGTCCTCCGAATCACGCATTAGCCAGAGATGGCCGTTCCCCTTCACGGCGACGATCACGTCGTCGTGCTTGTCGGCGTTCAGATCGGCGATGGTCAGGAACATGTTTTCATGGGTTTGCCCTCCGATCCAGTGATTCATCCATGGCTTTTCCTGAGCACCGCCCGGCCCGGGGTTTTCGAGCCATCGGCAGCCGCGCAACTCCCCGCGGCGGTCGGAGGTCACCACGTCGAGATCGCCGTCGCCGTCCATGTCGACCGTTCTCAGCGACATGATCCACCCGGCCGGCGAGATCGGATGCCACCGCCAATCGGCGAGCCTTCGCGGATCTTCGGGAGCTTCGAACCACCCGATTTGAGCCCTCTTGCCCTTGGCGCCGGCGACCAGGTCGACGCCGTCGCGGCCGTCGACCTGCACCGGCACGCAGAACATCCAGGCCATCTTCTTCTCCGAAGCGGGCAGCGGTTCGGTCTTCCACGCGGCCGGATCGAGGTGCTTTTCTTTCTCCTTGGGGGCCCAATGCACGAACATTGTCTTGGTGCCGCCCTCGCAGCAACTGACCACGTCGACGTTGCCGTCGGCGTCGAGATCGACGAACACGGCATCTTCCACGCTCGGTGTCTTACCAACCGTAACCGCCAGCCATGGTTTCTTGGCAGCGTCGTTGCCCGGATGGAGATAAACCCGGGTAATGCCTCCCTCTTCCCAGCCGGTGACAATGTCCATCTGCCCGTCACGATTCACATCATGAAGCCTCACCCCGTCGGCGCCGCGGGAAGAATCGTCGATGGTGTGGCGTATCCAGGGTTTCTCCGCCGCACAGAGGGAAAGTGTGGAAATTGCGAACACAACTGTCAGTGTTGTGGCAACCAACGCGTACCGATTCTGTCTCATAAGCTGTTTCTCCAGAATATAGAGCCGCCGTGTCCTCACGGCGGATGAGTCTGCACTGAGGTAACGTCTCCCAATGGATAATCATGTACAGGGGCAACGTCATCCGCCCTGAGGACAGGGCGGCTCTATCAGAGCGACGCCTTCTCGTCGCCGTCGTCATCGTTTTCCCCATCCTCCGATTCGCCTTCCTTATCCGGTTCCTCTTTCTCGGTTTTCTCTTCCGGCGGCGGCATTCGGCCGGACATCAACTCGTACATCAGCGGCATGAGCACCTCGGACGGTATGCAGTAAGTCTCGGTCCGGCCGCCTCGGGCGATGTTCACACCGAGTGCCTTGCCGCTGAGATCGACGATCGGCCCGCCGCAATCGACCGGCCGTACTACTGCGTCGTGTTGCAGGATTATGGGAAAATTGTCGCGGCGCTTGCTCACACCCACGCCCAGACTGTTCTGCATGTCCCGCTTGCGACTCGAGGGTGTATCCAGCCTGGCCAGCTTGACCTTGATTTCCAGCTCCTCGTCACCGCGCTTGACGGTCAACGTGACCTCGCAGCCGGGCTGGCGCCGTTTGACCTGCGTGACCAGGTCCACACGGTTGGAGACTGCTTCGCCGTCGAGCTTCAACACGATGTCTCCCTTCTTGAGGTCGGCCTTCTCGGCGGGGCTGCCGGGCAGGACCTTCTCGATCGTGGCGCCCTCGTCGGCGTCCTTCAACGCGATTCCCAACACTCCCCTGGCCGGTGGGACGGCGCGCGGCGGCACGCTCACCACGCCCAGCGAAAGCGGTTCTTCGTCGAGACCCGGAACCGCGACCCAATGCCCCACCGACGGCTTCGCAGGGTTCCATGCGATCATCGGCAATCCGGTCTCGTCGATCTTGAGCATCGCGAGATCGAATCGCTTATCGACGCCTATGATGCGGGCGTCCAGCTCCCGATTGTCGCGCAACCGGCAGACCGGCTTTTCTCTCAGCTCGCTCGCCTTGCTCAGAATCCAGCCGTCCGGCCCGACGATCGTTCCCATTGCGACGTCCTTGCCGTCGCACTTGATTTTCACGACGCACTGGCCGGCATCGGCAACGACCTCGCGCAGCATGGCCTTGACGTCCTTGTGGTCTCGTTTGGGCAGGTTGCTCTCCCAGACGTCTCCCTTGACCAGCCGTTCCCAGTTGTCGTTGAAGATATCGACGGGCACATGGAAATTATGTTGCATCGAAGAGCCGATCCGGCTGTTGACTCCGATCACTTTGCCGTCCAGATCGAACAACGGCCCGCCCGAGTCGCCGCCGACCAGCGAGCAATCGGTCTGGATGACGGTACCGGCAGAGCGGAGCACGCGGCCGATGCGCACCACCGGCGGCCGTTTTTCCTGGAAACCCAGCGGATGCCCGACCGCGATGCACCAGGTCCCGGGCTTCAGGTCGGCGGAGCTGCCCCTTTCGGCAAAGGGCCATTTTTCCTTATCTTCGATTTTTACCAGCCCGGCGTCCGACGTCTTGTAGGCGCCCAGCGTGGTTCCCTTTGCCTTCTTGCCGTCCGGGAGAAAGAAGAGCACCTTCTGGCCGGACTTGCCCACCATGTGCCCCGCGGTTAGAACCAAACCGTCCTCGCTCACGATGACACCGCTGCCGCGCGTATGGCCGATCTGCACGCCGACCGTACAGGAAACGATCTTCGGCACCACCTTCTCGACCTGCTCTTGAATGGACCGCAACTCGGCGAGATCTTTCGGCGACGGAATCTCCTCGCCGGCATCTTCGGCGGCCATCGCGAGCGGCGCCACAAACAGCAGCGGGATCAACAACAGCCAAAGGGGCAATCCACGGAATGAAAAGGGCTTGTCACGGTGCATGGTTCGGCCTGCGAAAGAAGGGGGAATGCTCGATTTGCCGCACGGAATCAATCTATCCATTATGATTCGAGCGGCTCGACCGTGCAAGCGACGGATTATGCTATTCTACCGGAACCTTCCGCTCGACCGCAAACGGCTCCCAGAACGACCGGCGGGTGGCCACGGACACCCGTTTCTCGTCGTGACAAACAGCGAACGAATTGCCATTGAGATCGGTCGGCGAGCCATCACCGTCAATCCGTCCACGGATAACACTGGCATTGATCAGCTCGGCGATCATTGCCCGCATTTCTCGGTCCGAGACAGCCCCATTGTCGGCTTTTCGCGCTGCGATTTCGAGCGCGATGACGTGACAGGCGTCGTCATGGAGCACATGGACCCACGCAACGCGCACGGCGTACAAGACAAACACCGCACCGGTAATGAGAACCGTGATCAATAGGACCTTTATTCGTCGCACGGGTGCCCCTGCTCAACTTGTCCCAAGCACGAAATCGGAAACACAAACCGTGTGGACGTACGTGAGAACTTTGCCCTCATCAATGCGATAAACTCCCCAACCCACGATCATACCAGAATCCGCGTTCCGAGGCAATCACACGTTGTCCCCGGTCCTTCCGGAAGCCGGCGGCGCCGATCCGAAGGAGGGGTCAGGCGATCATGCCCCCGTGGATTTTTTGTGTGGTGGAAGGGCGGCGCAAAATGAGCCCCAAAGGGTTAAGGCCGAAAGATCAGTCGTCCGTCATCGACAGCTTGCACGTTCAGAAAACAGTGAACCAGGGCGGCAAGGGGAAGGGTTGTCAATTCGCCCTGTGCAATGAATAATGCAGGCCGACGGCACTGACGACCTCAAGGGAGCAACCACTATGAACCCCGACGAGTCCAAAATCAAAGCCCGACTGGACCAGGTGCTCAACTCGATCTTCTGTCCCGTGTTCGGCTGCTGGCCGCTCCACACCATCGATTATGGCTTCTACTACGACGAGAAGTGCAAATGCCACGTCGTGGAAGTATGGCCCGAGGGAATCGAGGCACCGGACGGGTACAAAGGTAACGGTCGCGGACGGACCGAACGGGGCCTGCTCTACGATCCAGCGGAGTTTGAGTTCAGCAATCTGGTGAAGGAGATCCCTTTGGAACACTTTCATTTCAGCCAGCGGCAATCGTTATTCGAGATCGGTTGGAAAGAGGGTGGAGTGGATCTGGAATTGAGGGTGCATATTTTTCCGAAGGAAGGCTAATTCAAACCGGCATGAATCGCCTTTATGTCAACTGTGGGAAAACAGCGAGAACGCAGAAAGGCCCCGTTGCGTCTCCCCTTCAGAACGGCCAGAAGATTGGGATCAGCACAATTGCAATTGTCCACAATAGCAGATTCAGCGGCAGGCCGACCCGCACGAAGTCGGTGAACCGGTACCCGCCCGGGCCGTAGACCAACATGTTTGTTTGATAGCCGATCGGTGTTACAAAGCTGGCAGATGCTGCCAGGACCAGGGCGATCAGAAACGGCCGGGGACTTGCGCCGCAGATTCTGGCCGTCTCGACGCAAAACGGAAAGAGCACGACTGCCGCAGCATTGTTGGTAATCAGCTCGGTCAGAAGCGACGCAAGCAGGTAAATGCACGCCAGCGCGGCAATCGGCCCCCAAGCTTCGGTCGCACCCACGAGTTTCGTTGCAATGGCTGTTGCTGCGCCGGAGCTCTGCAACGCAGCCCCCAGTCCGAATGCCGATGCAATCGTAATCAAGACCTGCCACTCGACACTCCTTCGTGCGTCCCCCTGCGAAACGCATCCGCAGAGAACCATGAGAACGGCGATCAGCGTCGCCGCAACGACCGTCTGGACGAGGCCGGTGGTCATGAGAACAATCAGCACGACGAACAGCGCGACGGCAATCCATGCACGATCCCGCCTCAGCGGGCGCCATTCCTGGACGCCCGTAATCAGGCAGAAGTCGGGGTCGTTGCGGTGGGCTCGCAGGAAGTGCGGCTCGGTCTGCAAGAGCAGCGTATCGCCCGAACGCAGCTCGATATCACCCACCTTGTTCGTCACGCGCGTGCCGTTGCGGTGTACGGCCACGACCGCGGCACCGTACAGGGCTCGAAAGTCCGCGTCACGAACCGTCTTGCCGATCAGTGGCGAACTGGCCGAAATCACGGCTTCACACAGCTCGCGATGCCGTTGTTTTGCCGGTGCGATTTCGTAGGCGGGGTCCGTAATAGGTACGAGACCGGCAATATTCTTCAACTCGACAATACTGCTGACGATCCCGGTGAACACGAGCCGGTCGTTGACCTGAATCACTTCATCCGGATGGGCCGGTCCGAGAACCGCACCTCCCCGGTCGATCTCGATCAGAAACAACCCCGGCAGGCGCCGTAACCCGGCTGCTTCCACGGTCTGCCCGATCAGGCGGCAATCGGGACGTACCAGCATTTCCAGCAGGTATTCCCGGCGCGATTCCCCCAATTGCTCCAATAATTCCTTTCGCTTGGGGAGCAATCGTTGCCCAAGCAGGTATAAGTAAGCCATGCCCACCAGGGCGTATGGCACTCCCACAAGGGCAATTTCAAAAAATCCCAGTCCGCGCAATCCTTCCACAAACTTCTGGGGGTCCGCCGAATTCGGCTTGCTATGAGCCTGGAGCATGAGGCCGTTGACCACGAGGTTCGTGCTCGTGCCGATCAGCGTACACGTGCCCCCGAGAATGGCCAGATAAGACAAGGGAATCAACAGCTTCGACGGGGATACCCGGTGACGCCTGCACCAGTCTATGACAACGGGTACCAGCATCGCCACAATGGGCGTGTTATTCAAAAAAGCCGAGAAGGGAAGCACCAGGGCGGCGAGGCGTCTGAGGACGCTTTTCTCCGTTCTTGCCGGACCGAGAACATAATGGGTAACGTGGTCAAGGACTCCGGTTGTACGGAGTCCCGCCACAACGACAAACAGGACGGCCACGGTGAGAACACCCGGGTTGGCAAAGCCGCTGAAGGCCTCTGCCGGCGTGATGATTCCGCACAATGCCAGGAACGCCGTAGCCCCCAAGAAGAGCAAGTCCGGCGAGGCGAGATTTCGCGCGAGTGCGCCAAAAATCACTACCGCCACGCCCAGAGTCAACCATGCTTCCAAAGTCACCGTTGCCTCGCTTGCTTGCTGGAAACTGGGAACCGGCTTCCTCTCCCCAGATCTTCGAGCATCCAGGGTTGTGCTCGCAAAGCCGTTGCCATATTCCCGAATTATACTAAGTATCTGCGAAAACAGAATTTGCCGCAATAGCATTGTCAGGCAGGCCTATCCTGACACCTTGCTGCGGCCGATCCGAAGGGGGAAAAAGAGACCATGCTAACAGCCCGTTGAAAGAGTGAGGCCCTGTTGATTTGGGCGGCACCGGCGTCTCGCCAGCGCTCAGCGGCCATGCCTCGTTGCAGCCTCCCAACTCAGGCACTGGCGAGCGTAGCTACCCCAATTTTCAGCTTTGACACAGCACTCGTTTGTTGATTTCACCGTGACAGCGGTTCCGGGCGGGGTCTCACAATGATCTTGGGGGTCCCTGCGCGCCCGATGTCCAGCCCGGCACATACACCCGCAGGACACGTCTTCTCTCTTACGTGGGCTTCATATTCGTCGCGGAAGTAACGAATGGTGCTCAGCAGCGGGTTGGCAGCCGTCTGGCCGAGCCCGCAGAGCGAACCGAGTCTCATTCCGCTGGCCAGTTCGACCAGCAAATCAATGTCTCCCAGTGAACCCCTTCCCTCGGTTATGTCTTTCACGATTTCAAAAAGCTGTGCTATGCCCAATCGCCCCGGAACACACTGGCCGCAGCATTCGCCCTGCGCGAAGTCGAGCGAATGTCGGGCGACATCCACCATGCACGCGTTTTCGCCCACGGCCACGATTCCACCCGACCCCAAAGCCGCCCCGCGATCCCTTAACAAGTCCTGATCGACAGGCACGTTCAGTGAGTCGGCGGGCAGCCAGCCTCCTCCCGGTCCCCCAACCAGCACGGCCTTGATTGGTTTGCCGTCGTAACTGCCTCCGCCGATCTCGTAGAGCACGTCTCGAAGCGTGATCCCAAACGGGACTTCGAACATTCCGATATGCCTGATGTTACCCGACAGACAAAGAACCTTCGTCCCTTTGCTGTTTTCGGTACCCAACTCGGCGAACCGGAGCGGTCCGTCGCGCAGGACGAGCGTTACGCACGCGAGCGTCTCGACGTTGTTGACAATGGTAGGTCGATTCCAGAGGCCGGAGACCGGCGGAAACGGCGGGCGAGGACGGGGAATGCCGCGCTTGCCTTCGATACACTCGATCAGTGCGCTCTCCTCCCCACACACGTACGCACCCGCTCCCTCTTTCAGCTTGATACGGAAGCGGAACGGCGACCCCAGAATTCCGTCTCCCAGCAACCCGTTCCGTTCCATTTGCCTGACGGCTGTTTGCAGCCGTTCCAGCGCGAGGGGATAGTCAGCCGGACAATAGACGTAGCCCTCTTCCGCGCCGATCGCGTAGCCGGCTATCAGCATTCCTTCCAGTATCGAGTGCGGATCGCTCTCCAGGAGCAGCTTGTTCGAGAAGACGCCGGGGTCGCCTTCACTGCCGTTACAGACAATATATTTCTTCGGCGCACGTGCGTTTCGGGAGAATTGCCATTTTCGCCAGGTGGGAAACCCTGCGCCGCCCTTTCCCCTCAAGCCCGACGCCTTCATTTCGTCGATGACCTGCTCGGGACGCATCTCGAGCGCCCCGGCAAGGCCGCGGTACCCGTCGTTGGCAATGTAGTGATTGATGTTCACCGGATCGATCAAGCCGCAGTTTCTCAAGACCCTCCTCTCCTGGTGCTGAAAGAGAGACGTCTCGGAGAGCCGGGGAATCCCGGGGATCCTCGCATCGCCCAGAGTACCCAACGCGTAGCGGGGCAGAGGATCGTTGTCGATCAGATAGCTTTCCATGAGTTCCACCGCCCTGTCGCAAGTCACGTTGGCGTAGCAGACGGCGGGCCGAGGCGGCTTGCTGATGCAGGCGATCGGTTCGGCATAACACAGGCCCATGCACCCCACCTCAAGAACGCGGCAATCGACCCCGCGCTTCCGGCCCTCCTGCCTGAAGGTCTCGACCGTCTCAACGCTCCCGGCAGAGCGCCCGCAACTGGCGCTGCCGACGAGAATCCGTGGCTGGGTGCTGCCGTGCAGGGCTTCCCATTCTTCTGTCGCACGTTGTGCCAAACGATCAAAACTTGCGGTCACTCTTGCACACCTTTCGGAAAAAGCTTTACGACCTTCTGGGGAGTCATCCTCGATTCGACTTTGCCATTAATCATGATGCAGGGCGCCCGGGCGCAGGTGCCCGTGCAGCCGATGGCGCCGAGGGAATACTCGAGGTCCTTCGTCGTCTCGCCCACTTTGATGCCAAGCCGCTTTTCGATGGCTCTGAGGATGTGCGGAGCACCTTGGAGGTGGCATGAGATACCGCGGCACACCTGCACGTGCTTCTTACCCACGGGGGCACGGTGAAAGTGATTGTAGAACGTTGCCGCAGCGTACACGCGACTCTCGGGCACGCCGGTGAATCGGGCGATGGCAAGCATGGCTTCATCGCGAAGGCAGCCGAACTCTGCTTGAACGCGTTGAAGAATTGCGATAAGCTCCGACTCCTTGCCCTCAAAACCCGAGAGAATCGCGTCGACACGTTCACGCATGGTGTATTTCTTGTGCATGGTATTCTCACTTTATTCGTTCCATGGTTCGCACCCGGCGCGGCTACTTCTTTGTAGGGTCAATCATTCCGCCGGCGAGGTCAGATCTTCGGCCTTGTTGCGGTCTGCTTTCGCCTTGTCCCTTTGTCCCCTCCGCTCGTAGGCATTCGCCCGTGCAGAGTATGCTTTGGGCTCTTTCGGAGCGATGCGAATTGCCTCCGTGAAGTCGGCAATGGCCTTGTCTATCTCGCCGTTTGCCTGGTAGGTGGCGCCCCGCCGCATGTAAACGTCGTGGTCTGTCACCCCCAGCCGAATTGCCTGGGTGAAATCCGCGATTGCCTTATCAATATCCCCTTGCCCCAGATAATCTCGCTGCCTCTGGTAGCGGCCTTTCCTCATGTAGGCGATACCCCGCCCGTAATAGGCTTGCGCATCCTTTGGGTCGGACTCGATAGCCTCGGTGAAGTTGGCTATTTGTTCGGTGATTTCCTCGGCGCTGGCCTGACCGAGAGGCTTTGTGGGGCGTACGTTCCGGCGCAACATGATTGTTACCTCCCTTTTCTGTTTGTGCGTCCATGACGGGGAAAACGCGGAAAACTCAATATCATGAAAGCCCGGTCGAAACCCGGCTTCCGATTCGGATTCTTTCGACGGGCCGTTTGCTCATGTCACTTGCTGCCGTTCCAATCGAGTCTCTTGCGAGCCTCAATTCATTCATCGTGTTACGTGGAGCCTAAGGAAGTGCGCCGAGCAACTGATGCACGGGTCATAGTTGCGGATCAGTTGCTCGCACCGAAGGCAGAGCGTCTCGTCGTCCATGAGGCTCATTTTCTCGGCCAGCGCACGCAGGTCCGCCTCGATCTGCGCCTGGTTCTGGCTGGTGGGAGGAATGATGCGAGCCGAGGTGATCAGGCCTTCCGAGTCGGTCTCGTACCGATGCCAAAGAACTCCGCGAGGCGCTTCGGTCGCCGCGGCGCCCGTCCCGGCGCGGGGCTCAACCTGGATTCGGCTTGGCTTCGAGGGGTCGTAGTTTTCCAGGATATCGGCCGCCAGGGCCAGCGCATGCACCGTCTCCAATGCCCGCGCCGGCAAACTCAGGAAACTGTTGGGCCAGGGAATCGACCTGCCAACCGCTTTGCAGACTTTCGGCAAAAGCTCCGCGGCGCGGGGGTGGAGCTTTTCGGCGTTCAGATTGAGCCTTGCCAACGGTCCGACATGGTAGGGGCCGCGACCCTTGACAACCGCGTGCAATGCCGTGGAATGGGCCACGTGCTTCTCTTCCACGACGTCGAGGTAATTCTCCTGCTCGACGCGGAACCCTTTGTTCGACGCGATCGGCCCGCGATTCATCGGGTACTCGTCGTCGGGCGCCAGGGCAACAAACTCGTAATCCTGCTCGAAGTCGGGATACTCGACCTTCTCTGCGAGAAACATTGTCAGATCGCACATGTCCTCAAGGCCGGCCTTGAGCGCGGGCAGAAGCTCCTCGCAACGGGCGGGGTTTGGGTTGCTGTAGAAACCGCCGACGCACGCCCCAACCGGATGGATCGAGCGGCCGCCGACGATTTCCAGGATTTGATTGCCGGTCTTCTTGAGTTTCAGAGCGCGCTGGACCGCTGGCTTGTGGTTTTCGGCCATGCTGATGCCGCTTTCATAGCCCAGAAAATCGGGCAGATGGAGCAGGAACATGTGCAACACGTGGCTTTCAATCCATTGACCGCAGTACATCAGGTCTTGGCACGCCCTGATGGCCGGGGGAATCCGGTCGGCGACCCCGATCGCCTTTTCCAGCGCCTGGCAGGAACTCATCTGGTGGGCGGCGGGGCAGATGCCGCAGATGCGGGCGGCCAGGTCGGGTACCTCCCGGAAATCGCGCCCCCGCAGAAACGACTCGAACAACCGGGGCGGCTCATAGATTTCCAGGCGGGCTTCTTCGACCTTGCCGTCACGCAACGTCAGGAAAAACCCCCCTTCGCCTTCCACTCTGGCCAGCGCATCGACACGGATCGTGCGCCGATCAGCCGTCTTTGTCGACTTGTTCATAACGATCACTTGCTTGCTTGAATGGTTCGAGGTAGCCGTTGAATGACCGGAGCATGCGGACCGTCTCGCCGGAGGTGTAACCAAGTCCGCCGAACCGGTTGCCGAGTGCCTCGATGTTCGGCATTTCCATCGGTCCGAAACAGCCGTAGCAGGCGCGGTTCATGCTCGGGCAAATGGCCCCGCAGCCGGCCTGCGTGATCGGACCAAGGCACGGTTGACCGCTCGAGACCAACCGGCATGGAATCCCCAGCCGCTTACACTCGATGCACAAGCTATAGGTGGGTATGACGGGCTTGCGGCCGGCCAGGAGGGCCGTAACCACCTCCAGCAACTGGTTCCGGTTGATCGGGCAGCCCCGCAGCTCGAAGTCGACGAAGACATGCGCAGCAATCGGCGTGGAGGTCTCCAGCGCCTTGATGTATTCCGGATTGGGGTAGACCAACCGGGTATACTCCTCGACATCCGCCCAGTTGCGCAGCGCCTGGATGCCTCCCGAGGTGGCGCACGCCCCGATCGCTATCAAGAACCGGCAATCCCGCCGGATCTGGAAAATCCGTTCTTCCTCTTCGGGCGTGGAGATGCTTCCTTCGACCAGTCCGATGTCGTAGGGCGGCGGCAGTTCCCGGCGCCGCGCTTCCAGAAAGTACGCGACCTCGACCGCCTGCACCAGGTCCAGAAGGTCGTCTTCCAGGTTCAGCATCGACAGTTGGCAGCCGTCGCAACCTGAGAACTTGTAGACCGCCAATTTGGGTTTGCCGTCCGGCGGTTGTTCCGTTGAATCTGCCATGGTTAGATCTCCTCGCTCGCAAAGATGTCCGCGATCTCGCTGAAGGCGAACACCGGACCGTCCTTGCACACGAATTTGTTCCCCATTTGGCAATGCCCGCACTGCCCGAACCCGCAGTTCATGTTCCGCTCGAGGCTCAAATAAACGCTTTCCGGCGGAACGTGCAATTGCAAGAAGTTCCAGGCAGCGACACGATTGAGCACCCGGGGTCCGCAAACCATTACCGTGGTGCGGGCGGCGTCGACGCGGACCCGTTGCAACAGATTGGTCACCACTCCCACCGGGCCTACCCAGCCTTCGATGGCGTTGTCCACCGTGACCAGCACATCGATCGCCCCGTTCGATTGCCACTGTTCGAGTTCGTCGACGTACAAGCGGTCTTCGGGCGACCGGCACCCGAACAGGAGCACAACGCGGCGGAAGCGTTCCCGGTTTTGCTGGAGCCAGTAGACCATTGGCCTCAGCGGCGCCAGGCCGATTCCGCCGGCCACCATGACCACGTCTCCCCCGTTGAGCTGATCGATGGGCCAACCACGTCCGAAGGGGCCGCGGAGCCCCACGATCCCGCCTTTGCCGATGCGTTCAACGGCTCGCGTCACCGATCCGACGATGCGGATCGTGTGTTCCAATACCTTGGGTTTATCCGAGTCGGAACTGATGGAGATCGCGGCTTCGCCGACGCCCGGCGCGTAGATCATGTTGAACTGCCCCGGCGCCCACCGGTAGGTCTTTCGGATGTGGTTATCTTCAAGCTGTATGATGAACGTGCGGGTGTTGAAGTTTTCCTTGCGGATATCCAGAATCCGCGCCGGCACGGGCAGCATGGTGTCGGCGCCGCAAAAGGGTTCCGGACGCGGTGACGTTAAAGGCACGCTCATGGCGGCGTTCCTTGCGTTAGGTTAATGTCGAAGGGGTTTCCATAGGGATCTGCCCGCTGCGGATTGCCGCTACCTCTTTGGTCAAATCGTTCCCCACCGGACACCACGTGATACAGCGGCCGCAGCCAACGCAGCCGCTGGTTCCGAATTGTTCATGGAAGGTGGCCAATTTGTGTCGCAGCCAATGGCGGTACCGGGCGCGGATCGAGCTGCGAACAGGCCCGGCCCCCGTGTAGCTGAACTGGTGCGTGAAACACGATTCCCAATACCGGACTCGATGAATCGTTTGGCCGTCCAAGCCGGTGGAATCGACCACCGTGCTGCAAAAGCAGGTGGGACAAACCATCGTGCAGTTGCCGCAGCCCAAGCATCGTTTCGCCACGTCGTCCCAGACCGGGCTCTCGATGTGGCTGTTCAGCAAGTAGATCAAGCCGCGGGTATCCAGTTGGCGCCCCATCCGCGATTTTGCCTGTTCCAGCCGCAATTCGGCCAACTCCAACTCCACCTGCGAGGGCTCCCGGACCTGAAGATTTTCCAGCAGTTCCGCACCCCGAGCCGATCCCACCTGGATTACAAACCCGCCTCGCAATTCGGTCATGACCAGGTCGAAGCCCTCGGTTGCCCGGGGCCCGGTCCCCATCGAGGCACAGAAGCAGGTACCGCCGGGCCGGGTGCAATTGACGGCGATCAGCAGCGAGTTCTCTCTGGCTTGCTTGTAATAGTTGTCCACCTCGCAACGAAAGTGATCGCTGTTGGTGATGCCAAACACGCGGTCGTGTACGGCAATGGCCGCCAACTCGCACGGCCGGATGCCCAACATGGCGAACTTCGGCGGAGGCGACGGGGCTTCACCTAAAACAAACTTGCCCTCTTCCATCTGAAAACCGAGCAGATCACGGACCGGCGGAAACAGATATCGCTTCGGCCCATCCGGCCCGACCGCATACTGGAAGTACAATTCCGGTTCTCCCTCCGCGGTGCGGTATCGCCCGGCATTCTGCTCATCCCGGACGCCGCGGGCCAGGTCCGCCGCCGATTGAATCGGTGCCAGGGACACGACACCCTCGATCAACCTCGGCCCCAATACCTGGTAGCCGTCGCCGAGGAGGTTGGCCACGAGCGCATCCAACTCGGACTTGGGGAGGTATTTCTGCTGCGCTAAGCGGGACGCTTCCGTTTCAGCCGCCCCCGGCTTGGGTTTCGACTGCCGCAACAGTCTTGCAACCGATTCGATGATTTCGTTGGGGGTAAACGGCTTGACAACGTAGTCGACGGTTCCTAAGCGCATTGCCGATTCCCAGGTCGGCGGGTTGGGATAGCCGGTGATGAAGATTACGGGGACACCCGGTTTCGTTTTGCGGAGTTGCTCCAGAAACTCGATCCCGTCCATCACAGGCATCTTGATGTCCAGCAGAATAGCGTCGTAGTCCTTCTCTGCGGCAAGGCTCAAACCCTCGCGGGAATTGCTGCTTGTCGTGACCCCAAATCCCTGGGGTGCAAAAATGCGGTGGCAAGCATGGCAGACGGTTTCCTCGTCGTCGACAACCAAAAGACTCTTGTCCTCGAACATGACTTGGCTCCGCGTGTCTCGTCAACTTCTAAATGGACTTCTAGGATACTTGCAACTGGTCCAACTTGACCTCTGGCGGCGGGGTAATGCGATCCCTGATCGCGGACCTGGCGTCCCACAAGGCGCCTTCAATCTCGGCGAAAATCTGCTCATCGGTGAAGTGCGAACCGGTGATGGCGCCGGACGGGCATGCCGCCACGCACGTGCCGCAACCCTTGCACAACACCGCGGTAACGCGGCTGACCTTTTTCTCTTCGTCGAATTCGATGGCACTGTACGGGCAGAGGTCGGCGCACATCCGGCAGCCGGAGCAGCGATCCTCGTCGACCGAGGCCACGATCGGCTCGATCATTACGCGTCCCTTGGCGATCATTCCCTGGACGCGGGCGGACGCCGCGGCGCCCTGCGCTACCGAGGCGGGGATGTCCTTGGGGCCCTGGCACGCCCCGGCCACAAAGACCCCGTCGGTCGTCGTGGCGACGGGGTCCAGCTTGGGATGGCGCTCGGTGAACCAACCGGTGCTGCCGCAGGCGATACCGCATTTGCGCCCCATTTCGGCAACATCCGCCTGCGGCTCCAAGGCCCCCATCAGAATCACCATGTCAACCGGGACGCGCCGCTGGCGGCCGACCAGCGTATCTTCGACCTGAACCACCAGCTTGCCGTTCTCGAACGGCACCCTTCCGGCATTGGTCACCTCGGCGACCTTGCCGCGGATGAAGTGCATGCCTTCCCCCAGCAGGCGCTGGTAGAACTCCTCGTAGTCCTTGTGCGGCGCCCGCATATCGATGTAAAACGAATAGACGTCGGCATCCGTCTTTTCGAGCACCAGGTGCCCGTACTTCATCGCGGCCATGCAACAGATGTTCGAGCAGTAGGAATGGTGGCTGGCATCGCGGCTTCCGACGCAATGGATGATGGCGACGGACTCCGGTTCCGTTTTTCCGTCGCGCAGGACGATCTTGCCGCCGGTGGGGCCGGCCGCGTTGCACAGCCGCTCGAATTCCATGGAAGTGTAGACGTTGGGCAACCGGCCGTAGCCGTACTGCGGAAGCTTGGTGCAGTCGAACATTTTCCAGCCGGTGGCCAGAATAATGTTCCCCACTTCGATCTCGACGATCTCGTCTTCTTGCTCGTAGTTGACCGCACCGGTGGGACAGACCTTCGAGCAGACTTGGCACTTCCCCTTCTGGAAAAATATGCAAGAATCGGTGTCGATGACGGGCGTCTGGGGTACGGCCTGGGGGAAGGGGGAGTAGATCGCCTTGCGTTGCCCCATGCCGGCCTCGAATGCATCGTCAACGACTTTTTTCGGGCACTTCTCGGTGCAGATGCCGCAGCCGGTGCATTTTTCCTCGTCGATGTACCGGGCTTTCTTGCGGATTTTCACTTTGAACCGGCCGACCGATCCGCTCACCTCCTCCAATTCGCTGTAGGTCATCAATGTGATATTCTTGTGCTGGCCAACTTCCGACATCTTGGGCGTGAGAATGCACGCCGAGCAATCGAGGGTGGGAAAGGTCTTGTCGAACTGGGCCATGTGTCCGCCGATACTCGGCTCGCGCTCGACGAGGAAGACGGGATAGCCGGCGTTGGCCAGTTCGAGGCTTGCCTGAATTCCGGCGATTCCGCCGCCGATCACGAGCGTGGCCGGGTTGACGTCGACGAAGATCGGCTTCAACGGCTGGTGACGCTTGACCCGCGCAGCCGCGGCGGCGACGGACGCTTGGGCCTTCTCGGTCGCAAACTCCTTGTCTTTGCACACCCAGGAGAGGTGTTCGCGGATATTGGCCATCTGGAAGAAGTACGGATTGAGCCCCGCGTTTTCGCACACCCGGCGAAAGGTGTTTTCGTGCAGATTGGGTGAGCAGGAGGCGACCACGACTCGCGTTAGCTTCTTGGTCTTGATGTCTTCCTCGATCATTTGCTGGCCCGGGGAAGAGCACATGAACTTGTAATCCCGCGAGACAACGACATCGTCGATGTTTTCTCCCGCCCAGCGCGCCACTTCTTCGCAATCAACCGTACCAGCAATATTGCTGCCGCAGTGGCAGATGTAGATACCGAGCTTTTCGGCCATTATGTGTTCTCCATTGTGTTCAAGTGCGTTTGGTGTTGATCGCGGGGGACGGCGGAATTATGCGGTGGCTTCGACCGGCGGTTGCAGCTTCTCCCGCAACACCGGCTCGACGGAGACGAGCTCCTTGCCGAACCCCAGCTTTTTCCGGTCGATCCCAAAAGCGAGGCCCAGCATCTGGGTGAAGTAGATGATGGGCATGTGGAAACCGGCGTGGAAATAGCTGCTCACGCGACTCTGGTAGGCATCGAGATTAAGCTGGCACATGGGGCACATGCACAGAATCATGTCAGCCTCGCCGTCGACGGCATTCTGAATCAACCGGCGGATCAACTCGAAGGCGGCCGGCTCGCTGATCTGGGTCATGTGCCCGCCGCAACAGTGTGTCTTCACCGGGTAATCGACCACTTCGGCGCCCAGCCAGGTGAACAGTTCGTCCATTCGGGTAGGATGTTCCGTGTTGTCGCCGCTGGTGATTGGGCGGACCACCTGGCAACCGTAGTACGGCGCCACTCTCAGCCCGGTCAACGGCCGGACCACCTTGTCGCGCACGGCCTGCTCGCCGACGTCTTCATAAACGACGTCGAGGATGTGCCGGACCTTGACGCGGCCGGCATCGTAGTGCAATCCGCCCGCCGCCAAGGCCTCGTTCACCTTTTCCCCAAGGTCGGGTTCTTCGCTCATCAAGCGATCGGTCTTGATCAAGTTGCAGTAGCAGGCGGCACAAGGGGCAATCACCTGATCGAGATTCGGGGCGACCAGCGCGAGGTTTCGGGCAACCACCGAAGCGGCCGTCAGTTCATCCTGGCTGAAGTACTCGGTGGCCCCGCAGCAATTCCAGTCGTCGATTTCCAGGAGACTCAACCCCAGAAATTCGGCGACCTCGCGAGTGGACACGTCATAGGCGCCGGCGTTGCGTTCGAGCGAGCACCCGGGGTAATATGCGTACTTCACGATTCCTCTCCCAACTCTTTGGCTTTGTTGATGATGGTTTGTAGTTGGTCCAGTTGCCGGATTCTTGTGGGTATCAGCGACATGCGGCCCCTGGTGAACATGGAGAGCCCCATGGGCCCCATCTTCAACATGCTCAGCGGCTTGTTAAACAGGTAGTAGCGGCTGGCCAAGCCAAACTCGAAACTACGCCCGTACTTGTCGAGCAGGCCGGTGAAGGTCTTCGCCAGCGCCGGGGCGTCGGTCCCCGTGGCCATGCCCTCGCGAAGCGAAATTCGCTTCAGGGCGTACATGATGTCGGTAATGGGAATGTCTTGGGGACAGCGCGTCGTGCAAGCGTAGCACGACACGCAACACCACATCGTGTTAGACCGCAGCACCCGGTCCCGCTGCCCCGCGTTGATCAGGGCGAACAAGGCCCGGGGAGTATAGTCCATGTCGGGACCGTTCGGGCAAGAGCCGCTGCAACTTCCGCATTGCAGGCAGTGAGCAATCTGCTCGCCGCCGGGTGTCTCTTCGATGACATCGTCGAGGAATGTTAAACCTCGCTGATCGGTTGGTACGTTAATCATGAATTTCCTTTGGTGTTAATATGCGGGCTTTTGTGGAACAGTAACTCTGCTGCGGTGCGTCAGTAAGATGCCATTTCCTGCACTATGTGCTCGGCAAGCGCCGCTGTAGTCAAATCACTCAGCCCTTCCAAATTCGTGCTGCCGGGAGCCGGTTGCACCACCAGAGTCGTTGTTTTACCCGTGTTTTCCCGGGACGCGGAAACGTACTCGGCTCTCGTATCGCGTGCGAGACTTCCGGGAAGACGGCCGGTATCTCCTGCCAAGAGAACCATCACGCGGTCGCAGCCGTTGGCGGCTTTCAACACGCCGCTCGGGGTAATCTCCCTGTCCCCCGGGATCGTCACGATCGGAAAGGCGTGCTTGTCGAGATTCCACCGGATCCGCGCGCCAAGCCCTTGGCTTCGCCGGAGCAAGCCGGGACCCGCCAGCAATTGCACCTTGCGGCCGTTGTGGTTCGTGATCCGAATACCGCTGAGGGGTTGGGGGAAAGGTTCCCCGCGTTCCGCTTGGGGAAAAGGCTCTGCCGGCTGGCGGAACGCCGAGTTGAGGATTTCGGCAATTTCGTTGTCGGCAAAGGGCTCCACGGCATAGTAGAAAATCCTGTGTTCCCGGTAGGCCGCCTCCCACTGGGTGGGAGCAGCGATCACGACGATCTTCACCGACGGCGCCTCGGCGTTGACCTGGCGCACCAACTCCGGCCCCGCACCGCCAAGAGAAGCCGCGTCGAAAACCACAACCGCGTTGTCCGAGTCGCGCACAGCCGGAGCCAACTCCTCCCAACTCGCGACGACGCGGACCTGGCAGCCAAGTGCATCGAGCCGCTGCTGCTGATTGCGGGCAGAGGTCTCGTCCGCATTGGTCAGAATTACGCGTCGAAACTTGCAACGGTCCAACTCCGCGTCTAGCCGGGTCGTGCAGATGCAGGCGATCCACCCGTCACCCGCCGGATCGTTCAACATGACGGACGGATCCTTCGTCAACTGCTCGTTCACAGCGACGACCACGCCGGAGACCGGCGAGGGAACGATGCGTTGCGATTTGCCTTCCATCGTTATGCCGGCCAGCGGGAGTCCCTGGTACATGACTTCGCCGACCTTGGGAAGTTGGAGGGCCTGCACGGTTGCTCCTTGGGAACGCGGCAACATCGCCCCAACACAAGCCGATCCGTCTTCTTCCAATTGGCACCACGCTTCGTTCAGGAAGAGGAACTCTCGCGTCGGGGGGGCCTCCGACTCAACGGTTGCCGAGGTGGACCCCGGCCGGTTTTTTCCGTTCGAATCGCGGTGGGCCAGCATCCTTTGAACCGCCTGCGTGATTTGCTCGGGTGTAAAGGGCTTGGTGATGTAGTCCGAGGCACCCAAACGAACCGCCGAGGCCGCATTGGGTATGCTCGGGTAGCCCGTCATGATCATCACCGGCACATCCGGTTTCTTCTTCCGCAATTCCTCAAGGAATTGGATGCCGTCCATTCCCGGCATCTTGATGTCGAGCAGGATGGCGGAATACTCTTTCTCCGTGGCACGGTTCAACCCTTCACGGGGATCGACGCACTCCTCGACCTGGAACCCTTGGCGCGAGAAAACGCGCTGGCAGGCCTGGCAGATCACTTCTTCATCATCCACGACCAGCAAATTTTGAGTATCTAACATGGCTTGTCACCTTTTCTTCTTTCTTTTCCGATTGGTTTTACCTGCCGCAACCCTTGAACCCTTGTGCAATCGTGCAACATTCGTGCCAGTTGACGAGATTCGTACCGAGGGGCGAACCGCACGCCGAGACGCGATGAAACGACTGACGTTTTTCACAAACGACTTGCTCACCGCTGCCATGGACGTCGCGCGCGGCAACCTCGGGAAAAACAGGGCGAAAAGCGTCGGAGCCGATCAAAGACAACCCAATTCTCCGGTCCCGAAACCGGCTGCAAAAAACGATCCATCAGATCGCTTCCCGGCAACACCCGAGAAAGAGAGGAATGGCAATTCGCACAGAAAAGTGTGTCACGCAAGTATACGGTGTATGCAACCGGCATACAGTTGAGCAGGCCGCAGTCAATCCACGGGACCGCTCTCCGCGGTCAGCCCGTATTTCCGCATCAGCTTGTGGAAGTTGGTACGCTGCATTCCCACGTCTTCGGCTGCCTTGCTGACATTACCTCCCGAACGATCCAGGGCGTCGGTGAGAAACCGGTATTCCATCTCCTGGATCGCGGCATCCCGCACCTGCTGCTTGAGTCTCTTGAACTCTTCCCAGTCTTGAGGTATCTGCGAAACCAAGGCGCGGGGCGGAGCGTCGCAAATCTCCGGGGGCAAATGGGATGGTTCGATGGTCTCCCCATCGAGCATGATGGCCAAGCGTTCCACGATGTTTCGCAGCTCACGGACGTTCCCGGGCCAGCGGTAGCTTTCGAGCCGGCGCATTGCCTCGGGAGTGAACTTGGCTGCCGTTACCCGATGTTTCTCGTGGAAACGTTTGAGAAATGCCGTGGCAAGCAGGGGGATGTCCCCTCGGCGTTCGCGAAGCGGGGGGAGATAAATCGGTACCACATTGAGCCGGTAATACAGGTCCTCGCGGAAGTATCCATCCTGCACCATCTCCGACAAATCGCGGTTGGTGGCGGCGACAAGACGGATGTTGATCTCGCGCTCGGCGGTGTCACCTACCCTCTTGACCTTCTTGGTCTCCAAGACCCGCAGCAGCTTTCCCTGCGTTTCCATGGTGAGATTGGCCACTTCGTCCAAGAAAAGGGTCCCTTTGTGGGCCGTTTGAAACAGCCCTTCTTTCGTTGCGATTGCGCCGGAGAATGACCCCTTTACGTGGCCGAACAGTTCGCTTTCGAGCAGGGTGGGCGCCAGGGCACTGCAATCGCACGCGAGCAGAGGCTGTTCTTTTCGGCGGCTGAGCCGGTGAATGGCCCGCACAACCATCTCTTTGCCCGTGCCGCTTTCCCCCGTCACCAGCACGGTGCCGTCGGTGGGGGCTACGCGCTTGATCAGCGAGAAGACACGTTCCATCGGCCGGCTCTCGCCGAGAATGCCCTCGAATCCGCGGTGGACCTCGAGTTCCTGCCGCAAGGCCACATTCTCCCGGATCAGGGCGGATCGTTCAAAGACTTTTTGGAGGACCATTTTCAATTGACTCGGCGAGAACGGCTTGCTCAGGTAGTCGGCGGCCCCTTGCTTCATGGCTTCGACCGCCGATTCGATCGTCGAGTGCCCCGTTATGATGACTACCTCCGCGGACACCCCGGCCGCTTTCACCTGCCGCAGTATTTCGAGCCCGTCGATTTGCGGCATCATCAAGTCAAGGAGAATCACATCGAAATCGCCGGAGAGTGCCCTGTCAAGGCCCGCCCTCGAATTCTCGAAATACTGCACGTCGTGCCCGTCGGGACTCAGCGTCCGCTTGCAACTCAAACCGATAACGGCTTCATCGTCAATAACGAGGATTCTCTGCCCGGCGGTGTGGGACTCTTCTTCAGGCTTGGAGACACTCATGCGTCCACCTTTTCATCAGGGCTATCGTACTTCTGTTCTTCGTGCTTTTGCTCTTGGGCGAGTGGCAAGCTGATCGTGAACGTGGTCCCCTTGCCCTCCTCGCTTTCGACTTCCAAATTACCACCGTGCTGCTGGATGATGCCGTAACTGACACTCAAGCCCAGGCCGGTGCCCTTGCCGACCGGTTTCGTGCTGAAAAACGGTTCGTAGATCTGGTCGAGGTGCTCTTTCTTGATTCCGCAGCCGGTGTCGGTCACTTGCACCAGGACTCTTCCGTTTCGGGTCGAGGTGCCAATCAGGAGCGTGCCGCCGTCGGGCATGGCCTCGCACGCGTTTAGTGACAGGTTGAGCAGAACCTGCTGAATCTGATTCACGTCCCCGTCGATCTCGGGAAGGTCTCCGGCGAGATCCTCGACGACGTTGATCTGCTGGAAAGCCTTCTGGTTACCCAGCAAGCGGATCGTTCGCCGGATCGCATCGTTGATATTGAAAATTTCCTTTTCCGCCGGTCTTTCGCGGGCGAAATCGAGCAGCCCCCGCACGATATCGCTTGCCCTTGTCGTTTCGTTGATGATCAGGTCCAGGTCTTGCCGGTCCTGCTGATCCATGTTTTCCTTCTCTTTGAGCAGGTAGGCGAACGTCAGGACGCCGGTAAGAGGGTTGTTGATTTCATGCGCGACGCCGGCGGCGAGCCGCCCGATCGACGCCAGCTTCTCGCTTTGCCCGATCTGCTGGCGGGTAGCCAGCTTCAATTGCTCTTCGCGCTGAGCAACGGCGTCCGCCATTCCGTCGATCGTCCGGCACAAATCTCCCATTTCACCCGCAGGCCGGATACCCACGCGAGCACGCAGATCCCCCTTGATCACCTTCTGCGACATGGCAATAATGCGGCCCATGGGGCGCAACACCAACTTGGTTACAAAGAAGAACAGCACCAGGCTGGCCAAGGTGGCCAACATCACCATTGCCAGAAAGGCTACGGTGATGATGCGTTGTCGGTGGGTAAAAGGTGCTTGGAGCAACCCGACGTACAGCGCGCCGATAATCTGTCCATCGGGGGCGAGGATCGGCTCGTAGGCGGTGATGTACCAATCATTGACGACAAATGCGGGAGCCGCCCAGGTGCCGCCGCGATCGAGCACTTCGTCATAAACCACCCTGCTGAGACGAGTGCCGACCGCTCGTGAGCCGTCACGGGCTGTTACGTTGGTCGAAACGCGTAAATCCCCCTGGAAAATCGTGACGGTTCCAATATCCTTGCCCTCGTAAACCTCGTGCGGAAAGACTTCCTTCTTGATCGAGTCCACGATTTCGTATCGGCGGTTGAGCAAATCGCCGCCGTACAGAATCCCGAGCAGTTGCCCCTCGGAATCCAAGATCGGCACTGCAGCCGCGATGACCATTCCGTCCGAGCGGGATGTGTCGGTCGTGGGGCGCGCGGCGGGGGTGGGTAGAAGATCGAAATGCGCCCTCGCCGCCAGGTCTTCCCCTTCTGCCAAAAGGCTCTCTCGCGACAAAATGATTGTGCCGGAAACGGACCGGCGTTCCTTGAGCACTGCGGCAATAAGAGGATTGCCGGAAAGGTCGTCCCCGATCCGATCAGCATCCCGCGCCCGTTGGATCACACGTCCCTGCGAATCCAACAACGAAACAAAATCCATTCCGCCGGTATGGTGTACGTCTTCCAGCAGTTTGTTGAGTTCCGCGCGATCATTCTCGTTCATGGCGGTGGCGATTGTCCGGTCAAGGGACACCGCCCGCAAGAAAAGGGCAATACTATCAATGTGGTTGTTGTATGCGGCCCATGCAGAGTTCAGATCCAGCCGAACGCGGGTTTGTACCTCTTCCAGCCAAACTCGCCCCAAGTATTCCACCCCGACAAGCGACACCAGTGAATTCGCGACCAGAATTACCGCAATCGCCGCCATGGTCAGTCGGAATCGGATGGTCATATCGCACTCCAAGCCGGGGTGTCCGTATCGCTGAATGGAGACTCGCGTTCTGCTTCAGAAAACCGCCTCCCCCAGAAACTGTCGGACCACCACTATCAAGTTACCCGTCTTACTGTGGATTTGCAAGGGCACCCCATGCCGCCGACTGCTTCTGCCGTACACGCAGCTTCGCCGGGGTAGGCACGGCACAGACGTTTGCGTTTGCCCTCGCGAAGGGCGCGAATGTTCGCGTGGGTGCAAGCACCCACCCTACGGCTATGGCTACTTCGGCCGGTGCCAGAGCGATTGCCAGTAGGCTTCGTCGGTGGCGTAGACGTTGACGGCCGCGTCGGGCGGGAGGTTCTTGGGCAGGACGCCGTAACGCTGCATCTCGCGGACGTACTCGGGCCTGGGGCGGAAGCCGGGCATGTCGAACCGCTTGATCTCGTCGAGCTTGGTCTTTGCCGCCGTGATGTGGGCGAGGATCTTCTGGTAGTCGGGATCGTTCGTGTCGGCGAAGACGACCGGATGGACCGCCGGTTTTGGCGGCCCGGCGCGGTTCTCGCGGACTTGTTTCGGCGTGCCGGGCACGCCTTCGGCGTAGCCGCCGGCCTTGCGGGAAAGGGGAGCCAACAGGATCAGCGACTGATCCGGCCGAGTGAGATTGTAGATCCGGTGGCGCGAGTACCGGGTCAGCGGCCGCGTCCAGGCGAGCATGTCGCCCCAGGGATTCAGCGGGATTCGGGCGGTCACGTGTGGCGGCAACTGGCGGCTGGAATGGCACGCCCCGCAGCGGCGTCCGACGGCTTCGGCCGCCGGGCGGGTCGACGGCCAACCGTCGGCCATCTCGCGGATCGGCCGGTTGTTCTCCCAGCAGCCGCCGATTTGGCCCGTGCCGAACGCCGCGTACGTGCCGGGATATTGGCCGGAAACGTCGATCCAGTGCCGGACGATCTGCCGCTGCTGGGGCGAGAGCTTCACGTCGTAGTGGCTCCCGTCGATCTTCTTCATCAGCGGCGAGGCGGAGCTATACGTCGTATACGGCTTGTCGTTGCCCGGCTGACGGCCGCTGCCGTGGCCCGGGTTGCCGCCGGTGTCCTTGATCTGCCAGAAGAGCAACAGCTCGTAGTAGCTCCGCGAATAGACGGGCCCGCGATCGCCGACCAGCGAGGCGCCGCCGTCGCGGCGCTTCGGGTTGTGGCACCGCACGCAATGTTTGTCGAGGATCGGCTGCACGTCTCGCGGGAAGTCGATAACCGCCGGCACGCCGTCGATCGGCTCGATGCGGCTGGCCGAACGCGTGATCGCCTGCGAAGCGCCCGGACGGCCGCCGGGCGTCTGGGTCCGCGGCTCGTGGCACCCGACGCAGCCGACCGTCTCGCCCGGTTGGACCGTGACGAAGCTCCGCATCTGCTTGACCGACAGGTCGTTCTCGTCGAGCGCGGCAAAGTAGATGCTCCGCATGGCGGGGACCTCGAAGTAGGCCGACCCGTCCGGCTCGACCGGCACGGTGCCGAGGATTCGCTTCAGGGTCGAGGTGACGCCGTGGCCGATCGGCTGGGAGCCGCCGCCGTGGAAGTTGGCCGGCTTGGGCAGATCTTCCATCACGAGCAGCTTCTTGATCGACCCTCGCTTGACCCCGGCCATGTTGCGGCCGAAATAGACGTCGCTTAGGAACAGCGCCCCGGTCTCCTTCGCCGGGTCGGACCGCGGCGAGACGATCTTCTCGCGCGGACGCCGGACGACGGCCACCGGTTCGTGGACCATCGACGGGGCCGTGTAGAGGACTTGCGTTTCGCCCCGGCCGTTCATCAGCAAGACCTGGTTTTTCCGGGCAACAAGGAACGCATTGTCGGAGATCGGGTCGGGATCGCGGAGATCCCGCGACCGGGAAATGTTTCGCATGGCGGATCGGGCGTCGGGCCCCGATTTGTCGCTGAGCACCACGACCTGCCCGACGTGTTCGTTGCGGCCGTGGCCGGGCGAATGGATCAGCACCACGTCGCCGGTGCCGGGGATCGGCTTCGCGTCGATGAAGACGCCGCCCGGGTGCATGTTGCCGAAGTAGACCATCTGGCCGGCGCCGTCGGGATTCATCGTCCAAAGGTGATGAAAGACCACCGGGTCGCGGTTGACGTACTCCCAACGCGTGTAGAGCACCCGGCCGTCGGGCAGGACCGCCGGCGTGTTTTCCGTGAAGGAGCCGGAGGAGAGCATCCGCAGGTTCTTGCCGTCGGCGTCGCAGCGGTAGAGGATCGCGGATTGTGCCAGCCAACAGCCGATGTACCGCTTGCAGCGCGTGGAGCAGAAGACGATACCGCCGTCGGGAAGGTACGCCGGCTCGATGTCGTCCCACGGCCCGTCGGTGATCCGGCGCAAGCCGGTTCCGTCGAGGTTGATCTCGTACAGGTTGTAGTGATGGGTGCCGCCGCGGCGGCAGGAAAACAGGATTTTGTCGCCGTCGTAGTGGATCCGCGGATCGCGGACCGCGCCGCCGGGATCGCTCAGCAGGACGTCCAACTCGCCGGTGCGGACGTTCAGCTTGCAGAGGCGTCCGCCGTCGGCCCCGTGGATCCAGACGTTCGCATCGCAGCAAGAGTAGCCGAAATTGGCGTAGTAGTGGCCCGAGGGATCGCGGCCGGGGGCCCGCTCGGCAAAAACGATTTCCTCGACGCCGTGCTCCTTCAGCGCGGCAAACGTCCCCGCCCGCTTGGCGTTTTCGGCTTTAATGCGTTCCTGTTTGGCTTTCTTGCGGGCAAGCTCGAAGTGTCGCATGGCTTTTGCCCGTTTGGGGTCTTGGCTGCGGGCCTTGATCTCTTTGGGCGAGAGAGCGCGGTTCCAGATCGTCAGTTCGTCGAGATAGCCGTGATAACGACTGCCGGACGAGGGGATGGTGGCCGAATCACCGATCCCCAGGGGCTCGGATTTCATCGGGTGGATGGTGCCGTTGAACGTGGCGCGGCCGGTGGGTCGGCCGTTGAGATAGACTTCCAGCGTGCTTTGGGCGGGATTGGCGTCGTTGCGGCGCGCGACGCCGACGACGTGCTGCAATTGGTTCAGCGCGACCTTGCCGCCTTCGGCGAAGATGTACTTCCCGTCGGCCTGGCCATGGCAAAGGCTGAGCACGCCGTCGTGGATCGCCAGGTGGTAGGCATAGTTGGGCGCGTTGCCCCAGTGCAGCACGAGCCGGTTCCAGCCGCCGATCTTCGTGGGATGGATCCAGGCCTCGATCGTGTAGCTTGGCCCCAGCTTGACGTCGGAGGAGATGGGAGCGGTGAGGTATTGAGCATCACCCGGCCGCACGCCGATGGCGACTGCCCCGGCCACGGTTCCCGCCAGATCGCCCGAGGCGACTAGGCGGGCCTTGCCACCCTGGGGGCTTAGGTTGTCGCGGGCAGCGCCGGCACGGTCTTCCAGCGAGCCGTCGAAGTTCCAGTGGGAAACCACGCCATCGCGGCCCGGCGAACCGGCCGCTGCGGGCAAAGGTCCCAATAGTCCGATTGCCGCGAAGGCAAGCGTCAGAAGCCGGTAGGGATACATGGCACTTCTCCTGCCTCCCGTGAATTAGAACGTCGTTCTAATCATGATGATAGCTGCTGGGGACTGCCTGTCAAGAGGGTTGCGGGAAAATCGGTTTTCATTGCTATTGTTCCCCTCACAACGTGTACTCATCAGGTTTATATGCACATCCCCACAAGTAGCTGTTGCGGACTTGCAAGAAAACGCGAGGGAACGCCTTTTCTTTCTCAACCTGTTCGTCTACGATGTCGGCGACTGACGTGCGTAACTGCAAGAGGCGTTGCCGCCGCGAAACAACGTAAGTATCTTTTCGTGAGGCTCCCGCCTTCTGTGGACGGGTTAACGGATTGCCTGACACACATGACGAACTCCCTGGCAAGGCAACGTATCGAACTGGTCGCGCGGCTCGCGTGGTTTGTGTTGATGGTCTACGTATTTCTGGTGGCCATCAAGCTATTCGGGATATCCGCCAAGATCGTTGGCGCCGACACCGCCAGGTCGCTCTTCAGTGGATTGGAGAATCCGTTTGCCGGCCTCGCCGTCGGCATTCTTGCCACGGTGCTCATGCAGAGTTCGTCCGCAACCACGAGCCTTGCCGTTATTTTGGTTGGCGGCGGAGAACTCACCGTTGCCCAGGCGGTTCCGGTCGTGATGGGCGCCAATGTGGGGACCTCGATCACCAATACGCTTGTTTCACTGGGGCATATCAGCCAAGGCGAGGCGTTTCGACGCGCCTTCGCCGGAGCCACGGTCCACGACATTTTCAACCTCTTGACGGTTGCGATTTTGCTGCCGGTCGAATTGCTCACGCGGCGATTGTGCGGCGTCGGCTATCTACAGGGTGCGGCTACATGGCTGGTCGATTTTCTGCATTTGCAGGGAAGAGGAGGCAAGTTTCACAGTCCCATCAACACCGCCGTCGAATGGCTTGCCGAATGGATCAAAGCTTGCTTTAGCAATCTTCTTGATCTGGAATGGGCGCAAACATTCTATCAGGATTTTCTCCACATGAAGAAGGAACCGCTGTTGGGCGGAATCCTGCTCGTGATAGCCATCGCTGCACTCATTTTCGCATTGATCGCGATTACGAAGAACATGAGAATCCTGATGGCCAACAGGATCGAAGTGTGGCTCAATCAGGTGCTCACCCGAAGCGGTTTGTTGGGGCTTGCGATCGGGGCCATTATTACTGCGATTGTTCAGTCGTCCAGCATTACCACGTCGTTGTTGATTCCGATGTTCGGGGCGGGTGTGCTCAAGATCGAGGCCGGATTCCCGATCATGGTCGGCGCAAATATCGGCACGACGGTGACCGCGATGCTGGCCGCGATGGTCGCGGGAGGCAACGGACTGATCATTGCCTTCGTACATTTGTTGTTCAACGTGTCGGGAACCGTGATATTCTTCCCCTTCCCGCCGATGCGACGTATTCCTATCATCCTTGCGCAAAAACTTGCCGATCTTACGATCCGAAACCGGGTTTGGGTGCTGATCTACGTCTTCGGGGTCTTTTTCGTCATCCCGATTCTTGGTATCGTGATCTGGAAATAGCGCACATTGGAGATCTAGCCATGTTCGAATGGTTTCTAAGCGATTCTGGAACCGGCAGCGCCGGGCTGCAGAAGATGCACGCCGAGTTCGGGCAGATGCTCGACGCCGGGCGACACGCCTTCGACACGGCCGCCAACGCCTTCCTCGGCGGCACCGATCTTGAAGTGATCCGCGAGGACCTGTTCAAGACCGACAAGCGGATCAACCGGGCGGAACGGCAAATCCGCCGCGAGCTGGTGGTTCACGCTTCGATCCACGGCGCCACGGAGTTTCCCCCTTGCCTGGTGCTGATGAGCATCGTCAAGGATGCGGAACGGGTTGGCGACTACGCCAAGAACCTGTTCGATCTGGCCGAACTCGCCCCGAGGGCGCCTGAAGGAGAACACCGGGATCGGCTCATCCAACTCAAGGACCGCATTTCACAACTCATGGCTGCCGTCCGTGAAACGTATGATGCACGCCAGACGGAGGAAGCGACCGAAGCAATCATCGAATCCAAGACGATCGAGGACGTTTGTGACGACCAGGTCCGCGAATTGATCCGGGGCAAGGTCGAGAACCTCATGGCCGCTACCTACGTGTTGGCTTACCGTTACTTCAAGCGGGTCACATCTCACATGCGCAACATCGCTTCGAGCGTCGTCCAACCGGTCCACAAGATCGATTTCACGTCGAAGATTACGGGCCACCGAGAGCAGGATGAGTAGACGACCAAGGCGCGACCAACGGTCGCGGCTTTATAAGGCAGCCGGCGACTCACCACCACTCCAGCAACATCCCCAACCGGTTGCCGAAGACGATCGCGCCGATCACTACCGAGCCGACGGCGGCGAACAGGACCGCCGCGCTGCCGACGTCCAGAGCGCTGCGGATGTTGGGGTGTTTCTGGTCCGTGATGGCCGGAGCGAGCGATTCCAGGGCGCTGTTGAACATTTCCGCAGTCAGCACGATGGTAATGCACATAAGCAGCACGCACCATTCGACCGGATTGCTGATTTGCAGTGCGCCCGCAGCGGCAATCACCAACGTGGCAATGAAGAAGTGGACGGCGAAGCTGTTCTGTCCGACGACTCCTTTTTTCACACCGCGAAAGGCATCGCGGAATTTGGCGAACCAGGATCGCCTTCGAAACGAATTGTGATTCTGCATGGCTAATCTGCTCGTTTGGTAGGCCCCGAACCGGGGAAAAATGTTCTACGGTATGCCCGTACCAGTCCCCTATGAAGTATTGCTTATCGCCATGATGCCGGCCGACAGCTTATCGCCAACTGCCGCAAGGGTAATCCTGAAACTTCTTCACCTCACCCACTACCCATCACCCATTACCCATCACCTACTACTTGCTACTCCAACCCGTAGGCTCCGGCGACGGGTATTCTCGCCCCGGCGGCGCCGCGCAGGCGGCTCTTGGGCAGGAATCGCGGTTCGATTGCCAACTGTACGCCGACGTTGTCACGAGCATGGTTGACGTTGCAGCCGACGCTGATCAGCAGGGATTCACCGATTCGGGTGAGGCTGAACCGCTCTCCGATGAATCCCTGGCTGCCCAAATCGATCGACGTGCCGAACGACGAAACCCACTTGGGGCTCATCCAATAGCTGTACGATGTTGAGGCGACATAGCTGCTGATCGGTCCCTCCGCCATTCGCATTCCCACGTAGAATCTCCCGCGCGGCGGCCGGCTGAGAAACACGCCGGCGTTGACCACCTGCTGTCCTTCCGCGAAAAAGTCATAGGAGCCGTCGGTGGTCAACGTCAGGCGGTCGCCGAGGTGCCACCGGAAATCGTAGTCGACCAGCCCTACCACCTCGCCGAAATTGTCGCGCATATCGTCGGGGAAAATCGTGGCATTTGTATCGAAGGTAATCCAGTCGATGATGCGTCGGTTTCCGGGCATGCCCCGTTTCGTCTGCCACCGATGCCGCATCCCCAAGCGCAAGGTCGTCATGTCGTCGGCCACTTCGGTGCAGGGCGAGGTAACCCAACCGCCGATGCCCGTCCGCAACGCATAAAACCGCGGATCGAGTTGTGGCGGAAGCGTTGCCGGCAGAGCCGGCTGGATGCGCCGGCGGAATGCCTCGACCGAATCGTCGTCCAGCGGATCGTACAACGGCAACAGGGTCATCATGTCGCGGTTCGACTCGGCCAACGCGAATTCCGCGTCGAAGACGATCTTGTGCGCCAAGCCGTGCAGGTTCAGCAACCGGTTTTCGACCATGGGATTGACCCGCCACATCGGCATGCTGGCGCGAAGCCCCGTCTGCCAGTAGAACCGTTGCAGGTCGTCGCCGCTGATGTCCTCGCCCCAATGAGCGAATTCGCCCAGCGCGTAGGGTACGAACTTGACGGGCCCAAGATGCACCGGCAAATCGATCTCGTGCCGCGTGGCAATCCGCTCACCTTCGGCGGCGACTTCATAGGGCAGCGGTTGCCATTGGATAGCGGGATTCGTCGGCGGCACTGCCGGCCGCAGTCGCCCGTAACCGACGTTCGAGTGCTCGAACCACGTTGCCCAATCCCAGAACACTCGCTGCCCGAGCAAGAAATGATCGGCCCTCGGCAGCCATTCCGTCTGGGTGAAGAAATCGTTGATTCGCACGTAGCCCATCGCGCTCCACGCGACGTTGTTGTACATCTGCTTCAGTTCGATCCCGGTATCCTCGTCTTTCAATTCGTCCCATTCGTTTTCGAAGTACTCTTCCAGGAAATTGCGGTCGCTGATCCAGCCGGCCTCGGCCGTCAGACGCATGTCGCGGGGTAAGTCCTGGCGATGCTGCCAGAAGAGCCGGTAACGGTACTCGCGTTCGGGACGGAGGTTCCGCCGGCCGCGTCCCAGGTTGTCGAAGCCTTCGTCCTTGATCCCCCAATAATCGAGCAAGCCCGCGTGACGGCTCTCCCGGCCGAAAAACCGGTCCCGGTTGTACAGGAACGTCGTCCCGTGGCCCCACCCCCGCATGTTCATGTAGTCGAGGCTCGCGTCCCACTCGGTGCCGGGCAGCGGTCGCTTGACGTTCAGCAGTTCATACATGTTCCAGGTCGTCAGCACTTGGTTTCCAAACACCCGGTCGGTCTTTATCCGCGCGTTGCGGATGTAGAACGTCGGATCGGTTAGGTCAGTGGTCAAGGCCGGCCAGTAGAAGACCGGTATCGGCCCGAGAAACAGAAGCGTGTTTCGGGCACTGGCCAGTTGCTGGTGTTCGATCACCTGCTCGCCGGTAAACGGGTCGATGACCGGCCGGCCGGTAAACGGTTCGATTGCCGGGAACTGGTGGTCCTCCAAGTAGATTCCGCCGGCCTGGACTCGATACCCCGGCCGCCCCATCCGGCTGGAGGTTATGAAGGAATCCTGGGCGAAGTAGCGGTCCCGGCCCATTTGCTGGATGAGTTTGGCCTTCAGCCGCAGCAAACCTTCGTAGCTCTGCACCGGCGTGAGCATCTCGGCGTTCAACACGGTGCCGACGCGGTTGGTTACGTCGTAGTACATCCGGTTGGCATGAATCACCCGCTCTACCTGGCGGAAGACGATGTTCCCTTCCATGTAGATTTCCAGCGGAACCTCGTTCTCCTGCAAGGTCCGACCGGTCAGGTCGGGTTCCTCCTGCCCGCTCGTCCAAATTACCAGCCGATCGGCCGAAACGTCGATCGAGCCGAACTCGGGCAACCCGTCCACGATCAGGTTCACTCCCGCGTCGATTACCGCAATCCACTCGTTGCCGGCCGGGTCGGGAAACCATTGGGCCTGGACCGGGACGTCGCCGCGCGAAAAGACGCGGATGCGACGCGTTGCATAGGACGGAACCGGCGACGGCTTCAGCGGAGCCATGTGTTGGGCAGACTGTACCCGACTCGATAACGGACCGGTTTGTTGCGGCCGCGCCGGCCCCGGCTGCGTCCGGAAATCGGTCCGGCGAACGGTTTCGGACGCCGGCGCCCGACGGTAGTCTGTGCCGCGCTGATAGACGGGTGGCATGACGTCCGGTTTGCCGGCAACACGGGCGGCACGGACTTCAACCGGTGCGGTCGTGTCGGGCGACGGCACTTGGGCTCCCGCCGGCAGCGAGAACAGTACAGAAACAACCCAGGCGGCAAACATCTTCACAAAGCCGCGACCGGTGGTCGCGCCCTGAGGTTCCCAGCCCGATCCCTCCGAAACTGCGCGACCACCGGTCGCGGCTTTATAAGAATCCTGCCGGGTTGCGGCCTTATGAGCAACCGGCCTGCGCACAGGCCGTCCGCTGGTGCGCAACGCTGGTACCGCGTACCGGAAGCCGGTTGTGGTCTTGGCGTGTGGTTTCAGGAGATCAGCATCCTTGCTCGGAGGGCCTATCCGTGGCAATCCCGACGCGGACTGCCCGTCGAAGCGAGAACTTCTATACGTGAGGAGATAAGTGTCTGTTTCCAGGCGGGCAGATTATAGGGAGAAGTTCCCCACAAATCAAGGCAGGTTCTCGGCCAGACCCGTAACATAAGTCATTACAGGCAAAGAAGTTTCATTTCCCCTCCAAACGCCGGTTGAATCCACAGCCAGCCCGATTCTTCAACATATAATGCAGAATTACCATGGCATTTGTAATAATTCCGCAAAGCGGCTAAAATGGACAAAGTAGCTTGGTTATCCAAGAAGCGTTCTTTCCCGGTATTATTTACAGCAATTCTACCAGACAAAATTGTTGACAACGTGAAATAGAGGGAATCATGCTAAGAAAAGACTCCATCTGCGAGAACCAATCGCGGAATTATATTGCATTTTGCACTTCAAATAATCGAATGTAGTTCGGATGGGGGGATTCTTGTGCAGTGAAAATGGGGCAGAAGAGTAGAGCATCTGCGAGTGTCTTCTCAAGCAGAGCACCGATGGCAACAATACCGGTGCTTGCTCTTGTCCTTTGCCGGGCCGTCCAAGCCACACTGATCGACTTCAACACCCCGGGCGATTTGAACAAGTATTTCGTCTCGGATACCGGCTCCTGGGATTATACCGAGACCAACGGTGCCGGCGTGGGGGGCAGCCGGGCAATCGTTCCCGACGACGCCAACGGTGTGGTTGCCACCTTCAACAACGGGGGTTACGCATGGGCGGTCGGAAACGTCATCAGCCTGGACATGGACTTCTACTTCAACCGCAACAGCCAGAACAACAATTCCGACACGATGCTGTTGGGAGTGGTCGGCGATCTGGGGGACGGGTTCGGTAATCCAAGAGCCCGGGGTGAGGTCATATCGACGAATCGGAGCGGCAACGGCAGGGTGAGGCTCCGCGCTCGCGTCGACAACGGCGTAGCCGCCAGCTCGAATTTCTTCCTCACCGACGACAACTGGTATCGTTTGGAAGCCAAGGTTATGCTCGAGAGCACGACCGACGTCAGCGTTGCGGTCAAACTCTACGACATCGGTTCCGACGGGACCGATACCCCTACCCAGGTCAGCACCGAGGTAACACGGTCGGGAAAGACGGCCCTAGCGTCGGACAACAGCGTTTACAGTGCATTCAAAGCCCGCAACGATTCGGGAAACGACGTGATGGATAATTTTGAATCGGTCTTGATTCCCGAACCCGGCACCCTGGTAATGGCATTAACCGGGATGGCCGTTGGGATCGCAGCCGTTTTGTGGAGGCGCAGACGTCGCAACCTTGTTCGGCGGTCATGAAAGCCGCACAGACGATCAGACAACTCAGGGTGAGGCGGGATCAGGCCGTCAGCAGGCAGCACTCGCTACTCAGTAGTTCGACTGTCTAACTTATGTTGACGTGACGTAAAGTATTTGATATTAGCA
>CAZJRB010000081.1:0-35055 GCA_964547995.1 uncultured Planctomycetaceae bacterium | reverse complement strand
CCACGTTGACGCAAACTATTGAACAGCAAAACTCACGCTTGTTTTAGGACTAGCTTTCCCTTTCTGTTGGTTTAGCGGCAATGCATACAATATGCCCTAAGACTGCCGTCGTGTTTCCACTACGCACATTATGCAAGATCGGCCCCACTCCTTGCGTATAGCCGTAGACCTTGGGCAAGCCCCGTGCGGTCTGTTACACCATCGGGACGCAACGCAAGGGCCGACGGCTGGATTTGCACCAGCATCTTCCGGTTTACAGGACCGGCGCCTTTCTATGTCGAGCCACGTCGGCACAAGCACGAGCGCGAGGAGTCGAACCCCGTCCGCCAGGACCAACCTTCGGTCGGTGCCCGGAGGCTGGCCGCTCTCCCAGGAGCACACTCGTGTATTGCCCCGGCGCTAGGGCCGGGGGCTTGGGTTTCTATCTACTTCTCCAGCTCGACGTTCCAGTACGCCTCGCTGATGAACTTCGACCAGCTTTCAATGCGCAAGTTGTGGGCCGCGTAGATCGGGTTCCACGTTGGCCGCACGGGCTTGCGCCGCAGCCGCATGCCTGCCTGCTCCGGCGTGCGGTCGGCCTTCTGCTTGTTGCAGTCGAGGCACGCCAGCACGCAGTTGTCCCACCGCGACTCACCGCCCTGGGAGCGAGGGACGACGTGGTCGAGCGTCAGTTCCTCGCTGCCCGGCTGCCGTCGAGGACGGTTTTGTTCCTTGGCGTTGTCCCGTTCTGCAACGGTTTCTGAACCGAGGACGGCCGCACGCAACTGGGACCGCCCCTGGCGGCCGCAGTATTGGCAGGTGAATCGGTCGCGCTTGAAGATGTTGCGGCGGCTGAACGTCACGGCGGCGGACGGCAGCCTGTCGTAACTCGTCAACGTGACCACCTCAGGCACCCGCAGCCGAAACCGCACGGCCTGGATGAACCGGTCGCCGTCGCGCGGCCGTAGCTTCGACCAGTCCTCCCAGGTGTAGGTCTGGTAGTCTGTCGTATCCACGACGCGCGCGGACTCGTTCCACAACAGCACCAGTGCCCGTGCCACGGTGGCGACGTTCACCGGCTGCCAATTGCGGTTGAGCACCAACGTCGGTCTTTGGAGTACCTTTGGCATCACTGTCTCATCTCCTTCCGTTCTTCGAGGGTGTTCGAGGGGAGTCGAACCCCTACCTTCTGGTTCACAGCCAGGCGTGCAGTAACCGCTACACCACGAACACCATAGGGTTGAGAGTTGAGAGTCCAGAGTCGAGAGCTGGGAGCTGGCGGTCCCCACGCCGATTTCCTACTCTCGACTCTCCGCTCTCGACTCTCAACTCAACAAGTAGCCCGACCAGGACTCGAACCCGGAACACCTCGTTAGAAGCGAGGGATGATGTCCATTTCACCATCGGGCCATAAGCGGAAGGTGGGGGAATCGAACCCTATCCAACCCGCAAAGGGCAACTGGTTAGCACCCAGCTTCCTGAGCCAATTCGGATACCTTCCGTTTCAGTGGACCCACCGGGAATCGAACCCGGATCTCCAGCCTGCCGTACTGGTGTCTTCCCGTTGGACGATGAGCCCGTCGTGTTGAGTGGACCGCCGGGGAGTCGAACCCCGATTACCTGGGTGCAAACCAAGCGTCCTCCCATTGAACGAGCAGCCCATTTCGCAAGAGGTCCGTCCGGGAATCGAACCCGGTCCCCGTCCTTACCACGGACGTATGCTTCCGGAACACCTACAGACCAGGATAGTAGCAGGCTCACTCCGTGAGCCGTCCGCAGACTGTCGGGAGTCTTTGGATTCGCGGCGGACGGCACACGGAGTGTGCCTGCTACCTTGCAGTGATCCCGGATGGAATCGAACCATCGTTCTCCTGGCTGTCATCCAGGCGTCTTCGCCACTGGACCACGGGATCGTGTTGTCAGTGACCGAGGCAGGAGTCGAACCTGCAAACTCACGAGGCTCTCGACCTCGCCGCTTTGCCAGCTTGCGTACTCGGCCATCCGTGTAGGCCGGATTGACATCCCGGCCCGCAGCAGGTACTACTTGGCCGGATTGTCAATCCGGCCTACGAGTAGCGGGTCCGGGGGTCGCACCCGGCGGTCCAGGCTCATGAGGCCCGGATGAGCACTGGCCCACCCGCGAGTTGCAGGCCCCGGTATCGAACCGGGCACTCCGGCCTTATGAAAGCCAGCCAGGCACCTGCCAAACCTGCATTAGTGACGAAGGGGAGAGTCGAACTCCCACGCCCCAAGGGCACGACAGTCTGAGTGTCGCGTGTCTACCAGTTCCACCACTTCGCCATAAGTGACTCGTATGGGAATCGAACCCATGCCGCGAGAATGAGGGCCTCGCATCCTGCCGCTAGACGAACGGGCCATGTCAGTGCGCCGGGCAGGAGTTGAACCTGCAGCCGAAGCGGGTGGTTTACAGCCACTTGGGCTCGCCAATGCCCAGCCGACGCATGTTGTTCAAGTGGCACAGGCGGGAGTCGAACCCGCAGACACCAAGGTTTGAGCTTGGCCGCTATGCCTGTTCGCGTACCGTGCCATCTTGTTGAGCGTCCCCGATGGGATTTGAACCCACGATCTCCTGCGTGACAGGCAGGCGAGCACTCCAGGCTGCTCCACGAGGACGTTTCTTGAAAGCAGAAAGCAGGACGCCGCTTTCAGCTTTCAGTTTTCGGCTTTCCCAGTAGTCCTGGGTGGACTCGAACCACCGATCGTCTCCTTGTAAGGGAGCTGCCTTCGCCGCTGGGCCACAGGACTGTTCGTTCGACGGCGCGACGACCGTCGCGAAGCACGCCCCCAAGGACTTGAACCCTGACCAACTGGGTTGGAACCAGTCATGCTGCCATTACACCAGGGACGTGTGCCGTGTCGCAGCGGAAGCCGTGGGACTCGAACCCACAAGTCGCTGTGGCGACCACCTGTTTTCAGGACAGGCCCCTCATCCGGCCGGATGACTTCCACTCCTCAACAAGCTCCGGGGGTTGGAATCGAATGGGCGGCCTCCTGCGACCAACGCTGCGCGTCGGTGCCCGGAGCCAGGCGTCACTACCAGCAGCAACTACCCCGGATCGTCTGGGATCAACGACACATCGTTTGTATCGCGGTTCGCGTCAAGCTGCGGGGGCAGGAATCGAACCTGCGGCCTCCTGGTTCAAAGCCAGGCGTCACTGCCAACAGCGACTACCCCGCATCATCGAGAGTGCCCTGCGGGAGTCGAACCCGGGCACCAACGCGAAGCGTTGGTCCGGCTTGCCCTTCCGTTTCCGAATCTCGTGGCTGATTTCCATGTAGGACGGATTGCCAATCCGTCCAGTGTTCGGTATCCACACCAAAGCGGATTGCGGTTCCGTCGCGAGGTTGACGTTTTCCCAGGCCGGATTGCCAATCCGGCCTACATGGAAATCACTCGTCGTTCTGCACCACAAGCTCCGGTGGGAGGAGTCGAACCTCCAATCCTCGGCTTAACAGGCCGCCGCCTTACCGTTTGGCCACACCGGATCGTGTCAGTCAGGACGGCTGGATTCGAACCAGCGATCTCGTGCTCCCGGGGCACGCGGAATACCAGGCTTTCCTACGTCCTGATCTTCATCGTTGCGCGCCGAAAGGTGCCGGAGACGCCAGTCGAGTCTGAAGTCGGAGGACAGTGCGCGTTTCGATGAAAGAGCGCCCAGCGGGAGTTGAACCCGCACATCCGCCATGGCAAGGCGACAGGCTGCCGCTACATCATGGGCGCTACAGTTGGCACCGAATTGTCAAAGAGCCAAGAGCACCGGGAGGGACTCGAACCCTCGTCGCCGCATTACGGGTGCGGTGTCCTTGCCGCTGAACGACCAGTGCTTGTTGTACGAGTGGGACCAGAGGGACTTGAACCCTCACCTCTCCGGTTAAGAGCCGGGGATGCTGCCGCTAACACCTTAGTCCCGTGTCAGTCAAGTCGGCGCGATGGGAGTCGAACCCACGACCTGCGTCTTATAAGGACGCCGCTCTCGCCGCTGAGCTACGCGCCAGCGAGTAGGGCCGGAGGGAATCGAACCCACACCTACCGGATTAAAAGTCCGGTGTGCTGCCTGTTGCACCACGACCCCGTGATGGATCGGGCGTATCCGTTTCCATCGACGTAGGTCGGGCATTATGAACCTCCTTTCGTATCTTGTTGACCAGTGGTAGCCCTGAGAGTCGAACTCAGCACAACGCGGTTATCAGCCGTGTCCGGGCCACCGGCCCTCGACTACCGTCTTCTCAAGTCGGGAAGGTGGGACTCGAACCCACGATCTCGTGTTCCCACGACCACCGCTCCGCGGCGGTGCCCGGCGGGCTTGCCGCTGCCCTACATCCCGGTTGTCTTTCGTTTCGCCCGTCAAGCCAATCGAAGTCAGAACGGTCGGATTTGAACCGACGATCTCCCGCCCCCCGGACCAACGCTGCGCGTCGGTGCCCGGCGCGATAACTAGGCTTCGCCACGTTCTGATCAAAGTACCCCGTAGGGGAATCGAACCCCTGTTTGCGGATCGAAAGTCCGCTGTCCTGAACCGTTAGACGAACGGGGCATGTGGTGCGCGCGGTCTCCGCGCAGTGGACCGGGGGGCGCTCGAATCCCCGTCTCCTGGTCTTCAGCCAGGCGCTATACCGTCTCAGCTACCAGTCCAAATGTGTCGAAATCCCACGAAAAAAGCCCGATGTCGCTGTGACACCGGGCTTTGGTTGTCATTCCAGTAGGTAGCCAAGCGTCACAAGCGCAAACGATAACCGGGGAGCGTATTCGCCGGATCATCGGCAAAACGCCCCAGGCATTTTGGTTTGGCGTTGATACTTGACCACGAAGAAGCCATCGTTCCTAATCCTGCCTGAAGGTGATTCGGCTACAGGTTAGCCCTTCCTACACTCTCTATTGCCATTAGTCGTCGGAAGTGGACAAAAGGTTCACGATTTTTCGCTCCCTTTAGGGGCGACCGAAGAATAACTTCCGATTTGGATTGAAAGTAGGGGGCACCCGCCCCCGGCACTTGGCTCGTTCGGTTATGGGCCGGGGGCAGGTGCCCCCTCCTTTATTCCTGAATCCGGCCTCCTTTATTCCTGAATCCGGCAAGTTATTTATCGGCCGCCCCTTAGTTGGGCAGCACCACTTTGGGCAGTGATAGCATTGTTAACTTCTGAATCCGTTTCGACTTACGACGAAATGCTTCCCATTTTGCCGGGAAACCAACGGTCCAACTGTAACTTGTTTTGAGATCAACACTTAATCGTGCTTGATTAGGTGAAAGTGGCGCTGCCCAATTAGGACTCGTAAAAAAACTGTTTCCGGAATTCGACAGAATGCCGTGACGTGGGGGGCAACCGTGCGCGCCGCAGTCAAAGGAGGGGGCACTGCCCCCGGCCCATTGGGGTGAACGCCGGAATCGGATGAACCAGAAAAAACTCTCATCGTTCCTTGTTTTGGGGCCGAAAATCATACAGGACAGCTTGATTCCGGCATCTTTCGCCCGTACGATTAGGTGTAACGTCCAACCGAGGTCCGTTACGATGAAACCGAACCACCCGTCCGGCCCCGTTCATCGCTGCTGTTGTTGTCCGGTCTAGGACCGGACATGCACCCACACTCTTTCCCGACCTCGTACCCGGCATTACATTACGTTCGTTCCGCTTTTCTTGACGTTGCGCCCCGGTCTCGACCGTGGGCCAACGGGAGCAATTTGCCATGACGACAGATTTTCGTCTCAAAGAGAGCTTACCCGACTTGACCGACCGGATCGTCGAGACCTACTTCGAGCTTGGCACCGCCCACCACTTGGGACATTGCCCTTTGCCGAGCTATGAAACGGTCATTTCAGCCACTGAAGACCTCAAGGAGATCCTTTACCCAGGCTATCGCCGTCGCGACCGGCTGCACCACAGCAACGTGTCCTACCACGTCGGTAACCTGGTCGATCGTCTGCACGACAAACTAAGTATGCAAATCGCCCGGGCGCTGTGTCACGGCGCCGGCAAGGACACTTCGTGCAACGCACAGCAGCGGCAAGACTTCGAAGCCCTGGGCCAGGCGAAGACCATCGCCTTCCTGGAGCAGTTGCCCGATTTGCGCAGGGTCCTGGCCAAGGATGTCCAGGCCGCCTACGACGGCGATCCCGCGTGCAAATCGCTCGACGAGGTGATCTTCTGCTACCCGGGCCTGGAAGCCGTGACCGTCTACCGGCTCGCCCACATACTGCACGAGATGGGCGTTCCGCTCATCCCGCGGATGATGACCGAATGGGCCCACGGTAAGACGGGCATCGACATCCATCCCGGTGCAAAGATCGGCGACTACTTCTTCATCGACCACGGCACAGGTGTCGTCATCGGCGAGACGAGCGAAATCGGCAACCGGGTCAAGCTGTATCAAGGTGTCACTCTCGGGGCGCTGAGTTTTCCCACGGACGACGAAGGCAAGCTGGTCCGCGGGACCAAGCGGCACCCGACGATCGAAGATCGCGTCGTAATCTACGCCAATGCCACGGTCCTTGGCGGCGAGACCGTCATCGGCCACGATGCGGTCATCGGTTCCAGCGTCTGGATCACGCGGTCGATCGCGCCCGAAACAAGCGTCATGTTAAAAAAGCCGGAATTGCACATGCGGGGCGCCGGCAACAATTCACAATAACAGCATACGGGAGAAATACGAGATGGCTTCTCCACGTCCCGACCGGCTCTATGACGACGTTACCCAATGCGTCGGCAATACCCCCCTGGTTCGCCTGCACTGCCTGACCGAAGGGTGCGCTGCGGCCGTTTTTGGAAAAATGGAAAATCTGAACCCGCTCTGGAGCGTTAAGGATCGGATCGCCCGCGCAATGATCGGTGCGGCGGAGCGTGACGGGTTGATCAAGGACGATACGGTGGTTGTCGAGCCGACCAGCGGCAATACGGGCATTGGTCTGGCATTTGTCTGTGCCTCGCGAGGTTACAAGCTGATCGTCGCCATGCCGGAAAGCATGAGTTTGGAGCGGCGGCGGATGCTCCGTGCCCTGGGGGCGGAACTCGTGTTGACGCCGGCCGCCGAAGGGATGCCGGGAGCCGTACGCAAGGCGGAGGAGCTGGCACGCGATAACCCCGATTACTTCATGCCGCAACAGTTCAAGAACCCGGCAAACCCCGAAATCCATCGCAAGACAACCGCCGAGGAAATCTGGCGCGACACCAACGGAGCGGTTGACATCGTCGTATCGGGCGTCGGCACCGGCGGCACCATCACCGGCGTCGGCGAACGGCTCAAACAGCTCAAACCCGATGTCCATATCGTGGCCGTCGAACCGGCCAGCAGCCCCGTCATTACCCAACACCGGGCCGGCGAGAAACTCCAGCCGGGTAAACACGCGATCCAGGGAATCGGCGCCGGATTCATTCCCGACGTGCTCAACGTGGACATCATCGACGAGGTGGTCCAGGTGCTCGACGAGGACGCCTTTCAGACTGCCCGCGAACTTGCGAAGCGCGAGGGGCTCATGTGCGGTATCAGCAGCGGGGCGGCTGCGTGGGCCGCCCTCCAGATTGCCCGCCGCGAAGAGAACCGGGAGAAGCTGCTCGTCGTTATTCTGCCCGACCTCGGTGAACGTTATCTGTCGACCCCACTGTATCCCGACGACTGAACTCCCAGCACGTCGTTCATGCCGAACAAACCGGGCGGTCGGCCAACGAGGAACCTCGCGGCCGCCAGCGCTCCCAGGGCGTAGCTGTCGCGATTCGTTGCCCGAACCGTGATCTCGATCATCTCCCCGAGCATGGCGAAGACGATCGTGTGCTCGCCCGGGTTGTCGCCGACGCGGATGGCGTGGTAGCCGATCTCGCCGTGCGGGCGGCGGCCGGTGCGGCCCTCGCGGCCGTGGACGTGGTCGGCCTGCCCCATCACCTCGGCAATGATCTGCCCGAATTTCAAGGCCGTGCCGCTGGGCGCGTCTTCTTTGAAGCGGTGGTGCCGCTCGAGGATTTCGACGTCGGCGTCCTTGTCCTTCAGCGCGGCGGCGGCCAGTTCGGAAAGCTTCATCGCCAGGTTGACCGCCATGCTCATGTTCGGGGCCCACAGCAGCGGGATCTCCTCGGCCGCGGCGTGGAGCTTGGCCGTCTGCTCGTCGCTTAGGCCGGTCGTGGCCACCACCAGCGGGATTTTCCGCTGCCGGCAGGTTTCAATGATTGCTTCGCACGGCTCGGGCAACGAGAAGTCGATCAGCACATCGGCGTCGGCATCGAGGGCACCGGAGAGCGGCACGCCCGTCGCACCGGCCCCGGCGATCGTCCCGGCGTCTTCGCCGATGCGCGGGTGGTCGGGCGAGTCGACGGCCGCTGCCAAGGCAAGCTCATCATCGGCCGCAACCAGCGCGACCAGCCGTTGTCCCATGCGCCCTGCGGCGCCGTGAATGGCAATACGTATTCGTTTCATAGATCTCACAAATAGTGTTTTGGAACGACGTTTGGGGACAAGCCCTTTGCCTACGGGATTTCCACGCCGACAAATTGAGCAAGTTCTCTAGCCAACTTATGGACTTCTTCCGGCAAGTCTCCGGGCTGTAGTGTTTCCGCAAGTTTCTTGTTGGAGAATTGACCAAGCTGATGGTCCTGTAGCCAACGCTTGATTCCGGGGAGCACAACGTCCTTGGCGTCAGCGAAAGCTACTTTCTCGCTATCCCAACACTCTCGGAGATACTCTCTCGCCTTCCGGGACATTGCAGCAGCATCCCATTTCTCATTCAGTCTTCCTCGGTATTCGTTGAACGCATCGACGAGATGATCGTTTGCCGAGTCGCGAGAAGACTCCAGCAAACGGTCGTATTCCTGGTGGAAAGCGGTTTCCTCCAGAACCAACTGTTGGTCGCTACCCCTCAACAATTGTATGATTACGTTTGGACAAAGCAAGTAATTCTCGATTTCCGCTCGCTCCCAAACATGCCATTGAAGATGGTCAGTCGGCAATTCCTGGTGCAGATGTTGCAGATCCGGGTAGTAGTCGCGGTCGGAGACAACAAACGCTTCAAGCGTTTGCCCTGGGAGGGAAATCATCTGCTGCAACTGCTCTCGCAGCCGGGCAATCGGCTGCTTGTACGGATTGCCCTTCGAGAAGCAGACGGCGAGACGCCTTTCAACCTCTTGCCAAATCGAGGAACCAAGGCATTTGCTGCAAAACATCGAAAGCAAGGTCCGGTCAGCCTGGTCTTCCACAATCAAGACTCGCTGGAAAGCCTGAATTATCGGCAACTGCGTGGGCTCGATCGATCCAAGCCGGTCAAGCGTATCGTATATGTCAAATCCAACGCCGAGTCTTTTGGCCGCCCCGTTTTCGAGGGAGAGGATATTCTCGGGGCTTACGCCCGTAATCAGGTCTCTGGAGTGCGTAGCGAAAAGGATTTGCTTTCCCTCTTCGACCAATCGGTGCAATTCCTGCAAGAGGGCACTCTGCAGTGTTCCGTGCAAATGCACGTCCGGTTCATCTAGGAGGATTACTCGCGGATGGCGCAGCAGAATGAAGCCGAACAAGTAAAGGAATTGCTGAAATCCACTTCCCGCGGAAAAGACATCGAATTCCTTCGGACGTGCCGCTTCCTTGTATGTAACCGAAATGTATCTGTCCGAGACCTCATCAAACTCGATACGCATGTCCTCCAGTGCTGGGAAAGTGCGTCGCAATACCCCGATAAGCTCCTCGTGCTTTTCCTCCTCCTTGAGGTCGAGAAGGAGGTTTCGGATGACACTGTGGACCCGGCCCCGCGCAAGCTCGTCGTCGACAACTGCCGGCGTTCTTCGTTCCTCTTGTGCGAGGAAGACGGAGAATACGGGAAGATAGGCAATCCGATACGCGACAAGCTGTGAGAGCCATTCCTGCGATTCATCTGTGCTCTCAATCCCAACCCCAAACCGGTTGTAGTCATGTTTTACGCTGGCTGTCACCCGGTGGTCGTCATCAAAAGTCATGCAGACCTTGATGACCTTCTGCTTCCCGGCCGTTGTCCTCCGATCAGTCCATAACTCCGTCGGGTTGGAAACCGGCAAGACGTAGAACTCTTCGGGCGGAATCGTCCTCTTCTTCAATTCGAGCTTTGTGTTCGTGCGAGTCAGACAGTGGTGGGCACAGAAATCGAACAACGCTAACGCTTGCAGTAAGGTCGTTTTGCCGGAATTGTTGGGGCCAACGAGACAATTCAGCGGTTCAAGCTCGACATCGAGTTCCTCGAATCGCTTGAAATTCTCGATATGCACATGTTTTATGACCATCGACGGCCTCCTGTCTCAACAGTCCGGATTATAGCAGGCGCTGAACCGAAGCTACAGCCCCAGCCCCCTCACATTGAGCCGCATCTGTCAACTATACAACCGAATCGCCTTAATAATTTCATCCAAGTTGTTCGGCACGGCGACCGCCCGGTTGGCGAAGGCGGCGCGGCGGACGCCCCGGGCGCCGAGGATCTTGTTGAACTGCTCCTGGTCGGTGGTGTGGTAAGCGACGGTGGCGGTCGGGTCTTTCAGTTGGTGGCCCGTAAGGATGCAAACAACGCGCTGGTCGGGATCGATCACGCCTTCCTCGACCAGGAGCTTGGTCCCGGCGACGCTGGCGGCGCTGGCCGGCTCGCAGCCGAATCCGCCGGCGCCAACCTGGGCCTTGGCGTCCATGATTTGTTGATCGGTGACCTCGCGGACCACGCCGTCGCACCACTGAAGCGCCCGGATGCACTTCGTCAAGTTGACCGGCCGGTTGATTTCGATGGCACTGGCGATGGTATCTGCCCGGCGTCCTTCGGCATCCATTTGGCCATAATATTGGGAAGCGACGCCCATGCGCGGCGAGCCCCGGTTCCATCGCAGGCCCTGCCGCTCGACCAGGTCGTAAAGCGTACTTGCCCCGGTGGCATTGATAATGGCCAGCCGGGGGATGCGGTCGATCAACCCGAGTTGTTGCAGTTCGTGAAACGCCTTGCCGAACGCGCTCGAGTTGCCGAGGTTTCCGCCGGGCACGACGATCCAATCGGGTACCTCCCAACCGAGGCCTTCGAGCACCCGGAACATGATCGTTTTTTGCCCCTCGAGCCGGAAGGGGTTTACGCTGTTGACGAGGTAGAGTTTCAGCCGTGGGCAAACCTCTTTCACCCGGGCCATCGCATCATCAAAGTCGCCCTGGATCTGCACGGTCAACGCGCCGAAGTCGAGTGCCTGCGACAGCTTCCCGTAGGAGATCTTGCCGGAGCCGATGAAGATCACCGCCTTCATCAGCCGGGTGACCGAGCAGTACAGCGCAAGCGAAGCGCTGGTATTGCCGGTCGAGGCACAGGCTGCTCGCGTGGCGCCGACAAATCGGGCGTGGGTGAACGCGGCCGACATCCCGTTGTCCTTGAAGCTGCCCGAGGGGTTCATGCCCTCGTATTGCAGGTACAACCGCCCCGGGGTGACGCCGGTGTATTCGGCGGCGCCCTCGCTGCACTGCAACAGGGTTTGCCCTTCGCCGATGGTGACGCACTGTTCGAGCGGTGCAAACGGCAGGAATTCGTGAAACCGCCACACGCCGCTGAAGCAATGGGGTTCGCCGCGCCGGCCCCACTTTGCTTCAAAGTATTTCAGGGAATCCGGCACGCGCAGCCCGTTCCAGTCGTAGACCACATCGAGCAACTCGCCGCACCGCCGGCAGGCAACAAGCACGTCGCCGACGTCGTACGTTGCTCCGCAAGACGGTGAGATACATTGCTGATGGGCGGAATTGGCCGGGGGAATTTTTTTGCTCTTTCTGAAATGAATCTTGCAGGATAACGGCCGAACCCGAATAGGGCCCGTGCCGGCTTCAGCAGTTGCCAATGTAAGGGAGTCGAAAGATCCTATCAAGGCATGGTGATGAGTTGGAGCGGGCGGCCAAAAACCGTCCCCCACATGTCCAAGGATCTCTCGTAAGGCGGAATCCCGGCGGCACTTCCCCCACAAGGCGGGGTAGGATGTCTACACCCGGCAACCTCCCTACGCGGAAAGGCAATGCGTGTGATATCCCTTGGCAGGAAAAGACTTACGATCCTAAGTGATGGATTGGTCAACCACGGGTCAACCGGGGGGCATGTCTGATAACCCGCCAATTTGACCCATATGGGCTGCCCAGAGCGTTTGACAATCTCCCAAAGGGGGTCTAAAATAAATGTTCTGCGAGATGCAACAGGGGGCGGCTCCAAGAGTTCACGCGGAGGAATTGCCATGAAAAAGACTGACGTGAAGATCTACAAGGAACGTCTGCTGGAACTCCGGGCGCGATTGCGAGGCGATGTCGAACACATGGCCGAAGGCGCTTTGAAGAAGAATCGCACGGAAGCCAACGGCGACCTCTCCAGCATGCCCATTCACATGGCCGATATTGGGAGCGATAACTTCGAGCAGGAGTTTACCCTCAGCCTGATGCAGAATGACGAGGGCACGCTGGAACAGATCGAAACCGCTCTGGAACGCATCGAAGAGGGCGAATACGGCCGGTGCGAAGAATGTGGGGCAAGGATCCCCAAGGTACGGCTTAACGCTCTTCCTTACGCATCCCTTTGTGTAAAGTGCGCCGAGAAGCAGGAAAAGGATTGGTAGAGGTCGCAACATCAAGGCACGACTCTATAAGAACGGCCATGAGGGCAGTTCCCCCCAACCGCTATATCGTCTTTTCTTTCATCGCCGTCGCCGGGTGTGTGATCGATCTGGCAACTAAGAGTTGGATGTTCGGCCACTTGGGATGGCCGAACACCCCCGTCTGGTGGATTATCCCTGAGGTCTTCGGTTTTCGCACCAGCGAAAACACAGGGGCCCTGTTCGGCTTTGGCCAAGGGTGGGTGTGGGTCTTTTCCGCATTGTCCGTTGTTGCTGCCGTGGGCATCGTTGTCTGGCTCTTCTATGCCGGGGCAGCACGCGATTGGCTGTTGACCATCGCCCTGGGCTGTGTTACCGCCGGAATCTCCGGCAACCTCTACGACCGGTTCGGGCTGCACGGTCTCAAATGGTATCCCGGCCATCCAGACCATCTGCCGGGCGAACCCGTCTACGCCGTTCGTGATTGGATCCACGTGATGATCGGAACGTACGCCTGGCCCACCTTCAACATCGCCGATAGTCTCCTGGTCTGCGGTGCCATCCTCTTGGTGTGGCACGCACTGCTCTACGGGGATCCGGGCAAATCGCGGAACGGCCAAGCGAGTGCGGCAAAAAGGGAAGGATAAACGGGGACTATTCCTAGTCGCCTGCCCGGCTCCCCTCACTCTGTATGGTATTAGCTAACTCGATATAGGGGCGTGTTTCGACCCTCCGTGATGTGGGACTCCACAAAATACCCGTACTTATGGATTGTATTGTTGACTTCACTGGTGTGGTTGCTATATTATACCCCAATTGCGAGGGGAGAAATAGCCATGAAGCTCTCACGAACCGTGGCGTATGCGCTACAAGCGACCTTGCAGCTTGCCCAATCGAAGACGGACGTTCCCGTCCCTTGTAATCAATTGGCAGCGAATGGGAACATGCCCGAACGTTTTCTGCTCCAGATTCTTCGGAATTTGGTTGCGCATGGTATTCTGGAGTCGACTCGCGGGGTGGAAGGCGGCTATACGCTGGAGCGAACGCCGGACGACATATCGCTTCTGGAGGTGATCGAAGCGATCGACGGACCTTTGGTCTCGGCGTTGCCGCTAAACGAGGGTCTGCCAACCGGCTGCAAGAGAAAACTCGAGCGAGCGTTGAAGGAGGTAACGGAACTGGCTCGCCAGGAGCTGGAAGAGATCAAGTTGGCTCATCTCTTGCCGGAACCGCGCCGGTCGCGTTAATCTTCGGGCCCGCTGCTAATTTCATCCTTGCCGATTCTCCGGCTGCTTGATAAACTAGGGTTTCCTTGCTTCCAAAGCAGCTTTCCCCCAAAGCCCTCCGCAACGGTTCCCCTTCGCGATTGGTGCACGTGGGCTGAAGCCCGGCCAAAGGGAACGCCACGGATGTAGGCAGTACGCGGACGATTTCCGAGTGAGAATAGTGACGGCCCGGCCGTGCCACGCTTAAGTTCATTGTTTGATTCCGTACGTGAACACATCCGCCTGCGGCGTATCCCGGCAGGCCCGATGACGATCATCCTCGCTTGCGTGATCGGTGTCCTCGGCGGGTACGGGGCAGTATTGTTCACGTATCTGATCGACTTCGTTACGGAATGGACGGTAGTGCCGATTTGCCGGGCAGGGGTGCGGTATTGGATTTGGTGGGGGCTGCTGCCGCTTGTGCCGGCGACGGGCTTGCTGTTCGTTTCCTGGTTCACCCGGCGATTCGCTCCCGAGGCGCAAGGTCACGGTGTTCCCGAGGTGATCCACGCCGTTGCCCGACACGACGGTGTGATTCGGCCACGGGTCTCGCTGGTGAAGATTCTCGCCAGCGGCATCTGCATCGGTACCGGCGGATCGGTCGGCCGCGAAGGACCGATCGTGCAGATCGGGTCGTCGCTGGGAAGTGTGGCCGGGCAATGGTTCGGTCTCTCGCCGCGAAACATCAAGGTGTTGGTGGCTGCCGGGGCCGCGGCGGGCATTAGCGCCACTTTCAACGCCCCGATTGCCGGAGTGATGTTCGCCAGTGAAATCATCCTCGGCAGCTTCGCCATCGAGACGCTCACGCCGATTGTGATTGCCAGCGTCCTGGCCGACGTGGTCCAGTTGCAGGCCGGGGATTACGGAGCGAATCCCGCCTTCCCCCAGTTGTACCACGTGTTCAAAGGCGCGTGGACGGAAATTCCTTCGTTCTTTCTGCTCGGGTTGGCGTGCGGTCTGGCGGCCGTGATGTTCACCAAGATGCTATACGGTGTGGAAGATCTGGCCGATCGTTGGCTGCCGCGATGGTGGCTTCGGGCCCTGGTATTGGGAACGATCGTCGGTATCGGCGGCGTGCTGTATCCGATGGTTACGCCCGTCCTCTCTCCCGCCGCACAGCGGGAATACGAAGACGGAACGTCTTTCGTGCCGCCGCTGTTCGGGGTCGGGTATGGCGTCGTCGCCCACTCTCTACACCTGGAGAGCGGGACGAAGCCGAGCAGCATCGAGGGGCGGACCCCGGGTAACGGCTGGGACAGGGTCGTCTCGCTCGACGCCGATCAAATGTGGGACGAGCTTTGGTGGCTCCTGCCGCTGATACTGCTGAAGCCGCTGATGACCAGCTTGACGCTTGGCGGCGGCGGTTCGGGCGGGATATTTGCGCCCTCCTTGTTCCTCGGCGCCGCGCTCGGGGGTTCGTTCGGCCTGATCCTGAATCTGCTGGTCCCCGGCATCTGCGCCCATCCCGGCGTGTACGCGATCGTCGGCATGGGCGCCGTAGTGGCCGGCACCACCCACGGCACCCTTAGCGCGATCCTGATCGTCTACGAGATGACCGGCACGTACCATATCATCCTACCGATCATGATCGCCGCAGGTCTCTCCGGCATCGTTGCCCGATTCATCGATCCCGACAGCATCTACCTGAAGAAACTCAGACGCCGCAACGAAATGGTTGCCCGCGGACATGAGATGCACCGGCTCGAGCATATCATGGTCCGCGACGTGATGATCCGCCATTTCCCAACCGTGCGCCATACCGACGACCTGGCCGAGATCGTCCGGGTTGCCCGGGCCAACTCCCACATCGAAAGCCTGCCGGTGATCGACGACGAGGGGAAGCTGACCGGCATTATCCGGCCGGGCGACTTGCAGCGGGTGCTCGATACCGACGTTGCGCCGCACCTGGTCAACGCGGGTGACATCGCGATGACCGCCCTGATCGCGCTGCGCACCAACACCAACCTGCTCGAAGCCGTCCGCGATTTCGGCCTCAGCGACATCGAGAGCCTGCCGGTCGAAACCGGTCGCGGCGATTCCCGGCGCGTCGTGGGGCTCCTGTTGCGGTCCGACGTGATGCGCCGCTACCGCCAGGAAATGCTGCGCCGCCGATAGTTCCGTATTTATCGAAAACAACTCAACCCGGTTCTCATACTTTGCAGGGGAACCCGACGGCAGAATCCCATGTGCGGACGATTCACGTTGCGAGTGCCAGCCGGCGTGGCGGCCGGGTATTTCTCGATCTTCGAGGTGCCGCCGTTTGTGCCGCGGTTTAACATCGCGCCGACGCAGCCGGCCCCGGTTGTGCGGCTCGCGCCCGGGCAGACTGCCGTAGCGGAGTCCCCTCGCGAACTGGTCTGGCTCCGTTGGGGGCTGATCCCGGGTTGGGCCGGGGACCCGGCAATCGGCAACCGGATGATCAACGCCCGGGCGGAGACGGCGGCTGAGAAGCCGGCCTATCGCGAGGCATTTCGCCGCCGCCGATGTCTGGTCGCCGCCGACGGATTCTACGAATGGCCGGGTGGCGGCAAGGGCAAACGGAAGCAGCCCTACTTCATCCACTTCATCGACGATCGGCCTTTCGCCTTTGCCGGTCTGTGGGAAAGCTGGGAAGGGCCGGACCATTCGTGCGTCGAGTCGTGTACGATTCTGACCACCGGGCCGAACGACCTGATGCGCCCGATCCACGACCGGATGCCGGTGATCCTCGACCGCGACGCATCCGAACAATGGCTCGATCCGGCCATCGAGACCCCCGAACCGCTCGCGGCGCTGTTGGTTCCATGCCCGGCCGACGAAATGGTGGCCGATCCGATAAGCACCTGGGTAAACAACTCCGCCCACGACGATGCAAGATGCATCGAGCCGGAGCGGGATTTGTTCTCAAAGTAGCAGGCACACTCCGTGTGCCGTCCGCGGCCATAGCATGTTCGGTGCATCTCCCATAAAGCCGCGACCGTTGGTCGCGCCAAGCGGTGGGGAACGTACATATTTGCGGTTTGGCCGGATTGGTTCTCGAAGTTGCACAGTACCCCAACGCGTATTCCCGCGTCTGGCGCGACCACCGGTCGCGGCTTTATATGCCCCAGCTCAAACCGTGTTGCGGAGCCGCAGGAATCATCCGATCTCGACTGACGATCGTCGGGTTTCGCTACCCCGCAAGATGGAGAATATGGGGGGGCGTGATAAGTTAGCGAGAGTTTTCCGCGTCAAGAAATGCCGGTTAGGTCAATTTCACCTTTTGCCCTTTCCCCTCTTTGGAGATAATACGCGGCTACGATGTGAACACCGGGATGTAGGAAGCTCCTCTGTGAATATCCTTCTGGCCACCAGCGAGGCAGTTCCTTTTGCGAAGACGGGCGGACTGGCCGACGTTTGCGGTGCGTTGCCGATAGAGTTGGCCCGGTTGGGCCACAAACCCGTGGTGGTCATGCCCGCCTATCGCAAGGTGCAATATTGCCGGCAGCCGATCAAGCCACTGGGGATCGACTTCATCATCCCCATCGGCAGCAAAACGGTCACCGGCCACTTGCAAGAAAGCGCCTTGCCCGGATCCGACGTACCGGTCTATCTCATTGAGCAAGATCAATACTTCGATCGCGACGAACTCTACAGCGTCGACGGCAAGGACTACATCGACAACTGCGAGCGGTTTGTGTTCTTCTGCCGTGCGGCACTCGAGGCGATCCGCCTGCTCGAGTTGGAAGTGGACGTGCTTCACGCGAACGATTGGCAAACGGGTCTGATCCCGGCGTACTTGAAGGTCGAATATGCGCGGAAGCCGGGCTACGAGCGGATTGCCGGCCTGTTTACCGTCCACAACATGTCGTACCAGGGTTCGTTCTGGCACTGGGACATGCTTCTGACGGGGTTGGATTGGCGGTATTTCAACTGGCGCGAGTTGGAATTTCACGGCAAGCTGAACTTATTGAAGACGGGCCTGGTGTTTGCCGATTCGATCAACACGGTCAGCCCGCGATATGCACAGGAGATTCAGACCGCCCCGCTGGGCTGCCGGTTGGAAGGGGTGCTGCAACATCGCCGCGACGTGGTTTCCGGCATCATCAACGGAATCGACGCGAAGGAGTGGGACCCGGGCAGCGATCCGCACCTGGCAGCCAACTACGACGTGAACTCGGTCGGCGAAGGGAAGCCGGTCTGCAAGGCCGCGTTGCAGAAAGAGTTGGGATTGCCCGTCAAGCCGGACGCCCCGCTGATCGGTCTGATCGGCCGGCTGACCGACCAGAAGGGATGCAATCTGGTGGTCGAGGTGATCCAACGTTGGGTCGGCGAGAACGACGCACAATGGGTCGTTCTGGGAACGGGACTTCCGAAGTACCACAAGCTGTTTGCCATGTTGACAGAGCGTTTCCCGGCCAAGGTGGCCGCCCGGCTGGAGTTCTCGGACCTCTTGGCCCATCGCATCGAAGCCGGGGCAGATATTTTCCTGATGCCCAGCCGGTTCGAGCCGTGTGGGCTCAACCAGCTCTACAGCCTGAAGTACGGCGCCGTGCCGGTGGTTCGAGCAACCGGCGGATTGGCCGATACGATCGTCGGCGTCGGCAACTCGCCGGCCGGCGCCGAGCCCAACGGGTTCAGCTTCCAGGAATACAGCGCTTTGGCGCTCGACGAAACGCTGCGCAAAGCATGCGAGATGTACCGGCAACCGGACCAGTGGCGCAAGCTCATCGAGACCGGGATGCGGCAGGATTGGTCGTGGGCCCGAAGTGCCCGGGAGTATGTGAAGTTGTATGAGGAAACGGTGAGACGTGCGGGTGGCGGGTAGTGAATATCGAATATCGAATATTGAATGATGAATGTTGAATAACGAATGATTGGGGGGAAAAGCCCCGGCACTGCGTGCCGGGGTTCTACGGACCGTGGCAGGAGCGGCAAAGGATCGCTATGCACGAAGTTTCACTGGCATTTCTCTGGCACCAGCACCAGCCGTACTATCCCGACGACGTTGCCGGGGAGACCGCCATGCCCTGGGTCCGCCTGCACGGAACCAAGGACTATTGGGGCATGGCCATGCTGCTCGCGGAAGTGCCCGAGATGCACGCGACGATCAATCTCGTCCCAAGTCTTCTCAGCCAGTTGCTTGCTTACACCCGGTCGGGGCGCGAGGACAAGCACCAGCGGGTTTCGCGTCTGCCGGCGGACGGGCTGAGCGAAGACGACATGCACTACCTGCTCGACAATTTTTTCATGGTACACGTCGATCGGATGATCCGGCCGTTTTCCCGCTACAGCGAGCTGTTCAACAAGCGGGGGATCGACGTCGACTCGGCCGAGGTGGCCGGAAAACGCTTCAGCAAGAGGGATATTATCGACCTGCAGGTTTGGTCGAACCTAGTCTGGATCCACCCGCTGGCGTTCGAGCGCGATAAGGAATTGGCCGAATTCCGCAAGAAAGGGCGCCATTGGACCGAGCAGGAGAAGCTTTGGCTGATGGACAAACAAATGGAGCTGCTCAGCGAGGTGGTGCCGCTGTACCGGGAATTGCAGGAGCGGGGCCAGGTGGAATTGACGACCACGCCGTTTTTCCATCCGATTCTGCCGCTTTTGTGGGACAAGCGCCAGGCCCGGCGCGCGATGCCAAACGTCAACCTGCCGAAATATCTCGAAAGCTACCCGAACGACGTGCGGGACCAGATCCGCCACGCGATCAAATTCCACAGGAAGCTGTTCGGTGTGAAACCCCGCGGGATGTGGCCCGCCGAAGGATCGGTCTGCCAGGGAATAATTCCCGTCATCGCCGACGCCGGAATTCACTGGATCGCCACCGACGAAGAAATCCTCGCTTGCTCGACCGACGGCCGGGTCTCGCGCGACGGCAACGGGTTTTTGCGGAACCCTGAAATGCTCTATCGTCCGTGGCGCGTGGAAGAGCAGGGGAAGTCGTTGCAGATCATCTTCCGCGACCATGCCATGAGCGATCAGATCGGGTTTCACTATCAGCGCGACAAGGCCGACCATGCCGTGGACGATTTTTCCGGCAAGATCGAGGCGATCGGCAATGCCACCGGCGGCAACGGCCGGCGACCTACGTTGGTGAGCATTATTCTCGACGGCGAGAACTGCTGGGAATATTATCCGGGCGGCGGCGTCGATTTCCTGCGGTCGCTCTACCGCCGCGTCGCCGGGCACCCGAAGATTGCGCCGGTTCGGGTGTGCGACTACCTCGACCAGTTTCCTGCCGCCGACAAGCTCGCACATCTTTTCCCAGGCAGTTGGATCGGGCACAACTTCGGGATCTGGATCGGCCATCACGAGTGCAATCGGGCGTGGGACCTGCTGCACGAAACCCGCCAGCACCTCGTTCAAATCGCCGAGCAAAAAGTCAAGCCGAAGAAACACGTCGATCGGGCGTGGGAGGAGCTTGCCATCGCCGAAGGAAGCGACTGGTTCTGGTGGTTCGGCGACGACCATTCCAGCTCTCAAGACGATCTGTTCGACCGGCTCTTCCGCAAACACCTGCAAAACGTGTATCTCCTTCTCGGCGAGGAGCCGCCCGCCGAGTTGGCCAAGCCGATCGCCGACGTACACCGGTACGCCCGACTCTACTCGGAGCCGACCGGGCTGTTGAGCGTCAAGATCAACGGGCGGCGGACGTACTTCGAGTGGATCAACGCGGGGCACTACGTGAATGAAGGCGCCCGCGGCGCCATGGCCATGGCCGGCGAATCGCTCGTTTCCGACTTGTACTTCGGATTCGACCACGAGCACCTGCTCGTGCGGCTCGACGCCCGCGACGGCGCGTTTCGCGAGCGGCTTGCCCACGTCACGGCGGTCCGGGTCGTCTTCCTTCGGCCGGAGAAATACGAAGTGCTGGTTTCCGGCCCCGCCCGAAAGAAGCTGGTCGCCAGGCTGTTGCACCGGGGAAAGGCGGCCACCGAAGAAACTCTAGTGGCAATCGATCTGCTCTTCGAGCTTTCCGTTCCGTTCGGCGGTCTCGACGTTGCAGCCGACGATCCGATTTGTTTTTATGTAGAATTGCTTCAGGGCAAGCAGTCGTTGGAACGGATTCCCGGAGAAGGGGCAATCGAAACCGCGGTCCCCTCGGAAAACTATGAATCGATGATGTGGCAAGTTTAGTAGATGCCTGATTTACGCAAAGACCCGATCATCGGCCGCTGGGTGATTATCGCGGCGAACCGCGCGCAGCGGCCCCAGGAGTACGAGTCGGCGCCGCGGCGCGAGCCGGGGCGATTCTGCCCCTTCTGCGAAGGAAATGAACACGCTACCCCCAACGAAATCGTGGCCTACCGCCGGACCGGCTCGGAACCCAACCGGGAAGGCTGGCGGGTCCGGGTGGTCCCGAACAAGTTTCCCGCCCTGCAAATCGAAGGCGAATTGAACAAGCGAGGCGAAGGCATTTACGACATGATGCAAGGCGTCGGGGCACACGAAGTCATTATCGAGGCGCCCGAACATCTCGTCAGCACCTCCGAACTCTCCGAGGGGCAACTCCGCGAGGTGCTCTGGGTCTATCGTGATCGGCTGGTCGACCTGAAGAAGGACCCCCGGCTGGTCTACGGGATGATCTTCAAGAACGTCGGTTCGCCGGCCGGCGCATCGGTGCAACACACTCATAGCCAGTTGATCGTCACCCCGATCGTTCCCATTAACGTTTGGGAAGAGATGACCGGTTCGCTGGAGTTTTACAATTACCGGGGTCGTTGCGTTTTCTGCGACATGATCCAACAGGAACTGGCCACGGAGGCCAGAATCGTGCTGGATACGCCGGGCTTTCTGGCGTTTTCTCCGTTTGCCGGGCGTTTTCCCTTTGAAACGTGGATCCTGCCGAAAACACACGCAAGCCACTACGAAAACATCCAAAAAAACGAGGTGGATGAACTTTCCAGGGTGATGCGACAAGTGATCGCCAAGGTGGAAACGGCGCTCGATCAGCCGGCCTACAACTATATCGTTCACACGGCCCCCTTTGACACACAAGAGTTGGGACATTATCACTGGCATATAGAGATTATTCCGCGCTTGACGAAGACGGCCGGTTTTGAGTGGGGTACCGGCTTTTACATCAACCCCGTTCCGCCCGAGGAGGCCGCCGCATTTCTGCGGGAAGTCGAGGTCGAGTTGCCGTAGGGTGGGCATTGCCCGCCACGAGTTGTTTTATTTTGGTGGGCGAGGCCCACTACTTTTTCGACAAGTAAAGCTGGACAAAATGGGTCGCGATTATCAATTAAACAACTGATTCCGAAGGACTCGTTCCCCTGGTGTGGTAATCCCACGATTCTCCCGAAGACTACAATATTTCCGCCATGCCCAACCCGATCCGACTCATCCTGGCCCTGCACAATCACCAGCCGATCGGCAACTTCGACCGCGTTTTCGAGCGGGCATACGAGGACAGCTACCGGCCGTTCCTCGACGTGTTCACCCGTTACGAATCGCTGAAGATCGCCTTGCACGTCAGCGGTTCCCTGATGCAGTGGCTCGACGCCCGTCAGGGCGGATATGTCGATCAACTGGGCGGACTGGTGGGTGCCGGGCGGATTGAACTCATCGGCGGGGCGTTTTACGAGCCCATTCTGCCGATGATTCCCCGCCGCGACCGCGTCGGTCAGATCCGCACCTACACCCGATGGCTCGAAGACCGCCTCGGCGCAAAGGTCCGCGGGATGTGGGTGCCCGAACGCGTCTGGGAACAATCCATGGCCGGCGACATCGCCTCGGCCGACATCGAATACACGATCCTCGACGATTTCCATTTCAAGTGCGCCGGGTTGACCGATTTCGAATTGCTGGGCCACCTGACGACCGAGGACGAGGGCGAAGTGCTCTCGGTTTTTCCCGGCAGCGAACGGCTCCGCTACTTGATCCCGTTCGGCTCGCCCGAGCAGACGATCGAATACCTGGCGCATCTTTCCGAACAACGTCCCGGCGCGATCGTCGTCTTCGGCGACGACGGTGAGAAGTTCGGCACGTGGCCCGATACCAACAAGCACGTCTACGATGACGGCTGGCTGGTCCGTTTCTTCGACGCGCTGGCCGCGAATCAGGATTGGCTGAAGGTGACGACCCCGTCGGAAGCGATCGACAACGTTCCGCCGGTCGGCAAGGTCTACCTACCCGACTGTAGCTACCGCGAGATGACCGAATGGGCGTTGCCGCCGGCGCAGTTGGCCGAGTACGAGCAGATCGCCCACGAGATGGAACCGGACGCCCGCTGGCAGGTGCTGCGAAGGTTCGTCCGCGGCGGCTTCTGGCGGAACTTCCGCGTGAAGTACCCCGAGGCCAACGAGATGTACTCGCGGATGATGATGGTCAGCCGGCGTTTGCAGGAAGCCCTGGAGACGGGCAACACCGACCCGCTGCTCGATCAGGCCCGAACCGAACTCTATCGCGGCCAGTGCAACTGCGCGTACTGGCACGGGGCCTTCGGCGGCATCTACCTGCCCCACCTCCGCAACGCCGTCTACCGCCACCTGATCGCCGCGGACGGACTGCTCGACAAGGTTGACGGCCGGGGGGAAACCTGGGTCGGCGCGGTGGCCGAGGATGTCGACTTCGACGCCCGCCCTGAAGTCCAGCTTTCCAACGACAAGCTCGTTGCCCTGATTGCCCCCAGCCGCGGCGGGCATCTCGTCGAACTCGATGTCCGCGAAATCAAGCACAACCTCCTGGCCGGCTTCACCCGCAAACCGGAGGCCTACCACCGGAAGGTCCTTGCCGGGGCCCATCAGGATAACGGTCAGTGTGCAAGTATTCATGATCGCATCGTCTTCAAGCACGAGGAGCTTGACCAGCGGGTTCAGTACGACGACCACCCGCGCAAAAGCCTCGTCGATCTGTTCTACGACAACGACGCGACGCTGGAGGCGGTTGCCTCGGGAGCGGCGCCCGCGATGGGCGATTTCGTCGGCGGCGTCTACGAAACCCGCGTGCGGCGCAACCCCGATCGCATCCAGGTCCAGCTTTCCCGCCAGGGCAACGTTGCCGACGTCCCGGTGAAAATCACCAAGGGGGTTACACTCGACGCCGGCTCCTCGTCGCTCGAGATCGCCTACCTGCTGGAAGGCCTGCCGCCGGGAAGGCCGTTGCACTTCGGCGTGGAGTTCAACTTCGCCGGAATGCCCGGCGGCGCCGACGACCGCTACTTCCTCGACCTCGACGGCAACCGGCTCGGGCAGCTCGACACCCGGCTCGATCTGCGCGACGTACCCGGTCTGGACCTGGTCGACGAATGGCTCGGGCTCGACGTCTCGCTTAGGGCTTCGCGGCCGACCGGCTTCTGGACATTCCCGGTCGAGACCGTTAGCCAATCGGAAAGCGGCTTCGAGCTGATCCACCAATCGGTGGTTGCCCTTCCCCACTGGCACGTCGAAGCCGGCCCCGACGGCCGCTGGAGCGTCACGCTGACGCTGAACCTCGACACCTCCCGCGCCGAAAACCACGGGAAAAAGAAGGCGGTCGCCGTCTCGCGGTGAAAGCGGCAGACACGCTCCCCGCTTGTGATTCGTTCGATCGATGATAGGAGGGGGCACCTGCCCCCGGCCCGTCACCGGTACGATCAAGCCGGGGGCGGGTGCCCCCCTCCTCAGGCGCGCTCGCGCTTGCAAAAAGTCACAACCTCGCAGTGTGCCTGATACTTTCACCTTGCCAGGGCAAACCAATCGACCGCCGTGTCGAAATCCGTTGCCTGCCATGGGACTTCGGCCAGGATCGGCGGGATGCAGCGGGCGGCGAGTTCTTGGCGGTTGGTCGATCGGCTGGCATCGTCGCCGGGTGAGATGGGGTTGTTGAGCACGACGCCGGCAATATCGAGCCCCTCGCGAAAGCACGACGCGGCGATCAGGGTTTGCAGCGTCGCGTTGATTGTGCCGAGGGTGTTCGGCGCGACGACGATCAGCGGAAACCCGAACTCGTCGGCCAGGTCGGCGACGTAGTCGTCCTTGCTCACCGGCGACATGAGCCCGCCGACGCCTTCGACGAGGATGATGTCGCTGCGCTGCCGCCAATACTCGATGCCCGTGCGGAGCAGATCGGCGTCGACCTGCCGGGCTTCCGCTTCGGCGGCAAGGTGCGGGGCCAGCGCGGCTTCAAACCGCTGGGGGCAGGCGAGTTCAAGCTCACCCGGCCGGCCGGCCGCTTCCCAAACCAACACGGCGTCGTCGGCCACCAGTTCGTTCCCTTCGCGGCGGCACCCGCTGGCCACAGGCTTGTAGACGCCGACCTTGTGTCCGGCGGCTGCCAGCGCCCGGGCAATCAAGGCCGCCACGTACGTCTTGCCGATTTCCGTATTGGTGCCGGTGATGAAAAGACCGGGCGTGGAATCGTTCATGGGTCGAACCGGAGGAACATACAAAGCCGCGACCTTGGCGCGGGCGGTTAACCGGGGCCCCGAACCCCCGTCACGGTTGATTGTACTTCATCGACCCCAGCTCGGCCAGCAGGGCAAGTAGCCCAGTTTGTTGGTATCGCGACGGTCACACCCGGCAACTCGGCCGCGGAAGGCGGGATATCGCTCAATCTTCACTTGTCGGCGGCATCGCGTGATGCTATCTGGCGGGGTGTTCGGATGCCGGATCGTCGGGAGAGCTGGAGGGCCGAGATGAGGCATACCGGAAATCCATGAAGGGATCGTTTTTCGAAGCCCACCGTGGAACACACAAGTATGCTCGCGGCTTGATATGATCACGCTGGTGGTTTTCTCCGCCCCTATTTTTCAAACAGTTGGACTTCCCAGATCGTCGGGACGTCCGTCGCTTCGAGGAGGTTCAGCCGCACGTGTTGTGCGGTGGCCGGCTCGAACTCGGCCGAAAAATCCGGACCGATGGTCGTGCCTTTGCAGATAGTCTGCCATGCGCCGCCCTTTTTGATTTGAAGCTCGAACTTGCGGACGCGGTCCCAGCCTTCGCTGATCCAGACGCGCCGAAACCTCCTGGGCTTGCCCAGATCTACGGCCAACCAGCCGCCCTTCGTCTCCGGAGCACCGCCCCAACGGGTGCCCGGATCGTCGTCGAAGGCCAGTTCGGGGCCGAGACGGGGGCTGGGCCAGATGCCCGACGCGGTTGCCTTGCAGCCCGCCGTAAGAGGCTTCGGGGGCGCCAGCGACGGATTCTTGAGCATTCGGCCCAGTCGGATCAGTTGCCGGACGTCCTCGTCGCGGATTCGCCCGGTGTGGTCCGGGGCGCAGGCCAAAAGGACGTTCGCGGCACGGCGGTCGTAGGCCCGCCGGATCCATCGATACAGAAAGGCCGCCGGAAACGGCCCGCTCGGCTCGAACCCTTTGCCGGCCCCATAGGTGAACCAGGAGGCGTGAGAATAATCCCACCCGCCAAGTTGCCGGTGGCTGTCCCTCTTCTGGGAACAGAGTTCATATTCCAACGGCAAGTAGTACGATTTGCTGCCCACCTGGCGTCGCGGGTTGTGGCCTTCGGCCGGCGGCAGGTGCATCTCGCCATTGAGCACGTCGGTTGGGAAGTACTTGATGTGGCAGCCGTCCTGAATGTGCTGGTTGAACATGACGACCGTCTTAGGGTTGACGTTCTTCAGCGAGTCGTAGATTTCCTGCGTCGACAGGTTGCCCGGCGCCCAGTTCATCATGTCGATCCAGAAGAAAGGGATGTCGCCGTAACGTGTGGCCAGTTCGTGCAACTGCGCAAGGATGACGGCGCGGGCGTTTGCGTTGCGATTGAACCGGCCGCCCCACAGGCAGTAGTAAATGCCCGGCTGAACACCCTGGCGACGGCACTCCTCGACGTAGAGCTTAACCGCGTCGGTCCGGTTGCCGCTTTGGGCCACGTCATGTTCGCTGGTGGGGCTGTCCCACAGCAGGAACCCGGACGTGTGCCGGGCCGTCAAGACAGCGTAGTCCATCCCTGCGGCCTTGAACGTCGCGATCCATTGCTTCACGTCCACCACCGGCGGATTATAGATCTTCGGATCCTTGCTTCGATCGATTTCCCGTCCGTCGAACTGGTTTGAGTTGAAACACAGAAACGCGCCGAACTTCCGTTTCTCCCACGCCTTGATGACCGGGTCACTGGAATCGGTCGCCGGATGATGGTGCCCGGAGAGGTTGATTCGGTACTTGGCGACTTCCTTCCCATGATCGACCACCCGTATCTCGCTGTCGCCGCCCGCCAGGCGGGTCTCGGCGATTTCCGGACCCCGTGCCGCAGGAACCGGTTGAGCTGCGAGGGGTTCTGCGTTTCCTTGTCCGATTGCCACTGCGATCAGAGCGGATAGCATTAGGGCCGTCTTCCTCATTTGCGAATGCGTCTTCATAACATTCCTCCATTCGGGCACGGTGCAGGAAATGCCGATAACGCCGATCGTGACAATAGCAAGCCTATCACGTTCGGAGCGGAATGCAATCGGGATTGAACGTAGCAGGCACACGGAGTGGACTTACTACTTTTCTTGAATCCGGGAAGTTATTTGAGGGTGTCCGGGAATTGCAGACCGAAATCACTGTAGGGGAACGGCCTCTGTACCGTTCCTTTTGGGCAACGATCCATCTGCGGAACGCCACAGAGGGCGTTCCCTACAGGGTCGAATTCCCGGACGGCCTCAGTTATTTACCGGCTGCCCCTAATACGGATGCCGGCGGCTAGACTTGACGTGGCCGAAAATCGTGGGATACTAACTTAACTGAGGGCGTGGTCGAGGGGCGGCCGCGCAAGTCGGCTTTGACATTCGGCAGAACAGCAGAGGTCGTAATGACGAACATGACGCGAAGACGTTTTTGCGGATCGCTGGCGCCTGTAATGGCCGCAACGGCGGCGATGCCGGCGCGGTTGTTCGCACAGGAAGAATCCGACAAGGATCCCCGGAGCGGTCTGCCAAAACCCACGCCTCAACAGCTTGCGTGGCAAGACCTGGAACTCGGGCTCTTCATCCACTTCGACATGGTAACCTTCACCGGACAGACGAAGCCCCGGACGCCCGCCGACCCCAATACTTACAACCCGGTCAAGCTGGATACCGATCAGTGGCTCGAGGCGGCCAAGGCCATGGGCGCCAAGTACGCGGTGTTCGTCGCCAAGCATTGCACCGGGTTCCTGTCGTGGCAGAGCAACGCTTATCCGTACGGCGTCAAGCAAACATCATGGCGAGGCGGCAAGGGCGACGTGGTCCGGGATTTCATTGCGTCGTGCAAGAAGTTCAATATCAAACCGGGATTGTATGCTAGCGTTTCCAGCACCGCGTGGTGGGGAGTCGACAATCCGGGCGTCATCAAATGGGGCAACAAAAAGCAAGCGGACTACATCAAGGCATGCGAGGCCATGCTGACGGAACTCTGGTCGAACTACGGCGAGCTGACCGAGATCTGGTTCGACGGCGGCGCGCTGCCTCCGGAAAAGGGCGGACCCGACATGGTTCCCATCCTGAAAAAGCACCAACCCAATGCGGTCGTGTTTCAAGGCCCCGCGCCGGGCGGAATTCGCTGGATCGGTAACGAACGCGGCGTGGCCGGCTATCCGTGTTGGAACACCGTCAAAAAACTGAACGATCCCGGTGCGGGCAACCCGGACGGCAAAATCTGGAATCCCGGCGAGTGCGATGTCCCGCTGCCCGGACACGGATGGTTCTGGAGGGGACGGGCCAAGCCCGGAAAGCCAAGCGGCGAGCAACAACAGAAGACGCTCGACCGCCTGATGGATATGTACTACCGCTCGGTGGGGCGAAACTGCAACCTGCTGCTGAACACGACGCCCGATACGACGGGCTTGATCCCGGAAGTGATCTTGCCGCACTACGGGAATTTCGGAAAGGAGATCCGCCGCCGTTTCGAAAAACCCGTGGCTGAAACCAAAGGCAAAGGCGATACGGTTGAACTCAAGCTGGCGAAACCGGCGAAAATCGACCATGTTGTTGTCATGGAGGACGTTGCCCACGGTGAACGTGTACGGGCGTACGAGGTTGAAGGTCTCGTGCCCGGCAACAAGTGGCAGAAGCTCTGCGACGGCACATCGATCGGACACAAGAGGATCCAGCAGTTCCAGGGAACCGAAGTCGCCAAAATACGCTTTCGTGCGACCGGCGCCGTTGCGGTTCCGGAGATCCGCCGCCTGGCGGTGTTCCGCGTTGGGTAGGTTGCAGTATTGAGGGATTTACCGAATGGGAAACGATGATGCCCCGGCTGAGATTCCATAAGAAGGATAACATCCGCAGAGCGGAACCATCGGCCAACTAAGAGGGCCACGATACCGGTCGCCTATTTTCCCCGATAGCCGGCGACGAAGATCGTTCCGTCATTTGCCTCGAAGACCCGGGGACCATACATATATCGGTCGATGATTCGGGCCTTTGTGATCGTTCGTTTCAGCGGGTTGTCGGCCTTGCCCAGCTCTACGAGCCAATAGCCGCACGCCGCCAGCAATGGGCCATCGAGGGTCGGCATCAACTTTCCGAATGGATAATCCGGCCATGGAAAAGTGCTTGTCTGATCGCCTTTGACAACCCGGTAACCACGGAGCTTGGGATCGAGAGTGTCGTGTTTCCGCCCGGGCAGAAACCACAGCGATCCGTCCTTCTCTTGGAAGAGAAACTCGCCCAGGTCGTTTCGCTCTTCCCATGCGTTATCGCGCAGTCGCCACACCTTGCAGTGGCGACTAATACGTTGAACCATTGTCAGCCAGACGGTCTTATCCTGCGCGACGAACGCGGTCGGTGGGTGCCAAGAGTACAAGGAGCGGCCCCAATTGGGTTCTGGAAAATCCTCAACTACGATTTCCGCGTTCTTGATACTCAGCGCTCGCAGGGTATGGAGATAGTCGCGGGAACCGGGATCGCCGCTGGATTGGCGCAGCAGCACTCGTCCGTCGGGCAGCCGGCAGAGATGATACCCCGACGTACGTTGCTTCGGATCGGCGGGCATCGTCCACTCTTTGCGGCCGTCGCGGTCCAGGACCGAAACGCGCGAATCGTAGGCGACCCAAAGTCGCTTGCGGTCGTCGCCCTGAAGTGCGAACCACTCGGCACACTTCGGCGGCTTGGCGTACGCCGTGGCTAGTGATTCCCAGTGCCTGTCAATCAGCGGAGGCAGTTCCTCAGGCCCGGTCCATTTGCCATCGAGATAGAGCCAGGCTTCCAGCCACTTCCTGCGAGCATCGGGTCCCTTCTCGCGGACCTTTTGCCTGATTTCCCGGTGGTCGAGTTTCTTGCCCTTGGCCTCAGCCTGTATGTCCTGGTAGATGTCGCGCATGACAACGGCAAGCACCGTATTGCCGCCGTGCAAGACGAGCGGCGCACGGCTCCTCCACGGCGGGCTCTCCCGGGCCGACCAGAACGGGTGCGGCAGCGTTTTTACCGGTGTGTCTGCCCACGCCCGGCCATCCCAGCGGGCCAACGGGACTTCGCCTTGGCCCCAGATTGTGCCGTCGGGCGCCTGGAAGAGCGGCCCGACTCGTGGAGCATCGCGCTGCAACCGGATAACGTCGCCGGGCTTTTCGAACTTCGGCCACAGCACTCCCACACCATGACGCCGTCGGAAGTAGACGCGGCCGAGGTGGTCGCGGCAGATTGCCTCGCCAGGCTTGCACGGAACTGCGGGCGGAACGTCGCTCAGCCGGCCGAAAATGCGGTGCTTGTTTTCGTACAGGCCGACCGGGAGCCGCTTGGCTCGCTCCGCCTCCGCTTTCGACAGCAGCCTGATTTCACCTTTGGGCGAAACCACCACGCGGCCGCCGGTGCTGAAGGAATCGGCCGTCCGGGGCATCAGCCCGTCCGCCGTTAAGTGGTGGAACCCATCAAGGTCGACTCCCAGGTAAAAGATTGGGCCCGATGGCTTCACGCCGAGGACATTGAAAACGTCTTGCTCTTTCGCAGTTAGTTTTCTCGATGGACTCCAGAAAAGGCATTTCCTTTGTCGATTCTCCAACGTGTCGAAAACCAGGAACCGGTCGCTCGCAAGTGGAATCAGGAAATGGACGTGTTCGTACGGGAACCCGGAATCCCGGTTGTAGTTGGTCCACTTACTGTTGTCGTAGCACCACACGCCGCGTGTGCCGGGGTAGTTGCCCCAATGACTGATGTGCCTCTCTCCCCAGTACCAGACGCGTCCCTTGGGGTCCTCGGCGAAGTGGTCGGTGTAGCTGGGCTGTGGTGCGACCTGTTTTTTTGACCACGTGCCGCCGTCCAGGACATGGACGTGCGTGGCGCCGGCGAGGAACACCCGCCCGGCGGAGTCCTCAAAGGCCTTGCTGGCCCGGACGTCCATGTCGTGCCAATTCTTGCCATCGAAGAGCTTTGTGGGCACGGTACCGCGGTAGCGCGAGTTGATCCACAGACGGCCCTTGCGGTCGCCCAACAGTAATTCCTGCTTGTAGTGAAGTTGCTGGATCTCCTTGCCGATGCTTTGGGCCGGGTCGCCTTTAGCCGTGCGAAACCACGGCCGGCCGGCGTGGTCGACGTAGACCCAACCAACGTTCGGAAGCACCTGCCAGTAGACTTCGCGGATCTGAACCGGATCGTCCGCCGCCTGCAAGACGGAACCGATAAGGAGGCCGGCAAGCAGTCCGAGAGTGGGTCGCTGCCCCGGAAGACCTCGTGTTGTGATCATCGGATGTGCCCTTTGTGGGACAGGGCGCCGCCGCGCCCGCAGGATAGTTCGCTAGGCTCCCATATGCTATTCCCTGAAACTCCAGGCTGCAACCGGCGCACATGACAGTAGGGCCGCCGTGGCGTCTGGACCGTTCCCTGCCGGAATCCCCCGAAATCCCCGGTTCCAGAGGGCCGGCCGGGCGGTTCAGGTAGCAACACTCAGATCAGGTGCCGGAGTCATTTGCTACTGACGGTCCTAGCCCATTGCCGGGCGGCTTCGATCTTCTTCTCACGTATCTGCGGTTCGAAGTTGTCAGTCCAGCCAGCCAGTCTCTTGCGCAACGCCTTCGCCTCATTCGTTTCGTTTCGCAAATCGTTGTAGGAGATCCGGTTCGCGATGTTGGCAACCGTATCAGCAACGTGGTCGCAGATCCGCAGGTCTTCCTGTGCTTTGGTCTTGTCGTTCAAAAGCGGCGCCAGGCGTTTCACGACGCGTTTCACGACCTTCATCTCGCTTTGCCAACGGAGCCGTTGCACAGCTTCCGCTCGGGTGGCACCGGTCAAACGCTTGTTCAGAGCAACCTCCAACAGGAACTCGTCCATATCTTCGTCATGGAAGTTTAGTAGTGCGTCGACTGCCGTGGGCCCGTCCTTTCCCAGAAGCATTCTCCGGAGACGCTGGTCAATCTTGCGTTTGGTCGCTTTGTCCCCTTCCTGGCGAATCACGTCCAAGGCGTACCGTCGAGTAGCAAGACTGACGTTCTCGCCCAGAGCATGTTCTACCGCTAGATCCATTTTGCGGCTCGGTTCAATCTCCATTAACGCCTCCAGCGCCACATCGCCCCACCGAGTGGAGAGCATCGTACGAATGTGCTCCCTGGCCGGCCTGTAACGAAACTTCCCCAGACCGGCCAGCAACTGGCTGTTCAGCGACGGCCGGTTCAGTCGGTCCTCGGAGAGCACCATGACGTCCACTGCGCCGCTGTAGCGGGTACCCTTGCTGAAATCTTCTTCGGGTTGGGTGGACACGGGCGGTTTGGCGGGCGTCTTCTTCAGCCGCGTGAGCATGTGCGGGGCCGATTCTTCGATGTTCAGCTTGACCAGGGCCCGGACCGCTGCCGCGGCCGCCTGCGTGTTGGGATCGTCCAGTCCGGCAATCAGTTTGCGTTCGATCCTCGCATCACGAACGTCCCGCTCTGCCGCAGCCAGGGCAGCCTGGTAGCGTACCGAGGCCTCCTTGTCGTCGAGCATCTTCAACAGCAAGTCGGTCACCGCCTTATCGGACCGCTTCAGATGACCGAGAACGTAGCAGCACAGCCGCCGAGTGCGGGGCTTCTGCTCGTCAAAGGTTGTCGCCAGGGCGGCCGGATCGACGTGCTCCGGCTTGTTCGCCAGGATATAGGCTCCGCAGTCGGCGTATTGGATCTTATCGTGTCGCATGAGTTCCATCACGGCTGCCCGATGCGGCTTCCAATTCAGTTCGGCGATGCAGAAGGCGTATTCGCCCGCCGTGATAGGATCATCGGTCGACAAGAGTTCAAGCAAATCGGCCACGTCTTCGTCTGTCGCCCGTTGGCAGACACACGCGCGGAGCCAACGCTTGAAGTGCCCCGACTTGGGACCTCCTTGAACCAGTGCCTTGATCATGGCCCGAGTGATGGCCCGATCCGGCATGGTCTCGACGGGCGGATAGACGACTCCGTTGCGGATCATCCCCAGCACCTCGTCTACCGTGATCGTCTTGCGGAACGACCGGGTGAATGCGGGCGGTGAAGGGGTTTTCCCTTCGCGGACCTCCTCTATCCACATCTCGTCATCAAGCGGCTTGCCGGCCGGGCGCGGGAACTCGCGGAAGGAGAGCACGGCCCCGCGTAACAATGTTGGCTTGCCACCTACGTCGATGATCACCCAAAGCGCCTCCGGGCGGCCGATCCCCGCATAGAGAGTTTCACTCCGCACCGGGCTGGCGAACACCGGTGCAACAAGCGGGAAGTCGTCGCGCGGGGTCAACCATGCGTTGCCGCCGTAGAAGTGGAACTTCGCCAAAGTTTCACCGTAGCCCTTGATCAACTCCATGTCGTCCTCGGCTAGCGGTTTGCCTTCGAGATGCTTTTGGGCGATTGCGGCGAGTCGGTCACAGAGGCCGGCAAACTCCGTCAGCAGATCCGTCACGCTGCCGTGAGGCTGGGCAATCGAGGCAATCAGCATTCGGTCTCTTGCGTTCGGAGTCTCCGCCGAAGCCCAACGGCGGGCGAGCTTCTCTAGGTCTTCACACAGCTTTGCTATCTCCTGGTCGGTTTCCGGCGGACCCTCAGGTCTGAATCTCTGGAGGAATTGCGAAAATCGCATTATCCGGTCGTAGTCTCCTTCCCTTGGCTTCGCGTTCCTCGACTTCACTCGCCGCAGCACCTCCACGCACGCGAGGAGTTCTTCGGCGGCCGCGATTCTCGGGTCGGGCGTCTGGGCATCGTCGACCTGAAGTGCTTTGGACGTATCGCGGGCGAGTTGGCCCAGGCGCCGGAAGAATTCGGGATACGGTGAAACATAGCCCGGCGGCTTGCCCGCCATTCCCATATAGTGGATTGTGAGCTTGCTGTGCAGCGCCCAGGTGTGGCGTTGTTCGGCCCAAGCTGCCAAGGCCGTCCACAATTGCTTGTCGTGCCATGCGGGACTCTGCAATGCCTGGGGTGCAGATTTCGGCAAAGGCTTTTGGAGCAGTCCAAGCAGCCTCAGCGCCTCGCCGTGCAGGGAGTCGGGCGGGAAAGTGACTTCTGCTTTCATAACAGCCCCGGCCGTCTCGGCATTCTTTGCCGACGCCCGCAGGACCCGTCGGCCGGCATCGCAATTTAGCGGGCCGGTTGCGAACAGGTCGATTCCCGACGGCATCATCCGGCCTTTCACGACCGGATCGATCGTGTTCTGGAATAAGATTGCCGAAGGAAGCTGTCGTGGCGGCAGGAGCCGAAATCCCTTGATCTCCTCGGCGAACCGCGCGTATGCCTCCGGAAGTAGCCACTGGTCGTTGATCCTCGGGGCGGGCAACTTCGCCGCCTCGCGACGAAAGGCCGCCAGCAAGGCTGGGATCTTCTCCGTCGACAGTTCTCCGTCGGTCACCTCCCGCAGCACTTTCGCGTATTGCTGCACACCCGAGTCGTCCGGCGGTCCGAGTAACGCGTCGTATGGCTTCGTTAGCTTCTCATAGAGTGACTTCAGTTTCTTATCCGATTCAATCAATACGACAAGGCGCAGCGCCCGCTCGGTTTCCGGTTGCGATTTCAGGCGAAAGTCGCACGTGGCATACCATTGTCGTGCCGCGAAATACCTGCCCAGCACGTCGCTGTTCGTGTAGAAGCCCGAGGCACGCAACCGTTCAGGCAAGACGGGCAATCCGAAGAAGAGGACCTTCGCCTTGCCTTGTCCTGTTTCAAGCCGGCGGAGAGTCTCGGCGACGGTCGCCCGGTGGTCGTCGTCGATCTTTTCCAAGGAGTCCCGATCCTGCAAGGCCAGCCCTACGCCGGCAAATCGTGCCAGATCGGCGTACGCATCGTCTTGCCGCCGGCTGTTCCTCTTCGCCGCGTCGTAGAGTTGCTCGGAGAAGCGTCGCAGCACACCCGCCTGACGTTTCTCCAGATCCCGCACGCCCTCTTCCAGCAGCACGTGATACGTGTGCCAGGCAGAATCGACCGTGATAAACTGTTTTGATTCCCTTGGAACTGGAATTCTCCGTGGTTTGAATTAGCATCGA
>CAZJRB010000080.1:0-35079 GCA_964547995.1 uncultured Planctomycetaceae bacterium | reverse complement strand
AGAGCAGCGGAATCATAATCCGCGTGTCCGGGGTTCGAATCCCTGCGCCGCTACTTGTTTCTCCCTTCACCAGTACCCAAAACGCCGCCCGACGCCTGTCAGGACATCTCGGCAGTATGCTCGGAATTCCGGCCGGCCCAATACCTCATTGTGGTGGCACTGCCCTGGTGTTGCAGCAGTTCCTTTGCCCGCCCGGTCCATCCCCAGTTGAGGAGAATTGAAGCCATGCCTCCCGTTACGCTCACCCGCGCCCAGTCCCGGAAAGTCGATCAGCTTGCCATGGAGTCGTACGGTATCTGCGGACTTGTGCTGATGGAGAACGCCGGACGCGGCACGACCGATTGCCTGTGCCGGTTGCTGGGAGTTTCGCACGAGGCCACCGAGAGCGCTTCCGCCGGCGATGCCCCCGCGAAAGTCGTCATCTGCTGCGGCAAGGGAAACAACGCCGGCGACGGGTTCGTCGTCGCGCGGCACCTCGAACTACGGGGAATCGACGCCCGGGTGCTGCTCTGGGCCGAACCGGAAGAACTGACCGGCGACGCCGCGACGAACTTCGAGATCCTCCGGAAAACCGACGTCCCGATCGAGATCTTCGGGGCCCGCTACGACGCCGGCCGATTGGCCGGACAACTGGCCGGGGCCGCGTGGATCGTCGATGCCCTGCTCGGAACCGGGGCGCGGGGTGAACCCAGACCGCCCTTCGATGCAGTGATCGATCAACTCAATGCGGCGGGGACGCCGATCCTGGCCGTCGATCTCCCCAGCGGATTGGATTGCGACACCGGCCAACCGTCCGGCCACACGATCCGGGCGGAGGTCACGTGTACCTTCATGGCCGCCAAGACGGGGTTGCTCGCAGAAGGCGCCGAGCGATACGTCGGCAAACTCCACGTGTTGGACATCGGCGCTCCGCGCAAGTTAATCAGCGAAGCACTCACGCGGGAGTAGCCTCACAGCCGCCCGGGTTCACTTCTTCTGCTTTGCTTCCGCCAGGGCTTTTTCCAGTTCGGCCACGTGGTTTTCCAGCTCTTTGATGCGCTGCTCGAGCCGTTTGATCGTCTCGGCATCGCCGACCGCCGGGGGGACGACCGGTTTGACCGGCGGTTTGACCACAACAGGCAGCTTGACCGCCGGCGTCTCGATGACCGGCGTTTTGCCGGTGGTTTTGCCGGGGGTTTTGCCGGGGGTCTTGTCTCCCGTTTTGCCGAGCATTTTCGCAAGCGTTCCGGCAAGCGTGTTGGCAGGCGATTTGGCGGCAGGTGTCGCCGGCGTCGCGGTTGCTTGCGGGGTGTTCAGTTGCGGGGTGTTCAGCAGCGGAACGCTCGCACTCGGCACATTTGGTGCGGCTGCCGTTCCGGCCGGCGGCGGAACGGCCTCGGGTCGTCCCTTCGGGGCCGGCCGGCGGCCCAATGTCACCTTCACCTGCTGTTGCTTGTTGCCGCGAAGGACGTCGAAGGTGAGGATATCGCCGGGCGAAAACAGGATCATGATGTCGGCCATGTCGGTCATCTGGCGCACGCGGATTCCGGCGATTCCGTTAATCAGATCGTTTCTGAGTATTCCCGCCTTCTCGGCCGGGCCGCCGGGCCGCAGATCCAGTACCCGAACTCCCCGCCCGCGATCCTTCTGATCGTCGGCTACCACTCCCAAGTATCCCGGCTCGAAATTCACCGGCAAGCCGGCGGCGGCGGGCCGGCCGGCTGGCGGAAGGGGTCTCTGCGCCGCCCCACGATCGGCCGGTACCGCCCCGGTGACAAGCGGCTTGACACGCTCGCGAATCCGTTGCTCCAGCCGTTCCAGAACCGGCTGCGCGGACGCGACGGCCGTGGAAAACCACAGCGAGAGCAGACAAATGAAGATGCCGGGTGCGTGTTTCATGGCTTGGCCTTTCGGTGACGTCGGGTCGGCGATCCGTGACTATGTTTGATTATACCGTTTTTGGGACATTCGTCGAACCTCCACGTAGAGGATTTTCCTTGCCGAAAGTCGCGATATTCTGCGGTTTTTGCGTTCTCCTTCCGTCAACGCCGGGACCGAGCGACATGTTTTCCACGCCGATCCAGGACCATTTTGTGAGAAATCTTGCGGTCGTGCCGGGACGCAACACCGTCTTTTTCCGACGATTCCGGGCCCTGTCCGAATCAATTCAAAAAAACTTTTCGCCAAACGGCCGAGGGCCTTTGACAGCAGTGCCGGCAACGCTACAATCAGGCCGACTTGGAAAGTGACTTGAGGAGGACACCGAGACGGCGCCAGCCGTCGAAGCGGGCGTCCTTTTTCCGATTTTGCTTCGCACATCGCGGGGGGAGCCGAGCCTGCCCATTGGTTGCGGCTTCGTCGGAAGAGGGTGTGCGCCGAGGATGCTCAGGAAGTGACCACTGACGATAAGGACATCGTGTCGGCCCTGCGTGCCGCGATTGCGGAGAAGGTCGGAAAAGAACGATTCGAACTCTGGTTGGGGTCGAGCACCCGGTTCGAGTTCGACGGCCGCTCGCTTACGATCGGCGTCCCCAACCGCTTCTTGTTGGATTGGGTCCGTTCGAACTTCTGCCGGCAGATCGACGAGGCGTGCGTCGAGACGCTGGGAACGTCGCCTGGGGTGACGTTCCATATCGATCCCTCCTCGACCAATCCCCGCGCGGAGCCGGCAAGAGCGCCGCGCTCGAAGGAGCGGGCAGCGGAGCCGCCACGGCAATTGCGGGTACGCGCGGCGGAAGACGTCTCTGTTTCGCAACCGGCCCGGGCTGCCGCGAAATCGGGCAACGGTTTTGCCCGGCGGAGGTTTGCCTCGCTGAAATCGTTTGTAGCGGGCGACTCGAACCGGCTGGCGTTGGAGTCGGCCCGGATCGTCGCCCGGGAGCCCGGCCGGATGACGCCGCTGTTGATCTACGGGCCGACTGCCGTCGGCAAGACGCACCTGCTCGAAGGCGTCTGGTCGGGTGTGCGTCGGGCGCACCGCGGCGTGACGTCGATCTACCTCTCGGCCGAGCAGTTCACCACGCACTTCCTCGAAGCATTGCGCGGCAGCGGGCTGCCCAGTTTCCGGCGGAAGTACCGGGGCGTCGGCCTGCTGATCATCGACGACCTTCAATTCTTCGCCGGCAAGAGAGCCACGCAGGTCGAGCTGCTGCACACGATCGACACGCTGCTGCGGCAAGGACATCAGCTGGTCTTCTCGGCCGACCGCCCGCCTGCCGAACTGGCCGAGCTGGGCTCCGAGTTGACGACGCGGCTTGAGGGCGGCATGGTTTGTCCCCTCGAACGTCCCGACCTTGCCACTCGCCGAGGAATCGTCGTGCAGATGGCCTGCCGGATGAAGATCAACGTGCCGGAGGAGGTCCGGGGGTTCATTGCCGCACGTCTGACCAGTCATGCCCGCGAACTGTCCGGGGCGCTCTGCCGGCTGCAAGCGACCAGCGAAGCGACGGGTGGTCCGATTACCCTTTCGATGGCCGAAGAGGCGCTGGCCGAGATGATCCGCCACAGCGGCCGCGTTGTGCGGCTGGGCGATATCGAGCGGGCGATCTGCAACGTGTTCGGCGTCGAGCCCGAAGGCCTCCAGTCGAACCGCAAGACCAAAAGCGTCAGCCACCCGCGGATGCTGGCGATGTGGCTCGCCCGAAAGCACACCCGGGCGGCGCTGAGCGAAATCGGCGAGTACTTCGGCCGCCGCAGCCACAGCACAGTGGTCTCCGCCCAGAAGCGAGTCGATAAATGGATGGCAACCGGCCAATCGGTCCAACTTGCCGACCGAAGTTCGTCCATCGACGACGCCATCCGTCAGGTCGAGCAGCAGTTGTTGGCCGGGTAAGATTCACTCTTTCACTCTTTCTATCCCGCCGTGGTCGGCGCCCCCCAAAACCGGTTCCAGGGGGTGTTTCCCAGGGTCCCCGGTTGCTATGATCGGCGGTGTGTCTATACTCAGGATTGTGTCGCCCGGGGAAAATTTCCCAAGATTTCCCGGGTGGCCGCGAATTACCTATCAGTACCGGCTTCTCTTAATTCTTGTGGCCCCCATGGTCAAGGGAGGAATATGATGTCCCGAAAACTGCTTCCGGCACTTGCTCTGGGCCTGTCCGTTCTGATCGTGGAACCCGCCCCGGCAGCCAAGCCGTTGCCGCCGGCCGACCAATGGATTCCCCGTGAGGCGATTGTCGCCTTCGAGCTGTCCAAACCCAAGGCCGTGCTGGACCTGGCCCTCGACCCGGACCTTGTCAAGACAATCACCTCGTCGCCCGCATATCAGAGGCAGGCATCCAAACCCGATTTCCAACAAATGCTGAACCTGGTCAAGTACCTGGAAACGAAGCTTCGTACCGACTGGCAGACGGCGCTGCACAAACTCCTCGACGGCGGCGTCACGTTCGCGGTCGGCCCGAACAACGCCACGTTGCTGACCGTCGACGCCGAGGACGGCAGGATGCTACAGCAGACGCACGATATATTCCGCGACATCGCCAAGGGCGAAGCCGAGAAGAGCGGCCATCCCCAGCGGGTTGCCTCCGAAGAGTACCGAGGCGTGACCGGATGGACCTTCAACGGAAAGGAAACGCACGCCATCGTCGGCAAGCGATTGTTGGTGGCCAACAACTCGGAGGTTCTCAAAGCCGTGGCGGACATTCGGGCGAAGCCGGGCAGCCGGAGTCTTGCTTCGTCGTCCCGCTACCAAGCGGCCAAGAAGGCCGTGGGAACCGGCTCGGCCGGCATGGCCTTTGTGGATATCGAGACCCTCAAGCAACACTCGCCCCTTAAAAAGGCCCTGGCCCCGGCCGGCAACCCATTGGTCGTCTTGCTCCTGGCAGGTCTGCAGGAGAACCTGCGCGAATCGAGCTGGCTGGGGGCGGGGCTCGACGTCCAAAAGAATGCTCTGGCGCTGAGGCTCGCCATGGACGCCAAGGTGAAGGCGTCCGGTCCGACGTCCTATACCGAACCCGGGCGAGCCGGCAAGGGGGCCTTACCCAATCTGTCGGTCCCGCGCCGCATTGCCGCCATGAGCGTCTACCGTGACCTGCACAAGTTCTACTCCGCCAAGAACGAGCTGTTCCCGGAGCGGACCTCCGGATTGATCTTTTTTGAAAACATGATGGGGATATTCTTCTCCGGGCGGGACTTGACGGACGAAGTCCTGGCGGAAGTCGGGCCCGAAATCCGGGTCGTGGTGGCCGAACAGGCGTACGATCCTTCGATCGGCACGCCCCAGGTCCGGTTTCCCGCCTTTGCAGCGGTCTTCCGGATGGACAATCCCAAGAAGTTCGGCGAGGTGGTCGAGGAAGCGTGGCAGAAGGCCATCGGTTTGGTGAACTTCACGCGTGGGCAAAAGGCGCTGCCGGGGTTGATTATCGACCGGGCCACCCACCGCGACACGAAGCTCACCGTGGCCTATTTCTCCGCCACAGACGAGAAGGACAAAAAGTCGCTCGACGTGCGCTTCAACCTCCGGCCCACCCTGGCCTGTTTCGGCGACCACTTGATCCTCAGTTCCACCGACGGTTTGGCCAAGGACGTGATTGATGCCCTGAGCAAGGAGGCCGCCAGGCCCGTCAAGCCGATGCCCGGCATCCATAGCCTCGTGGAACTCGACAGCGTCCGGCTGGCCACGACCTTGGGTGCCAACCGCGAGAACCTTATACGCCAGAACATGCTCGAGGGCAATACGCGCGAGCAAGCCGAAACTCACGTGGACATCATCCTGACTGTATTGGAATACCTCGGCCAGGCCAGATTGATCGTCGGGACCCGTAACGGTCGACCGTCCGCCCGGCTCGATCTGTGGCCGAATCTGCAATAGGGAACGCCGCCCGGCCATCCCGTAGCGGGCCTTAGGGCAAACCGTGGCGGCAGAAGGGGGTTTTCATGTCCGACAAAAGCAAGAACACAACAGGCCAAGGCCGACCGAAAAAGACCGGCCCGGCAAGCCCCGGCAAGCCGATCGATCCGGTGTGGGCCTGGGCGCCGTACGAACCGGACGCCCGGAGGCCTTGGGACCTGCCCCGGGCGGGCCACCTCTTCCGACGCGCGGCATTCGGGGCCACCTGGGACCGGCTCCAGCGGGCACTGGCCGATGGACCGGCGCGAACCATCGACGCGCTCCTGCGCCCCGATGCGGAGATGGCCGATTTCGACAAGACCTACGACGAGTATGATGCCGCGGCCGCCCGTTCCAATACGACCGACGGCCTTCGGGCGTGGTGGTTGCGCCGGATGATCCAGACCCCGCATCCGCTGCTGGAGAAGATGACCCTATTCTGGCACGGCTACTTCGCCGTCAGCGGCGCCAAGGTGGAGAGCGCGGGGCTGATGCTCGAGCACGTACAACTGCTGCGGCGCTATGCCCTGGGCCGCTTCGAGCCGCTCCTGGAAGCCGTCTCCCACGACCCGGCAATGCTACTGTCGTTCGGTGCAGCAGCCAATCGCAAGGCCCGTCCCAGCGGGGATTTTGCCCGGGCCCTGCTGGGACAATTCGGTTTAGGCGCCGGCAATTTCTCCGAGGAAGACGCCAGCGAAGTCGCGCGCGCCTTCACCGGCTGGTTCGTTTTGCGAAACGAACTCCGCTACATCCCCCGCGAGCATGACGACGGCGCAAAAAGCATCCTCGGGCAAAAAGGCGACTGGGGCAGCAAGGACGCGGTGCGGATTCTGCTCCGGCAGCCGGCCGCACCACGCCGGGTCGTCCGGAAGCTCTATCGCTGGCTCGTCTCCGAAACGGACGAACCGGGTGACGCGATGCTTGCTCCCTTGGCCGAGTCCTATGCCAAGGACTATGACACGGGCAAGCTGGTGGAAACGATGCTCCGGTCGAACTTGTTCTTTTCGCCCGTGGCCTATCGCCGGCGGGTCAAGTGCCCGGTCGAGTTCGCGCTGGGGATCATCAAGGGGCTGGAGGGGATGGCCGCGACGGCCCGCCTGGGGAGCGATCTGGCGGCCCTGGGCCAAAACCTCTACCGCCCGCCCACCGTCAAAGGGTGGCAGGGCGGACGCAACTGGATCAACAGCTCGACCATGATCGGCCGCAGCAATCTGGCCCTGGCCTTGGTCTCCGGAGCGGGACCCTACGGCAATAAGTTGGACCCCTTGGCCGTCGCCCGAAAACACGGCAAGCCCGACGCCAAATCGGCCTGTCCGTTCCTGCTCGATTTGTTCCTGCAAGGGGACGTCGACCCCAAGGTACGCGAGACCCTGCTCGCGTCGACGGCGGAATCCCCGCCGGCCGGAGACAATCCTTCACAGCGGCTCCGCCGGTTTGTCCACACCATTCTCACATTACCCGAATTCCAGTTGGCCTAAGCCAGGTTCAGGAGGTGAACATGTCCCAGACACGTCGCAACTTTCTAAAGACCTCGTTGGGTACGTCAACACTTTTGTCGTTGGCGCCCGCGTTCCTGGGCCGCACGGCCGCAGCCGCCCCGGCGCGGCGCGATGCCGGCGAGACGGTTCTGATCATGGTCCAACTGTCGGGCGGCAACGACGGCCTGAACACGTTGGTCCCCTTCGAGGATGATGTCTATGCGCGGAGCCGCCCCACACTGCGGATGTTGCCCAAGGAGGTCCACAAAATCAATGCCGAGCAGGGCTTTCATCCCCAGGCGCCGGCCTTCCAGAGGCTCTTCAAAGAGGGACTCTTGAGCGTAGTCCAGGGCGTGGGGTATCCCAATTCCAGCCGGAACCATCCCCCGGCAATGCGGAACTGGCACACGGCCAGGCCGAAGGAGCCCAACTGCCAGACCGGCTGGTTGGGTCGGGCAATCGACATTGCCCACCGGCCCGACAAGGCCGATGTGCCCGGCGTTTTCGTCGGGCCGATTGCCATGCCCTTTGCGCTGAACGCAGAAAAGACGGTGGTCCCGTCGATCCGCTCGCTCCAGGGGTGCGTGCTGCGCACGGCACCCGGCCCGGGCGGCCAGGCGCACCGCCGGCTCCAGGCCCGGATAGCCGATCTTCCCCGGGCCCAAGAGGACCCGCTGTTGGACTTCCTGCAACGGAACACTTCGGCCGCCTACGCCGGCAGCCGGCGGATCGAGGAAGTGGCACGGGAAGCAACCCGGGCCAAGGCGGCCGGGTATCCCGCCTTCCAACTGGCACAGACATTCAAGACGGTTGCCCAGCTCATTCGCGCCGATCTCGGCATCAGGATCTATTTCACCGAACTCGGCGGCGGCGGGATCGGCGGCTTCGACAACCACGCCAACCAACGCGGCAACCATGGGGCACTGCTGCGCGAACTGTCCGAATCGGTCGCCGCGCTGGTCGGCGACCTAAAGCGGGACAAGCTCCTGGACCGGGTACTCTTGATGACCTTCTCGGAATTCGGCCGCACGGTCAGCGAGAACGGCCGCCGTGGCACCGGCCACGGCGCCGCGGCCCCCGTCTTCCTGGCGGGCGGCAGGCTCAAAGGGGGCTTGATCGGCCCCCGGCCCAGCCTCACCGATCTCGACAACGACGCCCCGAAATTCCACACCGATTTCCGCCGCGTCTACGCCACGGCGCTGGACCGCTGGCTCGGCCTCGACAGCGAAGCCGTCCTCGGCAAGAAGTACGATCCGTTCGAGGCACTTCAGGTCTGAGGGGCCCCCGGTCTGGGGATTGATTTCGGCACTATCCCCCTCCTTCAGGGGCATAAACTGGAAAGAACGGAAATTTTTGGCCCGGATTACTTGCAATTTTCTTGGGGAGGGGGGTAAACTATTAACAATTCTATCGACGCTGCCTTACCGCCCAGTGTGGCACGGCACTCCGTGCCGTGATTGTCGACACGGAGTGTCGTGCCACACTACCTGCCGCCGACGGGACTCCACCGGCGACTGCCGGCTTGGCTTTCCGGGGAACAGGGAGCCCGGCGCGGACAGGGAAGAGCATTTTGACGTTTGCTGGTACGACGGCGCTGCGAGGCCGTCGCACGCGTTCCCTTGGCCTGAATAACGAATATCGAACGGCGAATTTTGAATGTCGAACCGGAACACTTCGACATTCGACATTCATCACTCGATATTCAATATTCCCAACGGACAGGAGGGACTGCCATGCGTTGCTCGACGAGGCGTTGTCCCAATCGTCGCCGGTTCTTCTCGACCACCCCATCTCTGTCGAGGCCCCCGCTAGCCCACGACCGCCGCCGCTTGCGGCTCGAACCGCTCGAAGACCGGCGGTTGTTGGCTACCTTAACGGTAACCCTTCCCCTTAGCGCGACCGAAGGCGACAGCCTGCCGACCGGTGCGGGTAGTGTGACGGTCGATCAGGCCCCGACCGGCGATGTCGTGGTGGAGTTAACCTCGGACGACACGACCGAAGTGGCCGTCCCGGCAACGGTGACGATCCTTACCGGGCAGACCTCTGCTACCTTCGATGTGACAGTCATCGACGACACGGAGATCGACGACATGCAAGTGGCGACGATCACCGCGCATGTGGATGGCTGGACCGACGGTTCCGCCATGATCGACGTGGTGGATGACGAGGACTACGATCTAGTTCTGGCACTGCCTGCGGACGCGTGGGAAGGTGACGGGTCGTTGGCAAGGGCCGAGATTGGAATGGACTCGAGTGGTTTCACGGTCCGGGATGTTAAGTCGACTGGTGATGTTGACAACCTCGCCGCCGCTGATGCCTTGCTCGCCGATGCCCTGCTTGACCCGGTAGGACCTCTTGTCTCCAGTCAAGAGGTCCTCACGAACGTGGACGTAATCGACTACGGGACCGGCGGCCACTACAACGTGAACAACGACTGGCCGAGGTCCAGCGGGGAATTGGACGAATTCATCATTAACGCCAGAGGTACGCTGGTCGTTAACCAGGGAGGCACATACACCTTTGGAGTCCACACCGACGACGGAAGCCGTTTGAGGATTGACGTCAACGACGACGGCTTCGACGACGCCGACAATGTGATCGAAGATGATATGCAGCACCCCGGCTGGGACCGCTTCGGACAGGTTGTCCTGCCGGCGGGGACGTATGCACTCGACTACACCTTCTTCGAGCATGGAGCGGACGAGGTGGCCGAACTCTTCGTTGCCGAAGGCTGCCACAATGCCTGGAACAGCAATTTCGAACTTCTGACGTTCGCGACAACCCTTCTACGGCCCTCCGTGAGTATCTCGGGGACGTTGCCGAGCGACTTGGTGGTAACGCTGGCCTCGGACGATGCAAGCGAAGTGGACGTACCGTCAACGGTGACGATTCTTGCAGGTACGACATCGGCGACGTTCGAATCTGCTGTCGTGGATGATGCGGACTACGACGGCGTTCAGACGGCCACGGTGACGGCCAGCGCGGTGGGTTTCACGGATGCTAACGACACAATGTCTGTCCGCGACGACGAGGTGGATCACTTTGCCTTTGCTGCCATCGCCAGCCCACAAACGGCGAGCGACCCGTTTGCGGCGACGATCTACGCGAAAAACATCGACAACGAGACGATCTTGCCGTACGCCACTGCGGTGGATCTCAGTGGTACCGGTGTCGGTGGGGCGGTGACGGTGGAGCCGGCGACGACTGGTGCGTTTGTGGCCGGCGCATGGCGCGGGAGCATGACGGTTCACGCGGCGGACACCGGCGTCGTGCTGACGGCGGACAATGGTTCAGGACACACGGGTACAAGCAGTGCGTTCGACGTATCGAGCGGGTCGCGGATCATCGACGACGGGGATGCAGGCTTCGGCACGAGCGGAGACTGGTACCCCTATTCTGATCTAGGCTTCGGGGGCGACCTGCACTACAGCTTCACAGGTGACGGATCGGACGTGGCATCCTGGACTTTCTCGGTTACTCCAGGGCAGTATCAAGTGGCGGCAACCTGGTCCGAGCACCCGAATCGCGCAACCAACGCGCCTTACACGGTCTTCAACGGTGCAACGAGTCTGGGAACGGTGCCGGTCAACCAGCAGGCAACGCCGGACGACTTCACCGACCAGGGAACCACGTGGGAATCGCTTGGCACCTACACGATCACGGGCGACACGCTGTTGGTGGAACTCTCGGACGCCGCGAACGGCCTGTTGATTGCCGATGCCGTCCGCATCGAGAAGGTGGTGCCGCGCATCATCGACGACGGGGATACAGGCTTCAGCACGACCGGGGGCTGGTATCCCTATTCTGATCTAGGCTTCGGGGACGACCTTCATTACAGCTTCGTGGGCGACGGATCGGACGTGGCCTCCTGGACTTTCACGGTCACTCCGGGGCAGTATGAAGTCGCCGCGACCTGGTCCGAGCATCCGAATCGCGCGACCAACGCGCCTTACGAGGTGTTCGACGGCGCAACGAGCCTGGGAACGGTGCCGGTGAACCAGCAGGCGGCGCCGGATGATTTCAGCAGCCCGGGGGCCACTTGGGAAACGCTCGGCATTTACGCGATCACGGGCGATACGCTGTTGGTGGAGCTTTCGGACAGTGCAAACGGCCTGTTGATTGCCGACGCCGTCCGCATCGAGCGGGTGGGCGACCTGCCGCCGACGCAGATCATCGACAACGGGGACCCGAATTTCGGAACGAGTGGGGACTGGTACCCCTATTCCGGCCTGGGTTTCGAGAGCGACCTGCATTACAGCTTCGCAGGCGACGGATCGGACGTGGCCTCTTGGACTTTCTCAGTCACTCCGGGGCAGTATGAAGTGGCGGCGACCTGGTCCGAGCAGCCGAACCGGGCAACCAACGCGCCTTATTCGATTTACGACGGCGCGGAGCTTGAGGCAACCGTGCCGGTCAACCAGCAGAATGCGCCTGATGACTTCACCTACGAGTCCCATGCCTGGAAGAGCCTGGGTACCTACACGATTACCACCGGCACGCTGGTGGTCGAACTCAGCGATGACATCGCCGTAGATCAATTGGTGACCGCCGATGCAATTTACGCAAGACCCGTTCCGCAGCCTTTCCCCGGGACCGCTGCAACCGATCCGGCGGGAAGCCTGGTCTATACGTCTTCAATCAGTGCGACGATCGGGTTAAGTAACGAAACCGACACTTTTGCGATCGAACTGGACGACGGGCAGAGGGTTACTGTGGTTGTCGACCCGGATGCAACCTTGCAGCCGACGATTGAATTGTCCGATCCGCTTGATACTTCGCTCGGCACGGCCACGGCCGCGGCGGCGGGCGAAGATGCCGTGCTGCAGACGGTCGCCACGACCGGCGCCGGGACGTACACGGTGACCATCGGCGGCGTGGCAAGCACAACGGGCGGCTACACGGTCCGGTTGATCCTCAATGCCGCCGCAGAAAACGAATCTCACGGCGGGCCGACGAACGACGACGCGGCTTCGGCGGAAGACCTCGACGGCAGCTTTCTTGCGCTCGATGGCGGGGCGGCCGAACGGGGCGCGGTCCTCGGCACCAGCGGTGCAACGGACGATTGGTATCAATTTACGCTCGACGACGGGCAGTTGGCGACATTAGGATTGACGGAACTGGCCGGCAACCTCACACTCGAGTTATACGACGGGACCGCGGCGCTCCTGGCGATCGGCATGCCTGCCGGCAACCTGTCGCAGGTAATCAACAATTTCGTCGACACCACTTCCAACGGCACCGCCGACACGTACTACGCCGTTGTCAGCGGCACCCCGGGGATCGACTACAGCTTGGTTCTCACCTGTGACGCCGATTTCGACACCGAGCCGAATGGCGACACGGGGACGGCACAAGCCATCACGCCTGGTGGGGTCGTGTTGGGATACGCGGAGGAAATAACCGAATATGCCTTTACGAAGATCGCGGATACCACAGGTCCGTTGACCGACATCGGAGCTACGCCAACGATCAACAATTCAGGAACCGTAGCGTTTGGCGCCTCTTCCGAGACCTCGCCCGATGGAGCCATTTATGTGGGCAACGGCGGACCGCTGACGGAGATTGTCAATACGAACGGCCAGTTCTCCAACCTCTCCTTCATCGGGATTCTCGCGGGCGATATCGACATTAACGATTTTGGCGAGGTCGCGTTCTTCGGCGAGTTGACCGCGGGGGGATCCGGAATCTTCGTCTACAGTGGCGGATCGATCACGACGATCGCCGAGACGGGGGGCACCTATGCGAGCTTCCAACCATACGGGACCTCGATCAACAACGCCGGCGCAGTCGGGTTTGCTGCCGACCTGCAGGGGGGCGGAGACGGTGTTTTCACGGGCGACGGCACAACGGTCACTACGATCGCGGATACAACGGGCCCCTTCTCATCTATCCCGTACTCCCCAATCATTAATGAGTTGGGAAGGGTCGTATTCATAGCCTCTTTAGACGCTGGCGGGTCAGGCATCTTCACCAGCGACGGTGGACCTGTCACCACGATCGCGGACACTACGGGGCCCCTGCAAAGCTTCACTGCCGGTAACTACATCAATGACAGCGGGTTGGTCGCATTCAGAGCCACCATGGACAGTGGCGAAGAGGGGGTTTTCACGGGCAACGGGGGAGCCCTGACTACCATCGCCGACACGACCGGCCCGTTCTCGGTTCTCCGCGATCTTGCCGCCAACAACGAGGGAGTCGTGGCAATCTATGCCTACCTCGACGCGGGCGGAACCGGCGTTTTTACTGGTAGCGATCCGGTGGCCGACAAAGTGATCGCTTCCGGCGACCCGCTGGACGGTTCGACGGTTAGTTCCGTCCAGTTCCACGGCTACGGCATCAACGACAACGGACAAGTGGCGTTTACGGCGACACTGGCAGACGGACGTAAGGGAGTCTTCATCGCTACCCCGAAGTCCCCGAGCGACTATTACGCGGTGAACGTGACGGCCGGGGATCCGCTGACGCTCACCACTGCCACGCCCGCGGACGGTTCGAGCGAGTTTGTCAACGATCTCGATCCGATGCTTGAACTCTACGACCCCGCCGGAACGCTGGTGGCCAGCGATGACAACAGCGGGCCGGACGGCCGAAACGCGCAGCTCTCGCACACGGCCGCCGAGACGGGCGTCTATACCGTGCGCGTGCTGGCCGCGGGGGAGAGCCAAGGTGAGTATATTCTCCGCGTTACCGGGCACACAGGGACTGCGGCGTTTGAAGTTGCGGCGACGGACCCGGCCGACGGATCGCTCGTGGGCCTGGTCCCGCAGCTTACAGTGGACTTCGATGATCTTGTATTGCCGGGTACTTTGGATGCCTCCGACCTGACCGTTGGCGGCACGCCGGCCGTTGGGGTAACTTTGATAGACGGTAACACGGCCGTCTTCGACCTGCCTGCACTGACAGAGGGTGTACACAATGTCGTCATTGCGGCCGGCGCGATCCTCGACGTGCAGAGTACGCCGATCGAAGCCTACGCAGGCCAGTTCACCATCGACCAGACGGCGCCGTCCGTGCCGGTCGACACGGACGGGGCAGCCAACGAGGTGGCAGAAGGGGCGCTCCCCGGAACCAACGTTGGACTGACCGCGTTTTCGACCGATACCCCGCCTTCGGCGATCACCTACAGCCTGGCGGACGATGCCGGCGGGCGGTTTCAGATCGATCCGGGTACCGGGGTGGTGAGCGTGGCGAACGGCGCCTTGCTCGACTACGAGACGGCGGCCAGCCACCAGATTACCGTCCAGGCGGAGGACGCGGCGATCAACACGAGCACGGAGACGTTCACGATCAACGTGACCAACGCGGCGCCGACGGCCGACGCGGGCGGGCCCTACGCGACGGGTGAAGGGACGACCGTGGTGCTGGACGGCTCGGCCAGCAGCGATCCGGGCGGCGGCATCGCCTTCTACGAATGGGACCTCGACGACGACGGCCAGTATGACGATGCGGCGGGTGCAGCGGCCGCGTTCAGCTCGATTGCCGAGGGCACGTTTACCGTCGGCCTGCGTGTCACCGACGGCGGCGGGGCATGGGACACCGGCACGGCGACCGTGACCGTCAATAATGTTGCACCAACCGCGAACCCCGACGGCGGGGCAGCCTTCACCACGGACAAAGACACGCCGCTGACAACCGGCAACGTCCTGGCCAACGATACCGACCCCGGTCTCGATACGCTCACCATTCAGAGCTTCGACACGACCGGCACGCTCGGTCTGGTGACGAACAACGGTGACGGCACGTTCGGCTATGATCCGAACGGCCGGTTCGAGTTGTTGTCGGACGGAGAGCAGGCGACCGACACGTTCCAGTACACCCTAAGCGACGGCGACGGCGGCTTCGACACGGCCACCGTGACGATCACGGTCTTCAGTGTGACGACCCCCGTATGTATATCGAGTATCGACCTGGTCTCGATCATCGACCCGTTGCTCATGGGCAACATGGGGAACAACGATTCGTACGAGCCGAGCATCAGTTCGGACGGGCGTTACGTGGCGTTTTGGAGCGAAGCAAACAACTTGGTAGCGGGGGACAACAACGGGTACACCGACATCTTCGTGCGTGACACGCAGACGGGTGTGACCACGCGAGTGAGCACCGATAGCTCGGGAAACGAAGGGAACCGCGGATCATTGAATCCGAGCATCAGCTCGGGCGGGCGCTATGTGGCGTTTCGGAGCGTCGCGAGCAACCTGGTGACGGACGACACGAATGGGGAAAACGACATCTTCGTGAAGGACACACAGACGGGGGTGACTACGCGGGTGAGCACCGATAGCTCGGGAAACGAGGCGGAATATGATTCGTACGATCCGAGCATCAGCTCGAACGGGCGCTACGTGGCATTTTATAGCCGCGCGAGCAACCTGGTGCCGGGGGACACGAATGGGCGCGATGATATCTTCGTCAAAGACACGCAGACTGGCGTGACAACGCGGGTGAGCACCGATAGCTCGGGAAACGAGGGAGACGGCGGGTCGTACGATCCGAGCATCAGCTCGGACGGCCGCTATGTGGCGTTCCAGAGCCTCGCAACCAACTTGGTGACGGGCGACACGAATGATGAGTGGGACGTATTCGTCAAGGACACGCAGACGGGCGTGACAACGCGGGTGAGCACCGATAGCTCGGGAAACGAGGCGGAATATGGTTCGTACGATCCGGCCCTCAGTTCGGACGGCCGTTACGTGGCGTTTTGGAGCGGAGCGAGGAACCTGGTGCCGGGCGACACGAATTCGCGTGAAGACGTGTTCGTCAAGGACACGCAGACGGGCGTGACCACGCGGGTGAGCACCGATAGCTCCGGAAACGAGGGGAACGCGGGCTCGGCGGGCCGTCCGAGCATCAGTTCGGACGGCCGATACGTGGCGTTTAAGAGCGTCGCGAGCAACCTCGTGCCGGAAGATACGAATGGGGTTCTTGACGTGTTCGTGAAGGATACGCAGACGGGCGTGACGACGCGGGTGAGCACCGATAGCTCGGGAATCGAGGGAAACGAGGAGTCGCGCTATCCGAGTATCAGTTCGGACGGCCGCCGCGTGGCGTTCCAGAGCGAAGCGAGCAACCTGGTGACGGGAGACACGAATGAGCATTCTGACGTGTTCGTGCATGACACGCAGACGGGGGTGACGGAGACGGCATCGGACACCGAGATCCTCTACTTGACGGGCAACGCGGGCTCGTACGATCCGAGCATCAGCTCGAACGGCCGCTACATTGCGTTTCGGAGCGACGCGAGTAACCTGGTGACGGGCGACACAAATGGGGCTTGGGACATCTTCGTGCGTGACACGCAGATGGGCGTCACCACGCGGGTTAGCACTGATAGCACGGGAACCCAAGGCAACTATCACTCGTACGATCCGAGCATCAGTTCGGACGGGCGTTATGTGGCGTTTTCGAGCGAGGCGAGCAACTTGGTGATGGGGGATACGAGTTGGCCTGCCGACGTGTTTGTGAAGGACACGCAGACGGGGGTAACGACGCGGGTAAGTACCGATAGCTCGGGAAACGAGGCAGACAGCTCTTCGGGCAGTCCGAGCATCAGTGCGGACGGGCGCTATGTGGCGTTTATGAGTTGGGCGCGAAACCTGGTGCCGGGAGACACGAACGCGGATCCTGACGTCTTCGTGAAGGACACGCAGACGGGTGTGACTACGCGGATGAGTACCGATAGCTCGGGAAACGAGGCAGACGGGTATTCGGACAGTCCGAGCATCAGTGCGGACGGCCGCTATGTGGCGTTTCGGAGCTTCGCGAGCAACCTGGTGACGGGGGGCACGAGCGGGTGGGAGATATTCGTCAAGGACACTCAGACGGGTACAACCACGCTGGTGAGCGCCAATAGCGACGGAATCGAGGGAAGCGGGTACTCGTACGATCCGAGCATCAGTGCGGACGGCCGTTACGTAGCGTTTTCGAGCGATGCGTATAACTTGGTGACAGGAGACCATAATTGTGACCGCGATGTCTTCGTGAAGGACACACAGACGGGGGTGACCGCGCGGGTGAGCACCGATAGCTCGGGAAACGGGGGGAACGGGGACTCCCTCTATCCGAGCATCAGTTCGGACGGCCGTTACGTGGCGTTTTGGAGCGACGCCACCAACCTGGTGCCGGGCGATACGAATGGGTGTGCCGACGTGTTCGTCAAGGACATGCAGACGGGTGCAACCACGCGGGTGAGCGCCGATAGCTCGGGAAACGAGGCAGACGGGTATTCGGACAGTCCGAGCATCAGTGCGGACGGCCGCTATGTGGCGTTTCACAGCTTCGCGAGCAACCTGCACCCCGACGACCCGACAATGATGGCAGATGTTTTTTCCCGGTTTCTTATCAGAGTCAACGTGACGGCGATCAGCGGGCCGACCACGGAAGCCGGCGGGACGGCGACGTTCAACGTCACGCTCGCGAGCCCGCCGACGGACGACGTGACGGTACCGCTTTCATCCAGTGACCTGACCGAGGGGACGGTGGTGCCGGCGAGCGTGACGATCACGCCGGCCCAGTGGCAGACGGGCGTGCTGGTGACGGTCACCGGCGTGGACGACGTGGTAATCGACGGCAACACGGCCTACACGATCGTCACCGGCGACCCGACCAGCGCCGACGGCAACTACGACGCTCTGGGGGCGGGCGACGTGGGCGACGTGGCGGTCACCAACAACGACGATGAAGTGCCCATCGAGATTAGCGGGCGGAAGTTCGAGGACCTCGACGCCGACGGCACGGACGACGGCGGGACGGACCCGGGCCTCGACGGCACGACGATTGAACTCTGGCTCGACGGCGGAAATACCGCGGCCGACTTCGGCACGGGCGATGATACGCCGGTAACGACGACCGTGACCGGCGTCGGAGGGCTCTACAGCTTCCCCGGTCTTGGCGAAGGCGCGTACTACGTCCGCGAGGCCGTACCTTGGGGCTTCGCGCAAACCACACAACAGGCATACCACACGATCATTGCCCAAAGCGGCGTCGACGTGCCCGACCGGGACTTCGGCAACGCGGCGCTGGGGTCGATCCACGGGTTCAAGTTCACCGACGTCGATGCAGACGGCATCTACACACCAAGCGTCGATCGGCCGCTGACCGGGGTCGAGTTTACGCTCACCGGGACCGACGGCCGGGGGAATGTGATCGACCGGGCAGACACGACCGGTGACAACGGCTACTTTGAATTCACGGGGCTTCTGCCGAGCGTGGCGGGTGCGGGCTTTGGCACGGGCTACACGGTGACGGAGACGGTCCCGCCGGGTTTCATGGCCACCACGCCGACAAGTTTCACAAGGGATCTCCTCAGCCGTCAGGAACTGGCGGCATTTGCGGGCCAGTCGGGTGCGGCGCTACCGCAAGTGGAAGTGCTCATCGGCGCGCCGCTAATGTTCGGAAACACAGTGCCCAGCTCGATCCACGGCTTCAAGTACGAGGACTTGGATGCGGATGGTGTCTACACACCGGGCGCCGATTGGCCGCTGCCCGGGGTCGAGTTCACGCTCACCGGCACCGACGGCCGGGGAAACGCGGTCAACGCAACGGACACGACCGACGCAAGCGGCTACTTCGAGTTCACGGGGCTTCTGCCGAGCGTGGCAGGTGCGGGCTTTGGCACGGGCTACACGGTGACGGAGACGGTCCCGCCGGGGTACGCAGCCACCACGCCGACGGTGTTCAGCAGTGATTTGCTGAGCGGGCAGGAGTTGGTGGCCGAGTCGAGCCAAGCGATGATTCCCCCGATGGAGCTTGAGGTTCAGAAACTCCTGGCGAGCACCGGCGGCGGTTTCGATTTTTTCGGCATGTTCGTGGCCATTGACGGTAACGTCGCGGTTGTGGCAGCGCCATTGGCCAATCTCCAAGGTGCCGCCTACATTTATGAGTTCCAGGCCGGTTCCTGGACCGAGGTGGCCAAGCTGATGGCCGCGGCCGATCATTTCCGCTCGGTGGACATCAGCGGCGACACCGTCGTGATCGGGGGTGAGTCCTACGACGGCGTCATCTATGTCGGATCGGCGTACATTTACGAGCGGCCGGCCACCGGTTGGGCCACCACCAGCAGCTTCGCTGCCAAGCTGACCGCTGCCGACGGCGCCGACGACGACCACTTTGGCTGCTCGGTGGGCATCAGCGGCGACACCGTCGTGATCGGGGCTTATGGCGATGACGACAACGGCAGCCGTTCCGGATCGGCGTACGTCTACGAGCGGCCTGGGGGCGGTTGGGCCACCACCAGCAGCTTCGATGCCAAGCTGACCGCCAGCGACGGCGCGGCCGAGGATTTTTTCGGCCTCTCGGTGGGCATCAGCGGCGATACCGTCGTGATCGGGGCTCCCGATGATGACGACAACGGCGATGATTCCGGATCGGCGTATGTCTACGAGCGGCCAGCTACCGGTTGGGCCACCACCAGCAACTTCGATGCCAAACTGACCGCCAGCGACGGCGCGGCAGACGAGCATTTCGGCTGCTCAGTGGCCCTCAGCGGCGACACCGTCGTGATCGGGGCTAAACTCAATGACGACAACGGATCGGCGTATGTCTACCAGCGGCCCGCGGGCGGTTGGGCGACCACCAGCAGCTTCGATGCCAAGCTGACCGCTGCCGACGGCGCGGCAGACGACCATTTCGGCGGCTCGGTGGGCATCAGCGGCGACACCGTCGTGATCGGAGCTAGTGGCGATGACGACAACGGTAGTCGTTCCGGATCGGCGTACGTCTACCAGCGGCCCGGGACAGGTTGGACCACCACCAGTAGCTTCGATGCCAAGCTGATCGCCGGCGACGGCGCGGCCGACGATACGTTCGGCCGCTCGGTGGGCATTAGCGGCAGCACCATCGTGGTTGGGGCTCCCGATGATGACGACAACGGCAGCGCTGCCGGATCGGCATACATGTTCTCTTTAGCTGTCGACCCCAGGGCGGAAGCCGTGGTCGGGACGCCGCTGATGTTCGGCAACCAACCGTTCTACGATTTCGGCGACGCTCCCGATCCCGGCTATCCCACGTTGCGGGCCGCCGACGGCGCCCGGCATTTGTGTGTTGGGCCGACGCTCGGGGCCGATCGCGATGACGACCCCGACGGCCAGCCGAGCGACGACGCCGACGGCGACGATGCCGATGGGAACGACGACGAAGATGGCGTGGTCTTCGGCATCGGGCTGGTTCAAGGCGAGACGACGGCGGTCACGATTACCGCGTCGGCCCCGGGGCTTCTCGACGCGTGGATCGACTTCGACCGCAGCGGCGACTGGGACGCCGGAGAACAGGTCTTCACGAACGAGCCGCTGGCGGCCGGGGCCAATCATCTGGGCGTTGCGGTGCCGGCGGACGCGTCGCCGGGCGATACGTTCGCGCGGTTCCGGTTCAGCACCGCCGGGAACCTTGCCCCGACCGGCCCGGCCGACGACGGCGAAGTGGAGGACTATCAAGTAACCGTTTTCGCCTCGGCGCCCCCGATCCAGATCATCGACGACGGGGACACCGGATTCGGCACGATCGGGGATTGGAGCCCCTACGCTTTCTCGGGTTTCGAGGGCGACCTTCATTACAGCTTTGCGGGCGACGGATCGGACACGGCCTCCTGGAGTTTCACGGTCAGCCCGGGGCAGTATCGAGTGGCCGCAACCTGGACCGTCCATAAGAACCGGGCAACAAACGCGCCTTACGAAGTGTTCAACGGCGCAACAAGCCTGGGAACGGTGCCGGTGAACCAGGAAGTGGCGCCGGACGACTTCACCGACCAAGGGGCCATGTGGGAAACGCTCGGCGCCTTCACGGTCACGGGTGACACGCTGGTGGTGGAGCTTTCGGACATAGCAGACGGGCTCGTGATTGCCGACGCCGTCCGCATCGAGCGGGTGCCTGTGCAGATCGTTGACGACGGGGACGTCGGCTTCGGCACGAGCGGGGCTTGGTATCCCTATTCCGGTTTGGGCTTCGACGACGACCTGCACTACAGCTTTGTGGGCGACGGATCGGACGTGGCCTCCTGGACTTTCATCGTCACTCCGGGGCAGTATGAGGTGGCGGCAACCTGGACCGCACACACAAACCGGGCAACCAACGCGCCATACGAAGTCTTCAACGGTGCAACGAGTCTGGGAACGGCGCCGGTGAACCAGCGGGCCGCCCCGGACGACTTCAGCGACCAAGGAACCGCGTGGGAAACGATCGGCACCTACACGATCATGGGTGACACACTGTTGGTGGAACTCTCGGACGCTGCTAACGGCTTGTTGATTGCCGATGCCGTCCGCATCGAGTGGGTGGGTGATGTGCCGACGGCGCAGATCATCGACAACGGGGGGATGGGCTTCGGCACGAGCGGGGATTGGTACCCGTATTCCGGTTTGGGCCTCGAGAACGACCTGCACTACAGCTTTGTGGGCGACGGATCGGACACGGCCTCTTGGACTTTCACCGTCACTCCGGGGCAGTATCAAGTGGCCGCGACCTGGTCCGCACACACGAATCGCGCAACCAACGCGCCTTACGAGGTGTACAACGGTACAACGAGTTTGGAAACGGTGCCGGTGAACCAGCAAGCGGCGCCGGACGACTTCACCGACCAAGGAACCACGTGGGAAACGCTCGGCACCTACACGATCACGGGCGACACGCTGCGGGTGGAGCTTTCGGACGCTGCGAACGGCCTGTTGATTGCCGATGCCGTGCGGATCGAGCAGGTGGGATCGCCGTTGCTGGCGGCCGGCGGCGAAGTATCTTTTGGCGGGGAGTTGGCCGCCCTGACCGGGGCCGACCTGCAACCGATCGTCACCGACGCGATTGCCGATTGGGCCGGTGCGGGGCTTGCGGCCGATCAGCTTGAAGCCCTGCTGGCGGTCGATTTCATCATCACCGACTTGCCGGGAGCGATGTTGGGGCTGGCCACACTCGACGCGATCTATCTCGACGTCAACGCGGCGGGCCACGGCTGGTTTATCGACCCGACGCCCGGCGTGAACGAGGAGTTCCAGCTCACCGGCAGCGAGCTGCGGGCCGTCGATCCCCGCGCGGTCGACCGGATGGACCTGCTGACGGTGGTTTCACACGAACTGGGCCACACACTGGGTCTTGAAGACCTTAGTTCCTCGTCGGAAAGCCTGATGAGCGGGACGTTGGAAACGGGCCTGCGCCGCGAGCCGGGTGTGGCGGAGATTGACGCGTTGTTCACCCAATTCTGAACTACCGGCACAATCATTCTGCCCGATTGCTCGCCTATCTCCACCCGGCAGCGAGAACGCCCGTGAACGGGCGTCCCGAACGATCTGATCGAAGCTTTCTTCTTGCCCAAGGCGCCTTCAAGGCCGGTGAGCTTGTTGATTTTCCGTGCCGGTTACTTGCCCGACTGAAAAGTGGCATTGCGAGGCAACTATGGTTGATTGTTATTAGGCCGTCCGCCGAATGTCCATTCATCGGCATCCGGGCTAGGCTTTGTCGGAAAAGTCGTTTGGAGTCATTTTACGACGGATTTCCATGGCTTCTCGACGGCCTTGGAAGGCCATCGTACGGGTTTTCCGACAAAGCCTAATCGTCATCCGGTTCCTTTAGAATCTTTTCCCAGAGCGCGAACCGCCTGGGCGAGAGTTCCTTCAACTCTGCCAGAGCTTCGGGGCCCTCGTGCAGGCAAACGGCGTACACCTGGGAGAATTCCGCGAGATCTTCGGAGCACACGGTATCGCCATAGCCGGAGACCGATATGTTGTCCGCCTTGCTGATCTCGTCCCAGGTCTCCAGGATTTTGGGATGGGATTCCCGGTAGACCTGCTCGAGTGTATGCCCCGCCTCATGGGCCATCGTGATGGCGCCGGCAGCGCTAACCAGGTTGATGTATCCTTTCCCGCCGTGACCAAACGCCCCGCCCAGTGTGACGTACATGGCAATCCCGTCTTCGTTATCGTCGGACACGGCTTGGCAGGCCCTCATGTAGGGAGGCGGGAGCTTTTGGACGCGTTCGAGCAGTTGGTCAAGTTTAAGTTTCGTCTCATCCTGAATAGTCAACTTGAAGGTATACGGCCCGCTTTTAGCAATCCACTGCTTACCCGGCACGCCGCCTCTTCTCATCTTGACCGCCTTGGGACCGGCACTGATCCTGATTTCCGTCTTGCTGTGGCAGCCGAAGCTTTTGTACAACGACGAAAAGATTTTCTTCAACGAGTCTTTCGGCTTCGCCTTCTTCTTGGCGGTCACGTCCACCTTCCGGTTGACCTTCGAGTTGCCCTTCGCTTTCGCGTTTTTGCCGTCGCCGTAGCAGACGACTTTTCCGTTGACGAGCGAGAGGAAGAGCCGGTTGTCGGCTGCGATCATTCCGTCGAAGACGGGTGGAGCTTCAAGGTCGATGCAGGCGAGGCGGCTGCCGTCTTTTGTCGACACGGCCCAGAGCGAGCCGCCGCTACGACCTTTGAGGGCTTCGGTCTGTTGGGCCGCTTTTCGCTTGAGCGCGGCGTCGTCCGGGTTGTGCCAAAGATTGACTTCGTCGATCACGTCCGGCGGGCCGGCAAGGAAGAGAGCGTCCTTGGTCAACACCATGGCGCGGACCTGAATCGGCAGGTCGGGCTTGATCCAATGGTACCTAAGCGCCGTCAACTGCTCGGGCTTGTACAGCTTGCCGCGGCTGAGCCATTGCGTTTGATTCCATTCGTATTTGCGATGTTCGGAAGCCGATTTTTGAACGCGGGCCGCTCCGTCGGCGGCCGGACGCCGGTCGGCCTTGTACAGTTGATATTCGATCGTCGGTGCCTGGGCCAGGAATTGCGGCTTCCGGGCAAACCCGTAGATCACCTTGTCGTCGAACGAGAGTATCCGGCCGGACGGGGCATACTTCGCCGCCTCGAACCATACGTGCCAGCCATAGACTGCCGTAACGCCGTACGTCCAGTAGCTCCGGTGATGCCAGGCGTCGTCGAGAAGCCCGACGGGGCTGAACAGGTGGGCGTCGTCGCGATCCTGCCGCTTGACGTCCAGGTCGGGGGCGATCCGCAGGCGGTTGCCGTCGAGGTCGAACGGCTGGCTCCGCATGAAAATGCGTTTCCCGTTGCTGGTCAAGATGTCGGGGTTTGCCACCGGCATGGTCAGTCCGAGCCATCCGCCCTGTAGCTTCTGAAGGTTTTTGCCTGTTTCCGGGTCGTTCTCGTCGATCTCGGTCATGGCGAGCAACTTGCCCGTTTCGGCGTGGAGCTTGTAGAATCGAAGGCCGCCGTCGAGAAATGCGTTGCGCCCGGCGACGCAGCAAACGGCCTCGCCGATCGGCAAGACGCTGCCGTGTACCGGCCACACCGATTCGACCTGGCCGCAGGAAACCATGCGCCGCCGGTTCGGCGCAGCCAGGAACCGCCACGCCAACTGCCCGTCGCTGGCGCGCAGGCAATAGACGTATCCGTCGTGCGATCCGAAGATGACCTTGTCGCCGCAGAAGGTCGGCGGCGAATCGATGCGGCTGCCGCAGGTGTATTCCCAGACCGGCTTCCCGCCGCTTGCGTCCAGCGCGTGGACCGTATGGCTTTCCGGCGCGACGACAAGCACAATATCGTTCGCCGACACCAGGCTCGTGAGTTTGCCGCCGATTTCCGTTTCCCAAAGCTTCTTCAGTTTTGCCGGAACGGTGATCGGCGCATAACCGCTGCGGGCCGGGTCGTGCCGATACATGGGCCACGGGGCCGACGTGTCGAGGCCTTTGCCGGAAACTTTGCCGAAGGCCGGGCCCTTTTGGCGTCGGTTGGCGTCGGTTATCGCGGTGTCCGCGCCCTTGCAGGCCGGCGCCAGCGCGTTGAAACCCGACGTCTTCGTTTCGAGAAGGCAGGCGCACGGATGCGGCCCCGTGTAGATCAGTCCGTTGGCCGGCATAATGCCGTAGAGGCACGGGCCGCGCGTCCAATGGTTGACGTCGACGTGCTTCTTGCGGACGTCGACGACCTCGATCCCGGTCCGCGATGCCAGGAGATACCGCGAGGTCCCCTTCGAGCGGTAGCAGCGGGGATGGAACCAGGTCATCTTCGGCGGCCCGAATTCCGACTTCACTTCGCCCGTATGGATATCCTTGCCGATGAACTTGCCGCCGCCCGTGCCGGCCGACCAGACCAGGCCGTCGATGACCAGCGCGTCGCCCGGCGATACGTGGCCCGATGCCGGGTGAGAAGACCTCCACAGCAATTCGCCCGACTCTCGGGAATATGCGCTGATGTTCTTGTGGTGTTGGTAGAGGAGCACGTCGTCGCAGGAAACCAGCGTGGGCGGGTAACGCGTGTTGAGCGACTTGAACTTGTCCACGTCTGCCTGCCGCCATTGCTGTTTGCCCGTCTTGCGGTCGAGACACACCAGGTGCTCGCCGGTGTGGAAGTAGACGCTGTCGGCATCGACGGTGAGTGTAAGCCGGGCAATGGGCGAGTCGGCTCGCCACAACTCCTTGCCGGAGGCGGCGTCGATGGCCGCGACGTGTTGCTTGTCGCCGGGTTTCCATATTCCGATCTTGCCCATGGCCCGTGCCGACTCGGTCCAGCAGTGTTCGTTCTCGGGTTTGAAGACGTCCGGTTTGAAATCTTCGTTCACGCGCAGAAACAGCACGCCGTCGGAGATGAGAATCTCTTCGGTGCCTTCGGTGTCCTTGTATGTCTCGACCGTTTTGCCCGTGGCGGCGTCCAGGGCGGTCACCGGTGCGGTCAGCCCGAGCGTTGCATAGACCCTGTCGTCGGCGGCCACCAGGCGTCGCGGGATCGTGGCGGGCCCGGCCTTCAGCGGCCAGAGGTGGGTCTGCCACAGCGGGATATCGCGCTGCCAGAGGACCACTCCGTTGAAAGCGTCGCGGGCGACGAGTTTCCACTCGGGCGGCAACTGGACCGAACTGGTCGGCCCCTCGTCCATGACGTAGAAGATCCGCCCGGCGGCCGAAACCAAGGCGTTCATGCCCGACATCTTCTCGTGCGACCGCGTCCATTTGGGGCCGCCGTTCCATTGCAACCGGCGGGGCGAATCGACGACCGTGTCGTCGGCCACCGCGTTGTTGTCGGCGTCGTGCATGAAATGGGTCCACTCATCGATTTCGTCGGGCCACGGTTTGACCGTCTTCTTCCACTTGCCGTCGGTTTTCACGTATGCCACGCCAAGCGGAGCAAGCACCCGTATCAACTCCTCGGCCGGCACGTCGCAGCCGTCTTCGGCCACAATCAAGTTCACCAGGTTGTCAATGTAGGGAAGGTGCTTTCCGTCAAATCGACCGACCGACACCGGTCCATTCACGCCGCGCGATTGGAGGTGCGCGCGGGCCTTGGCGACTTGATCGGCGTCGGTGTCGAGACCGTGTACGAGATAGCCGGCGCCGGCGTGCAAGGCGGCCGTAAGTTTTCCGTCATCACAGCCGAGGTGAACGATCAGGCCGCCCCGGACGCCCGTATCGGCAAGAATGCGGTCGGCCAAATCGTCCCGGCAGGTATCAGAAGCTTCGGCGCCGGGGCAAAGCAAACATGCTTGGCAGCAAATCACCAGAAGAGGCAGTATATGGGATACACCTGGATGATTGTGGAAACACATGGTCGAGTCTCACTTTCTGTTGAACTTTTTGACCTGTGATACAATTCTGCCGTTTCGGCCATGATACCACGAATCCGGGGTGCGAAGAAAGGATCCGCTCGGCGGCGGCCTTGACGCTGAAGGCATATTCCTTTCCCGCTTGAACCTTGAAATCCTGGAACATTTCGGAATTATCAGACATCTCACCCCGCCACAATGTTGCACCAAGAATCGAGGCGATCGGTCAGGGGTTGCCTGGCGGGTCCAAGCCTGCCAATCGTACCGTTTCGTCGAAGTTGCGGATGGCGGCGGTTGCGCCGACGCCGGTGATGCAACACGCGCCGGCAGCCGCGGCGAGTCGGCCGGCGTCTTTGGCCGAGAAGCCGCGAAGCAAGCCGGCCAGGAGCCCTGCGTAGAAGGTGTCGCCGGCGCCCGTGGTGTCGACGACTTCGCCCGGCGGTTCGACCGGCTCGATCTCGACGAACTGATCCGCCGCGGGGCTCAGGAGCGCCCCTTGCGAGCCGAGTTTCACACCCAAGATCCCCGGCGCCCCATACCCGCGATATGCGGCCAGAATCTCGCGGGGATCGTTGCGGCCGGTCTGGGCCGCTGCCTCCTCGCGGCTGGGGCAGTAGAGGTCCAGGTGCGGCAGGATCCGCTCGAGCGGCTGCATCGTGCCCCCGTCGCCCGCGGCATCGAGCGCCGTGCGGCAACCGGTTTGTCGAATCGCCGCCATCACCTCGGCCAGGTCCTCCAGCAGACTGGGCATCAACGGGTAGTAGCCGAACAGGGCGAAGCGGCTTCGTGCAAACGCGTCGAGCCGGTCGAGGAAGAACACCTTGTCCAGGCGTTTCGGCGCCCCGACGCAATGAATGAAGCTCCGCTGGCCGTCCTCGGCGATCATCGCGGCGGTCACGCTCGAGGGAATGTCCGGGAAGGGGATGAGATAACGAATCTCGATGCCCTCGGCCCCGCACCGGCGCCGGAGCAGCTCGCCCCACTCGTCGTCGCCGACGTAGGACATGGCGGCCACGTTCATGCCGAGCCGGGCGAGTGCGATCCCGGCGTTCGAGACGATCCCGCCCGGCGCTACCTCGATCGGCTCCACGTCGACCAGCGTCCCCTCGCCGATCGGCTCGGTAAGCGGCACCGGCCGAATGAGAATGTCGAGCACGCAAGACCCGCAGACAATGCAATCGAAGGTGTCGTTCATGTCCTTGCCGTACCCGCTTTCGCGCCAACGTGGGCATTCCACTTGACCGCACATCTTACCAGGATTCCACCACGCAAACAACGATTGCGGGTGGAGAGGGGATGGGGAATCTGGGAGCACCGGAAAACCGCGCCGGGCGGTGGAAGCCGGCACGAAAATATCGTATGATGGTTTAGGTTCGGAGTGGACCGGATGGTCGCTGGCCGGGGCTGAAGGGGGTCGCCATATCGGCCCCGAGTAGGTCTCGGCGAGAGGAAAGTCCGGGCTCCGCAGGACACAGCGATGGGTAACCCCCACCGGCCGTGAGGCCAGGGAAAGTGCAACAGAAAGAAGACCGCCTCGCGGGTCCCGCCCGCGAGGTAAGGGTGAAACGGTGAGGTAAGAGCTCACCAGCAGGTTGGGTGACCAGCCTGGCTAGGCAAACCCCGCTGGGAGCAAGGTCAAGCAGGGAGCAGTGCAGCCGCCGGCTCACCAAGAAGAGTCCGGCGCTGCCGCGGGTCGGTTCGGCCCGCTATCGACTCCCGGGTAGACTGCTTGAGGAGCCGAGCAATCGGTTTCCTAGAGAAATGGCCATCACCCACCGCTTTGGCGGCGGGAACAGAACCCGGCTTACAGGTCCAGTCCGAACCTATTCCTTTGGAATCATCTGATTGTCGACGAACTGCAACAGCTTCGAGATGCAGAGTTTGTTCATGCTGGTGTGGTGTTCATGGGCCTCGACCCGAAGTGCCTCGTGCATGCTCTTCGGCAGCCGGACGGTAATGACCTTAGTCGGTTCTTCCGGGTTCTCCGGCAGCGGCCCTTGCTCGCGAAGCTTTTTGAGCATCTGCTGGATCTCGCGAAAGGTCCCGGTTTGCTCGAAATCCTCGAGCACCTCGCGAGTGGGGTAGTGGCGCCGAATGGTACCGTACAGACCGAGCGTTTCTCGGTAGAAGGTTACCCAGTCGGGCTGTTGGCGAAAGAGTTCTTGCGCAATACGCTGGACTTCCTCACATTTCTCAGTGGTAGTCATGGCAGACTCCTTGGGTCCTGGGGGCGTCAAGCCGCTTGCAGGCGTTTTGCTGCATCAGCGGTTTGTCGAATTATCCTGAGGAGTCAAGGGTCATGACAGAAGTTCTTGCACTGCAAGCAGTTACAGCATAATGCCCGTCTGTCGAGCACATTGCCCGAAAAGTGGGCGTGCCCACTTCTTAAGCAATCCGCCGATTCACGTTTCCTGAAGTGTCCAGTTCGATCCGGCCGATAGATAGCAGTTTGCGCAAGATGCGCCCCATAGAAAAAGCCCCCGCAGTCGAGAGCAAAAGCCCCGGCACGTGCCGGGGTCCCGTTGGAACCTACGTCTTGGCCAACTCGGCCGCGACCTTGTCGAAATATTGGACGCACTGGGCGATTTCCGGCAGCGAATTGTCCCAGTGGTATTCGTACTCAACGGAGAAAACCGCCTTCAACTTCTGGCGATGCACTTCGGTCAGAATGGCCTTCACATCCGCCTGGCCGGTCCCCCAGGGCACGTCATGGGCGCCGCGTCCATATTTGTTGAGGTCCTTAAAATGGAACGAGATAATCCGACCCTCCAGGGCCTTGATTGCATCGACGGGCTTGATGTCCGACCGCATCCAGTGGCCGGTGTCGGCACACGCGCCGATTCGCTTGCTGCGGCCCTTGCAGACTTCCAGCACGGTCTCGTAGTTCCAATATCTCGATGCTTTGGGGTGATTGTGAATTGCCAGATTGATCTGGAATTCGTCGCAGAGTTTCTCGATCCCGTCGAAGGCCTTGGGATCGGGTTCGGAAACGAGGGTCTCGATGCCCATGTCCTTCGCGAACTCGAAGGTCTTGCGCCCGGATCCGCCGACGCCGAAATTGACCAGTTTGACACCGGAATCCGCGAGCTTTTTCTTGACTTCCTTGCGGATTTCGGGCGACATGGATTCCCCGAACCGAACATCGGGCTTCTCCTTGCTCAGCCGCTGGCCGGGGTAGGCCTCGATCACTTTCAACCCCAGGGAGGCATTCTTGTCGACAGCCTCGTAAAAAGTGAATCGATTGAAGCTGTAGGCCTGGCATCCGAGCCGCCACCCCAGCTTTTCGGCGTTCGGGGCTCCATCGGCGAGTTTCTTGGCGAACAGGGGTCGGCCGGCGAGCCCGACGAGTCCAATTCCCGCACCTGCGGTCCCGGCAACTTTCAGGAATTCGCGACGTTCAATCGGTCTGGTCATCATTGAGTTCCTTAATTGGTTAATTGGTTTGACGAAGAAAGGGAGGAAGGCCGCGCGGATGGAAAACAGGAGGGTTATTATAAAGAGGTTGCTCTGATCCCGCAAGAATCCGCCCATTCACCAGCGATTACCCTCTCAGGTGGGGATCGTCGGAAGCAGCACTGACATCGATTCGCGGAATCCCCCGAACAGGTGGTGGATTCTTGTCGTACCAGAATTGTGATAGGTTTGTGGGAGTGCCCGGAAATCAAGTAAATTTTTTTGAATAGTCTGCATAATTGACGGGCATGAAAGAGGGAGTTACAATACACACTTGGAACAATGGCGGTCCTTTTCTGCCGGGTGTTCCCCCAACAAGTTCTTGTCCGAGATGTCTGCGGTTGTAGTACGACCTCTCTTGCCAGAGGAAGGTGAGTGTCCGTCATAAGGAAAGAGGTGAGCGGGAACTGGCGCGTTGCCACAATTGCCCGCTAGGGATTTATGAGTGACACTGCGTCGAGTAGCCGACCGGTCGACCCCGTCCCCGTTTCGCAGAACGCGGCTGCGGGTGACCCGGAGAACCCGCAAGAAGCGGGTTCTTCAACCGCGCGTCCGCAGCCGCAGCTCGTCCAAAATCAGCCTGTCCAAGATGACGAGCCGACGATCATTTCGACACGGCCGCCAATTGCATCCGCAACGCCGATTTCTGATTCGGCATATCGAATCCTCCAGGGAAGAATCCTGCCCGGCGACAAACTGGGGCACTTCGAACTGGTCGAGTACATTGGCGGGGGCGGAATGGGACGGGTGTTTCGGGCAATCGACACGAGCCTTGCCAGGTCGGTCGCGTTGAAAGTCCTCTCGCCCGACCAGGCAACCGACGAAGAAACACTCCTGCGGTTTCGCAACGAAGCCCAATCGGCTGCCCGGCTTGATCATGAAAACATCGCCCGCGTCCACTACGTCGGCGAAGACCACGGTCTGCACTACATCGTCTTCGAATTTATCGAGGGCATGAACATCCGCACGCTGGTCAGGCAGAAAGGGCCGCTGGCGCTTTCGGAAGCCGTCAGCTACACGCTCCAGGTGGCCGAGGCACTGGTTCATGCCGCGAAACGCGACGTCGTGCATCGCGACATCAAGCCCTCAAACGTGCTGATCACACCCGACGGCCGTGCGAAACTGATCGACATGGGGTTGGCGCGCCTCCGCCGATTGAGCACGTCCGATGCGGACCTGACAGCCAGCGGGGTTACCTTGGGAACATTTGATTACATCTCCCCGGAGCAAGCTCGTGACCCGCGGTTGGCCGACGTTCGCAGCGACATTTACTCCTTGGGATGCACTTTCTTCTACACGCTTGCCAGTCGCCCACCCTTTCCCGAGGGAACCGTGCTTCAGAAACTCTTGCAGCACCAGGGCGACCAGCCGCCGCGAATTCAGGATATTCGCCCGGAGCTGCCGGAGGAAACCGATCGCATCTTGGGGAAGATGTTGGCCAAGGATCCGCGGAATCGCTACCAGGAACCGGAGCGCCTGGTCCACGACTTGCTCGTGCTGGCCGAGCAGGTTGGCCTGCACACGGCGAGGGCGGGCGGCAGTCCGGTTTTGGGACGGGCCGTTGCGGCCCTCTATCAACATCTGCCGTGGATCGCCCCGATCGCCGCGCTGGTTTGCATTGTGACCGCCTTGCATTTCTTCTGGTCGGCGGAAGCTGAGGTCAATGAGCCGTTGCCGGCACCACGCGCTTTGCCTCCACAACCGATGCCCGGACCGTCGGGGCCACCTTCGCCGACAACCGCACCGGGGCACTCGTCGGCGGAACCGTCTTTGCCGGATCACGAGGGGACACAGGATGGCGCCGTCCAACCACGGCCCGGACAACCCGAGGGAACAGGCCACGCCGCTACACCATCGCCGGCAACGGCTACAAAACCCTCCCGCGAACCGGTTGGTCTGACCACAACCGAGCCATTGTGCCGAGGGATCGGTCCGGGCGGGGACAGTGGCGTGGGATTGGATGCCATTTCCGGTGGTTTGGCGACTGGCGAGTCGGCTTCTCATGCGATTGGCGTGCCGCCCAATACCGGAGATCCCGTGGCGGTGCTCACCGCCGCTAAAGGAACTCCGGCTGCCGGGGCCGAACCTGAAACGTCGATCGAACCGGCGTCAAAGCCGGTGGGATTGCTGGTCGTCGGCGACGCCCCGAAGGGCAAAAAAACCTATCAAACTTTGGGGGACGCGTGCAGCGCAGCCGTCAACGGCGACGTGATCGAACTCCGCTACAACGGATCACGCGAGGAACGACCAATCAAACTGGCCAATTTGAAGGTCACGGTTCGTGCCGGCGAGGGCTATCATCCCGTAGTCGCCTTTCGTCCCAACGAGGTCGATCCCATCAAGTACTCTCGCCGAATGTTTACCCTGGCGGGCGGACGCCTCACGCTGATCAACTTGGCCCTGGAGTTCCGCGTGCCGCGGGAAATCCCGGCCGATGATTGGGCAATGGTCGAAATCCAGGGCAACCAGACCGTTCGGTTGGACGGCTGCACGCTTACCATCCGGAACGCCTCGAACGATCAGTCCGCCTACCATCCGGAAGTAGCATTTTTCCTGACCAAAGCGGCGCCAGGCGCCGACCTGGCGATGGGAGGCGCCAACTCCGCAGAGACACCCGCTACGTCGATCGGACTGACGGATTGCGTTGTCCGGGGCGAAGCCGACTTCCTCCGCTGCCTCGATTGCCAGCCGGTCCATCTCGATTGGAAAAACGGGCTGCTCACAACTACTGAACGACTCCTGTTGCTCTCCGGCGGTCAGAAAACACCAAGTTCGACCGATGCGCTCCGGATCTATTTGTGGCACCTGACCGCCGTGGTGCAGCACGGCCTGTGCCGCATGATCGGCAGCGAACTCAACCCGCATCTCCTGCGGCTGCACATCAAGTGCGAGGATAGCATCCTTGTCGGCAGTTCGGATGCTGTCCTGATCGAACAAGTCGGCATGGACAAGACCGCTGAGTTCTATCAGCTTGTCGCTTGGCACGATGCCCGGAACTTCTACGAGAACTTCAACGTCTTTGGGCGCATCTGCGGCGTCGACCACCAACCGTTGACCGAGCCGATGGACTTCGAAGACTGGCAAGGGTACTGGGGGGACGACGACGAAGAACCTTCCAAAGTTGACGAGATTGAGTGGCGTCAACCGCCATCGGCCGATCGACCGTTACATACGCATACGCCGCTCGACTACGCTCTGGACAAGCCGGCAAACGGCGATTCCGCAAACGGCAACGTCAACCGTCGCCGCGACGTCGGCTGCGAAATCGAACGGTTGCCGCCGTGTACGCTGCGTATTATGGAGAAGCCCCTCAAGCCCGATGCGACGCCCGCCGCCGGAAGGGGACCGTCTGCCGTCGGGGATGGAACCGGTGGGGTAAAGCGGACACCACCGGCGATCCGTCCTCCTCAATCCGTTCCTTCTCCGTCGAGGGTAGCACCACCTGCACACACGCGAACCACACCGCCGGGTCAAACGGGGTCGTGAGATTGCAATCTTGTTGCAAATCGCCGTCTTCTCGGGTCTCGTTCCCGCTTTGCAAACCCGATTGACACTCAGCGGCCTCCCCGGGTACCATAACACTTGTCTGGGCGATTAGCTCAGTTGGTTAGAGCGCCACGCTTACAACGTGGAAGCCAGCCGTTCGAGTCGGCTATCGCCCATTCAAAAAAGGCCTACATAAAGGCATTTCTTGGGATTTGGCAGTCTGAAGCGCCGAGCAATCTGAAGCGCTTTCTGAAACGATTTTTGCCGTAGATGTACCTGGTAGTCTTGGGGTGTAGCTTATCGATGCCCTGAGTGTGGATGCGACGATGTGATCGGTCGGGGGCGGCATCCCCGCATTTTTCGCATGCCTCCGATTGGGGGCAAGCCAACGTACCTGGCATTAGACGTTCCCCGTGTGGAGTGTCGCCGTTGCGGCGTGGTGCGGCAGGTGAAAATCCCGTTTGCCGATCCGCGCTGTACCTACACTCGGTCTTTCGAGCGATACGCGCTGGAGCTTTCCCGGTACATGACGATCAAGGACGTGGCTTGCCACTTGGGCATAAGCTGGGACGTGATCAAGGATATTCAGAAGCGATACCTCAAGCGGCGATTTGCCAAACCGAAACTGAAACATCTCAAGCAGATCGCCATCGACGAGATTTCCACCGGCAAGGGGCACCAATACGTGACGATCGTGATGGACCTAAAAAGCGGCGCCGTGGTTCATGTGGGCGACGGAAAAGGAGGCGACGCCTTGGAGCCTTTCTGGAAACGGCTCCGGGCCAATGGCGCCAAGATCGAAGCCGTGGCCACGGACATGTCGCCGGCCTATATCAGTGCCGTGACTACGCACCTGCCAAACGCCACGCTGGTATTCGATCGCTTTCACGTGATCAAACTCTACAACGACAAACTCTCTGAGTTGCGTCGGGCCATGCATCGCGAACTCACCGACATGATGCAAAAGGATGCCCTCAAGGGCGTGCGTTGGTTGTTACTGAAACGGCCAGAGAATCTCGATCCGTCTCGCCGGGAACCGGAACGTCTCGAAGAGGCTCTGCGGCTGAACGAGCCACTGGCAATGGCCTATTATCTCAAGGAAGCACTGAACGAAATCTGGGACCAAGACGATGCCGACACAGCCGAGGCCCTGTTGATGGACTGGATCGTGTACGCCGAGTCGACGGGCATCCGCATACTCCAGCAGTTCGCCAAAACCCTCCGCTTCCACGCCTTTGGCATCCTGGCCTGGTATGACTACCCCATCTCCACCGGAGCGATGGAAGGCACCAACAACAAGATCAAAACCATGAAACGCCAAGCCTACGGATTCCGAGA
>CAZJRB010000079.1:0-35376 GCA_964547995.1 uncultured Planctomycetaceae bacterium | reverse complement strand
CCCTTACATCGTCTACTTCAAACATCTTCCCGCCACCCTAATCCCTGAATACCCTTATCTTGTTGGGGGTTCTCGGCGCGGTGTCGCTGACCCGGGAAGTCTTTCCCGATTTCGCCTCCGAGTACATCAACATCCGCGTGATCTACAAGGGCGCCTCGGCCGAAGAAATCGAAGAGACCATCTGCCAGAGGATCGAGGAAGAGATCGAGGGCGTCGAGGGCATCGAGGAGGTTACTTCCTCTTCCCGCGAGAACTCCGGTATGCTTATCATCGAAGTGTCCGACGGCTACGAAGTCCGTGACGTCTTGAAAGACGTTGAGAACGCGGTCGATCAGATCGACAATTTTCCCGTCGACATCGAAGAGCCGCTGATCTGGGAATTCGACCGGATGGACAGGGTCTGCACCGTCAGTGTCTGGGCCGGCGAGATGCCGGAAAAAGACCTCGTGGCCCTGGCCGATGGTATCGAAAAGGAGCTACTTGCACTCGACGGAGTCAGCCTGGTCGAGGCGAGCGGATTCTCCGAACACCAAATTAAGGTCCAGGTCCGCGAGAAAGACCTGCTGGCCCAGGGGCTGACCATCGCCGACGTCGCCCGGGAGGTCGCCGGCGGGAGCCTGGACCTGCCGGCCGGCAGCGTCGAGACCGGGGAGCGGGAAATCAAGATCCGCGTGGTCGACCAGCGACGCTGGGCCGAGGATTTCCGCGATCTGACCGTTAAGGTGAGCCCCGACGGGGCGAGGATTCCGCTCCGGGCCGTCGCCACGGTGGCCGATACCTTCGAGGACGAGTGGACCCGGGCTTCTTTTCGGGAACGGCGCTGTGTCAACCTCGAAATCAGCAAAACCGAGTCGGAAGACACGATCAGCGTCCGCAACGAGGTCAAGCGGTTCGTGGAGCAGCGCGAGAAGACCCTCCCTCCCGGCGTCCATCTGACGCTGTGGGGCGACTGGTCGGAGTACGTCAAGGACCGCTTGGGCATGCTCATCAAGAACGGCATTTACGGATTCATCCTTGTCTTTCTCACCTTGTGGCTGATGTTGAATCTGCGGCTGTCGTTCTGGGTGGCGGCGGGGATTCCCATCTCCTTTTTCGGCACGATGTTCGTAATGGACCAAACGGGCATGAGCCTGAACATGATCACGATGTTCAGCCTGATCATGGCGCTGGGAATCATCGTCGACGACGCGATCGTCATTGGCGAGAACATCTTTGCGCATTACGTGCGGGGGGCCTCGCCCGCCGAAGCTGCCGTCAGCGGCACCAAAGAAGTTGCCATGGGCGTAACGGCTTCCATGCTGACGACGGTGGCCATTTTCATGCCGCTTCTGTACATGCAGGGGGAAATCGGAAAAGTGATGCGAGTCATGCCGATCGGTGTCGTTACGGCGCTGGGCGTCAGCCTGATCGAGGCATTCTTCGTCCTGCCGCACCACCTGTGTCACTCGCTGGGCAAGATGCCCAAGCAGCCTGCAAAACTCCGTGCGACGATCAACGGCTTCGTCGAATGGTTCACGCGGCAGGTCTACGGGCCGGTTCTCGCATGGTCGGCCCGGCGGCCGGTGGTTCCGGTTGCCGTTTTGATAATGCTATTTCTCATCTCCTTGGGAATGTTGCTCGGGGGGCGCCTGAAGTTCCAACTCTTCCCCGAACTCGACGGCGATTTCCTGGTGGCGAGGATCGAACTACCGGCCGGAACCGACCTGCAGGCGACCGGGCAGATTACCCGGCGAGTCGAACGTGCTTTGCAGGCCGTCGACGACCGGTTTCGGCCCGTGCAGCCCGGCGGGAGAAACCTGATTGAGCATGTCAGTACCACTTACGGTTTCGGCCGGACTCTGGGCAACAAGCCGGAACAGCCGGAGACGGGCAGCCATCTTGCCCAGGTTCTCGTTCAGTTGCTCAAGGCCGACGAGCGAAATGCCCGGTGCGACGAGGTGCTGGCCGCATGGCAGGAGGCAATCGGCGAAGTCCCCGACGTGGTAAGCCTGACCCTCGAACAGATGCAGGTGACCCCCGGCGGCAGGGCCGTCGACGTGCAACTGCACGGCAAGAACCTTCGCGAGCTGCAGCAGGCAAGCTTCGATTTGCAGGAAAAGCTCAAGCAATACCCGGGCGTCCGCAACGTGGCCGACAATCTGCGGCCGGGGAAGGAGGAGGTGCTCGTGCGGCTGAAGCCGGTCGGGCGCCCGCTCGGCATCACCTCTGCCGTGTTGGCCGCGCAGTTGCGAGAGGCCTTCTGGGGCGACATCGCCCAGGAGTTCCAACGCGGTCCCGACACGTTCGAGGTCGAGGTTCAGCACGCGCCCGGCGACCGGCGCTCGCTCGCCGATCTCGACGACTTCAAAGTGCGGACCCCGGACGGCCGCATGGTCCCGTTTTGTGAGGTCGCCGCCGCCGAGAAGAGCCGCGGATTCTCGCAAATCGTTCGTGTCAACGGAAAACGCACCGTCTCCGTCACCGCCGACGTGGACGAAAGCAAGGGAAACGCCAGGGAGATCATGAACGACCTGCAAAAGGACTTCTTTCCCCAATTTCTCAAAGATCACCCCGGCGTAACGATCGATCTGGAAGGCCAGAAGAAGGAAGGTGAAAAGACGTTTGCCAGCCTGAAGTACGGCTTTCTCATCGGGATAGCCATCATATTCATTATGCTCGCGTTCGTATTCCAGTCGTACGTCGAACCCCTGATCGTCATGCTGGCGATCCCTTTCGGATTGGTCGGCGCGGTGGCGGGGCACTTGTTGTTGGGGATCGATTGGTGCATGCCCAGCACCATCGGGTTCATCTCCCTTGCCGGGATCGTCGTCAACGATTCGATCGTGTTGGTCGGTTTCATCAAACGCCGCATCGCCGAGGGGAAAGGCGTCTTCGAGGCGGTCCACCTGGCCGGGATGCAAAGGTTCCGGCCGGTGATCCTTACCTCGGCAACAACCGTGGCGGGCCTGCTGCCGATGATGATGGAGACCAGTCTTCAGGCCCAGTTCCTGGTTCCCATGGCCGTTTCGATCTCGTTCGGCCTGCTCTTCGGCACGGTGGTTGTCCTGCTGCTGGTCCCCTGTTTGTACGGCATTCTCGCCCGGCTCGGCTGGAGCCAGCGCATTGAGGTTCGGGCGTAAATCGGCGTTCAACGCCGCGACCCCTTGCGTTCCATCGGAATCGCGATAGACTGGGGGATGTTCCCCGCGGTCCAACCCGCCCACAACCCCAACCGCCGCGCCATGAGATGCCCTCCCATACTACTGGTCGTTCTGTTATTGCTTTGTCTGACGTCCGTTGCAGCAAGCCAAGAAAAAAAAGATGAGGCCGAGAAGGAGACGGCGCACGCCGATCTGCCGCCGTCTCACTCGGTCAAGCCGGAAATGTACGCGACCGGATTCTCGTTTGCCGAAGGTCCTGCGCTGAACAAGAAGGGCGACCTGTTCGTGGTCAACTACCGCCGCGACGGCACGATCGGACTTATTACCGCCGACGGCACGGCGAGCATCTTCTGCGACCTGGCCGAGGCGGCTCCTGTCGAGGGACGCGAACCTCGCGCCAACGGATTAAAGCTCGACAGCCAGGGTCGGCTGGTCGCTGCCGATTCGGGTGCAGGGCGATTGCTGCGAATCGACGCCGACGGCAAGACCGTCGAGGTGCTCGCCGACCGGTGCAAGGGAAAACGGTTTAACAGCATCAACGACGTGGCGCTCGATCCCGACGGAAACATCTATTTCACCGATCCGGGCGGCTCGAGTGTGCGGAATCCCGTCGGCGCCGTCTACCGCTACGACGTCAACACCGCCAAGGTTTCCCGATTGGTCGGCGACATGGCTTTTCCCAACGGCCTGGCCGTCACCCCGGACCAGAAGCAACTGTGTGTCGGCGAGGGCCAACGATACCGTGTGTGGCTCTTCGACCTGGCCAAGGACGGTACGCTGAGCAATCGCCGGGTGTTGATCAGTTTTCCGACCGAAACCCGTGGCGAGATTATCGGCGGGTTGACCCCACCCGACGGAATGATCTTCGACGACAAGGGACGCCTTTATGTCGCCATGTGGACCGGCGGGGTCATCAACGTCGTCGAGGTCCCCTCCGGGAAATTGATTCGCCAGTACGGCGGCGGCGGCGACCGGGTGACCAACTGCCACTTCCACGACGGCTACCTCTATACGACCGTCGCTGCCAAGGAAGCCGTCTTTCGGATCAAGCTCGGAGTGCGGGGCTTCGACTATAGTGGAGCGGCGGAAGGTGCCGCGACCGGGCCGTAGTACCGTATGACAATTGAAACTGTGGGTGCCATGCCCACGCTTGCCGTGGGCATGTTTGTGGACGTTGCAGAACATGCCCACGGCAAGCGTGGGCATGGCACCCGACAACCCACAATCTCAGTCGTCACAAGGTAGCAGTCGAATTGCGCGGAAACGGCCGAAGCGGTTCCTACCGGAGTCGCTTTGCCGACTTCGGCTCGTCGGGCATCACCGCGGGGGCCGCATCTTCCGGTGCATACGGGCTCACCAGCGGTTGCTCGCCATCCACCGGGCGAAGCGGCCGCAGAGCCGAGATCGGCGCGGCCTTGCGCGGAGTGAACGACGCCTGCTGCGAAACCGGCCCGTCCTGATAAAAGTGAGTTGTTTCCTCGCTGACCAGTCGCGTTCCCAACGGCCGGCAATGGACCTCGGCGCGGAAAACGTGGTTCCCGGGTAGCTGGGCTCTCGCTTCAACCTGCAACACAACGTTGCTTCCGGGACTCACCGAGGGAATCGGCTGAAAAACCACCTGTCCCGGTCCGATTTTGTGCCCGTTGCCTTTGGCCGAGACCGGTTCGATGCCTTCGGAAAAGTACGCAATGACTTCGACGTTCGGTGCGGTCTTGCTGCCGCGATTGCGGATGTGCAACTCGTACGTCGTTTCCTCGCCTACGGCAACCGGGCCCGCCGGGTCCTCTACCTCGAGTACCAGGTCGGCCATTGCTTCGACTTGCGTGGTCAATCCGGCGGTGGCCGAGATGTCGCCCTCGGCCGTCGAGACCACGTCCAATCGGTTCACGCCGGGCAGCCCCAGACTGCACTTGACCACGTAGCTCTTCTCCGAATTCGGTTCCAGGCGGTCCAGGGTCCACTGGATCTTGCCCGTATCCGGTTCGGCACTCTCGATTCCCGAGAGATATTTCGCCCCGCTCGGCAGGCTTGCCGAGATATTCAGGTCCCGGGCGGTGGCGGTTCCGCGGTTGCAGACGCGGACGTGATAGTTGGCGACCGTTCCTACGAACTGGACCTTCGGCCCCGTAACGTCTACCTGCAACGCTGCACGGCGGACCAGGACCTGCTCGTTCAACTTGGCGCACAATCCGCCGGCGCCCCGGACGTCGACCTGAATGACCAGGTTGCCGACTTCCCGGGCGGTCAGTTCCACCTCGATCGACTTCTTTTCACCCGGTGTAAGGCTGCCCACGTTGTGCGAAATCGCCTGATTTTCGCCGGACCCCATCGGCGTCAAGTTGACGACGACATTTTCGGCTTCGCCGGTTCCGGTATTCGCAATCTTAAGCGTATAGACTTCGCTCTTGCCGTAGTGTACCTCGCGGGGACCCTCCAGGTCGACGGCCAGCTTCGGCTCCTGGACTTCGATCATGATCTGCGAGGCAACCGGCTTGTGACTCCAGCGCACGGCCAAGTCGAAGGGGCGGCCCTGCCGCGGGACGATTTGTAGAACAAGCTGTTGCTGCGCAGCGGCCTCCACGCGGCCGACCCGCCAGGCCAGCGGGCATGAATCGTCGCCGGGTGATGCAGCCTGGGTGGAGCCCGCGCTGGCGTCGGCCCCGAGAAGATCGGCCCACTCCGGAATGTCGACCAAGACCACAACGTCTTCAGCAGCCGCGTTCCCCGTGTTCCTAAGGATCAGCTCGTACGTCGACTCCTTGCCAACCGTAATCTTTCGAGGCCCCGTTGTTTGTACGCTCAGCGCCGGTCCCTCACCGTCGAGCAGCACGCGGTTGCTCGACCCCGCCGGCGGTTGAATCGTACTTGCCACACCCTGGATTGCCCGCGCCGGATTGGGCCTGCGCGGCAGATTGGCAGGCGTTGAATGGTCCATCATTTTCGGCACTGGTCCGTCAGACGGATTGGTTGCCTTGCCTGCGGCGACAGGACGCCCGATCAACGGTCTCGTCTTTGCAACCGTGCGTGAAGCGGGGGTCGGTCGTTTCGCAGGCGTTGGAGTGCCGGTCGACGTCGATACCATGGCACGAGGGCGGGACTCGCCGGCCGCCGGGCTCGCGTCCATCCCAACGTCGTCGAACGCCGATCGCCGGAAAGTCCTCAAACGCTTGTGCAGAGGCAGGTTTTCAGAGGCCACATCCGACTCGCGATTGCTTGATTCCCGACTACCCGGCGCCGGTACGCTCCGCTGCGATTGCGTTCTCCGCAGGGGCGAATGCGGAGAATAAGAATGGGAATGATTGTGCGAATGTGCGGGCTTCTTCTGCGGGAGGATTTTCCCGAAGACCGAACGCCCGAGTTCGTCGAGATGATCCACCAGGGTCTTCTTGGCTGTGGGGCCTGACGATCCCGAGTGATACGATTGCCCGAACGCGCCACTCGATGCAGCCATTCCGCCGACAACCAGTGCCAGTAAAACCGAGGTCAATTTTTTGATAAGCATGATACTTCTTTTGGGGGAGAAAGTTGGACGGCCTAACGAAGCGTAATCTTATCAAGCGGTATCGGACGGGCGATTTTGCCGGTTTAGCAAAGTTTCCAGATTCCGGCGATTATTCGGAGTCCGGTAAATGGGTAAATGGAGAAGTGTGCGGGGTGTGCGCAAAGCCACGCGCCGACAATTACGGCAGTTGACGGCCGTAGAAACTGCTCAGGATACGCACTTGGTGGACCAGGTAAGCTACTACGGCGCCCAGCAGGACAAGGGCCACCATGAAAATCACGTGACGGTCGACCGTTGTCGGTATCAGATTGTGGAGCTTGTCCCGGCTCCACCAGTAGAAGTCGACCACGAGAATGCCGTACGACAGCAGTGACAGCACCGTCATGAACGTGACGAACCGCACCCGAAACCATAATCCCGAACCGACGATCAGCAAGGGGTAGGCGACAATCAGCGGGCTGGCCGCTCCCTTCGCTATCAGCAGGACCGAGAGCAGTGCCGCCGAGTCGATCAACCCCCAGGCATAGCACATCGAGATTTCTCCGTGCCGGCGGACCAGCACCCGCTGGCAGAAGACGGAAGCGGCCGCCCAACCGGCCATCAGCAGAGAGACCTTCCAGTGGAACTGCCGGTCGGTCATGATCCCGCAATGCCAGTGGATCGTTTCGACGGCGTAGAAGACAATCAGGGCTCCCAGCCTCGAAGCGAGCGCCGGCTGGCGGCGGACCCAACTTACCAGCCGATCCCACGCGTTCGGCGGCCGGACTCCCGGGTCTTCGCCCCGGGCAAAACGCTCCAGGGCCTCGGCCAGCGCCCCGGCCGATTCGAAGCGGTCGTCCGGTGATTTGGCCAGGCACTTCAGACAAACCAGCTCGAGCGAACGCGGAATCCTGGGGTTCAACTGCCGCGGCAAGGGCGGATCGCGCCCCAGAACGCCCATCAGCGTGTCGATCGGGCTCTCCTCACGAAACGGCGGCCGGCCGGTCAACAGTTCGTACAGGATGGCCCCGAGGCTGTAGACGTCGGTCTTCGCCCCCACTTCGCCGCTGTGGCCGGCTGCCTGTTCGGGCGACATGTAGCTCGGCGTGCCCGCGATGACCCCCGTCGCCGTCATTTCCGTGTCCGGCGTAAAGATCTTGGCCAGCCCGAAGTCGGTTACGTACGGCAGGTCCTCTTCGTCCAAAAGGATATTCGACGGTTTCAGGTCGCGGTGGACGATGTCTTGCTCGTGGAGATGGTCGACGGCCCTGGCGACGGCCGCGACAATGCGGACGGCCGTCTCCGCATCGACCGGTCCTCCCTTGACGCGGTCGGCGAGGCTCTCGCCCTCGATGAACTCCATGGTGAAGAAGTCCTGGCCGTGGATTTGCCCGACGTCGTGAATGTGGACGATATGGGGGTGCCGGACCCGGGCGGCCGCCTTGGCTTCCGTCTGAAACCGGCGGACGTGCTCCGGCGAGGCGAGATGGCTCGATAGGATCATCTTCACGGCGACCAGCCGGTCGAGCCCTTCCTGGCGTGCCTTGTAGACAACCCCCATGCCGCCGCGCCCGATCTCGCTGAGCAATTCATAATGGCCGAACGCCTGCGGCAATTGGCCCACGGAAGAGTAGCTTGCGATCGTCTCCGATTCAGAATCGCCGCGCGGTGCCAGGTCCTCCAGCGCCTCGAGACAATCGAGCGCGGAGGCCAATTCCGGGTGCTCGCGCAGCACCGCCTCCCGGTCCGGAGTCTCACCCGTCTGCAACCGATAGAGGTAGTCGTCAAGCAGTTCAACGACCTTGGGGTCTTCGGGCGGTTCGGACAATTGGGACATGGGACGGTGTCGCCGGGGGTGATATCTACATATGCATCAGGGTCGAGGCCCAGACGAAGCCTGAGCCGAACGCCACGAGCATGACCAGGCTTCCGTCGCGGATGACGCCCGACTTGCGGGCCTGGTCCACCGCAATCGGCAGACAAGCCGACGCGATGTTGCCGTACTCTTCGACGTTGATGAAGACCTTTTCCTTCGGGATTCCGACTCGCTCGATGATGGCTTCGAGCATGCGCAGGTTGGCCTGATGCGGGACGAGCACATCGATGTCGTCCAGCGTAAGGCCGTTTACCCGAAGCGACTCGAAGACGGCGTCGGACATCTTCGCGACACCGTTTTCAAAGACGGTTTTGCCGTTCATGCGGAAGTGGACCCTTCCCGCGTCGATGTCTTCCTTGAGGATGTGTTCGGTGCGGCCGAGTCCGCTACCCGGCGCGGCCGTGTAGAGAAACTCGGCGCCGCTGCCGTCGGCGTGGAGAATGGTCGAGCGGATTCCCGTCGCGGGGTCGTCGGACGGTCCCACAACGACGGCGCCGGCGCCGTCACCCAGCAGGATCGAAATGTTGCGGCCGTCATACGAACCGTCGATCCGCTTCGAGAGGGTCTCCGAACACGCGATCAGCACGTGGCGGTGAGTACCGGCGCGGATGAAGCTGTCGGCAATGGCCATGCCGTAGAGCAATCCCGCACACTGTTGGCGGATGTCGAACACCCCGCAATCGGTCAGGCCGAGCTTCGGCTGCAAAAAGAACGCGCAGCCGGGGTCGGCATGGTCGGGCGTGATCGTGTTGAGGATCAACAGGTCGATCTCGTCCATGGTCAGTCCGGCGTCGTCGACGGCGGCCTTGCAGGCGGGCACCGCCAGATCGGACGCGCTCACCTCGGGTTCGACGTGCCGCCGGCGGTGGACGCCCGTCCGTTCGACGATGAACTCGTTCGACGTTTCCATCATTTCCATGACGTCGAAATTGGTGACGACTTTCGGCGGCACGTAGTGGCCGGTTCCGAGAATGCGTGAAGCGGGCATGGTTGTTCTTTCGGCAGATGCGTGCAGGGTTGTGTTAACTGGGGCGGGTGCCCCCTACTATGGTTCCCTATTTCTTTTCTTCCGGGTCGATCCCCTCGCGTTTCAGCGATTGTTTGACCAGAACACCGCAGTTTTTCTGGAAGAAGTCGAGCGGCAAGAGCTGTGTTTTTTCGTAGATTTCGGAGCCGAGTTCCTCGGCGAGCCGGCGGACGGTTTTTCCCGATTCGATCTCGCCGATGATCCGCTCGTGGTATGCCTCGGTCGCGGCGATGTCGCGGTCGAAGTAACCCTTCACCTCGTCGGCACCCTGAATCACGGCATTGTGGCTGAGGCAGAGGATCTCCGCGCCGATTTCCCGGAGCCGGCGCATGGAACCGAGATAACCGTCGTAGCCGCCGAAGTAATTGGGCCACCAGGCGTCGTGCTCGGGCACGTAGTAGCCGGTGGCGTCGGAGACGATCAGGATTCCGGCTTCGGGCTGGTGAAAGCTCAGACTGCAATCGCTGTGCCCCGGCGTTTCGAGGACTGCAAAGGCGGTTCCCTCGATCGTCACGGCGTCGCCCTCCTTGAGAAGGCGATCGACCGCGATCCGCATCTCGCCGAGCGGCTCGGGCTTGTGTTGCTCGCCGATCTGTCCGGCCTTCAGCAACGAGTCGGTCAAGGCCCCGTCGATCTTGCAGAAGAGCGAAACGGCCTTTTCCGCGGACATCGTCTTGGCCGCGGCCGCGGATGCCAGGATCTCGACGCCGGGAAACATCTCGCGGAACAACGGGACGGCCATCACGTGGTCGGGGTGCGCGTGCGTGACGATTACCTGCTTGACGATGTCTGCCGGGATTTGTTGCTCTTGGAGCTGCTCTCGCAGCAGCGGTCCCATCGGGCCGGTTCCGCCCTCGAAGATGGCCGCTTCCCGCTTGCCCCGGAAGAGGTAAAGCGGATACGCGCCGGTCCCGAGCATCAGCAGGTTGTCGGTGATTTGGGCAGGGGGGGTCGTGGTTAGCATGGTTGTCGGTCCTTCTTGGTTTTCAAAACGGGCAGCGCAGCTACCCCGCTAAACTTCGTTCTTGCTCTTTTCCAATGCGAACAGTGCGGCTCCGAAGGCGCCGATGTGCTGTGGTTCGGGCGGTGCCACGGCCGGACGGCCGAACGATTCCTCGATCAGCGTCAGCAAGTACGGGTTGTGGGCGACGACCCCGCCGGTCAGCACCAACTCGCCCTCGATCACGTCCATCTCGAAGACGCGCTTGACCACGGACCGGAACGCTCCCTTGACGATGTCTTCGATCTTTTTCCCCGCCCGGATCTTCGCCAACACCTCGGTCGCGGCAAAGACGGTGCAGAAGCTGCCTAGCGTAACTTCCTCGGTCGATCGTTCGGCCAGCCCGTTGAGTTCGCCGATATCCAGATCCAGGCGGTGGGCGATTTCTTCGAGAAACGCGCCGGTGCCGGCGGCGCATTTCCGGTTCATCTTGAAACTCGTGCGACGTCCTTGCCCGTCGAGATGGATCACCTTGTTGTCCTGTGCCCCGATGTCAATGACCGTAATTGCCGTGGGGAAATGGGAAAACGCCCCTTTGCCGTGGCAGGCGAGTTCGGTCATTTTGCCGCCGGCCCAGGCGACGTTGTCGCGGCCGTAGCCGGTCGAAATGGAAGCCTTGATTTGTTCTTCCGCCAAACCGGCAGCCGAGATCGCATCTTCCAGGCAGAGGCGGGACGTCTTCGGATAATCGATGCCCGAACTCCGCAGCGACCGGGCGACGATCTGCCGGTTCTCGTCGATCAGCACCAGCTTCGCGGAAGAAGCACCGATGTCGATGCCACAATAATAGTCCATCGTCTAACGCTTTCGGTCTGTTGCCCGTAGGGTGGGACAAGCGAAGCGCCGGCCCACCATAAATCCGGGCTCTGGTGGGCCGGCGCTTCGCTTGTCCCACCCTACGTGTGTGTTCCTCTTCACACCTCCGCAAGCTGCTCGGCAAACGCCTCGATGTTCGTGCGGGTCTGCTCTTCCGAATAGAGCCGCAGGTCGTTTAAGTCGCCGTTGACGATCAGGTAGGGCTTGCCGAGCTTTGTTTGCAGGCGCTGCGGCATTTCGTAGCGGCTGTTGCTGTTGTTCGGGCAGGTCTTGGCGTCGTGGTAGAGGATGCCGCCGATCTTGTACTTGGCGACCATTTCCTCGATGTACTTTTCCTTCCAGTCCTCGCTGCGGCAGATAAAGATGCCCGAGTACGCCCGGGCCATGCTCTTGAAGGGATCGGCCGGGTCCAGCGCGTCGAAGATCCAACTGTTGCAATAGGTCGAGGCCACCACGCAGGTCTTCAGCTCGAGGAACTGGGTCGAGAGGTCGCGGAGCTTCCCCCAGATGGGCATGCCTTCCCAATAGACGCGGAACCGCTCGCCCTCGACGGCAGCGACCCCGTCGGCAATGCGCTGCTTCAACTCCGGCAGCAGGATATTGTAGTAGTCGATGGCCGCTTGCTCGCCGCGGAGCACGACGGCCGGGCCCATCTGCACGGTCCCATCGAAAAAGGTAATCGGCGAGGGGACGTTGGCCGCCGCCTCAAGCACCGCCTTCCACAGCAGGGTACACTGCTTGGAGAGATCGACCGCCTCGCGGAGGCGGTCGATGTCGAACTTTTGCCCCGCCACCGCTTCGAGCGGCTCGACCAGGGCCTCGGTCTGCCGGGCGACGTCCTCGATGATGCAGTCGTCGAGTTCGCCGATGGAACGGGGCGTGTGGATGCCCACGCACGGGACGTTCCACTCGCGGGCGTAGAACTGGAACCAATCCTTCACGTCGCGGCACTGGTTCGTGTTGAACACGAGCACGTCGGCCTTGGGCGGGCCGGGGAGCTTCATCTTTTGCATCGGGCTCTCGCCCTTCAGATACGACCCCACGTCGGCCGTCAGGTAGGAGCAGATGTCGGGCGAGAATCCCCGGGCGTTGGCCAGGGGGATCAGGTCGGTTGCCATGCGGGTGGCGCCGAGCATCGCACCGTGGTTTTCCGGGTAGAAGACGTTGAAGCCGAGCGCCTGGAGCAGCTCCGCGGGTCCGACGCTCGTACACCAGGCCGTTTTCTTTCCCTGTTTCGGCCCTTCGGTCAACTCGGTAAAGTATTTGCCCATCACCCCTTTCATAGCCTTGTTGGCTTCAAAATCTTTCCGCTCCGCCATATCACGCTCCTTTCAGCTTTTTCAAAAGTTCACACGGCGAAAACCGCCGGCCGCATTGCGAGGCGAGTTCTTCGAGCCGGGCCGCCACGCGGTCGAGTCCCCGGTCGCGGGCGTATTTCAGCACGCCGCCCCGGAAGTCGGGGAACCCGGTCCCGAGGACCATGGCGGCGTCGATGTCCGACTCTCGCTGGGCAATGCCCTCCTCCACGACGTGGAACGCCTCGCTCACCATCCGCAGGACAAGCCGGTCGGTGATTTCGTCCGCATCGATCCGGCGTGGCGTCCGTCCCTGTTGTCTTCGCACATCGGCAACGATTTCCTCCGCATCCCGGCTATGGAACGGAGTATAGTCCCCTTTTTCGTACCTGTAAACTCCCGCCCCCGTCTTTTGGCCCAGGTGTCCCCGCTCGACAAGGCGAACGGCCACCGGCGACAGCGGCCCGTGCTGCGGAAACGCGCGTCTCAAGACGTCATCGGTCATTGCGAGGATGTCGAGCCCGGCCATGTCGATCAACGTAAGTGGTCCCATCGGGAAGCCGAACTCGACCATCGCGGCGTCGATCGCCGCTGCATCCGCCCCCTCTTCGAGCAGCCAAAACGCCTCCTTCAAGTACGGAATGAAGATGCGATTGACCAGAAATCCCTCGCGGTTGCGGACCAGGACGGGCGTTTTGCGGATCCGCCCGGCGAATTGCAGTGCCGTGGCCATGACGCCCGCCGGCGTCGCCTCGCGGCGAATCACCTCGACCAGCGGCATTCGATGGGCCGGATTGAAGAAGTGCATCCCGATCAGCCGCTCGGGCCGTTGCATCGCATCGGCCAGAACGTCGAGGGAGATCGTCGACGTGTTGCTGGCGATGATCGCATCGTCGCCGCAGACGTCTTCAATCCGCCGAAGGACGGTGTGCTTCACGGCCGTGTTTTCAAAGACGGCTTCGATCACAAGATCGGCGTCGGCGATTTCCTGCCAGTCGGTCGTCGTCGCAAGCAGTTTCAGCATCCCTCCGGCCCGCTCGGGGTCGAGCTTGCCCTGCTTCACGCGGCCTTCGATCGAGCCGGTGATCTTGGCGGTTCCCTTCTCCAGAATCGCATCATCTTCGTCGCGGACGACGACCGGCACGCCGGCGATCATCAGGGCGTGCGCGATACCGGTTCCCATCGAGCCCATGCCGATCACGGCGGCCTTTGCCACTTCGGCCGGCTTCACGTCGCCAAGATATGGAACTTTGCCCGTCTCGCGATGGGCAAAGAAGATGTAGATCTTGTTCTGCGTTGCGGGCGTTGCCATGCAATCGGCGAAGAACTCCTGCTCCTTTCGCAGGCCGGCTTCGAACGACTCTTCCAAGCCGATCTTGACTGCTTCGAGAATTTTCCGCGGGGCGATAATTTCCGGGCGTCCCTCTGCAACCTGCTGCTCTGCCTCTGCAAACAGAGTTTCTCGCGCGGCGTCGTCCTCCAACCTGTCGACGCGGTCGCGGGTGCGGATGATTTCGCATGATTCCGCGTCCCCCCGGCACGCGGTGCGGGGGCTTTTCATCGATTGGAGAATTTCTCCGGCGCAAGCCGTTAACTCCCCGCCCTCGCAAACCGCATCGACCAATCCCAGTTTCAGCGCTTTCGCGGAATCGACCGGTTTTCCGGTCAAGAGCATGTCGAGCGCGGGGCCGACTCCGATCAACCGTGGCAGCCGTTGCGTTCCCCCGGCGCCGGAATTGATGCCGAGGTTGACCTCCGGCATGCTAAACCAGGTCTTCCCGGCACACACACGGAAGTGGCACACGGCGGCCAGCTCGACGGCCCCGCCCATCATGCCCCCGGCAACCGCCGCAACAACGGGCTTCGGCGAATCCTCGATCTCCTGGTAGGCCTCTTGAAAAATCCGCGACGTGCGAACGGCGTCTTCGGCGGACGCAATTTCCTTGAAGATGCTGATATCCGCCCCAACGCTGAAATGACCGGCGTCGCCCGTAATGACGATTCCTTGCACGTTCGAGTCGTCATTCGCACGGCGGGTTGCCGCCCGGAGTTCGTCGAGCAACGCGAACGTAATGACATTCAATGGCGGGGCATCGAGCCGCAGGACGCAAATGCGTTCGGAAACGTCGTAGTGAATCATCGGTCGATCAAGGGCACGAACTTGCGGTGGGCCGAGCCGGTGTAGAGCTGTCGCGGCCGGTGGATCCGCATGCCGCCGGGAGCGAGGTGCATCTCGCGCCAGTGGGCGATCCAGCCCGGCAGACGCCCCAGGGCAAACAACACCGTGAACATCTGTTTTGGAATACCCGTGATGCTGTAGATGATACCGGAGTAGAAGTCGACGTTCGGATAGAGTTTGCGTTCGACGAAATAGGAATCGGACATCGCAACCTCTTCGAGTTCCTGGGCGATCTCGAAGATCGGGTTTTCCAGGCGGTGGCTCTTCAGCAACCGGTGGCACATCTCCTTGATGATTTTGGCCCTGGGATCGTAGTTCTTGTAGACCCGGTGCCCGAACCCCATCAGCCGGAAATCGTCGTTGGGGTCCTTGGCGCGATCGATATACTTGCCAAGGTTGTCGTTGTCGGCGTGGATGGCTTCGAGCATGTTGATGCAGGCTTCGTTGGCCCCGCCGTGCAGGGCCCCCCAAAGCGCACAAATCCCCGCCGAGATGCTCGAGAACAGATTCACCGTGCTGGAACCGACCATCCGCACCGTCGAAGTGCTACAATTCTGTCCGTGATCGGCGTGCAAAATCAGCAGCAGATTCAAGGCGTCGACGAAGTCGGGATCCGCCTGATATTCCTCGCTGGGGGTCGCGAACATCATTTGCAGGAAGTTCTGGCAATAGTTCCGGTCGTTTCTCGGGTAGATGAACGTTTCGCCGACCGACTGCTTGTGGCTGAACGCCGCGATGGTGGGCATTTTGGCCAACATTTGGTAGATGGCAAGCTCCATTTGCCCCGGGTCGCTCGGTTCAAGCGAATCAGGGCAATAGATGGCCAGCGCCCCGACGACCGAGCTGAGAATCGCCATGGGGTGGGCGTCGGGCGGGAACCCGCGGAAAATCGTCTTCATTCCTTCGTGCAGCAGCGAGTGCCTGCGGACGTTCGCGCGGAACTCCTTCAACTGCTCACCCGTCGGCAGTTCGCCGTAGATCAGCAGATAGGCCGTCTCGGTGAAGTCGCACCGCTCGGCGATTTCCTCGATCGCGTAGCCCCGGTAGCGGAGAATGCCCTTCTCGCCGTCGATGTACGTGATGCCGCTGGTCGTCGCCCCGGTATTGCCAAACCCGTCGTCCAGGGTAATCAAGCCGGTTTCGGCGTACAGCCTGGAGATATCGATCACTTTGTTGCCTTCGGTCCCGACGTGGACCGGCATCTCGTATTCGTTCTCTACAATGCGCAACGTGGCATGGTCGTTGTTCATAAAGGTCTCCTCGAATGGGGAGCCGCTGACACAGGGATCGGTGGGCCCCTTGAATAACCCGAACTGGGCTTCCCGAACCGCTCAAGTGTAGCAGATGAACGGCCCCAGGACAACTTCCGCGGAAACCTCCAGGACGCAAGCTCTTGTCAGATAATGACTTACGAAATCATGTCACTGTACGAACCCGGGAGCAAATCGGCCGGGGCGATGCCGAACTGCTGCTGAAGTCCCGCCAGTCGGGCATGGCCGGCCGCGTCCTCGACCCCCGGGCCGAGGACCGCCTCGAACTCCAAGAATGTCCCCAGTCCGGCGACCTCATCCAGGTGGACCCGCACGTTATCGACGAGATAGATTTCTCGCCGCTTGTCGACGACCCCTCGCACCCCCAAAGCGGCAGTCAACGCCATTTTGAGGGTCTCCGGATTCGAGATGGGCACTACCGCGTAGTCGCTTGCCTTGGGGCCCTCTTCGTCCGCTCGGGCGTACCAGACGAGTTCCGACCGCAGGTTGTCGATCTGGCGGAGCTTCAGCCGGCCGTTGCGGCAGTTGAAGTAGGTATCGACCTGGTGCTGTACGCCCAGCCGTTCGGTGGCGAGCGATTCGGCGATTTCGCGGGCCGCGTCAAGGCCAGCGAGCCGGGCCTTCAGTTCGATGTTGCGCATGAGGTGAGTTTAGTAACCCACTTGCGACTTTGCAATCCCCCGTTGCCAGCGGCAATGGCGCGACCTCCGCCGGCACCTCTTCCGCGTGCCCGGCCAATTGGATCTGCGCTGCGTCGTTTTCCCTTGTGCCCGCTTTCCAATCACTGAAGAAGTGTGCGTTTGCCAGCGTTTCCGGCGAGCGGCGCCGCAGATAGAAATACAGGATTCCGTCTCTCCGGAATTCGCACATTGCGACCTCGGGGCCGTTCTCGGCGTCGACCGTACGCAGTTCTCCGTCGACTTCCTGCACCAATGTCCACGCTCCGCCTGTCATCACGCCGACGTGCGATCGCTGCGGCAAGAGATGTCCGATGCTGCTGAAGCCCACGTCCGGACGGCGGTTGATTGCATAGGATAACTGTGCCTGGTGATAACCAGGCGCGGATACGGAGTAATAGACCGTAGGCGTGTTTTCGAGCGCCCACCCAAGAGGTCCAATCAGTCCAAAAGGCCGAACGGCGCCCAAGACGAGGCGTCTGGGAACTGCAAAGGTGTCGTCCCCGTTACGGGCCAGTCCCGGCGCCGATGGCTCGTCCTCTTCATCCTCCTCGTTCAGACTGACCAGCATCGGTTGGCAGAAGTTGGTCCAGTTGTAGCCATCGAACGTGAACCAATTGTGGCGGGCATCCATGGTGCCGATCGAGGCTTGCGCGCCTGGAATGTCGGTTGCCGTTTCTGCATCAAGCACGCGAATTTCCCGAACCCCTCTTGTTGCATTTGCAGGATAAGGAACGGGGACCAAAGCACATCCCAGCGAACTGAGAGAGAGGCCAAACACGACGAGATATAGAAGTCTCACGATTATCCTCCTATCGGAAACGCCGGCCGCGATCGGCAGCCAGCGGTGTCCGGGCACAAACGACGACTAGCGCATCTGCCCTTCCAGCAGGTTCACGTGGCGGGCCATAACGTGATGGGCTCGCTGTTCCGGCATGTAGCCGCGGTTGCCGGTCACACCGACGCGGCGGCCCAGGTAATATTGCAGTTTCACCCCCGGTGCGGGGCTCACGTAACAACGCACCTCGCCCTGCTCGTCGACCAGCGCGAAACGCGGGGAATCCGTCTTTGGAGAGACCACTCGCGTCAACTGGCCGACTCCGTCAAAACGGTCTTCAAGCGGATGGGGGAGCCCGGCAGCGGGATCTTCCGCCCCATCCAACGCCGCCAGCCTGCCGGCAGCCCGCTCGATCTTCTCCTGCACGGCGACCATTTCGCCGTAACGCTGCTTGATGTCGGCAAAACGGGCCAACTTGTTCATAAGGGCTCGGGCACGCCCCCGCTCAATCGCCGTCTCGGCAAGATTGAACATCTCCTGCGCCCGCCGGCGCATGGCGCCGAACGACCAAACGGTCGGCTCTTCGATAACCATCGTCGAGAGTCTCAGATCGAGGTCTTCCATCTCGGCCCGGAACTCCTCCGGGCTGATGGTCCGGGGGCCCGGCGGCGGCTCCTCGCTCTGTTGGACTGTACGGTCGGCGGGCGCGACCAACGGTCGCGGTTTTTTTGCGATGTCGCCGGGGGCAGGAATCCCGGCCGGCTCGCCGTCGAGCGATTGCCGGACAAAGGCCGCCGGCTCGCCAGGTTGCGAGTCGTCGACCGGCTCGTCTTGCGCCTGTTTCGCGTTGTTTTCGGCAATGCCCGTCTTGCGGATGCCGTCCTTGGGGTAGTCGGGATCGAGATACTTGCCGGCGACCCAGCGGAATTCGCCGGAAGGCGGGGTAATCTTGTACCACTTCCGCGAACCCGTTTGCACGCAATCGAGCACCTCGACCACCTCGCCCTTGTGGAGCCGGATCTGGATCACGTCGCGAATGTCGCTGAATCGGCTGCCCACCCGGGAAGCAACCCCGTCGGCGGTGACGATCGCCAGATCATCTTTGCCGCCCTGAAGGTAGCGGTCCGAAACCCAAGAGAAACTACCCTTGACGGGACGGATTGCACACCACCCACCGGGATCGTGCCTGTAGACTTCGACTTCCCGGCCCGCCTTGAGCTTGTCGGTGGGATAATAGCTCTGGCCGGGGCCGCTGCGGACATACACATCGTTGGCCGTGACAAACGCCTTGTAGGGAAGAGTCCGCTCCCCGCTAGCGGGGGACGTGACGGCGGTACAGTAGATCGCTGCAACGGCAAAGATCACACGCATGGGAAACGCCTCCTGGGAGGAAAGCTGCGTCTGGTCGAGACTAAGGTGAAAAGCAATGAGAGGGATAGGGCGGACTTTTAGCGAAAAACGCCACCACGTTCAAGGGCAATCGCCGAGGCGTAAGACTCTGCGATTCCCTTTGCCGAAACTGCCCTGAACCGGTAGAATCGGTCGCTTGTCAAAAGATCGACCCCAGTGGAGAGCATCATGCCTCGATACAACCCGGCCACGCTGGAACCGAAGTGGCAACAGTATTGGGAAGAGAATAAGACGTTTGCAGCCCCTAAATTACCCAAGGGCCGCAAATTGTACGCCCTGGACATGTTTCCCTATCCCAGCGGCGACGGACTCCACGTCGGCCACCCGGAAGGTTACACGGCCACCGACATCGTCTGCCGCTACAACCGGATGCGGGGCATCAGCGTGATGCACCCGATGGGCTGGGACGCCTTCGGGCTGCCGGCCGAGCAGCACGCCAAGAAGACGGGCACGCATCCGCGGGCCACCACCGAGGAGAATATCGCCAATTTCCGCCGCCAGTTGAAGATGATCGGCTTCAGCTTTGACTGGGACCGCGAACTGGCCACCACCGACGTCGATTACTTCCGCTGGACGCAATTTATCTTCCTGACGCTCTTTGACACCTGGTTCGACGAGCAGCAGAAGAAGGGGCGCCCAATCGCCGAATTGCCGATACCCGACGAAATCGAGCAGCAAGGGAAGGAAGCAGTTGCCGGGTACCGGGACGAGCACCGGCTGGCGTACCAGCTCGAAGCGCCCGTCAACTGGTGCGCCGCGCTGGGGACCGTGCTATCGAACGAGGAAGTGGTCGGCGGCGTGAGCGAACGCGGGGGACATCCGGTGGTGCGGATTCCGCTTCGGCAGTGGATGCTCCGGATCACCGCATACGCCGATCGCCTTGAAAAAGACCTCGACGCACTCGATTGGCCGGAGAACATCAAAATACTCCAGCGGAACTGGATCGGCCGCAGCACCGGGGCCGACGTCGATTTCTTCATCGGCACCATCGCCGCCGAAGACGGCAAGCCGTCGGCCAAGGAATACGAAGGATGGAAGTACGACCGGGCCGCCGCCGGCTATCCCAAGAAACCGGGCGACGAGGTCCTGCGAATCTATACCACCCGGCCGGACACGCTCTTTGGGGCAACCTACATGGTCCTCGCACCCGAACACCCGTTCGTCGAGCGGCTGACTACGCCGGAGCAGGCCGACGCCGTCAAGAGTTACTGCGAGGAGGCCGCCCGGAAAAGCGACCTCGACCGGACCGATCTCGCCAAAGAGAAGACCGGTGTGTTTACCGGTTCCTACGCGATCAACCCGGTCAACGACGAGGCGATTCCGATCTGGGTGGCCGACTACGTGCTCATAAGCTACGGCACCGGGGCCATCATGGCCGTCCCGGCGCACGACACCCGCGACTTCGAGTTCGCTCAAACACACGACCTGCCAATAACAGCGGTTGTTGAACCGCCGACAGGCGGCATCGGGAAAGGTGACGCCGTTATCAACTCAGGGCAGGCGTACGATGAATACTTGGATTGGCGCAAGAGAATCTTGCGTGGTGAAGACGTATACACTGGTGACGAGAAGCAGATTGTTTTCGCGGGACATGCTTTCGAGCCAAGAGGGGAAGGGACTGCGATAAACTCGGGCCCCTATGACGGGCTCAAAACATCACAGTTCAAGCGGAAAATCGCCGAGGACCTTGAAACAAAGGGCCAGGGCCGCAGTGCGGTCAACTACAAGCTCCGCGACTGGCTCTTCAGCAGGCAGCATTTTTGGGGCGAGCCGTTCCCGATCCTCCACGAATTGGACGACGACGGCAAGCCGACCGGCACGGTCCGCGCGCTATCGGCCGACGAACTCCCGCTCGACCTGCCCGAGGAGATGGAGTTCAACGCCGCGCACGACACGCCCGAGCCGCCGCTGGACGCCGCGCCGGAGGATTGGCTCTACGTGACGATCGACGGGGTGCGCTACAAGCGCGAGACGAACACCATGCCTCAATGGGCCGGCTCCTGCTGGTACTATCTGAGATTCCTCGACCCGAAAAACGACAAGGCCCTGGTCGACCCCGAGATCGACAAGGCGTGGATGCCGGTCGATCTGTACGTGGGCGGGGCCGAGCACGCCGTGCTCCACCTGCTCTACGCCCGGTTCTGGCACAAAGTGCTCTACGATCGCGGCCTTGCGAGCACCGACGAGCCGTTCCAAAAGCTCGTCAATCAGGGGATGATTCTCGGCGAGATGGAGTGTACCGGGTATAAGAACGGGACCGGCGATTGGGTTACGGCCTCCGAGGTCAAGGAAACCGAGAAGGAGCAGTTCGTGCTGAAAACTTCCGGCGAACCGGTTACTGCTGTGAAGATCGAGCCGGAAAACGCCGAGAAACAGGGCGATGCCTTCGTGCTGAAGGAAGGTCCCGGAATCAAGATCGACAGCCGCGCGTACAAGATGTCGAAAAGCCGTGGCAACGTCGTCAATCCCGACAACATCGTCCATGAATACGGTGCCGACTCACTGCGGCTGTACGAGATGTTCATGGGCCCGCTGGAAGCCGTCAAGCCATGGAGCATGGACGGCGTCAGCGGAGTCCGCGGATTCCTCGACCGCGCCTGGCGGATGATCATCGACGACCGGGCGGAAACCGTCCGGCTCTGCGCAGCCGTCGAGGACGCCGAGCCAAATGCCGAGGCGAACCGCGTCCTGCACAGGACAATCCAGGCGGTGACCGAGGACATTGACCGGATGGCGTTCAACACGGCCATCGCCCGGATGATGGAGTTCACGAATTTCTTTCTCAAGCAAGAGCAGCGGCCGAAGTGCGCGATGGAGCAATTCGTGCTGCTGCTTTCGCCGTTTGCGCCGCATGTGGCCGAGGAGCTTTGGCAAGCCTTGGGACACGAAGAAACGCTCGCCTACGAGCCGTGGCCCAAGTTCGACGAGGCACTCATCAAAGAGGACACCATCGAGGTGCCGGTCCAGATCCAGGGCAAGCTCCGCAGCCGGATCCAGGTTCCCCCCGACGCCGACAAGACCGCACTCGAGGAAGCGGCGAAAAACGATTCCCGCATCGCCGAGTTGCTCGAAGGCAAGACGATCGTCAAGACGATCGTCGTCCCGGGGCGCATGGTGAATTTCGTGGTGAAGTGATCCGGAGCTGCCCGACGGAATTCGCTATTGCCCGGTGTCCTCGTATCATTTCACCGTTTAGCGGGCGGGCTTGCCCGCCGTTGCGTCTCAAACGCACTCCCGTACTTGCCATTCCGTCAACACAACCGAGTAGACTCACGGGTCGTACGGCACGACAAACGACCAGTTCTGCGCGGGTTTCCCCTCGCGCATTGGATTGTCCTCGACATACTTGATGGCACGGCGCACTTGTGCAGGTGTGTTCAGGAAGATAGGCCAACACCGTCTTGCCCAGGGGGAAGGATTGGTTCCGTCGTCCAGTGGATAGTTGGCCAGCGGGTGAATCCCATCGGTGGCAAGTTCCTGACTTGCACGTCCCTTCAGGTGCCCTACGATCCGTTCGATTTGCCGTCTGTGTCGGGCGGCGACGATGTGAACATGTTCCGGCATAATCGAGCATGCGTGCAGGACGTACCCCGACTCGCTGATCGCCCGGCGAAAGCCGTGAGCGACTGAAAGAGCTTGTTTCCCGGTGAACTTCACCGCCGGGTATTTCAATGCTGTTTTTGCTGCCATCCGCTGCTGGTAGTCGTGCGGCTGAGCCGCCAGGCTTTTGCGAGTTGAAACTTTGGTGGCTTTGCCGAAGCGAAGAAGTTCCCAAGATCGGATGTAGTCCGACCACGAACCACGCGGATCGTTGGGGAGCCAGAAGCCGTAGGCACTAAAGATTGTGTGATAGGCGAGAACCATACGATGTTCTCCTTGAAAGTGCCGTTGAGTTTGCCGCTTTTCACACGTTCATTCACGCGTGGGATACGAGAATTCTCTCCGAAGCCGAATTGGGATGCAATCCCAACGGCGGGCAAGCCCGCCCGCTAAACGGAACGGTGAGTTGTTGCGGCTACGCCAATTCCTCCAGCGCCGCGGCGAATGCGCCGTACGCGCCTGCGTCGAACAACACGAACCGGACCAGCGACGGCTGGCCGTATTCGTTGAGAAACTCGATTACCGTGCCCAGCGCGATCCGGGCGGCCTGGTCGATCGGGTAGCGATACGCCCCGGTGCTCAGCGACGGAAACGCGATGCTCCGGCAATCGTGCTCGACGGCCAGCTCCAGACACCGGCGATAGGCCCCGGCGAGCAAGTCCGGCTCGCCGCGGTTGCCTCCGCTCCAGACGGGCCCGACGGCGTGGATGACGTGCCTGGCCGGCAGGTTGCCCGCCCCGGAGATGACGGCCGATCCCGTGGGACATCCGTCCGGGTACTTGGCGTCGGTTTCGGCCATAATTTCGGGTCCCCCACCCCGGTGAATCGCCCCGTCGACGCCGCCCCCGCCCATCAGGCGGCTGTTGGCCGCGTTGACGATTGCGTCGACCTCCTGCCGGGTGACGTCGCCCTGGCTGAGTTCGAGCGTTTGACCGTTGACCTGGACTTGCATGAAAGGGCTCCTTTTGCGGGGATTTGGAGCGAATTTTTACATTCCGCGTCGGTTCATGGTACAATAGATGTTTGACTGGCGGAATCCCCCTGGAGGCATCAGCGATGCGATTTCCGTGCTTCTTTCTCGCAGTATTCCTGCTGGCGGCGCCGGCCGCGGGGCGGGACATCTTCGTCGACAACATGGGCGGGAACGACACGTTCACCGGCATGCAGCGGCGGTGTTCGGCCGACCGGAGCGGCCCCGTGCGGACCATCGCCAAGGCCCTGCGGCTTGCCCAGTCGGGCGATCGCATCATCCTGGCCAAGAACGACGAGCCCTACCGCGAGAGCATTACCCTGTCGGGCGCCAGGCACAGCGGTTTCATGGACGTGCCGTTTACGATCGAGGGCGAGGGCGTGGTCCTCGAAGGCGCCGCGCCCGTGCCGAAAGGCGCATGGGAACATTACAAGAAGGCGGTTTTCCGTTTTCGTCCCCCGCGATTGCACCACCAGCAGTTGTTCATCGACAACGTGCCGGCGGTCCGCGTTTGCGGAGATCCGTTGTCGGCCTCGCCGCCGAAACTCGAAAAGCTCGAATGGTGTCTCCACGGCGGCTACATCTACTTCTGCGTCGAGCCGACCACCTTGCCCGACGACTACAACCTGACCCATTCGAGCCTCGAGACGGGCATTACGCTGAAGAACGTCGAGAAGGTGGGCATCATCGGCCTGACCGTGCAGGGATTTCAACTCGACGGGATCAATCTCCACAACAGCGCCAAGAAAGTCTACCTTGGCGGCGTCACCGTCCGCGGAAACGGCCGCAACGGCATCACGGTCGGCGGGGCGTGCCAGGTCGAAATCGACGGCAGCACGATCGGGAACAACGGCCGCGCCCAAATCCTCACCCTGCCGATCTCCGAAACGGCAATCGCCAACTCGCAACTCTTCTCGAACACGGCCCCGGGCCGGGTCAACCGCGGCGGGCGGTTCTTCCTCAACGGAAAACAAGTGGAAGGGAACGTCGACGACGAAAAATACACCGGCGAAGCAACCGGCCAGACCGACAAGAAACCGGACGAAGAGGGGGGCGAACCGCCGGCGGCCGGCCCCGGCGAGGGTATGCCACCGGCCGACGGAACTGCCGGCCCCTCCCCAAAGTCGCCGGAAGGAAAGCCGCTGTACTGATCCGACTGATCACCAGCCCCTAAGGAATTGCTCAAGTATGACTTCGGTGTTTTCGGACGTCGCTTGCCATAAAGCCGCGACCGGTGGTCGCGCCGGCCCGGGTCGTGGTCGTTTCTGGCAGCGCTTGGCGCGACCACCGGTCGCGGCTTTATGATCGGACACCACGACGCATTGACACGGTAGTCGTGACGTGGTATCAATGTGGAGAGATGCTGTAATTGCTCCCATCCCCAACAGGAAAGGGAATTGCCATGTTCAGAATTGCCATTGCGATGGTGCTTTTTCTGTCTGCGGCCGCCCTCGGTCAGGATGCCCGTATATGGAGAATCGAGATCCAGGGCACCTACGAAGGCATCGACGGCGATAAGGTGCGGATCAAGAACGCCCAGGGCAAGGTGCTCACGCTGAACATCTCGATGCTCTGCGCCGAAGACAAGCAGTATATCCAGCAGAAGCTCGGGCTTGGCACTCAGGGCACCCGGACGAAAGCTCCCAAAGAACCGCAAGCAACCAAACGGAAGTCCTTCACGTTCCAGTTGGTGACCGGCGAGAAGCTCACCGGCCGGATGGTCACGTTCGGCGAGGACAAATTCAGCATCGGGCGGCGGGCGGGGAAGGTGTACGTCGGGCGCATGGTCGATGGAAAACCGCAAGCCGCCGCCTACGAGAATCTGAAGGGATACGACAAGGCCGTGGTCGACGAGGCCCTGAAAGCCAAGGGACTCGGCACGGTGGACGAGTACACGAAAAAACTCGGGCTGAAGGCCGAGACGGTCAAGTATCCCACCGTGACGATCGCCACCGGGGCCGAGGCCGAGCAGGTCCACCCCATTCACATGTTGATCGAAAAGCAGGCGGCGGCCGTGCGGACTATCCATGGAAAGTGGCTGGCGGAACAGCCGCCACAACCCAAGGAGCCGGAAGGCGAGCCGGACCTGCGTTCCTTCATCAATCGCGCCCTCTAGTTGACGGCTCTCTCGTTTCAGGCAAGAGAACCTTTTCGGGAAATCCCCACTTTGGAGGGTCATCCACGGCCCGGCCGCTAGCCGCACCACTGTACCCATGCTGCTGAGGGACTATGGAACACGCACAGGAGGGCGTGACATGCGGCCCACTGCTTGTTACCCTTGATCTCTCGGCGGGATAGTCGCCTGCGCGGACGAAGCTGGTCGGGAAAAGATCGAGGCCCTCTTGGCAATGCCTGAAAAGACGCGGACAGCGGAGAAGATTCCTCCCTGCGAACAGTTCGCAGAACTCGGGAAGAAGACGATCAAGAAGAATCTCGAGCTTTGTGAAAAGACCGTGCTCATCTTGCAACAAATGCAAGCCAAGGGGCAACTCACCGCGCAGAAATGGAATGAAATCGCTGATAAGCTGCGAGAGAACTTGGACAAAAAAACTTCGCAGATTACAGGGCTACTGAAGCAATTACCGCAAGAGGAACGCAAAGAAGCGGTAAAGCAATGGGAGAAAAACGAATCCTTCGAAGAAGACATAAGGGACGGGATCGTTCCGGCAGAGGTCAAAGCAGAGGTGTTGCACATCCGGGAACTCGTCGAGGAACTCATCCCATGTCCCACAGAAACTCAACTGACACTCATGCAAAGGAATGCCGAATTCGTCGATTCAATCATCGAGGGGGGAACTAGGGGGAACAGCATCCTAAGGGCAATCGGCCTTCCCGTATCGGTGCAAATTGCGCGCATTCGATCGTGTATGATCACGGCGGCGCTGGCCGGACCGAGCCAGTCGCCAAATCTGCACGCCGTCGAGATGAGTTGTGCCATAGCGAAGAGAAAGGAAGAGGACGACGGCAAAAAGACTTTCGACAAATTGCGGGAAGGGGGCGCCACCCCGCTCGGGCTCGCCAAGAGAAAACAGGAACTCCTCTATGCCATTGCCGTACTCAAGGAAGCCGAGGGAGGCCTGAAGGCGGAAGAGGCCAGGAGAGAGGAACAACTGAAATGGCAAGGGGACGATGAAGATGTTCTGGGGGGGGAACCAGACACCGAAGAAGTGGCCGGGCTCTCCAAAATCGAGATACTCAACATTTTGGAGGCCGAGGAACCGGACGATGACGAATTCGATCTGGGGAAAGCAGTCGATGTCGAGGCGGATGACAAAGAGGATGACATCAAAGACGACGTCGAGTTCGAAAAACAGCGTTGGATGGATCGTATCCCGGAACAGGAACACTACCGCTGGGACGGACTCATGACCCTCTACGCGGAGCTGCGAGTGAGAGGCGAACGAATCTTCCCGATACTCAAGAGACTCTCTAAGCGTTGAAGCGGGGAGTCAGACGTTCCTGGTCCTGCCGGGCGTGGCACAAACGGGATAAACGCCCTGTGCATTGGCCTTGGTCGGCGGCTCCATGTCCCAGGTGCAGTCCTGCGGTTTCGGCAGCAGGTAGTAGTCGGACTTGGTGACCTGATCCCAGGTGACCTCCCGGCCGCTGTAGCATGAGAGTTCTCCCATGATGCCCACCAGCGTGCTTCGGCCCATGTAGTCGCCGCAATTGAGCGGCTTGCCTTCCCGGATCGACTTGAGGAACTCGCGGTGCTCGGCGACGTAGGGGTTTTCACCTCTTCCGGAGAATCTCCACTCGTTCTCACCGGTGATCCGCCCGGAGTTCGGGTAAGCGATTCCCTTGGCACCCATGATGATGCTGGAGTTTTCGTTGTAGCAGCCCAGAGTCGTTCGGCAGAAGGCATACAGCCGGGTTCCGTCGGCGTAGTGATAGACGACCGAATGATGGTCGAACACGTCGCCCAGCAGGTTTTGCGAGGAGGACCGCCCGCCGAGGCCGTGGCACTTGACCGGCGGTGTTTCGCCCAGGGCCCAGGTCGCGCGGTCGAGATTGTGTACCAGCGACTGGGTCACGTCGTCGCCGCAGAGCCAGGAGAAGCGGTACTGGTTGCCGTATTGGATTTCGAGTTCGCGCAGGTTGTTCGGGCGGCGCGTCGAGCCGTACGGTCCGCGGATGAAGTTTTCCTCGATCGTGACGATCTTGCCGATCTGGCCGTCGAGCACCCGCTTGATCGTCTCGCGGATGGCCGGGTGGAAGCGACTTTGGAGCCCGGAGAGGATTCCGAGGTTCTTCTGCTTGGCCAGGGCGGTCGCCGCGGCGACGGTCTTGATGCCCGCCGGATCGATGCCATGGGGCTTCTCCACGAAGACGTGCTTTCCGGCCTCGATGCCGGCCTTCAGGTACATGGGGTGGAACTTGGCGGCGCAGGCGATCAGGACGACGTCGACGCATTCGATCACCTTCTTGTAGCCGTCGATCCCGGAGAAGCAGTGGTCGTCGTCGACCTGGACTTGGTTGGGTTTCTGTTTTTTCAGGACGTTGCGTTTGCCCTGAACCCGGTCGGCGAACAGGTCGGTCATGGCGACGAGCCGCACGGCGGGATCGGCCGTCATGGCGTTGCCGGCCGCGCCGGTGCACCGCCCGCCGCACCCGACCATGCCGATGCGGATCACGTCGCTGCCCGCAGCATGGGCCCCACGGGCGACTGTCAAGGCCGGCACGGCGGTCGCCGCAACGACGGCCGACCGCTTGAGGAACTGCCGCCGGGATAACGAACCTGCGTCACGTGATTTGTCTGGGCTCATCAGAAAGGCTCCTTGTACATCTAGGGTGGGGTATATCAGTGAGTATAGGTGGCCGCAGTCGAGTCGTCAATCTCTGGAAAGTTGCCCCTGATGTTGACCGGGAACCCGGTTACCGGAGGCGAAATGGCGTTCGCCGTAAACTATTGCGTGACAATAATTTGCGAAAACGTCCATGGTCTCGGCTCGGCACTCCCGGATTCTTTGCTGGCATGGCCACGGGTTGTCAACTACACTGGAAACGGGTGGGGCCGGTTCGAATCGGCGAATCAACACCAACTGACGAAGGAGGACGATCTGGTGGATAGAGCAACTTGGGCAATTCTGATATGCCTGACGTTCTTAGGGCTGAGCACGCTCCAGGTCGCGGCCCAAGAGCCGGATCCTGCCGAGCCGACGTCCGATCCGGCAGCGGAGGGGTCGCTCGACAAATCTGCCGGGGAAACCCTTCCCGTTGAATCCGACGAACCGGAAGGCACGAATTGGCTATTCATTCTTAGCGTCGCCGTAGGCTTCATTGGGCTCGTGTTGTTCATCGTAGTGGAAGTCCTGCGGGCAAAATGGAAACAGGAAGAATCCGAAGAAGAAGAAGAAAAAGAAGAAGAACCCGAGGAGCCCGAAGAAGCGGATGAAGAAATGGACGAGCAGATAGGCGAGGAATTGGAGGGAATGGATGACGAAATGGGCGGGGAAATCGGCGAGGAAATGGACGGAATGGGAGACGAAATGGGCGGCGAAATCGGCGAGGAAATGGACGGAATGGGAGACGAAATGGGCGGCGAAATCGGCGAGGAAATAGACGGAATGGGAGACGAAATGGGTGGCGAAATCGGCGAGGAAATGGACGGAATGGGAGACGAAGCGGAACGCGAGGCCTAATGAAGCCGTTCAGGCGCCCCGCGGATCGAGTTCGCCGGCAAGTGCCCGCCGCAAAGGCCCCAGGTGTGACTCGAACTTCCGCCAGCGCTCGATGGAACTGCCATAGATGGGGCGGCGCACGTCAATCGGATTCGTCATCACGGGCCGATCCGTTTCGTAGAACGCCAGGCACCGATCGTCCCAGTCCAGGTGGCAGAAATCGAGCATTTCACGGGTAACCTGCTCCTGGTCGGCCACGAGCCGTTCGTACGGCACTTCCAGAATCGGCGACGGCAGTACCGCTCGCCAATGCTCCGCCAACCGCTGGTACTCGCGGTAGTAATGGCCCAGTTCCACCAGATCCCAGCTGAAGGGTTGCCCGGCGCTGAAGTACCGCGTATAGCACGATACGCACGTGTCGAGCGGATCCCGCATGCAGTGAATAATCTTGGCATAGGGCCACAAGAAGGCAATCAGACCAAGGGTGTGAAAGTTCCACGGCATCTTGTCGGTGACATGGGCGGCATCCGGCGCCAGGCCGCACAGCCGGTCCACGTATTCCGTTGCCAGTTTCCGCGCCACGATCGGGGACAAACGGGCCAGGCAGTCGGGAAAGGGTGTGTGTGGCTGCACCAGCGACGGCATCCGCTGCGACACCCGCCGCACGTCGTTCAATTCCCCCGCACCGTAGACGACAGGGTGACTGGCTATGATTTGCTCCACCAGGCTGGTCCCGGAACGAGGCATGCCCACGATGAAGATCGGCAGGCGGGAGTACGTTGCGAAGCGGTCTCCAATCTCTGCGAAACGCGCCTCGTCGAAGAACTCGATCAGATCGTTTACCTGCCTCGTCCTCCTGTCCGGGTCGTAGTCGACCAGCGGCCTTTTTAGCGCACTGCCCAGGCGAAAACACTCGAACGCCCGGTCATAGTCCTGGAGATCCACGTACACTTTGCCGAGAGCGTAATATAATATAACCTTGTCCTTCGGCGCCAGCGACTCGTTGCCGCAAAGCGACTTCAACCGCTCGATTTCCGGATCGCCGGCCACGAATCGCTTGCACTCGGTCAGGGTCAGGTAGGGCTCGGCATACTCGGGTGCACGTTTGATGGATTCTTGCAGCGAGATCACCGCTTCTTTCACCTTGCCGGTTCGCTGGAGCAGGACGCCGGAACTCCTGAGCGACTCCGGTTCGTCCGGCAGAATCGCCAGCATCTCTCGGCAGTTGGCCAGGGCCTCGTCGACCCGGCCTTCCTGCCACAACGCGTCGATGAGCAGCCTGCGCGCATCCACAAAGTCGGGTTTCTGGGCCACAGCCTTTCGAAACCACTCGATTGCATCGTGAAACTCGTCGGCGTCATATTGACGGAGCCCCAGCCGGTATAGGGCCTCCGGGTTGTCGGGCTCGTTGGGATCGAGCGCCGCGGCAAGTTCGCGGATGCGTTCGGCCTCGGCCGCGTAGCCCAGTTCGCCCAAAGCCTGTCCGAGATTTTTCAGCGCCGGAGGATAGTGGGGTTCCCGGGCCAGGGCTTGCCAGAAATGGTGGACGGCGTGGGCGAAGTGTCTCTTCTGCGCGTAGGCCGCTCCCAGCGAATTGTGGTATTTTGGGCTTGCGGGATGTAGTGCGATGGCCTTTTCAAGGTGCGTAATGGCGGCGTCGACGCGGCCGGCCTTGGCCTCCAGGGCCCCCCACAAATGAAGTGCGCCCGCGTTCGCCGCGTCGGCGGTGAGCACCCGGTGGCAGAGGACCGCAGCTTCCTCGTCGCGACCCGCTCGAAAGTGTCCGAGTGCCGTCGCCAACAGGTTTTCCGGGTGGTCGGATTCTTCCATTTCCGTCTGGTTCCCGCGGTACGGCTTTATGTCTCTATGTTCGGCCGGGGCGGCCGGCCGCGGCTCGACAGCCCTGTCGTGAACCCCGGTGCCGGAACTCCGCCTCGACCGCGTCGCGCACGGCCGACTTATCCAGGCACCACTCGGGGCCGACCAGATATGCCCGTGGCGCGTCGCCGCTTATTCGATCAATCACGCAATCCGGCGGCAACTCCTCCAGGAAATCGACCACCCGACCGACATGCTCCTCGAATTCAGGAAGCCGCACCTCGCCACGCGCGACCATGCCGGCCAGCGGTGTGTCCCTTACGGCATAAAGGTTATGAAGCTTCACCGAGTCGATTTCCATCCGGGCCAGTTCCCGGGCGGTCGCCATCATGTCGGCCCGCGACTCGCCCGGAAGACCGAGGATCACATGGACCCCGATCTCGAATCCCCGGTTCCGGCTCCGCCGGATTGCATCGAGAAAGGCGCCGTATCCGTGGCCGCGGTTCATCCACTGCAAAGTGCGATCGTGGATCGTTTGCAGCCCGAACTCCACGGTAAGCCACGTCCGGCGCGACAACTCCTCGAGCAGGTCGAGCACATCATCGGCAACGCAATCGGGGCGGGTGCCGATCATGACTCCCACTATTTTAGGGTGTTCCATTACGCGGGAAAACATCTCTCGAAGCCGGTCAACCGGTCCGTAGGTGTTGGTACCCGGCTGGAAATAGCCGACGAAACGTTTGGCATGGTAGCGGGCCGCCAGCCGCCGGATTCCCTCGTCGATCTGCTGGCGGATCGACAGGGAAGGGAATTGTCGGCTGGGGCTGAAGCTGGCAGGATCGCAGAATACGCAACCGCGGCTCGAGAGGGTGCCGTCGCGATTCGGACAACCGAATCCCGCGTCCAAGCTGATTTTCCGCACAGGGCCCCCGAATTGCTTGCAAAATGAGAACTTCCGAGTATGATACAAAAGACCGTTTAACCACCAATCGGGTGGTTCGCTGCACGCACAAGGGGATTCGATGGAGGACAATTTGACACCTAATCGGGCTCGGCTGTCAGTCACCGTTATGCTATTCGCTTGTTTAGGTTGCGGCAAGGAGCACCCGAAGGACAGGAAGAGATGTACGGCGAATTGATCCCTCTGGGGGGCGGGGACATCATACCCCTAATGAAGAAAGTCCTGCTAGTCGGGCGGCGTGAAAGTTGCGATATCGTGTTGCGATTCGCCAACGTCTCGGCACATCATGCCCAACTGAGCGTCAACGGTGGGTATTGGTACGTCCGCGATCTGAAGAGCCGCAACGGAGTGAAGGTCGGCGGGCTTCGCATCACGGAAAAACGGGTCGATCCCGGCGAGGTCATTGCCTTTGCCAAGCACCGATATGAGATGAAGTATTCGCCCGCCGAGCTGGGAGCCGTCGGTCCCCCGCCGCCGGATGTCGCGGACGCCGATATATTCAAGAAATCGTTGCTGGAACGGGCGGGCCTGGAAAAACGCCACATCGACGATGTCGAAATCCGGATCGAGTACGACGATGAGGAATTCGATATTGTGGAAGAAGATTGATCTTTGATGGGCAAGAAGAAGAAAATCCGCACCAGCTTCCGCAAGAACCGCAACGTCCGCACCCGTCCCACCGATTGGACGCGGCAGTTCGAGGAACACGGATTCGAAGACGATGCCCCCAAGCAGCAGGAACGCATCAGCGGCAAGGGTGATCTGTCTCGAAAGCGGACCGTCCACGGCACCGAGGTTGGCACCGGGGATGAGCCCGGCCTGGAAGTCCAGCTTGACGTGGACGAAGCCGCTTGCCGCCCCGGGCGGGTCCTTGCCGTTCGCGGGCTGATCAGCACGGTGTGCGACCAGCACGGCAAACTCTGGCAGTGTGCCGTCCGGCGGCTGCTGAAGACGCTTACCACCGAGCAGCGCCACGTGGTGGCCGTCGGCGATCGGGTCCTGTTTCGCCCCGTCGAAAACACCGATCCCGCCGAAGGGATCATCGAGCGAGTCGAACCCCGGCACGGGAGCATCTGCCGCACCAGCGGCGGGCGACACCAGATCATTGTTACCAATGTCGATCAGCTTCTGATCGTTGTCAGCACGGCCGAGCCGCCGCTGAAACCGAACTTGATCGACCGGCTGCTCATTTCGGCCGAGAAGGGTAACGTGCGGCCGACTGTCTGCATCAACAAGATCGACCTGATCGACCCGGCCGCGCTGCAGCCGCTGGCCGGCGTCTACGCCCAGATGGGCTATGACGTGTTGCTTCTAAGCGCGAAAACCGGCTTCGGGATCGAGCGGTTCCGCCGCGTGCTGCTGGGGTGTGAAAGCGTGGTGGCGGGGCAAAGCGGCGTCGGCAAATCGTCGCTCCTGAACGCGGTTGACCCCGAGCTGAACCTTCGCGTCCGCGAGGTCAGTTCCGACACGAGCAAGGGGCGGCACACGACGAGCACGGCCGAGTTGCTGCCGCTCTCGTTCGGCGGTTACGTGGTCGACACGCCCGGCATCCGGCAGTTCGCGCTCTGGGACGTGATCCCGGAAGAGGTTCTCGCCTTTTTTCGCGACTTCCGCCCTTACGTCAACTATTGCCGTTTCCCCGACTGCACCCACACGCACGAAGACGATTGCGCGGTCAAGAACGCGGTGGCCGACGGCCGGCTCGACGAGCGGCGCTACGAAAGCTATTGCCACCTGATCGGCGCGGAGGCAGGTTGACCCTCACGCCGCCGAGGGTTTTGTGCCGCGGAAGCTCGTACGCCGGGCGCGGAGGCCCGGCGTACGGAAACGGCGAACCTTGCCGCCGCCGCGGGCGTCGAGAAAAAGGGGCTTTTTCTCGCAGCACCCGGTAGGGTACAATAATGATAGCCGCAAAACCCCGGAGGAACCGTTCCGCCGTGTACGAGACCGAACGTGCCGAAAGCGTTGCCAGCGAGGCCGCCATTCTGGTCGGCGTGCTGCTGCCCGACCGTTCGACGACCGAGCCGCCGCTCGATGAGCTGGACGGCCTGGCCACCACCGCCGGCACCCGGGTGGTCGGCCGCATGACTCAAAAACGCCGGAAGCCGACCATCGCCACTTACCTGGGCAGCGGAAAAGTCGAGGAGCTGACCAACTTCGTGGCGGCGACCGGCGCCGACGTGATCATCTTCGACAACGACCTCTCGCCCGGCCAGACCCGAAACCTCGAACGAGCCGCCGGCATCAAGGTCCTCGACCGCACGGAGCTGATCCTCGACATCTTCGCCACCCGGGCGCAGACAACCCAGGCGCGGCTGGCGGTGGAGCTGGCACAGTACGAATACGCCATGCCGCGGCTGAAACGGATGTGGACGCACCTCTCGCGGCAGAAGAACAGCGTCGGGCTCCGCGGGCCGGGCGAAACGCAGTTGGAAGAGGACCGACGGCTGGTCGAAAAGCGAATCCGCGACCTGCGCCGCGAGTTGAAGGCGATCGAAAATCGCAAACAACGCGAGGTCGCCGCCCGAAGCGATCTCATGACGGTCTCGCTGGTCGGCTACACAAACGCCGGCAAGAGCACGCTGCTGAACGTGCTGACCGGCTCGGACGTCCGCGTGCAGGATGCCCTTTTTGCCACGCTCGACACGCGCACCCGACGCTGGCAGCTTCCCGGCTGGGGGCCGGTGCTCTTGAGCGACACGGTCGGGTTCATCCGCGATCTGCCGCACCATTTGATCGAGAGTTTCAAGGCAACGCTGGAAGAGGCTCGCCAGGCGTCGCTTTTGCTGCACGTCGCCGATGCGGGCAGCTCGGCCGTTTACGACCAGATTTCGGCGGCCCACTGCGTGCTCGAAGAAATCGGGATCGAGCGGAAGGACACGCTCTTGGTGGTCAACAAGATCGACGCCATGCCCGACCGTGCCCGGCTCGACGGGTTGATGAACCGCTACCCGGATGCGATTCCCATTAGCGCGAAGACCGGCAAGGGGTTGCCGCAATTGGCCGCCGCGGTCAGCGATACCTTAAGCCGGGCCTTCGTCGACGTCGACGTCGAGATGGGCGTCGAAAACGGCCGGCTGATGGCCTATCTGGCCAACCACGGCGAGGTCCTCTCGAAGCAATATGCCGACAGCCGCGTGATTGTCCACTGCCGCGTGCCCCGGCAGCACCTCGGCCGAATCGACGAAGACGGGGTCATGATTTGCCCGCACGAGAAAACCCGGGAAGTTGTGGACAGCGGACAGTCGACGGAGGACGGCACGGCAGTGGATAGTGGATAGTGGATAGTAAAAGCCCCCGCGGTAACGGCACCGGCGGCGAGAGCATCTACGGCGAGGAATTCAAGTTCACGTACGACGGAAGACGCAATAGCCCGTGACCTCGCCGAAAGAGCCGAACGACTCCGGGACGTAAGTCCTTCTTCCACAACGACTTACGGCAGCCGGAGCCCCGGGG
>CAZJRB010000078.1:0-35592 GCA_964547995.1 uncultured Planctomycetaceae bacterium | reverse complement strand
CCCTTACATCGTCTACTTCAAACATCTTCCCGCCACCCTAATCCCTGAATACCCATAATTACTTGCCGGATTCAGGAATAAAGGAGGGGGCACCTGCCCCCGGCACTTGGCTCGTTCGGTTATGGGCCGGGGGCGGGTGCCCCCTACTTTCAATCCAAATCGGAAAGTTATTCTTCAGTCGCCCCTTAATAATATGTCCGGCTGCTCCCTCATTGCCCTCAAGTGGTTGGTAAACTTTGCCGATTATTCCGAAGGCGTTGAGTAGAAGGAGTTTGCCGGTCCATGCGCGGCCGCCAAACTCCCCAGATTAACACGCGTTTTACTCGCTTCGCTAGATTTGCCAAACAAACCGGGGAATCTGCCCATGAAGAGGTCTTGCCCAACCCTGCGGATCTGCCTGCTACTGGCGGCGGCCGTCTGTGTGGTGACGGGTGTAGCAGGTTGCCGGACGTTCGATTACTACGATCCAACACTCCAGGAGCCGGTTCCGGCGATGCTGGGACCGCCGCCGCGGGAGTTGGCGATGATGTCGCTGCCGGCCTACCGCATCGAGCCGCCCGACGTCTTGCTGATCGAGGTGCTCAAGCTGGTACCGCTGCCGCCGTACCGGGCCGCGATTTTTGACGTGTTGCAGGTCCAAGTGGTGGGGACCTTGCTGGGGCAACCAATCGACGACTTCTATTTGATCGAGGGTGAAGGAACGGTCAATCTGGGCCCGGCCTACGGGAAAGTCCGTGTGGCTGGAATGACCATCGAGGAGGCCAAGGAGACGATCACCAAACACCTGTCGCAGCAACTGCGTCAACCGGAAGTTTCGGTCCAGTTGGCTCGGGCCGCCGGGACGCAGCCGGTAACCGGTGAGTACCTGGTCGGTCCCGACGGCACGGTCAACCTGCGCCAGTACGGATCGGTCTACGTGGCGGGCAAGACGGTCACCGAAGCGAAAGTCTTGCTGACGAAGCACCTTTCTCAGTTCTTTGATTCACCCGACGTCTCGGTCGAGGTAATCGCCTTCAACAGCAAGGTGTACTATGTCATTACCGAGGGGGCAGGTCTGGGAGACAACGTGGTTCGTATTCCGGTCACCGGCAACGAAACCGTGCTCGACGCGTTGGGCAACGTGGGCGGCCTCCCCCAGTTGTCGAGCAAGAAGATCTGGATTGCCCGGCCCGCGCCGGGCGGTTCCGGGTGTGACCAGATCCTGCCAATCGACTACAACGCGATTACACAAGGGGCCTCGACAGCAACCAACTATCAAATCCTGCCGGATGATCGCGTGTTCATCGCCGAGGACAGACTGATTGCCGCGACGAACTTCATCAGCAAGGTCACCGATCCCGTCCAGCGGCTTCTCGGCGTGACGTCGCTGGGGGTTTCCACCATTCGAAGCACGCAACGACTGGGAGGCAGATTCCGAGGCTGGTAAGTCCGGCACGGTTCGGCTACCTGTACGATGGCAGACTGCCTGAGCAAGGGGGAAATTCAAATGACCAGATCGATACGCTGGGCTGCTTTTGCGGCATGTTGCGGCCTGATCGCACTGCTGATGCAAGGCGGCAGCTCGACATTGGCAAGCACGCCTGTGCCCTATGCTTATCCCTTGCCGTGCGGCGGAGGTTGCATCTGCATCCCCAATGTAAAGCACTTCGGCTATTTTCCAACGACCTGGCGGCAGTGGCCGGATGAGCCGCGCCCCGAGGTTACCTTTCCCCAATCCGTCGGCATCGAAACAATCCCCGCGCCGGCCGGCCAAGAGTTGCCGCCGCCGGAAGCGGTCCCTGAGACGATCCTCACGCCCGAAGAAGGGCTTCTTCCGCCCGACGAGCCCCTCCCAATCGACCGGGGTACGCCGGAAGCGCCGATCGAACCGGAAGCGACACCCCCGGCGGGAACGGCCCCGCTGGAAGCCCTGCCCGGATTGCCGAAAACCCTCCCGGGTCTGCCCGTCAGCCCCGACTCGATCTTGCCCGACCCTTCCGAGGAGGACAACCTTCCCGCGAAGAAACCGATCGAAATACCGGCCGAAGAGCCGGTCGAGGGTCCTTTCGAGAGGGAGCCGGCCGGTAATCCCTTCGATATGGGAGATGACGGGACGTATCAGCCCTATTTCATGCCGCATCCGCCCGTCCCGGTTTCCGAAGAACCGCCGCCGCCAGCGATAGCCGGATCACCGTCTCGCGGACCGTCCGATCCGCCGGAAAAACTTGCGGACCTGGAGCCGCCGGCGCGTCCTTTGCACGAGGTTGTTGAGGAGAATCCCGAACAGCATGAGGATCTTCCATCGCCGGCACCCGCAGCCGAGCTGTTGGAAGAATCCATTCCCGAATCTGCGCCCACGCGTCTGTTGCAGGACGATCCACCCGACGCTCGCCCGTTGCGGGAACTCGCCGAGGAGTTCGTGGCGTCGGCAGCGCCGTTGCGGGCCCGTGTCAACGAGCCACAGTCCCTGGCGGCTCGCGGAGAAACGATCGTCGAGCCGACGTTGTCGGCGCCGCCGCAGCAACCGGAGGCCGCCCGGCCAAACCATGCCGAGATTGACCCGCCGGGCCACGCCAAGATTGACGCGCCGATTGACGCGCCGGGGCACTCCGAGATCGAACCGGCGAGCCCGCCCGAGATGGAACCGCCCAGGGCCAATTGGGCGTTGGCCTTGAACGCCGGCTTTCGAGGCGGCAGTGCCGGCACTCTTCTCGTCGGGCGGCCGGTCCCCTCCGTCTCCTCCGAAGCACCGCAGAAGAACGATTCGGCAGGCTTCTCGAATAGTGATTTCGTTTTGGCCCTGGACGGCTACTGTCCGGTCGAGCTGATCGAGAAGGAACGCTGGACACCGGGCAACTCCGGTCTCTCAGCGGTCTACCACGGCCAGACCTTCTTCTTCTCGAACCTCGGGGCCCGCGGGCGGTTTCTGGCCGATCCCGAGCGGTATTCGCCGGCCTACGAGGGCCGCGACCCGGTGCTGCTTGTTCAAGGCCGCCGCGTACCCGGCCACACGGACTACTGCATCACCTGCAACGGCCGGCTCTACGCTTTCTCCTGCGAGGAAACCTTGCAACAGTTCCGGCAAGGACCCCAGAAGTACGTAGTGTCCGACTCCGACGAAGAATAGAATAATCGAGGGATCGGGGTATCCTACCGGCCGCCGAAACAGACGACTTTGCCGTCTTGGGTTGCGAGGTACAGCCGTCCGTCGATGGCGGCCATACCGTCCCAGACGGGCAGGCTGTCGAGCTTCGTTTCGGCCAACTTTTTGCCGTCCTTCGTCGAAACGGCCCATAGCATGACGCCCTTTTTTCCTTCCCAGGCGGCAAGGGCGTCTGCCGGGTTCACGAGATCGAGAGATCCGCCGCCTCCCTTCGTCTCCGTCATTTCAGACGGGCCGGCGAGGAACATCTTCTCGCCGGCAACGACCATGGCCCTTACGTAGAACGGTATTTGCGTCGTCCAGCGATACTTCTGCGGCGGGGGCGGCGGCTGTTTGGGTCTTCGCGCCCGCTTTCCAGACTTCTTTCCGGCAACCGGTTTCTCAACCGGTTTCGGCTCCTGTTTTGCCTGCTGGCCGGGCGAGGCCCGGTCGGCCGCAAAAAGCTGGTATTTCTCGCCGCCGCGCCACTGGCCCGTATTTCCGCCGGGATACTTGTCGCGGCCGTAACCGAAAATGGACACGTCGTCGTACGAGAGGATCCGGCCGGACGGGACCTGATTGCCGACTTTCCACCAGCCGCTCCAGTGCGAGATGAAGTGGTCGTTTACGAGCCAGTAGGCCCGGTGCCACCAGGTATCGTCCAACAACCCGATCGGACAGAACAGATGGACTCCCTTGCCCGTCTCGTTGCCGGTCTTGAAGTCCAGTTTCACGTGCCGCATGTAGACGTCTTCACCATCGGAGACGAGGATGTCGGACAATGCACCTCGCACGTCCTTGCGGTCGCCGCCGGTCGGCTGCTTACCGGTTTTGGGATCGGGGCTATACATCACGGTCTCGGAGAGCATCTTGCCGGTCCCCGGATCGAGGCGGTAGACGTGAATGCCGCCGTCGAGATAGGACGAGCGGCCGGCCGCGACCGTCAATTTGCCATCATGGACGATGACACTTCCGTGAACGGGCCAGACCGATTCGATTTGCCCGTTGACGAAGGTCCTGCGGTCCTCGGGCGCGGCGCGGAATCGCCACGCCAACTCTCCGTCGGCCGCACGCAGTGCATACACGTATCCGTCGGCCGAGCCGAACAGGGCCATCCCTTTGTAGATCGTCGGCGGCGAGTCAATTCGCCCACCCGCCGTAAAGGTCCAAACCGTCTTCCCGGAGTTCTCGCCGAGTGCGTAGACCGTGTTCTTGTCGACCGCCGCCACGAAGACCTTGCCGCCGGCAACGGTAACACCGGATAGCCGGCCGCCGATGTCGGCGGTCCACGCCGGCTTGAGTTCGTCCGGACCGCTGGCTTTCGTCATTCCGCTTCGGGCGAAGTCGTGGCGATAGACGGGCCACGCATTCGAGTCGGCGCCAGGCGGCGTCTTCGCGTCGATCTTGCCGAGCGCGGGCCCCTTTTCCAGTCTTTCGCCCTTGGGGCCCTTGCTTTTCTGTCCCGCGTCCGGCGCCAGGGTCCAGAACCCATTCAGCTTGGTTTTCAAGTTGCAGGCGCACGAGTCGGGAGTAACATAGAGCAATCCGTTGGCGGGCATGATCCCGTATTGGCACGTGCCGCGGATCCAGTGGTGTATCCGAGCGTTGCCCGACTCCAGATCGACGAACTGCACCCCCTGGTCGCCCCGCAGGATGAAACGATCGGTCGCCTTGTTGCGGTAGCAGCGATGGTGCATGTAGCCGCCGATCGTGGGGACTTCCTTTTTCACGGCTCCCGTGTTCGGATCCGCACCGGTCATGCCTTTTCCCTTCGTCCACACTAAACCGCCGATCAGGAACACCTCGGGCGGGGAATTGTATCCCGCTCTGGAAGGTCCCTGCCACAAAACCTTGCCGTCCTTTGCCGAAAAGGCGATGAGCTTCTTGAAGTCGGCACAGTAGACAACTCCATCGCCGGCGACCAGCGTGGGTGACTCCCAGCCGGCCTCGTGACCGGCGAGCTCCATCTTCGCCGGGACACTCCATACCTGCTTTCCGTCGCCGAGATCCAAACAGTAAACGTCGGCATTCGTTTGATAGAACAAGCGGCCGCCGCGGGCGGCGAGCGTCGGATGGACGAACGCCTCGATTTCTTTGCGCCAGATGGTTTTTCCGGTGGCTGGGTCGGCGGCGACGATGGCGCGTTTGCCGGACGCCGGTTCCCGCCCCCTTCGTATCGCGGAATCCTTACCCTCGTTCGCCTGGGGCCGGGTATCGACGAGAACCACGAGCACGTCGCCGATGCAGAGGATCTGCCGGGCGTCTTTTGTACCCGCGCAGGTTGCCAGGGTTTTGCCGGTCGCCGCGTCGAGAATACTCACCGGGGCGTCGATGCCGAGCGTGGCGTAAACGCGGTCGTTCTTGGCGGCGAGCCGAAACGCCGTTTCCGCAGGTCCCGACCGGAACCGGCGAAGCTGATTGATCCACGCCGGGATCGGGCGTTTCCACAAGGGCACGCCGCTAAACGCATCGCGGGCAACCAGCGACCACTCGGCAGGAAAGCGAATGTCTGCACGAGGCGTGTCGTCGATGATATAGAAGAGGCGGCCGCCGGCCGTGACACACGCGCTGAGGCTGGCCGCCTGCTCGTGGGCCCTGGCGAACTTCGGCAGCCCCAGCCATTGGAGCCGGCGCGGCAAGTCGACAACCGAGTCGTGCGCAACCGCGTTGTTGTCCGGCCCGTGCAGAAAGTGCGTCCACTCGTCGATCTCCTCGGGGCGAGGCTTGACGGTTTTTGTCCATTTGCCGTCCGCTTTGATGTATGCAACACCGTTCGGGCACAACACACGTATAACCTCTTCCATCGAAATGTTGCCGATATCTTCCGACACGACGAGGTTGACGAGGTTCTCGACGTAAGGGAGCCGGTTGTCGCGGAGTTGATCGACGGCCACTTTGCCGTACACGCCGAGCGACCGGATGTACCGGCGGGCTTTTTCCATGTCTTTCGCATCGGCGTCCAGTCCCTGAACGAGGTATCTGTCGGTGGCACGCATGGCCGCGGTCAACTTCGCGTCACCGCAACCGATGTGTACGATCAGGCCGCCTTGGATGCCCGCGGCGTCCAGAATCTCCCGTGCCAGGGCCTTCTCGGCCTGTTGGGCGTCGGTTTCGGCAGCGTATAGAACACTCGTGCATACGGACAAGACCGCGGCAAGCGAGCACCACAGCCTCCATAAGCCCGTGTTTCGTGTCTTTTCCGCCATAATTCTACTCCTTACCGTTTTAGTGGGATTCGCCGGCAAAGAAGGACCGCCAAGCCTCCATTATTGCAGGACCTATAGGCGTGGCAAGCTCCCCGATCCGTTCGCAGTACCGCCTTCAGTCGGGGAGGCCCGCTGCCGGGTGGCACGGCAAAATCGGGATACGGCTTTGGGGGTTTGTTTCCCGATCTATTTTTGGTATTCTAATGGATTACACTCGGTTCGTCGGCAAATGCCGGAGAAAGCCAGCGTAGCTTCAATTGGCAGAGCACCGCATTCGTAATGCGGGGGTTGTGGGTTCGATTCCCACCGCTGGCTTTTGGGTATTGTTGGCCATTGAGGATTCTTGTGAGGAGAAATCGACGATGACGGAAGCCTTGGAATACGATCTGAAACAAGTGGTTTTGTTCAACGGTTCGTTCGGGCCGCCGCAGATACAACAACTGGTCGACGCGATCGCCGCCGACTATTCGAACTACCAGACCCTCCGCGACGCGGTTGCGGAACTGGAGGTCAAGGGGGACCACACGCCGGCCAGCATGGTCCGGTTAGGCGTTTGCATGTACGTGCTCGGGCGTTATGAGGATGCGATCGAGGCCCTTCGCCAGGGAGACGGCGGGGCGCTTGCGCAGTTCTATTTGGCCAAGTCTTGTTTTGCCCAAGAGAAGTACGAAGAAGCGCTGGAAAGCTACGCCGCTGCGCGAAAAGCCGGTTACAACAACGATGAGTGCGCCTTGGGTGAAACTGAGGTGCACCGCATCGACGGAAACGCCCGGGCTGCGCTCGAAACGCTCGATCAGCTCTCCGGCGCCGTCGAGCAGACTGCCGAGTACCTGAGCCAACGCGCCGCCACCGTCGCCGCGCTGGGAGGAAATCCCGACGAAGTGGTCGCGTTATACGAACGCGCAGTAGACGCCGATAGCAACCACCGCGGTGCGCTGTTCGGACTTGCCCTGGAGAATGACCGGCGGGGGAACGATGACACCGCCTTGGAGTTCTATCGCCGTGCAGGCGGCCAATTCCCTTCTCATGTCGGCGCGCTGTTGAACCTGGGGCTCTTGTACGAAGATTGCGAAGAATACGATCGAGCAGCCCAGTGCTACCAGCGGATACTCCGGGCCTATCCCAACAACGGTCGGGCAAGGCTGTTTCTCAAGGATACCGAGGCGGCCAGCGAGCAATACTACGACGAAGACGCCCAGAAGAAACGCGATCGGATGAGCCAGGTAATGGATATTCCGGTCACCGATTTCGAACTCTCCGTCCGCAGCCGGAACTGCCTCCAGAAGATGGGCATCATGACGCTCGGCGATCTGTGCCGGTGTACCGAGCAGGAGCTCCTCGCGAGCAAGAACTTCGGCGAAACGAGCCTTATCGAGATCCGGGAGATGCTCGGCAGCAGGGGACTTCACCTCGGCCAGTTTGCCCAGGAACGCCGCGTCGAACTCTATGAGCCGGAAGAGCTTTCGCCCGACGAACAGGCGTTGCTGGCCCGACCCATCTCCGAATTGAGCCTCTCGGTCAGGGCCCGAAAGTGCATGATCCGTTTGGGGATCAACACCATTGGCGAGCTGCTCCGCCGCACGGGCGACGATCTGCTCGAGTGCAAGAACTTCGGCGTCACCAGTCTTAACGAAGTCCGCGAGAAACTCATCCAACAGGGGATGAAACTCCGCGGCGAATAACGCCCAAGGGGACGGCCTTCTCGTAGGAGTATGCCTGAAGGATGCGGCAGTTATTTGAAGGTGTCCGGGAATTGCAGACCGAAATCACTGTAGGGGAACGGTCTCTGTGCCGTTCCTTTTGGGCAACGATCCATCTGCGGAACGCCACAGAGGGCGTTCCCTACAGGGTCGAATTCCCGGACGGCCTCAGTTATTTCTTTGCTGCTCCCGACTTGTTTCGGAATCGAGGTACGGCAATGTCGCAACCACACGTTCGGATTTGGGCGCTCGCATTATGTGCGTTGACCGCCGCATCGTTGCGGGCCGCCGACGCGCCGACCGACAATCCGGTTGCCGCTTACTACTCCGGCGGGTTCGGCTACCCGGCGTGGACCGACCGGATCGAGTGGGAGCGGGTCATCAACATGGCCGAGTACGCCAAGGGCAAGACGGACTTCGAGAGGTTCGAAAACGCCCGGGACGAATTGGCGGCCCAAGGCGGCGGCGTCCTGTATTACCCGGCAGGCACCTACGATTTCTCGAAGGGGCCCTTCGACGGGCCGGACGGCCGCGGGCTGATGCTCCGCAGCGGCGTGGTTGTCCGCGGAGAAGCCCCAAAGGGGAAGCCCCGGGCAACGGGCGGGAAGCTGCAACTGCCGACGAAGTTTGTCTTCGGGTTCAAGAAGCGCGAGAACGCGATCGACGCCGGCGAGCGGCTCACGCTCGAACTCGACGGCGGCGACCTCCGCGTACACCGCGAGAAGAAGACCGGAAAGGTCCGCTACGAGCCCGCCCCGCTGGTGCTCAGCTTCGCGGTCCCCGGCGGCAAAATCCAGCCGGAGGTCAAGGGGTTTCGCCGGGGATACGGCCGCGACGTCTGGCCCGGCAAGGCGCGGGTCCGCCAGTCGGGCGACTCGGTGAACCTGTCGGTCGAATTGACGATACCCGGCAAAGAAGGAGAGGAAAAGGCCTCGTACGAAATCCAACTGCGGCGCGACGGGGACGAAGTAACCGGCACCTTTACCGGCAAATGCCGTGACAGGGATGCCAAGGGCAACGTAACCGGCCGGTTTTTCACGATTATACCCGAGACGCCGAGGGACTGGAACATCATCGGGCTGATGCCCGACCCGGGCAAGCGGCTCAAGGACGCCGACGACGTCGGCGTCTGCTGGGTCGAGCTGGTTGGCGGCACAATCTGGTTCGGGCCCGACATCAAGTGGGGCGAGACGTGGGCGACGGCCGAATCGTGGAAGAGCCCCTATACGCTCCGCCCCTGGGCGTTTCGCAAGGCGGACGGCACGCACCCTTGGGACCCGTTTGCCGGCGGCGGCCGCGAGTTCGTCGGCGCCGGCGCCGGGCGGCTCGTCTTCGGCTGCGCGCTCGAGCAGTCGTGCGTGGTCAACGAGTCGGTCGCGATGGGCCGGCCCGACTACACCAAAGGGTTCGGCGCCGGCGGCTACTACATGTTCAAGTTCGGCCCGCGGATCGGTGTGTACGGCTCGCGGGTGTTCGTGGCGAACAATTACCTGGCGCTGAGCCGCGGGCGGAACTTCAAGTACCGGCAGACGACCCGGCGGACGTTCCCGTTCGGCAAGGGGCAGGCCGGCTACGACCCGCCGCGCAAAAGCATTGTCCTGTTCGACTACAACAAGGTGGCCGGCATCGACGTCAACAAGACCATGCTCGGGTTTACGAAGATCTCGGCCGCCGGCAAGGCGGGCGCCGGCTACTTCGCCCCCGGGGTCGTCGTCGTCGACAACTACGTCTACAACAACGGCCACAAGGGTTTTAACGTTTCAGGGAATTGGGTGACTATCGCCCGGAATCACAACGAGCGGCAAAAGCTCCGCGAGGGCTACGACCCCGAGCGGATCGGCGGCTGGGAGCTGACACTCGACGGCCACCTGGAGACTTCGCCCGGCGGACCGGGGTACATTTCCGATAACCTTTCCCGGGCGTTCGACCTCGGCGGACGCAACCTCTGGGTCCACCGCAACACGTTCAACAACCTCGGCTCCTCGCCGGGCAACGACGGCGAAGGCATCCTCTGTCAGGCCCACGGCGGAACGCAGGTCTATTCCTGGGCGGTGACCTACAACCACCACGAGAAAGGCGACGGCCAAAGCGGCTACATCGGCGGTTGGGACGTCAACATGGCCGGCGTGTTGTTCGGCTGGAACACCACGCCCGGCTGGGTCGGCTCGATCAACGTCGGAAAGCGGGACGCCACCGATGCCTCGTTCGTCGGCAATACGTGCAGCGACGTCAAACCGATGCAGGGCTCGCAGGTCGGCGACCCCGGCGGCAAGCGGACGCCGCCTGCGAACGTCAAGGCCGAGGTGTACCAGGGTGATGCCGTCAGGATCACGTGGGCAGATGCGTCGGACAATGAGGTCGGCTTCCGCGTTGACCGCAGAATTGGCGACGGCCGGTGGACGGCCGTTGCCTACCGCCCGCCGCAGGTCACCGGCGACCCGAACAACCGCCCGGAGTGGATCGACTTTACGGCCCCGCCCGGCAAGCCGTTGGTGTATCGCGTCGTCGCGCTGGGCGGCAAGGACGATAACCAGGGGGCGAGCGACCCGGTGCCGGTTTTGATCCTCAACAAGCCGTGAATGCCGGGGTAATGGTGCTTTTTCGAGAATCACGGTAGGCTTGCAGGCGGAAGAGAAGTGTACATTCCCCCCGCCGGCGGCACGAGTGATGATGAATCGCCGCGTGGCCCCTGAAGACCATCTCGGGACTTCGGCAGCAGCACGCCCGGCTCGCTCGATCCGATCCGGGAAAAGATACGAACGTTCGTAACATTTCAGCCGCCGACGCGTGACTCCAATGCTATCGGCTTACCTTCACGCGAAGGGTCAACGGCTTGCCCCGCCTTCCACTTGCGCCGGCGCCGGCGAACGGCGTTGCGGTGATGGTGTGAGCGCCCGGCGCTGGTGTCCATGCGTTGTAGTCGCCGCCCGCGTCTCCGGACAAGGCATAAGGAGCAGAACTCTCCGTGCGGAAATTCGTTTCGCCGTCGAGCGAGAACCGGACGCTGCCCGGGCTGCCCGTGACGTTGGCCACGAGGCTCAGTTTCCGCGTCGGCAACTTCGCCAGATCGAGCGTCACCTGGCCGGTCAGCTTCTCGAACCCGCGGATCGGGCGATCCGTTTCGGCATTGATCAACGTGAAGCTGGTCACGGCGGTCGGGCCGGAGGACTGCTTGACGGCCGGCCTCCAAGAACCGTCGTTCGTCGGCTTGCAAAGGAGCATCTTCATCGCGGAAACATCCTTTGCCGACACGTCGGTTAGGCGCACGAGCACGGCCCAGTCCTTTTCCGGTTCACTCGGCGGGGGGCCGATCGAAACGTCGCCCATCGCGGCGAGCGTCCCGGAAGCGCCGGCGAGCAAATCGCCGCCGCGGCGCGGATTGTACCAATGGACACGGTACTTCGAGCCGGGCAGCCGGATCGCGGTCGTGCCGCCGCGGGGGAGATAGATCGCGTAGACCTCGCCCAGCTTCGCGAGGCAATAATCATCACCGGCGGATGTCAAGGCGTCGGCGTGTTGCATCTCCGTAAACGGCAAGTGCTTCTGAAAAAGCTCCAGGGCAAATCGGGTCATGTCCCACATCCGGTCGCGGGACCGCCAGTCCTCGCAGTTGAGATCGTTGTGGGCAAACTTGTAGCCGAAGTACCATTCGCAGCCCGCCCCGCCGGCCATCAGGTTGCCCCAAAGGTGCTTCCGGCGGACCTCGTCGTGGCCGGGGTCGTCCTTGTCGGGCTTCACGCCGGTATGGGCGGGGCCGATCTCATCGAGACAAACGACCCACGGGTGCCCCGCTTCGGCCGAGCGGTCGATCCACCTGATCGTCTGACGGTGCGTATCGTTCGTCTGGAGCGACGGGCCCTCGAAGTTTCTATAGCCGAGCAAGGGGTTGTAGACCTGGTCGTACTTGCCGGGGAAGGTGTGGCAGACGATCGGGTGGTCGTACGGGTCGAGCCCGCGGATGTAGTCGCAGAACTCCTTCCGCTGCTTGTCGGTGTTCGTGTTTTCCTCGCCGAGGTTCCACGTGACGGCCGGGTGATGGGCGAACCGGGCAATCAGCTCCCGGTAGTAGAGCTTCCGCTCGGGCCCCAGGTCGCCGCCGTCGAGCAACTGGTCATTTTCGGTCTCTTGCGTCAGCACGTGCAACATGACGCCCTTGCGGGTCATCTGCCCGAAGACGATCTCCCACTGGTCGAGCTTGCTGCAATCGAACCGGAATCGCTCGTCCATTTTGGTCCACGGCCAGACGTCTTTGCCGTCGCCGGCGACGTTCATCGTCAGAAAATAGACGCTGTTCATCCCCTTGGAGGAAAGGTAGTTGATTGCGCCGATGATTCCCTTGCCCTTGCCGTCTTGCCACGTGGGATCGCCGGGGTGCCAGTCCTTGGCGTGGGGAGCGTAGGCGTGAACGAACTTATTATTACTTCCGGCTTCGCCCTTGCGCTTGCGGCCGCCTGAGTCGTACGTTCCGTCGAAGTCGGCATAGCCGAGGAAATTTTCGGGGCTGTCGGCCCCGCCCTTGAGGAACCACTCGCCCGAGTCGGCAAAACGAAGGTATCGGCGGCCGACGTAGCGGAGCAATCCTTTGCCGCGGAAATCGACGCCCGATTTGTCGCTTTTGTTGATCGTGAATTTGCCAGTGGCCCCGTCGGGCGGCACGGGTTTGCCAGCTTTCGGATCGGGGTCGATCGCGATGTCCTTGCCGGTCCGAAACGAAGCGGCGAACGTCCATTCGCCCGTCTCGTCCGGGGCGAAGTGGACCCGCCACTTGTTCCCCTTGCTTGCACCGGTCTCGGCCGCGTTGCCGTCGGCGGCATAAAACCCCGGGACGGTGACGGACCTGTTTCCGCGGCGGAAAGTGACCTTCAGTCGATAGTCGCGAAACGGGTTCGGGTCCGCTTGCTCGCCGGTTTCCGGCACGTCGAACGTGAGCGTCACACGGTGCCATTTCTTCAGTTGGCCGGCGATTTTGACTTGGCCATGGCCGTGCCGGCTCGAAACAGCAACCAGCAACGCGGCTGCTCCAAGAATCGCGACGGTTCGGTTCATCGTAGTCTCCTTGTGGACGTTAGCGATTGCTCGCAAATAAGTTCGGCAATTGGGCCCATAAAGCCGCGACCGTTGGTCGCGCCGGGCGTTACCAAAAGCCGTTCCCCGCGTTGCTCGGCGCGACCAACGGTCGCGGCTTTATGTCGTGCGGCATCCGTAATCCTTCCTACTCCATAAGAACGCGAATGTGGGCTTCAGCCGACTCGGCCAGCCCGTCGAGGCTGTAGCCGCCTTCGAGCAGTGAAACCAGGCGGCCGCCGCAGTGCTCATCGGCAATTCCCTTGACGATGCGCGTCATCTCGGCGAACCCCTCGGTGGTTACGTTCATACCGCCCAGCGGATCGAGCCGGTGCGAGTCGAACCCTGCGGAGACGAGGACGAAGTCGGGCTCGAATTTCTCCGCCGCGGGCTTCAGCGCGTCGCGAAACGCCGTGAGATGTTCCCGGTCGCCGGCGCCGGCGGAAAGAGGAACGTTCATTGTGTAGCCCGTCCCTTCGCCGCTTCCCGTCTCGCTCACGCCGCCCGTCATGGGGTAGAAGGGAAACCGGTGCGTGCTGAAGTAAAATACCGTCGGGTCGTCGTAGAAGATATCGTGCGTTCCGTTGCCGTGATGAACGTCCCAGTCGGCGATGAGTATCTTCGCCAGCTTGTGCTGCTGCTGGAGATACCGCGCGGCGATGGCGATGTTGTTGAAGAGGCAAAAGCCCATCGCGTGGTCTCTCAGCGCGTGGTGGCCGGGCGGACGGACGGCGCAAAAGGCGTTCGCGATCTTCCCTTCCATTACGGCATCGACGGCGCCCAGCACGCCCCCGACGGCGTTCAGCGCCGCACGGTACGATTCCTCGCACGCGGGCGCATCGGGCGAGTCGACGAAGCCAAGTCCCCCTTCACACATTGCCTTGACCCGTTCGACGTACTGCGGGGCATGAACCGCCGTGAGCCGCTGCGCGTCGGCCGGCGCCGGCTCGATCGCGGCCAACTGATCGAGCAGACCGGTTTCTTTCAGCCGCCGGACGATGGCCGTCAACCGGTCAGGCCTTTCCGGGTGGCCGTAGCCGGTGTCGTGTTTCAGGTAGATTTCGCCGAACAGCAATCCGGTCGTCGGCACTCCGGCATCCGGCATAAGCGACTACTCCTTGCTCTGGATTTCAAATTTTCGCCGTTGGCGCTGATCCGGGTCTTGGACGTTACCCTTGGCCGTCAGTTCCGGCGCGGTCAAATACGGTTCGAGGATTTTGTTCCCCTGTGCCGAGGCCTTGGCCGCCGTCTTGGGGTTGTTGTCTTCGTTGAAGATGCCCTTCTTGTCGCGAAAGACCTTCTTGCCGCCGGACTTGTCCAGCGTCATGGTCCCCACGGTCCTGAAGCCGGCCTTCTTGTTCTGTTTGGAGATCTTGACGAATTCACGGGGCTGGTTGCCGGCACTCTGGGGTAGTTTCCCGCCGGAGCGATCGGTCCGGATGGCCTTCAGCTCAAGCTGCACCCGGTCGGGGCCGACGGTGGCGACCAGGTAGTTGACGATGTCGTTGTAGCCGAAGAGTCCGCCGTGGGCGATCTGCTCGATGCCGTCGCGTTCGGTGCAGGTGATCGCATGGACCTCGCCGCAGAGGTAGAGGTCGGCGCCGTGCCGCTTCATTACCTGCCACAACGGCGAATCGGCCCCGCCTTTGAGCATCAGCCGGCTCGAGCTTTGCGCGCGGACCGGCCCGAGGATCGGCGGGTGGGCCATCACGACGACGTGGTCGGCGCCGGCGTTCTTCTCGAGCGTTGTCTCAAAACGTACGACGGGCCTCCGAGCCCGTCGCTGTCCCGCGTCCTTTCGACGGGCTCGGAGGCCCGTCGTACGGAGCGTTTGCTCAACCCATGCAAGGTTTTCGCCGGTTACCGTGGGCGTTCCGCGGCCCTCGCCCATAAACTGTTGCTCGAAGGCATCGACCACAACGAACAAGGTGCCCTTGTGCATGAACGAGTAGGTCAGCCCCTTCTCTCCTTCCGGTCCGTTTTGGGGCATTTGCATATACCTGGCAAAGGCCCGTTTGTAGAGCGGCACGTCGTCGAGAGCGGCGCAGCGGGGCCGCCGGCCGTCGATGGTCGGCCGCCACGGATTGTCGCCCATCTCGTGATCGCCGACGGCGACGTAATACTTCAGCCCGTGTGCCTTCATCCGGTCGGTCCAGGCGGTGTAGTAGAGCTTGCCGAGTTTTTCGATCTGGTCCTTGCCCTTCCACCAGCGGCCCATCACCTCGTCGCCGGCCACCAGGACGAAGTCGGGATTCTCGGCCTTGATCGCGTCGAGTACATAGTCCAGCGCATCGTCCCATTTCGGCTCGGGGTATTTCACGTCGACATTGAGGAAATCGGGGATGCTCACGAATTTCCAGGTCTTCGCCTCTTTGGCGGCGAGGGACATTCGGCCGATTGCGACCGTCGCGATGATCAGAATGAGAAGCTGCCGGCGCATGTTCGCTCCTTTTTCCAAAATCTCCTGGTTCCCATGCTCTCCCATGCTCTGCATGGGAACCCGATGCCAGTTACTTTTTGCGTCCTTGCTGCTTTCTCTTGCGACGCAGGGCGTCGCGGTATTGCGTTCCCATGCGGAGCATGGGAACGAGTAAATCTTTCAAGGCGACTTCTTGATGCGCGGGCGCCGGCAAACCGGATGCAGCGCGCCGAACTTCTTATTGATCACGCCTTCCAATTCGCCCAGCTTCCGGTAGAACGCCTTCTCGGTTACTTCTTCGTTCGCCGCCGCGTCGACCTCGCCCTTGCCGAGGTTGAACCGGTGGGCCAGGTTGCCCCGGACGACGTTCGATCCCACCCGGTCCTGTTTCGAGCCGAGCATGATCCACGGCCGCGGCTTCTCATCATGCCATTTCGTGTAGACGGCGTTGTCGAGGATCTTGCAGCCCTGGGCGTCGTAGAGCGAAACGCCGTGCCAGTGTGCTACCAGCACGACGTTCTTATCGACGAGGAAATCGACCAGCGGCCCGTCGAAGAACCCGATCCCCTGCAAGGGCCCCCGGTGCGGCTGTTTCGGGTCTTCGCGGTTGATGATGATGTTGCCGCGGATCGTCGCGCGGCGGACCGTGCCCCGGCCCTTGTTGAACAGGAAACATTGGATCCCGTCGTCGTGGTTGGCGTCGACGTTGTAGCAGTTCTTGATCGTGTTGTACTGCACGGTCAGGTCGTCGACGGTGACGCGGATACCGTCGCCGGAGAAGTTTTCGATCGTGTTTCCCTCGACCAGCGAACCGGGCGCGGCCATGCTGATTCCGAACCGCACGTTCAAAAGATAGTTATTCCGCGCGACGAGGTTCTTGCCGTCGCGGCCCAGCGAGATCCCGTTGCACGCCCGGGCGCCCCAGTCCTCGGCCGACCATTTCGATGTGTCGAGCACCGAGTAGATGAAACAATCTTCAATGACAAGGTCGCTGCTGGGCTCCTTTTTGCGAAGCCCGAGACTGACGATCGTACACTTCTGGTATTCCTTGGCCGCCGAGGGTGTGATCGTCAGCCCGCGGAAGGTCCACTTCGACGCCCGGCTCACGGCAAGCCGCGACAGCACCGGCTTGTGGCCCTCTTCGGCGGCGACCGTGATGACGGCGTCGTTCCGCGCCTGCGAGATATTCACATCGCCGTGGTACCCAGTCCGAAGCAGGATCGTATCACCCGGCTTCACCGCCCCGAGCTTGTCGGCGACAACCGCCTCCAGCGTCGACCAGGGCTTGTCGGCACTGCCGTCGCCGTCCATCTTCCCGTTTTCGGGATCGACGTAGAACGTACCGGCGAGCCCGGCTTGAACCCAAGCCAACAGCCATACGCCGCAGCACAACAACATCGTCGCGTTCTTGCCGCTCATCATGTTTCTGTTTCCCCGTGCTGTTGGAATACAAAGCCGCGACCAGGTCGCGGAAACCCTGAATGAACGTCTCCCGTGTCATTCGATCCTGCGGCCGATGTGATAGCGTTGATTCCTCCGCGTCCGGAGGCCGCGTTCTGCTTCTCCGCGACCACTGGTCGCGGCTTTATATGGCACGCTCAAACGGCCGGGTTCGCTGCTCATCATATCCTGTAAACTGGTGATCGGCAAGCCTCGGCGAAATCCCCGCTGGCATCCTAAAGACTTGACCACGGCGGTTGCATCCAGAATAATTGTGGGCGACGACAAACGACCCAAAACGACCCCAAACCCCTTGGAACGGAGTATCTCATGAAAACGTCGGTATCCGCTGCTCTTCTGGCCGCATGTTTGGGAGTGTGTGGGCTCGATCCCGGTGACGCGGCGGCGGGCGAATTCTACGTTGCCCCTGACGGGAACGACAAGAATCCCGGCATGCCCGACAAACCGTTTGCCACCGTCGCCCGCGCCCGCGATGCCGTGCGCAGACTGGTCGCCGCCGGGCTGAAAGAGGATATCACCGTTGAAATTCGCGGCGGGATCTACTTCCTCGACAAACCGCTCGTGTTCGGGCCGGAAGACTCCGGCACCGAGAAACACTCCATCACTTACGCCGCTTGGGGCGAGCAGATGCCGGTCCTCAGCGGCGGGCGGCGCATCATCGGCTGGAAAAAGGCCCAGGGCAAGCTCTGGACCGTCACCGTGCCGGAAGTCAAAGCCGGCAAGTGGTACTTCCGTCAGCTCTTCGTCGACGGCCGGCGGACGGTCCGTGCGCGAACCCCCAACAAGAACGCCGAAGAATACTGCTGGCGCTTGACCGGGGCTGAACTGTCGCAAGACCTGAAACACCACACGCTGACACTCGGCCCGGGAAAGCTCAAGAAGTGGAAGAACCTCAATGACGTGGAAGCCGTCGTCCTGAAGAACTGGGCAACGTTGCACAAAAAGATCGAAGCGGTCGAACCCGACACCGGCGTGGTCGTCCTGCAACGGCCTCATGTCAAGTACGGCGGCGGCAACCGTCCACGCAAGGGCGGCGGCTGCTTCTTCGAAAACGCCATCGAGATGCTCGACGAGCCGGGCGAATGGTACCTCGATCGGCATAACGGCCTGCTGACCTACTGGCCGCTCGAAGGGCAGGATATGGACAAGGCCGAAACGATCGTTCCGGTGCTCTCGCACGTCGTCGAGATCGCTGGCACGGCCGAAAAGCTGGTGCGGAACCTGCACTTCGACGGCATCGCGGTGATGCACAGCCACGAGCCGCTCCCGCCCGAGGGCCATCACGGCCGCCAGGCCGCCTTTCGCTACGGGGGTAGCAGCGTTTACGGCCTCCCGTCGATGGTTCGCTGGAATTGGGCCAACGGGTGCAGTTTCGTCGGCGGCCGGATCGCACATGCCGGCGGGAGTGGCATTGCGTTGCGCGAGGGTTGCTCCCGTAACCTGATCGAGGGCAACGAGGTCTTCGACATCGCCGGCAACGGCATCAACGTCGGCGGCTCCAACGACGAGCGGCGCGTGCCCAAGGAAAACCGCATCGCCAACAACTACGTCCACCGCTGCGGCGAGGTCTACTACGGGGCCTGTGCCATCTGGGCTGGGTTTGCCCAGAAGACAACCATCGAACACAATCTCGTCTGCGACCACCCTTACACCGGCATCAGCATCGGCTGGTGTTGGAACCCCTCGCCGACGGTCGCCCGGGAGTACATCGTCGCCGACAATCACATTTACGACGTCATGAAAAGGGTCTGCGACGGCGGGTGCATCTACTCGCTGGGCTATCAGCCTGGCACGGTGCTGCGAGGCAACCACTTGCACGACGTCCACCGTTCGCGCTACGCGATCGCCGCCCCGAACAACGGCATCTTTCTCGACGAGGGTTCGAAGGGCTACTTGATCGAAGACAACCTGATCCACAGCACGTCCGGCCGCCCCGTGCGCCACAACCGCAACTCGCCCGACTGGCACACGTGGAAGAACAACACGCTGGTGGAAGGCGGCCTGAAACCCGAACACGCCGACGCCCTGAAGCAGGTCGAGAACGCCGGGCTGGAACCGAAGTGGCGGAGGCTCTGCAAGTAGAGGACTTAAGGCGGCCGAATGGCTAAATATTTTTTCATCACTCGATCCACCCACCGCCGAGCACGCGGTCGCCGTCGTAGCAGACGGCCGCCTGGCCGGGGGCGATGCCGTGGCGGGGGTGGTCGAATTGGCAATGGAAGCGGTCGTTCGATAGCGGTGTGACCGTGGCCTCTTCGAGCCGGCTGCGGTAGCGGATCTTCACCTGGGAGCAGAACGGTTCGGTCGGCGGGTCGATCAACCAGTTTGTCTGTCCGGCGGTCAGTTCCGTGCGGCCGAGTTCGGCGTGGGTGCCGATCACGACGCGGCAAGTGTCGGGCTCGATGCGCACGACGAAATAGGGCTTGCCCATTGCCACCCGGAGGCCTTTTCGCTGGCCGATTGTGAACCGCTCGAAGCCGTCGTGGTCGCCCACCACGGTGCCGTCGGTCGTGACGATCTCGCCGGCCGTTTCGAGGTCGCTTCGGTGCCGGCGGATGAACCTCGCATGGTCCCCCTCCGGCACGAAACAGATCTCCTGGCTGTCGCGTTTCTCGGCCACGCGGAGCCCCAATTCCCCGGCGATCCGGCGGATTTCCTCCTTTCGGTGCTCACCGACGGGGAACTTCAGCCGCGGCAGCAACCGGCGGTCGATGCCGAACAGCACGTACGCCTGGTCTTTCGTCTCATCGCGCCCCCGGCACAAGGCGAGCTGGCCGTCGCCGGTCGTCTCGAGCCGGGCGTAGTGGCCGGTCGCGACAAACTCCGCCCCGACGCTGTCGGCGTACTCGAACAGCTTGCCGAACTTGATCCACGTGTTGCAGACGATGCACGGGTTGGGCGTCCGCCCGGCCGTGTACTCGTCGCAGAAATAATCGACGATCCGCCCGAACTCCTCCTCGAAGTTGATCGCGTAGAACGGGATGTCGAGCATCTCGGCCACGCGCCGGGCGTCCTCCGCGTCGGCGGCGCTACAGCATCCTTGCTTCCGGGCAAGCGACAGATCGCACGCCGGCAAGGCGGCTTGTCCATGCCGCATGAAGACCCCGACGACCTCATGCCCCGCTTCGCGCAGCAGCCAGGCCGCCACGCTGCTGTCGACTCCACCGGACATGGCCAGGACGATTCGCGACATTTTCTTATCTCTTGGCGTCAGCCGCTTGCGGCTTCGCACGATCCGGGTTGTTGGTCTGGGGCATCATGATAGGCACCGCTTGCTCCTATTTCTTTCCCGACCGGCGTTGCTCTTGGAAGAACCGGGAGAGGATTTGCGCGCACGGCCCGGCCAACACGCCGGTCAGCACGTTGCAGCGGTGGTTCAGCCGCGGGTCGTTTAAGAGCTGGTAGAGGGAATCGACCGCGCCGGCCTTGGGATCGGAGGCGCCGTAGACGACCGTGGGGATGCGTGCCTGGACGATGGCCCCGGCGCACATCGGACAGGGCTCGAGCGTGACGTAGAGCGTGCAGCCGTCGAGCCGCCACGACCCGAGGGCTTCGGCCGCCTGGGTGATGGCGATCATCTCGGCGTGGGCGGTCGGGTCGCGGAGTTGCTCGCAATGGTTATGGGCGCTGGCGATGACCCGCCCTTTGTAGACGATGACCGTTCCGATCGGCACTTCGCCTTCGCGGATCGCCTGTTCGGCCTCGTCCAGCGCGAGTTTCATGAAGTGTTCGTGCGGGGGGAGGTCTTCGTTCATGGTCCCTCGGTGGCGGGACAGGTGAGTTGTCGGCTAACAACGTTGTTTAGATCATAGACGGGGGCGGGCCGTTTGGCCAGGGCAGCGGGGCCCGTGGGCTCCGGGATTTGCTGCCGGAAAACGCCTGACGTATCCCCAATGAGAAAAAGCCGGCCGGCGCTTGACAACCCGTCCCTCGAGCGGTCTACTAATCCGTGTAAAGCCCGGTCGGTCGGAAGCTTCGAGAGGGAAGCGTTTCACGAGTTTTTCCCGCCCAAGTTCAACCATCACAGAAAGGAGCCCACCATGACCCAAAGAATTAACTTGCTGCTTGCGTTTCTGCTTGCGTGTACCCTCGCTTGTTCGGCGTCGGCCAAGCCGAAGGAAATCTTCAATCCCGAGGAGGTCAAAGCCGACCCCGATTTCGCCATTCAAGGGGAGTACGTCGGCGAAGGGGAACTCCCCGGCGGCGGGGCCGGCAAAGTTGCGGCCCAGGTCATCGCCCGCGGCGACGGCAACTTTCGCGTGGTCGTCTACAAGGGCGGGCTGCCCGGCGCAGGATGGAAACGCGGCGACGACCGGTACTTTCTCGACGGAAAACGCGGTGACGACGCCACCGAACTGAAAGGCAAGGAGTTGGCCGGCGAGATCGCCGGGAAGGAAATAACCCTGACCGATCCGGACGGCAAGAAGAAAGCCAAGTTGACCAAGACCGAGCGTAAGAGCCCAACCCTGGGTGCGAAACCGCCAAAAGGCGCCGTTGTCCTGTTCGACGGCACCAACGCCGATCAGTTCGACCACGGAACGCTCACCGAATGGGGGTCGGTCCTTTCGGGGATCACCACCAAGCCGAAGTTCGACGGCAGCTACCGCATCCACCTGGAGTTGTGCCTTTCATGGATGCCCAAGGCCGGCGGTCAGGGACGCTCCAACAGCGGCGTCTACCTGCACGACTGTTACGAGTGCCAAGTGCTCGACTCGTTCGGGCTGGAGGGCCGCAACAATGAGTGCGGGGGGTTCTACAAGGTTCGCGACCCGGACGTGAACATGTGCCTGCCGCCCATGCAATGGCAGACCTACGATTTCGATTTTACCGCACCGAAGTACGACGGCGACAAGAAGGTCGAGAACGCCCGAGTCACCGTCCGCCACAACGGGGTCGTGATCCACAAGGACCTGGAGCTGCCGCACGGGACGCCGGGCCGCAAGGGCGAAGGACCCGGACCAAGGCCGTTCCATCTCCAGGGCCATGGCAACAAGGTGCAATACCGCAATATCTGGGTCGAGCAGAAGTGAGACGGGACGGAGTTTCTGTTGCAAGGTTTCCGGCGAAACTGCCGATAATCTCCTGTAAACGGGATCTAAGCCGACAGGAATCAAGCCTCTCGCCAAACATTTCGGCGGAGGTGCCAACCCAATGGCGTGAGCCGGGGTCACCAACGGCTGATGCAAGTGCACGCCCGACCCCCGCTCGTCTCGCAGCGACACATCCGGTCGCAGTGGGCGGGAGGTTTGATTTCAAAGCCGCCGCCCTTCCCATCGAAGGGCCGGCGGCGTTTTTCTGCGCCCCTTGCAAAGGCTACTTCTCTTCCTTCTTCGCCACCCGCCTGTTGAAAAACCGCAGCGTGCGCACCAGTTGCTCGTCGGCCTTGTTCAGGTGTTCGACGAGATGTTGCTCGACCGTGAAGGCAAAGACGACCTGGCGGCCGTGCTCATCGGCGAGATAGTAGTAGTTCCACTGCATGGGTACCTTCTCGACGGTTCCGCGGCAAACGACCCGGTAGCCGCTGTGATTCGCGGCGTTGGTGTATTGCTTGCCGTAGACCATTTTTTTGAAGCTGTCCCCCAGCGCTTTTTGGATGTCGCTCTGGAATTCGGCCAGGGAGAACGTCTTGTCGGGATCCCGCATCGGCAGCGGGGAGACGCTGCACTGCGCGATCACCTGGCCCTGGTCCAGCAGCTTCAGTTGCGCTACATCACGTGCGTCCTCCACGACGTGCCAGCGGCGGTCGTTGGTGAACTCCCATCCGTTGCCCGATCGGTATGCCAGCAGCGTCGAAGCGGGAGTGGCGCTCAACGTGAGACCCTTCAGGGCAGCGGAGGTCAGGTTCGGCGACTCCCCCCGGGGGGCAATCTGCATCTGGAACCGGGCAACGACATCGACCCCCTGCCTAATCTTGCCCGTTGGCCGCGACTCCTTCATCAAGAGACCAATCCAGTCAATCCGGCGGCTCTTGCGGTTGAACCGGTATTTGGCCTTCACGTCGATCTTCGTCGCCGTACCTTCATACGTGCCCTCGATGTGGCCGGATGTCTCAAAGCGAGCCGCACTGTCGGTCACTTCAGTAAGCGTGCTTTCCACATCGACCATCCTGGTTGTGCCAAGGCCGAACATGCCGGTCATCAGCTCCGGAGGGTGTTTCCAGGAATCGCCTACGGCCAGCGGCTTCTCGGGCAAAAGTCGATCCAGCAAAACGCTGTCGGCCGGCACCTCGAGCAGGATCAGCTCATTGTACGTGAGTCTACCCTTCGGAGAAAAGACGGTCAACTTGCCCGCGCTGAAGTCGACGCCAATGAGATGCCGGTCGGGCCGCAATCCCGGCGTGCGCCCCTTATTGTCTTGCTTGATAACGACGTCCACCTTGTCGTAGTGGCGAACCGAGCGGGTGCGGTCGTCCGAACGGGTCGGCACTTGAAGGGTCTTCTCGTCATAAGCGAAATTCCCCACCACACTCGTCTTGTAGCGTTGCGGCTTGCCCCCCTCGGTCGTCCCGATCGCCTCGCCGCCGACTTCCAGCTTGCACACGACCCGGTCGATGTCGCCCGGCTTGCGAGCACTCCGCAAGGAATACGTGGGGCCTTCGGCCAACGCCGGTCCGCCCGGGAGTGCGGCCAACGCCAATAATGTCAACGTCGCTCGAGCGACGGCGGTGAGCATTTCCTTCATGGCGATCGCGCTGGCAGGGATTAAGGTTCGCTTGTACTCCTCGTAGTCGTAAAATCGACCCCATCAGTCTGGTGAGTTGACAGGAAAACGTCCAGTCTTGGCCACTTTACCACAGGCAGGTACAATACACCACCAGGAAGAGCTAAGTGGGGTGTTCCACCGGATGGGTTCCCCAAGAAAACGCCGTCAAAGTGAACTTTCTGTGGACAAAAAGGGACATAAATGCGTAAATGGAACGAGGGAAGGCCGGATACGCCCTTGTAGGGGGTCTGGCCATGCCTCTCGTTGCTCGGGTAAGGACCTTCAAAAATAAATACAATTTTGACAGATACTATTGTAAATAGTCGGGAATTCGCTTATGCTATCAATAATGGCGTCGGACTGAACCAACCGCGATGACGACTCGAAGAAAGACCCATGCACACTGCCTACATCAATCCGGCCATCCGACAGCTTCGTGATCAGCAAGTACGATTTGCGCCGCGAGAGAAAAAGCTCGAGCAGGTCGACCAGGCCGAAAAGTTGTTGAACGAACTCGATCCCGAGCGCACGTATACGTATCAGTACGTCTGCTTCCGGATCACCAGCTTCCGACCGGACTCGTATCCGGATCTCAAGTTTTCCGGCGATGAGGCGAGTCACGACTTGCGGTTGTTTGTGGAAGACGTATCCGATTCGGCCGAAGTTCGCGCCGAGGCGGCGGGCGAACGGGTCTTGACGGTGGATGAACTCGCCGAACAGTTGAACGTTTCGACCAAGACCATTTCGCGTTGGCGGCGCCGGGGGCTCGTCAGCCGCCGTTTTGTATTTGACGGGCGGAAGCGAGTGGGGTTCCTGAAAAGCAGCGTCGATCGGTTTGTCGTTCAGAACGCCGACCGTGTCGAACGCGGCGCGCAGTTCAGCCAATTATCGGGCGAAGAGCGGGACAAGATCATCGCTTCGGCCCGGCGTTACGCCCGGGCGGGTGGTTGCCCCGCCGAGGTCATCCGGCGGTTGGCCGACAAGACCGGTCGCAGTGCCGAAACGATTCGCTACACCTTGCGGCATTTTGACCGGGATTATCCGGAGGCGGCGGTCTTTCCGAACCGGCATGGCCCGTTGGGCCTGGAGACCAAGCGAAAGATTTACCAGCAGTTCTATCGCGGCGAGTCGGCGGAGGCACTGGCAAGGCGGTTCTACCGCACGCGGACCAGCATCTACCGGATTGTCGCGGAGATGCGGGCACAACGCGTGACGGAACTGCCGCTGGACTACATCCCCAGCGAGGAGTTCGCGAAAACCCGGGGGAAGCGGGAACGAGAGGTTTTGGGGCCGGTTCCACCGAGCGAGGGGCCGCAGAAGACGTCCCGGTTGCCCAGCGGCCTGCCGCCGTACCTTGCCAGCCTCTACGAGGTGCCGCTCTTGGACCGCGAGCAGGAAATCCACCTCTTCCGCAAGATGAACTACTTGAAGTACAAGGCCGCGAATCTCCGCGAGAAGCTCGATCTCTCGCGTCCCAAGAGTTCCCTGATGGATCAGATTGAGAAGCGATACGATGAGGCGGTGGCAACCAAGAACCAGATTATCCGCGCGAACCTGCGACTCGTCGTCTCCATTGCCAAGCGGCACGTCGGGCCGAGCGAGAACTTCTTTGAACTCGTCAGCGACGGCAACATATCGCTTATGCGGGCGGTGGAAAAGTTCGATTACACGCGAGGCAACAAATTCAGCACCTATGCCAGTTGGGCGATTATCAAAAACTACGCCCGAACCATTCCCGACGAGCACCGTCAGCGTGACCGTTTCCGCACGAGCCACGGCGAGACCTTCGTCACCACCGAAGACGCCCGCACCGATCTGTTCGAGCAGGAGTCGGCCCAATTGCAGCGGGAATTGCAGGTGGGTAAAATACTCGACAAGCTCGATGATCGCGAGCAGAAGATCATCATCCGACGCTTCGGACTTCAACAGGGCGAAGAACCTCTCACACTCAAGGAGGTCGGCGCAGAACTGGGGGTGACCAAAGAACGGGTCCGGCAGATCGAGGCCAGGGCCCTCAGCAAGCTCCGAAAGGCGGTCGAGGAGGAAAACATCGACTTCCCGGAGTAATTCCATGCCGCCCCTGAAACCATGGATGAAGTTTCTTCTCTGCTTTGCCGGCGGGTTCAACCTGCTGGCCGGAGTGAGCATGTGTACCCTCTATCATGAAGGGTACGAGCTGCTGGGCACGCCCAAGCCGGACTTGATCCTCCCGGTCCAGGTGATGGGCATATTGGTTGCGCTGTTCGGTGTCGGCTATCTGATGGTGGCCGCCAACCCGATTGAAAACCGCAATATTCTCACGCTCGGATTCCTCAGCAAGGCGATCAGCTCCGCCGTTGCGTTGGCGTATGTCGCCTGCGGCCAACTCCCATGGTGGTTCGCCGTGGTGGTTTTTTTCGCGGACGTGATCTACCTTCCGCCGTTCTATGTCATCATGCGCTGTCTCTACCGAGCCGCCCGGGCGCGTTCTTGACGGCTTATTCGTTGGGGGGGAGGCCGTTTAGCGGGCGCTCAGAAATAAGTTCGGCAATTGGGGTCTATAAAGACCGTTGGTCGCGCCCCGCGTTACCAAGAGCCGTTCCGAGCGTCGCTCGGCGCGACCAACGAGGCTGTGACTTTTTGGCGTTTGACACGTTCAGTCTGTAGGGAACGCCCTCTGTGGCGTTCCGGGAAGCAGCAACGAGCGTGTTTTCCGGGTTTCGGAACGCCACAGAGGGCGTTCCCTACAAAAAGTCACAGCCTCAACGGTCGCGGCTTTATACCGTGTGGCATCTGTGCTTGTCGAAGTTGTTTTTGAGCGATTCCTTAGCGGGGCTTGCCCGCCGTTGCCATAGTAAACGTTGCACAGGTTTTAACCGTGCCATCGGCGGGAACACAAGCCCCTCGCTCCGGTGATTCGCGGCGCAGTTGGTGTTGGTCCGAATTTCCCGAGAACAATACGCCAAGAACACCGGTTGGAACTTTTGCGTTACGCGGTGCGTCCAATTCCTCACAGGGGCGTTTTCCCCGTTTTCTCCGGGATTTGGACTCTTTTTGCGAAAGGTCGAGACGATGAAACGGTTTTCGGCGACTGGACTTTGTGTTTTCGTGGTATTGGGGTTGCTGGCGGCGACTGCGGCGGCCCAGGGCCTGCTCGTGGTGGAAAACACGAGGGAGCGTGTACCGCTGCCGCGGCCGAGAGTACGTCCCCGGCCCACACCGCCCCCGATGTCGTACAAAATCAAGGAACTCGGCGTCGAAGCCCGGATCACCGACCAGATCGCCCGGGTACAGGTCTCGCAATCGTTCGTGAACACCGGCAGCCGGCAAATGGAGGTCTCGTTCGTCTTTCCGCTGCCGTACGACGGGGCGGTCGATCGGTTGACCTTCCTGGTCGACGGGAAGGAGTACCCGGCCAAGTTGCTCTCGGCCGAGGAGGCCCGCCGCATCTACGAGCAACACATCCGCCGCAACGAAGACCCGGCCTTGCTCGAATGGATGGGGACGGGCATGTTCAAGACGAGCATCTTTCCCGTGCCGCCGGGGGCCGAGCGAAAGGTCACGCTCCGCTACGCCCAACTGCTCCGCAAGGACCACAACCTGACCGATTTCCTCTTCCCCCTCGGCACAGCCAAATACACCTCGAAGCCGGTCGAGAAAGTCAGCATCAAGGCATCGATCGAAAGCGCGATCGAGATCAAGAACGTCTTCAGCCCGACCCATTCGGTCAAGGTCAAGCGGCCCAACGACAACCGTGCCACGGTCAGCTACGAGTCGAAGAACAAGGTGCCCACCAGCGATTTCCGGCTCTTCTACAGCGTGGCGAAGGGCAACGTCGGGACCGGGTTGATCAGCTACCGGCCGGAGAAGAACAAAGACGGTTTCTTCCTCCTGTTGACCTCGCCGAAGATCAAGGCCAAGGGCGAAGAGCAACCACGGAAAACGGTCGTCTGCGTATTCGACCGCTCCGGCAGCATGAGCGGCAAGAAAATCGAGCAGGCACGCGAGGCGTTGCGCTCGGTGGTCAACAACCTCCGCGAGGGCGACCTCTTCAACATCCTCGCCTACGACAGCGAGATCGAGTCGTTCAGGCCCGAGCTGCAGCGATACAACGACAAAACCCGCAAGGAGGCCCTCGGCTTCGTCGAAGGGCTTTACGCCGGCGGATCGACGAACATCAACGGCGCGTTGACGACCGCCCTGGAAATGCTCCAGGATTTGTCGCGGCCGAACTACATCATCTTCATGACCGACGGCCGCCCGACCGCCGGCGAAACCAACGAAGCGAAAATCGTCATGAAGGCCAAAACGGCCAACAAGGTCCGGGCGAGGATGATCAGCTTCGGGGTGGGCTACGACGTGAACAGCCGGCTCTTGGACCGGCTCTCGCGGGCAAACTACGGCCAGAGCGAGTTCGTCCGGCCCAACGAGGACATCGAGGAACAGGTCGCCCGGCTGTACAAGAAGATCAGCTCGCCGGTCCTCGGCGACGTAACGGTCAAGTTTGAGTTCGATTCGGTCAAGACCGAGGAGGGCTCGCCGATCACGCGCATGTATCCCAAGCAGGTCACCGACCTGTTCGCCGGCGAGCAACTGGTCATCGTCGGGCGCTATAAGAAAAGCGGCGTTGCCAAGGTGCGAATCACCGGTAAAATCGGCGACAAGCAGCAGAAATACACGTTCCCCGTCGAGTTCACCGCCCGGAGCAAGGACCAGTCATACTCGTTCGTCGAGAAGCTCTGGGCGATGCGGCGGATCGGCGAGATCATTGACGAGATGGACCTCAACGGAAAGAACGACGAGTTGGTTAAGGAACTCGTGAAGCTCTCGACGAAGCACGGGATTCTCACGCCCTACACGTCGTTCCTGGCCGACGAGGACGCCAGCGTGGGCGACCTGGCCGCCAGTGCGACCGCCGCGGAACCGATGGCTCGCAAGGCGGGTGGACTCCTGAACCGGCTGGCCGAAACCGAGGGCCGCGCGGCCTTCTCCGCACGCGAGGCCAAGAAGCAACTGCTCGAGGCCCAACTGGCAGGCTCGGCCGAGGCCGACGGCGCGATGGCCGGCGCCAAACTCCGCAATCTCGACAAGGACGAGGACGTGGCCGTGGGCGCCGTCCAGGTCGTCGGCAGCCAGGTCCTCTACAAGCGAGGCAACACCTGGTATTCCTTCGACGTTGCCCGGAAAGAAGACACCGGCAAAGCCACGGCCGACGTCAAGGTCGTCAAGCGGTTCAGCAAGGAGTATTTCGATTTGGTCCGCAAGGCCGGCCCGGCCGCCCGCAGGACCCTGGCCGCCGATGCATTTGCCGCTCCCGCCGAAGCAGCCGCCGCCGAGGAACCGGCGGCTCCCGCCGGGATGATGCTCGACGTCGGCGGGCAAACGTATCATGTGAAGTAGTGAGTGGTGAGTCGTGAAAAGCCCCCGCACTGCGTGCGGGGGTTTCTTTGCGCAAGCGTGCGAGATCGCTACCGATGGTTCACTCGCTGAGCAACTGCTCGATTTGCCGCTTCATATCCTGTTCCGATCCCGGCCGGTAGCCGATCCAAACGCGGCGGATCGTTCCGCTGCGATCGAGGACGAGCGTTCTGGGAATCGTGCTGCCGCCGGTCACCTCCGCGATGCCGGCGATCGTGGCGCCCGTCCGATCGGCATACGTCGGGAGGTCGGCGCCTTTCCGTTGCAGGAAATCCTCCGTATCGATCCTAAGTTCGTTCAAGTCGTCCTTGCTTACGGGCAGGGAGAGCAGCACGAAGTCGTCGCGGTCGCCGAACTCCTCGTACAATTCAACCATATGCGGAAACTCGTCCTTGCACGGCGGACACCACGTTGCCCACACGTTGACCAGCACGACCCGGCCCTCCAGGTCGCCGGCTTGGATCGGCCGGCCGTCGCCGGTCAGTGGTTGCAGGTTCACCACGGGCAGCCTCTTGCCCGCGGCGAAATCGCTCCCATTATCGAGCATCATTCTCACGGGCACGAGGAACGCCACCATCGCAAGCAGAATGAACACGGCCACCAAGATCGCCATGCCGATGAAGCCGACGATCAGGCAAGTGGACTGCGACGATTGCCGCTCGGGCGGGACGAAGGGTTCCGATCCGGACATCGCGCTATTCTCCAAAACGGGCGGTTGACAGTTGGTTGAAGCATAGGGCAAGCAGCAACATCGGGCAAGGGCTTTGCGGAGACTACCAATGATCCTGGCCAAAGATCGGCGGGGAAATCGACGCCCCCCGTTGCGATTTTCGGTCAACAGCATCGCGAATTTCCGTGGAGAAACCGGCGGAGAAAGGGGAGAAATAGGGGATAGTCAACAAGGACGAAACGGCCGGCCAGCAGCCGCTGGCTTCGGCCTGATAATCATGCCAGACCGATCCGCCCAAGCTAGACGGCAAAAACCAAGGTCACCACGAACAGGTGCCATAGCCCGTACTGATACCAGCGGAGTCTGGGTTTTGATTTGGCCATGTCGCCAAAACTTACAGTGTCACGGATACAAGCAACACACCCGGGGCCACGAGCATCACGACGCCCCAGACGGTGGAAGGTTTCAGTGCACCTTTGGGCGGTTTCCTATTGCCAACATGCGGGCTCTCGGTAACGAGAATAAAGGCCGCTGTAAAATATACCGTGAACGCCCACACCCCTATTATCCAATGTGCCCGAAACGACGCAAAGAGGAGCGAGCAGCCGGTCACTACCATGAAGAGCGTTCGCAATGAGAATTGAAATCTCTCCGACTTGTACGGCTTCTCGTCCATAACCGGATTCTACCGCGGCGGGGCGGGTGGGGGCAGCGGATGGCCGGCGACCCGACCGGTTCGCTTCTCGGGTAAGCGAGGATTTCTTGACCGTAACCCCGCCCTGCAGAGGGGGCTCCCTACTTGAGCCAATCCCCGGCAGCCCGTATACTCAACGGCATTCGGGCCTCCCTTCTCCTCCAGTTCGGGTGTCATCATGGCCGAGAAATTTGATGCTTCCTTGAGCGAACGGTATTACGAATGGTTGTCTATCGCCCCCGAGGATCAACCGCCAACGCTCTACCGCTTGCTTGGTGTTCGGACGTTTGAAGACAAGCCAAATGTGATTGAAAATGCCGCAGATAGGCAGATGTCCCATCTGCGGACCTTCCAATCCGGCAAGCACAGTGCTGAGTCGCAAAAGATTCTGAACCACGTTGCTTCCGCTAGGGTTACGTTGCTAAATCCTGAGAAGAAGGAGCAATACGACAAACTGCTTCGGGAGCAGATGAGGCTCGAATCGGAGTCGGTGTTGGATGATGAGTCCTCGGCACGTCAGGAAGAACTCTCGACGACCCTGGTTGGGTTTTTGGAAGCAGTTGAGATTGCGAAGTTGAAGGAGATTGCGGAGGAGACAAAGAAGAAGGCGAAGCCTGCGGAGCCTCGGAAGCCGTCGAAGGCCATTCCCGTCGCTTCGGGTGAAGGTGGCCCGGATAAGAAGCTAATCATCGGTGGTGCGATTACTGTTGGTGTACTGTTGATTGCATTGATTGCCGTGCTGGTATGGCGATTCGGTGGTGGCTCGAAGGAGGAGAAGCCGAAGGAGGTGGCGAATTGGTTGGATATGGGTGGGGAGAAGGGTACATCATCGACACCGGTGCAACCAACGGAGCCCCAGACGCCAACATCCACACCCAACAAGTCGTCGGCTTCGACATCTAACGAGCCGGTTGTGCTTGCCGCTGAAATCAAACCACGGATGACGGTGAAGGCTCATCAGTATTGGGTTATGTCTGTGGCTTTTTCACCAGATGGAAGAACGCTTGCTACGGGAGGCGGTATGTGGAAGTCAGCAGGTGAACTGAAGCTCTGGGACGCAACGACCGGGAAACTCAAGGCCGATCTGAAGGGGCACCCGAAAATAGTTCTCTCCGTGGCATTTTCGCCCGATGGGAAAACGCTTTTGGCAGGTGGGGGCGGCATGGGAGGAAGCGGCTTCGTAAACCTGTGGGACGTTCACACGCTAAAGCAGAGAAATAGGGTTGGACGTCGTGACGGTTGGATGACATGTGTGGCGGTTTCTCCAAATGGCAAACTGTTGGTCACTTCTGCCACCAGGGCGGACTCGATCGACATTTGGGACTTCGCAACCGGCAAGAAGCTGCGAACGCTCAAAGGACACAGGGAAACAATAAACTCTGTCGCATTATCCCCGGACGGCGAAACACTGGCCTCGGGAGGTGGTGACTCGAATGTCCTGCTTTGGGATGTTGTTGGTGGCAAGGAAATTGGCACGCTACAGGGCCACACTGGCCCAATTTCGAGGGTTGCCTTTTCTCCTAATGGCAAAACATTGGCTTCGACAAGTGCTGATAAGACGATCAAGCTCTGGGATGTCCGAACAAGTAAGGAACGGGCCACGCTCAAGGGTTGTGGATGTTTGGCTTTCTCTCCAGATGGAAAGACCTTGGCGTCGAAAGGGAAAGGTGAAACGACCGTGAGACTGTGGGGGGTCGAGAGCGAAGAGCTTTTGACGACACTTGAAGGACACAAAAATACTGTCTGTGCGATTGCATTTTCCCCCGATGGAAAAACCCTCGTTTCCGGCGGTATGGACGGGACATTCAAGCTTTGGAATTTGTCTGGTGGCAAGCCTGCCACACCACCACCAACTGCTGTTACCAGCGAAAGCACTCCCACCTCCCCCCTCGTCGCCCTCAACTTTGAGGAAACCTCCGGCAAGCTACTCGATTCGTCGGGCAACAATCATCATGGAAGAGTCGTTGGGAACGTACTGTACGGCCAGCCGGGGAAGCAGGGCAAGGCGTTGGGCTTTGATGGCAAGGGCGGGCATGTGGTTATTGAGGGGTCGGAGAAGTTTGATTTCAACAAGGATTTTACCTGGGCGGCGTGGGTGAAGACGGAAAATGTCAACCAAATGATTCTTGCTTTCACTGACCGCACAGGAGATTGGCCTAAGCAGGGAGGAAAATGTTTCGTCGTTCATAATGGACTTAGCCTCGCTGTTTCAGGGTGCGGTCTCTTCAACTTAAGGCAGACCGTCAGCGACAACAAGTGGCATCATGTTGGGGTGATTGTGAAATTCAGCAGGAGTAGTGGTGAGGGCACAGCTACTTTCTGTCTTGACGGCAAACTCAACACGGTAGAACGTACTTGGAACGTCAATCTTCCCAAGAAGGAACTGGTAGTCAAGGTCGCCTTTTGCAACTCGAATTACGGACATGCTTTCAACGGCCTCATCGACACAGTAACCATCTGGAACCGTGCCCTCTCCCCCGAAGAAATCGCTGCCCTTGCTGCTGGGAAGACTTTGGAACCGCCGAGGATCGCTGGCACGGAAGAACCCAAAGAACCCGACACCGTTGCCGTTGCCACACCCGATCAACCAACTCCCAAACCACCAACACCCAAGAAGCCCGTTCCATCCCCCAACGCCCAAGCAGAAATGCTCAAGCAGTTAGATGGGGTCCACAAGTTCTCACAACGAAGAATACCGGCAGAGCGACTTGAACTCGCCAAAGAACTGTTCGAGGCGGCGAAGAAGTCGCAGGGCGGGCCGGTCGAGAAGTTCGTGCTGCTCCGCAAAGCAATGGAACTCGCCCAAAGCGGCGGCGACGCCGGGTTGATGATGGAGGCGGTCGATGCGATCTGTGCGGAGTTCCAGGTCGATATCCTGGAAGGCAAACAAAATGCCCTTGCCGGTTTCGCAAAAGGTGCTTCCAATCTTGAAGAAATCAGATCGTTTGTCGAAGCCGCCGATCCGGTAATTGACGAGGCAATTGCCGCCGGCCGTTATGATATTGCCGTCAACATTGCCGACGCAGCTTATCGGCTTGCCAGCGGAGAGGGAGATGCGGAGTTACGCAAACGAACCTATGATCGCCGGAACGCGGTTAGGAAGCTGGCTTTGAAATGGCAGGGACTAACAGATGCCAGGAACACGTTGAAGACAACTCCCGACGATCCTGCCGCCAATCTGGCCGTGGGACGTTGGTTCTGCTTCGAGCGACAAGACTGGGAACAAGGGCTGCCGCTTCTGGCGAAATGCAGCAGCCCTGCCTTGCGAGGTATTGCTGAACAGGAGCTGAAGTCTCCACCGACGACTCCTGATGCCCAGGTCAAGCTCGCCGATGCTTGGTGGAACTTGGCAGAACGGGTTGAGGGAAAGGAAAAGGACGCCTTGATGCTTCATGCCGGGGAGTGGTACACAAAAGCCCTTTCTGGACTTCCTGAAGGTTTTGTCAAAGCGAAGGTTGGGAAACGGTTGGAGGAGGTTGGGGAAGTTAGACGCACAGAGGCACGTATTACAGGGAAGATATTGCAGACGATCAGTGTAATCGGCACGAAGCCGAAGAGTGTTGCGTTCAGCCCGAAAGAACCGCTCTTGGCAGTTGGGTACAACGATAAAGCAATAAGAATATGGAATGCAACCACTGGCCAACTCCGACACATGCTGAAGGGGCATGACGGCAGCGTGGAATCTGTTGCCTTTAGCCCAGATGGCTTGAAACTGGCCTCGGCAAGTCCAGATAAGACCGTGAAGATTTGGGACGTGGCAACATGGGGTCTTCAGACGACTCTGCGGGGGCATCTCGGTAGAGTACAGTCGGTTGCCTACAGTCCAGACGGCAAGATGATAGCTTCGGGAGGCGATGCTGACTATCCCACGGTGCGACTATGGGACGCGGCCACAGGACAACCCGTGAAGACGCTTCCGAAACAGAATGGAAACGTCTACGCTTTGGCTTTTCATCCGAGTGGTTCTTTCCTGGCGTCAGCGGGAACGGGCGACACCGGTGTGAGATTGTGGCACTCGGACACGGATCAGTCACAGAAGATACTGGAAAATGTTCAAGGAGTGCGACTCCTTGAGTTTAGCCCAAATGGTACGCTCCTCGCGACGAGCGGTGGGGGGATGGTGGCATTGTGGGATGCGACTACTGGGCAGCTTCGCAGGTCGCTGGGAGATAAAGGTGGCTCCATTGCATTCAATCGAGACGGTTCGATCTTGGCCGTAGGCAAAGGGCACAACAAGGTCGTGAATCTGTGGGAAGTCGCCACTGGGAGACTGTTGGGAACATTGGAGGGACATCCAGATTGGGTCGGTTCTGTCGATTTCAGTGAAGATGGTTCCCTTTTGGCCCTACGGTGCGATGACATGACAGTTAGAGTTTGGTCACTTTTACAAACCGCCCCGACTAGCAACCCCAAACCAACTCCCACCCGAACCACAAAGAAACTCCCCAAAGAATCTTCCCCCGACCCAGGCAGCGGGGTGAAGAAGACGTTCCCAATTAGCAAATGGGTTCCGTTGTTGACTTCACCGAATGAATTGGTTGGGTGGGAGAACGTGAGCGAGAAAGTGAAGTATTCAAATGGACTGATTGAGTTAAATGACAGGACTATACAATACCCTGTCGTGGCAAAAGACATGATTATTCGCGCCAAAGTGAAGAAGATGTCCGGTCAGAATTTGAGCTTGCGGGTTCGGAAATCAGATCAAGGCAACTACGGCGCTTGGTTCAATGGCGGCGGCTCCTTCGGTATTGGAAAATCAGTAGCAGGAAAAGGCTGGAAGGACCTGAAGAAATACTCGGCTCCTCATAACTACAATCAAGGCTTCGAGTTTGCGTTTGCCGCCGTCGGTGATACGCTGACTATTCTCATAAACAGACAGCCTGTGATGGAAGTTCGTGATCCCACATTCACGGAGGGGAGCCCAGGGCTTTCTGCCTGCAAAGGCACTTCCCTCTTCCGCGACGTCGAAATCCAGATTTTGAAGAAGTGAAGCGAAGTGCCGTTGCCCACTCCCCTTTCCGAAACGTTCTTTCGTCCCATTAGCGCCCCCCCGGTGCTGCGAACAAAGGAAAAATCCGCCGGCACCCGAAAACCGCAAGGGAGAGAAAAGCACTGTCATGGCCGAATTTGCTTTTTTAGATGGGCGCGTACATTGATC
>CAZJRB010000077.1:0-36282 GCA_964547995.1 uncultured Planctomycetaceae bacterium | reverse complement strand
CGTTGACATCTTGAACAGGATCGACGCAGCACTATGTCGGACGTATTCTCAGTAGTAAAACGTCGCGAAATAATGCAAGCCGTTCGAAATAAGAACACCAAGCCTGAGATGTTTGTGCGCGGAATCGTCCACAGACTCGGTTATCGCTATCGATTGCACGTGGGAACTCTCCCCGGCTCGCCCGACTTGGTTTTTCCCCGACGCAAAAAAATCATACTTGTTCACGGCTGCTTCTGGCATCGACACCGATGCCGCAAAGGGCAGTCGATGCCGGGTACGCGGAAAAGATTCTGGCGAGCGAAGCTGGAGGGGAATCGCGAGCGGGACCGGAGAAATCGACGTGCCTTGCGTCACCTCGGTTGGGAAGTACTGACGATTTGGGAATGTCAAACTCGTCCGACAAAAGTTGATAGCCTGATCATCCGTTTGCAGCGATTCCTCGAAGAATAGCGGGCCGAAGTCTTCTCGAAATCCTCGTGGGCCGGCTCGGTGTAGGCGAAGAAGGCGTTCAACAGATCGCAGAGGTGCGGCGGCTGGGTCAGGTCGGTCCGCATGGCGATCTGGCCGTTCTGGTAGAGGATTGCCCGTTGGGTGTCTTCAAAGATGATGTTCGTGAGCGGATAGCCCTTGGCGATTTTTTTGCGGATTTCGGCCTCGAGGTCGTCGTCGGTGTCCTTGGCCTCCCAGTAGCCGCGTCGCATCTGGAAGTCGTCGCGGAGGGTTCCGTCGGGCCGGACGGCGCCCTTGCGGCCCTCGACCGACAGCTCGGCGATGAGCGTCCAGCCCACCTTGCGGCCGGTCTCTTCCAAGAGATGCTGAAACGGCGCGCGGACGGCCATCTCGTGCTTGACCCCCTGGGCCGTCAGCGAGACGAGGTCGTCGTAATACCGTTTGACGGGCTTGTGGGTCGGTTTGACGGTCGCGGGCTTCATGGAGCACCATCCTCCCCCGGCGGGTGGGGCGCGGCTGCGGGGCATCGCCCCATTCTATGTCCCAGGCCGCCCCCCGGCAACAGGATCCGGACCCGTCCACCATTTCAGGGATGGGACGTCAGGCACGCCTGGACATCTTGCCGGCCCGATTGATCGGGCTTTCCGCCGGAGGCGGCCGTCGCTGTGACATCGCAACTCCTCGACGGCCTTGGAAGGCCGTCGTACAAAGTGTTACGCCCGAAAGAAGGGACGGTGCTGCTTCATGCCGTTCACCAGAGTCCTGTGCCAAAGTGGTCACTCCGGCAAATCGTCCAGTTCCTGGCGGAGCCGGATGAGGACGCGGGACTTGGCCTTGTAGACGGCGTGGAGGGTCATGTCCAATTCGTCGGCGACGTCGGCGGGGGACCGCTCCTCGACGGCCACCAGCCAGAACGCCTGCCAGGTGCGGTCCTCGAACTCGGCGCGGACAAGCTCCAAGGCCCGGTGCGACAGGAGGCTGCGGTCCTCGGCCTGTTCGGTTTGGGTCGGCGGCTCGTCGGGGTCGGGCGGCTCGGGGATTGCCATGATCTGCTGCTGCGCCTGGGTCCCGCCTTTGGCGACGGCCTTGCCCTGCCGGCGGCGGAAGTAGTCGCGGATCTTGTTTCGGGTGATCGTCCGCAGCCATGCGCTGAAGCTGTCGCCGGGCTGGTCGCGATGGAAGTCGGCCACCCCGCGGGCCGCCGCGGCAAAGACCTCCTGGACAACGTCGGCTGCGTCCTCTGCCCGGAGACTCGACTGGCGGCACCAATGATAGACCATCGGTCCGTACAGATCGACGAGGCGTTGCCAGGCCTCGGGCGTCTGTCCCCGTATCCCGGCCAAGAAGTTCGTGGAGATCGACTTCGAGGAGGAATCTTCCCTGCTCATGCTGTCGTCGTCGTGGCTCATGATGACGAGTAACCGGCCGGGTATGGAAGGGGTTCGATTAGTCCATGGACGATTGAATAGGAATAATACTCGAGTCGGGCGGCGGTGCGGGCGCCATCTTCCACCTGGGGAGTATGCCGGCGATCAAACTGACCAGGACGATCACCCAACCGAGGATGCTCGGCGAGAGCCAAAGCCACCAGAACAGACCGACGGCAACGCCGATGGCAGCCGGCCATCGCTTGGACCATTCGGTCAGAGTGCCGCGGCGCAGGCCGAAAACGATCAACCCGAATACGAGCACGATCATCAGCGACATCGACAGCCAAGGCTGCGAGCGGGCCGATTCGGTGCGGTGGTAGCTCAGCGTGATGGAATCGGACTTTCCGTCGAACGTACACCGGGTGACTTCGAGCGGGCGGTCGAGCGAGCGCTGCCAGAGTTCGGCGGGATCGTCGGCCAGCGGGGCGTTGGTGAGCAGTTGGGTCAGCACGGCGGAAGTCCCCAGCCGCCGGGCGATTTGTGCTTGTTTCCGGTCGGCGGCGAGGAGAGCGGACCGGGCCGCGCGTGCCTTGTTCGTGGGCTCTGCGAGCGACAATTCCCGCGAGAGATTCGCGCGGGCGGCAACCATCCGCCCTGCCCAAAGCCTGTACCAGCGGCGTGTTTCGCCCGGGCTTTCGATCGTCAATAGTGACGCCGACTCGATGCGATCAGCGGTATCCTGCACACGGGCCAGCTCATGCTCCCATGGAAATGCCCGGGATGCCTCCACCGGTTTTCCCGGCTTAAACGGCGGCGGTCCGGCGACCGTCCAAAGTGTTCGCTCGACGGGTATATCGCCGAGCGTCGGCGCTTCGAACCGGTGTCGGCCGGCCCTGGTCGGCCTCGAAACCGTACCCTTGAACAGGACTTCGATCCGCTGCGGCAATTGCTCGGGTCCCAACGGCACTCGCCACTGGCCCGGCACGATCAAGTCGGGGACGGCCGGAACGCCGGCGACCGAAACGCCGACCAGCTCGTACTGCTCCGGCAAGTGTACGGAGACGTCGGACGACCTACCCGGCTCGATATCGAAAGCAGCCACACCGTAGCAAGTCCCGTCGGACCGCCATGCAAGGCGAACGTCGGCCAAGCGGACGTGCGCGGTTGCCCGGGCAGTCTCGACGCGCCGGACAACCGCCCGGAACGATCTCGCAACGACCCGGTACACCGTCGCAGACCCGGTGCGTGCGCGCATCGCAAGGCCCTCGGGGAGTTCGGCCTGCTTCAGTCCCCAGGTCTCCCACGCAATCGGCTGCCCCTGGGCCTCCGAGGGAAGCGCAAGAAGCCGGTCCAGGCGGTCGACCTGCTGGAGCACGATGTCGGGAGCGAAGGGCCGATCGCTGGGGCTAAGCGCGATCGGGCTGGAGAGAGTGAACCGGTACTCGCCGTCGATGGCCTTTTCCGGGCGCACAATCAACTGGCGCCGTTTGTCGGGCAAGGTAATCTCGCGAACGGAAGCCGGAATCGCCCCCGTCACGCCATAGGGGCCGTGTACGCGTCTTGGGGCGTCGATCCGGAATTGGTCGACCAGCCCGCCGGTCACGCTGATCCGGAAGTCGACCGCCGCGCTCCACTGCATGCCCTCCGACAGGAGCCGGGTGACTTGCTCGGCCCGCACGTCCGGCCGGTTCGGTGAAACGGTGACCGAGATTTTGAGAGGTTGTTTTCCCCGGCGGTGATAGGCCCCGATGAACCGCCCCCACCGGGGATCAGACGATTCGGGATCAGACGATTCGGGATCGGGCCGATTGGCGTTCGTATCGCCCGCGTTGTCTACGTTGTCCGCATTGCCGGCGTCGTTCGCGTCGTTCGATCGAGGTTTTCGATTCGTGCGGTTGACGGTCACCAAGACGGCCGGCCGGCGGAACAGCTCGACCTTCGAGGAAAGCAGCTCGGCCCGGTCAACTTGCAGCGGAACGATCGGTATCTTGGCGTCGAGCCGAGTGGGAATTCGCCCCCGCAACGAGAGCTGCCTGCTGCCGGTGACGGGGCCGGTAAGAAAGACCGTTATCGCCGTGGCGCCCCCCTCTTTCCCTTGTGCAAATCGTGCGACTCGCTCGACGTCGTTTTCCCTCACCGAAACATGCTCGACCTGCAAGCCTCCCAACTCCCTCGGTATCAATAGCCGGTGTTGGAAGTTGTGCCCGGCTTCGGTCGTCAAGTCGGCGTCAAAGCGGACCTCCGTGCTTCGCTCGTCAAAGCTGACGGCCATGGTCTGTTCGACGGATGTCCTCGGCCTCTGTGCCCTGGTGGCGATGCTCCAGATATCCTCGTCCGGCGCAAGGCGGAACGCGGAACGGGGTTGTTCGTCCGTTTCTCCCCAGAGAGCGAGAAAGTCGGGCACGGACTGCTTCTTGACGCGATCGTCGTCGGGCCCGGTGTGATCGAGCCTGGGATCGAGTGAGACGGCGACCCAGCGTCGAGTGGTGCGGGCGTCGAGAACCCTCAGCTCCGGAAGACGGAGATTACCGATTCCCGATTTCCCCGTCCACAGAAAACTCGCATGGGCGACCGCCTCGCCGGAGAGCGGCTGCGGCCACGTGAGGGTGATCGTGCGCGGTTGTCCCGGCATGGAACCGACTTCGGCCGATGGGGGATTGTCGCCTTCCAGGGGCAGCAGCCGCAACCGGGGATCGGTCGCCAGTTGCAGCGTGCTGAGCTGCCCTTCGACGATCTTGAGTTTGAACCTGGCATCCACGACGACGGACCCGGGTTGTATCTTCAGCCAGAGCAGCTCCTCGACATCGACGGCCGACCCGGTACTGCCCAACTTCGAACCCACCGGCCAGCGAACCGTGAGCCGGTCGCTGGACCCCAAGTCGGCCACCAGCCGCAAGGGATTGTCCTTGATGCCAACCGGGCCCATGGCCGACGGAACCTCGATTTTCGGAACGCCCGGCGGCAACAGCAGTTCAAGACGCGAGGTGGCCAGCCGCGGAATCGCCATGTCGAACCCGGCCAATCCCTCTGCCGTCTGCATCGTTGGGTGCAGCAACAGTTCCAACCGGTATTGTCCTTGCTGGGGAACGTCGAACGTCAGCACTCCGTTGTCCGAATCCCATTCGGGCTGGATCACCCGCCCATCCAGCGTCACGCTGCCCGGCAGGAGGTTGGCCCCTTCACGCTGCCAGGGGATCCGCACGCGTGCGCCGTGGCTGAACACATTCAGATCGAAACCCGCTTTCAGCTTGTCGAGGGCCAACCGTCCCGTACCCGTCTTCCGCGAAAATGTGCCGTGGTAGGTCGCCGCGCCGAGGAGCCACCCTTCCGGTTGTTCAGCAACGTCTACTGCAAGACGGCGCAACCGGTTGTAGAACTCGATGGGAAGATAGACTTTGCCACCCGTGGGTTGCTTGTTGTCGCCGATCGGAATGAAGACGTGATACGACGGTGAGGATCCGGTAGGGGATCTCACCGCGGACTCCTGGCCGAACGCCGCGGAACACAAAAGCCCGATCGCCAATGCGGCAATCGCCAGGATACCCAACTGTGTTGTGATCTTGACCACGCCGTGCGACGTGCACTCCGGCCGGGAACGGCCCGGAGCAACCTCGCCGCGGCGCCGCACCAGCCGCAGCACCAGGCAGAAAAGGATGCCGAGCAACGCACCGGATGCCACGGGCACATACGCTTCGGAAAGCAGCATCGTCAACAGGGCACACCCGCCGGCCAGGGACGCCAACAGCACGGGCCGGTCGTTCGCCTTCCACCACGCCAGGCCCAGCGTGAGCAGGAAAACAATCGTACCGAGCAGACGCATCGTTGCACCGTAGACATACTTCAGACGTGCCGGCGCCGTCGTGGAAACCTCCAATTGGTAGCGGCTCCAGCCGTGGAGATCGCTTTCCTCCAATCCGGCTAACCCCGTCTTGTTCCACGGGATCCCGGGCACTGCCGGCTGCTTGCTCCAGGTTGTGGCCGAAACAAACGCGGTAGAAACCGTCTTGCCCCGACCTGTTTCACCGGCCGCCTGGTGCAGTTGTTCGTGAAGGGGGCCGGGCAAAACCCGCCACATCGCCGGATCCTGCAAGGGAACCAACCAGGCATGGTACAACGCGGCTTGCGATTGACTCGTTAAGAGAATAACGTTGGGATGAACCAACAGGGCAAGCTTCGTTTTCCGCAGCAAGTCGCCGCCACGCGACACGGCATCGTTGCCCTGAACCGGTTCGACCGGCGATTGTGGCGACAGGGCAAGCCGCGCCAAGGCCTCGCGATCGACCCGAACCTTCACGCCGGGCGACTGCACGTCCTTGTGACTGAGCAACTCGGACCAACACAGGCCGCTGTTACCGTCGGCGGTCGTGCCGGGGGCCGCCGTACCAAGTGCTTTCAAGAGCAACTCCGCCTGCCGGACAGCCTTGTCCCAGTCGGATCTGCCGGCGACCGGGTTCCACGAGCGGACTCCCAGCGGGTCAAACGGCGCCTGGCGGGTCGTCTGACCCAACGGGCCAAACAGGCGCCGGCTGAGGCTCCATCGCGGGGCGCACAACGGCTGCCAACGCGGATCGGAGCCGCATGCACCGTAACCCGGCGGCAACCATACCGTCCAATGCCGCGAGAAAACCGGAAAACCGGTTTCGGGAAACAGGGGCCGCAGCGAACCGGTCGTTCCCAGCGGCTTTTGCCTCGTGACAAAGTGGATCGCAACCGCGGGAAACTTCTCTCCCGGCGGGAGATCGACAGCCAGAGAACCGTCCCTGCCATCTACTTGTCGCCAGGTGACCGGCTTGTCGTCGACCCAAACGCCGCGCACATCTTCGCCCGCTACACCGGAAGCCAAGGAAAACTGCACCTGTTCGACACCGGAGTTCTGCAACCGGTACGTGGCAAGATGCTGGCCGAGACCGTTAGGGTCATAACGCGAGTCGAGTTGGCAGTCCCAGACCCAAATCGGCGGGGTGGGAGCGTCGGAAAGCGGTAAAATCGTGACGGCTGCGTCCGGCGCGGCCGCCATGTCGCGAGAAGGATCGTAATGGAACGTCGCCAACGCCGTCTGGTGTCGTCCCGCCGGAACCGGTTCGGCGGGAACGGGCTTCAAGCGATGGTTCTCGATGCGAACGTCGGGTACTCCCGACGAGCGGACAACCAGCGTGCCTTCCTGGCGGGTTGCTTTCGGCAGCGACGCGAGGCTGATCGCCTCTTCCCCGCCGAACGGAGACCGCCGCACGGCATGAATCTCGAACGGAACGCTCCGTGAGCGAAACGTCAGTTCCCACGTTTCTCCTTCCGGTGGCAGCAGCGCACTGCCTTGTTCGGCAACCGACCACTGCCGGGCGGAAATCTGCCGGCCGTCCCCGGCGCCAAGCGTCCACTGCGGCGGTGTATCTCGACGATGCGAGAAGTGGACCAGCACGCGATCCACCCGGGCCGATTGGGGAACACAATGGAAAGCGTACTTCTCGCGCAACTGCCCATCGACGACGCCGGCCTCCACGCGAACGGTTCCCGAGTAACTGGGGCTTTGCGGCTGCAAGGTAATTCGCAGTTTGGCGGCATTCGCGTTGTCTTCAAACACCAACCCTCGCGGCGGCTCGGCAAAAAGACCCAGAGTGGGAGCATCCAGAGTCTGGGGGTCGATGCGGTCGAGTTCTTCGGCGCCTGCCAGCTTGATCTCATAAGGCTCGGCTGCGTCGATCGCCACAAGCCGCCGATGCTGCTTTAGCAAACCGGGGTCTTCGTCGGCACAAAACCGCAGCGGCACGAGATCGTCGATTCCCAATTCGCGCCCCAAGGGGGAAAGGAGACGGCGGGCAGTAACCAACAATCGCACCGGACGCGATGGCGAAAGCGCCTTCGTCAAACGGTGGTTTCCCCGCCTGTCAGGGGCCCAGTCGTCCATAATACCGGCAGGCAGCGACTCGACGGAATCGATCAACCAACCCGGAGAGACGTCGGCCGGCAGCGAAAATCGCGGGGTATCGGCAACGTGCAAATCCGTCACGACGCGAGCGGTCATCTCGCCGCCGCCAATGCTGATGGCCGTGCCGCTGGTCAGTTGCACCAGATCCTGATGGCGCGAAAGCACAATCCCGATGGTCGCATCGGGGGAAAAGTACTGGAACTGGGCCGATTCCCCTTCCCTCGCACCGGGCAGCGGTCCCGTACCCGATTGCCAACACCCGCTCGGAACGAGACGCTTGATCAACAACGGCGCAGGAACCAACAGCGTTGCATTGCCTTCCTGCCAAAACATCCCCTGCGGTTGAATGCGAGGCAACTGCCACGGCTTATCCATCACCAACGGGGCCAGTGCAGAAAGGCGCAGAACGCGACCCGTATCGCGGATCGGCTCCGGCAATTCCAACAACACCCGCCTGACTTTGCCGTCCGTATCCGACACGATCGACCACGGAACCGGAGCATCGCCGTACCGGACGGTGACCAGTTGCAGTTCGCGGTCGATGGCCAAAGCGATTTCCTCCACCGGCTCGCCATGCACCTCTACGTTCAACCGGGTCAAGACCTCCACGCCGCGCAACGAGAAGTCGTACGCAACCGACTGCCGTACCAGGGCCAGCCTGGGACTCTGCTCGGATGCACTTGCGGAAACCACGCGGAGCCGAAAGGACCGGCGGCCGCCCAATTCGATCTGCCAGCGCCGGAACCCCTTCGGAAGTTCACCTTGTGGACGCCGCTCCGGCGGCAACTCCTCCGCCCGCAAGACGATTCCGTTATCGGTTACCGGGACGAGGTCTTCCGGCAAATCGAGAACGAGTCGGGTGGCAGGGCAAGGGGGAAGCTCAAACCGAAAATGAATGACGTCTGCCGCGTCGCGGCGTCCTGCCAGCGACCAGTCGAATTCCAATTGGCCCGAGCGATCCACCCTGACTTTCTGCTTGCCGTCGCCTCCAAAGCCAAAGACTGCTTTCACCGGCTTCTTGTCCGGCTCGAGCCAACGCGTGCGGCCGATGGCCAATCCGCACGGATCCAGAAAAAGCATGGTCGCTTCACTGCCCGAATGCTTGACGTCCAAAGCAGCGTGACCGTCAGCCAGCCGGGTCCCGGCGAGTCGGGCCCGGTAGACTGCGGAAGTCGCGATGGCGGTTCCCAGCGTCCGTGGTTTAGAGCCGGAAGCCTGAAGACGCTTTACAAGCCGCTCGAATTCGGCCGCATCCATCGGCATGTGCGGGGCGTCGATCCCGGGCCAGTCGACGTGCCGATCCGCAGGTGCGTATACCCGGTGATATCGCAGCACTTCCGGCTTGGTTTCCGCCTCCCTGCCGCCGCTTTCCGACAGTCCCTCGGCGCCGCGGGCCGGTTGCCGTACAACCGCACCGAGCAGTGTGACGACGACCGTTGCTGCAACGATTGGTGAAAAGCGAACTGGACGAAGGCTCATGTGTTCGAATCCGAAGTCGGCGGTACCGCGAGTGGACCCATTTGCGTCGGTAGCTGGTTGGAGGCAATCGGATGCTGATATTGGGTTTGTGTGGATTCCCTTGCCAGGATCGAACTGGGACTTTCAGAAAAACCGATTCTGTGCCGATGCCGCGCCACGTTCCGTTGCAGGAACCATGCCACCAGAGCCAGTGCAAACCCCAGGCCGGCGGCCTGCGCAGCCAGCAATGTCGCCTCGGGGTAAAACATGCCCAACCCCAACAGCACGATAGCAAAGACGAATAGTGCGCCCGGATGGCGGCATACGGGAACGTAGATCAACAGCAACCCGACCACCAGGGCAATTCCCGATGCGCCCAACACGATGAACGTCCGGCCGGCTGTTCGCAAGGTGCATTGCTCCACTTCGCCCACGCCGCTGAACAAGTAGCGGTTGGCGCTCTTGGCAACGGGTGCTTCGGCGGAAGTACCAACCCAGGATTCCAACTGCGGCTGTTCCAACAGCGGCTTACGCCCCCAGAAGTATTCATCCCATGCCCACCGAAATTCCCCGGTAAAACCCTCGGGAATCGCTACTACGTGCTCGTTCTTCGGCAAGACGAGCTGCCAGTAGACGCGGCGGGTCCACACGTCGGGTTCGAGATGGGCCAACTCTATCGACATCCGGCCGGGGCGACGCGGCTCCGAAGGGAAGCGGGTGTGTACTTCGAGGCGGCGCCGGCGGGGTCCGGTACCGTTCGACAAAGGTATAACCAGCCGGCCCGTCTCGTCCACTCGGGCGGCAAGGGGGACGCCGTCCAGGAGCACCTGCGTTGCATTCACATCGGCACCCGTCGGAATCACCAATCCGATCTGGTCGCGGTCGCTGGTGAAAACGAAGACGGACCGATCCAGCCGCTCGGAGTGCGTGAGCCATGTCTGTATCCATGCCCGTTCAACCACCGTAGTCCCCGCGTCATCCACGTTCTCCAGCTTTACGGTTAGATCGATGCGGTTGGCAAGTTGATCCGAACTCATCAGCAGGTCGTTGGCTGCGCCGCTGCTTTCCAAAGCAACCCAGGCATCTCCGTCAGGCTCCACCTCAACATCCCGGCTGGAAGTCACACGGACCTCGTTGCCGGTCAACGTTCCCTCGCGCGGCGTCACCAGAGGAACCGACACGGTTACCGGATTGCCCGGTTGAAGTTTCGCTGCTGCCACCGTGTAACGCACTGAAATTTCGCACGAACCGATGCACGACTCGGGCAGCAGAATACGCATCGGGACCTGCTCGGGCTTCTGCTTCGAAACCCCGCTCTCGTTCAACGCCACCGGCGTGATCGGCTTGCCGTTGTATAGGATCTCTAGTTGCCCCAAGTCGGCAATGCTCCGCGGTACGTTCATGGTCAACACATCGACCGGCTCGTGGGCAATCGTGTAGGCCAGGTCCTGCTGCACCGAAACGGACAGCCGCTCGACGCGGACGCGGCTCTTGACCTCGACGTCGACACGTTGAGCGAGGATCTCGAAATCGCCGGCAAAAACCGCTTCCATGGTCTCGCCCCGATAGAACAGGGGAGACTGCTGCCGCTTGGGAAGTTCCATCTGCGGAGCAACGCCTTGCCGGATCAACCCCTTTGTCAATTGCCCGTTGGGTACAAGCTGCACGTTATCAGCGGGCATCACGACGACGGTTGCGGCCCCCAGCGAGCACTCCCTCGGTTGAGGCAAGGGGAGTACCAGCGACCGCGTTCCTTCCTCGATCGGCCGATGGGCTTGAATCTCCACTTCGATCTGTCCGCCCGAAAGTTGCTGTAGCGGAATTGTCACCATCCGGAACTCGTTGGTTTCATCTACCGAAACCCCGGCAACCGTCACCAGGTTTTCCGGCCCCACCTCGTCGAGTTCCCAGTCCGGCAATGCCTCAATCCGCGGCAGCGCCACGTATAATTTAGACTCCTTCGCGCCACGTACCGTGTACTTCAGCTTTGCCCTTAACCGAACTTGGTTCTTGTCGACCAAGAGGAGATATTCCGGCTCAACGCGGTTAGGAGTCTTCTTTGGGGCAAGCTCAACCGTCAAAGAGTAGGGTTGGACGAAGTATTCGAAGCCGGCATAAACGTCCTTGTGTCGTAGTGCCTCCGGCAACTGGTCGACCTGCCGGACGCCGCGAATGTCGTCCCCCCAAATAACTTGTCCATCGCTCTCGACGGCGACGGCGACATGTCCGGACTGCCGCGCGGCCCCGGCCACCTCGAACCCCGCCAATTCAAAAGACTCTTTCTGTTTCGCCTTGTTGCGCAGACGTCGTGTGGCCAGGTGAACCTCGACCGGACCGGAGGTCTTCTGCGCCAAACGGACTTCTACGATCCGCTGCGGTGGCGTGGTTTTCTCCCGCGATTCGATCGGCGCCAGCGTGTAGTCCGAGGGATTGCCGGGAGTCAGCTCCGCCCCGGGCGGCAACCGAACCTGAAACCGGTCGAACGGGGCGCCGTAACTCTCGACCCTCAGCGTCGCGCTCGTCTCGATCCCGCGATCCTCGATCCGAGTCAATATGGTCCCTTCCACCTCCAGAACGGTTTGCACCTTGGCAACGCGACCGTCCGGCTTGTGCCAGGCCAGCTCGAAATTGCCCGCCAAACCAAGGACTCGAAACTCGGTATCCTTGCCCCTCTCGGCGGGCGGCAACAGCGTCGCTCCTTTGGAAATCTTGCCCACCGCCTTGGCGACCGGCACTTGCAGTTTCAACTCGGACGTGGTTGCGCGAGGGAGCGACAGTTGCAGCCGATGGCAGCCCCCCACCTGGGAAACCGGGACGAGCATTTTCAGCGTGAGATTGTGTTGCCCGTTGGCCGGGCCGCGAATCCAAGTGACGTGCCCGTCTCCCTTTGGTTCGAAGCTGAGGATCTGTTCGCCGGGACCCTTGTAGTGCATCTCGAGCAGGACAACCTGGTCGAAGTGCAGCGGTACCTGAACCCAACCTTCATCACGAAGCTGAACCGCCAGATCGACCGTCACCTCGGCATGGTCGCCCTTGACCGAGCCGTGAATCATCATCCTTTGAAGAACATGTTCCGGCCGCCGATTCCGTTGGATCGCCCCGATTTTCCGATCATGCGCGTCCTTAATGTCTTGGTAAGTAATGCCGGGAACCAACACCAACTTGCCGTCCTTGTCTTTGAAGTAGTAGAACCTGGGCCCCTCTTCGACCAACCGCGGAACGTCCCTTGCCGATTCCGAACCTTTCTTCGGCGCAGCGGTAGTGTCACGGTCCTGGCCGGCGACCGGCCCGTACCATACGAGGAGGTGACACAACACCCCGGCAATCGGCAAGAAGATCCAGGTACGCACAGACTCTCCTCCGCATAAGCTACCGGTAGATTCCAGCACGCATGCGCATCTTATCACGAGATTGGCTCAGAAGGGAACAAGCCGGACGAGCATCCCCTTTCTCATTCTAATTACTCGGACACGCCAAATGAAGCACCACCCGCCAAAAATACACGCCAAACGCGGGAAGTTGCGGTGCCCAAGGGGGTCACATCCCGGCAGCCAGAGCCCGGGTGGCCATGTCGACAAGCTTGTCGTTGAGGGGCTTGTTGGCGGCTGCAAGGAAATGGGCCTCTTCCAAAATGAACCCCCCCCCGGTTGGACTGGTAACGACTCCACCCGCCTCGCGGATCACCAATACCCCGGCGGCCACGTCCCAAATGTGCGTCGAATAGGACCAGAACAGGTCGAAACGGCCGGCTGCGACATAGCACAGGTTCAGGGCGGCCGAGCCGGTCCGCCGAACGGCCTGGCAAAGCATCGCCGCCTCCAAAAAGACGAGTAAGTCCGGCGAATCACGGTGTAAATCGCAGGGAAACCCCACAGCGGCCAGACTTTCGGACAGATCCGTGACGCTGCTGGTACGGATCGGATGCCCATTGAGAAAAGCACCTTCGCCCGCCGTGGCCGTGAAACACTCGTCCCGATTCGGGTCGTACACCGCGCCGGTCACCAGTTGGCCAGCGTGTTCCAAGGCCAGCGAAACCGAATAGTGCGGAACACGGTGGACGTAGTTCGTTGTCCCATCCAGCGGATCGGTGATCCAACGATACGTCGAACCCCCCTCTTTGGCGGGGACATCCATGTCCTCCTCGCCGATTACCGAATGATCCGGAAAGGCCTCAAGCACCGCGTCGCGAATCACTTCTTGTGCGGCAAGATCGGCACTGGTAACGAGGTCTGTCGGCCCTTTTTTGCGGACATCGGCACGGTCCACCCAGTCCTGTACGACTTTTCCCGCTTCTCGAACCGCCTGCTGGCAGACAGTTGCAAACTCCGACATCGGGTCTCCTCGGTTGGGGGTGCTTGTGTCGTGAGTCAATTATACGGGCTGGAGTGAGGTGTGCAAAGCATCGAAATAACACGTTCGATTGGGGGGAATCAGGCGAAAATTGAAGGAGGACGGGCGTTCGGGCTGCAAAATTCTGGACACCGTGGAAAAACTTGCTACTATCAAATTTATACCGGCCTCTTCTCTGTTCCGGCCCCGCCGTTGGGCACAAGTGCTAACGGCGGGGTTTTTTGTGCCGACACATCTTCCGCCTCAGAGATCCAGATACGCCGGCCTCACTTCCCATTCATTATCACCCATAAAGCCGCGACCGGTGGTCGCGCCCTGCGATGGGACAACGTTTTGCGTTCCGGCGTGCGCGACCACCGGTCGCGGCTTTATAATTGGAGCGTAACCCGTTGCGGTTGTTTTGGGGCTCGACCACCGGTCTACTGCCGTCCGAGCAGATTCACCGCGCGGACGGTTCGCGTTCGTTCCTCGATCTCGTCCGGCAAGTGGCCCTTGAACCAGGGCTTGGCGCGGTAGGTAAACTCGTCCCCGCAGGACATGAGAGGTGGCCGCTCAGACCGCCAGCGGCTCGATGGCAAACAGTCGGCAGTACTGGACCAGCTCGCGCTTGTAGTCTCCGTAGAAGAACAAGTGGTGGAAGCCGGGATAGGCCAACACGTCGGTCACCCCGTCGAACTTGACCATCACGGAGACGACACACCCGCCGGCCGGCGGTACGGAGACGTTCTCGAGGACCTTCCCGGCCGAGATGATCATCCGCGTCGGCTCTTTGCCGCGTGCCGGCAGGATGTCGGCCGAGGTGATGCGCTGGCCGATTTTCCACAGCGGCCGCACCGTGGCATCGCGGGCGCCATGATGATGAACAATATCGTACACCACCGGAGGCTCCGACCGGCCCGCCAGCCTCGTGCCACACGAGCAGTGCGCGCCGATGATAGCTTCCCGCGCGGTTTCGGCTACGGGGTCCTGCTGGAAGCCGGGCCGGTCAAAGAGGTACTCGACCAGAACGTGTGTAGCCATTGCACCCAGGTCGGCCTCGCAGGCGGCCGGGATGCCCATGTCGTTCATCTTCGACCACGCGATACAGGGCAGACTGACCTTGCTCCTACCCAGTGCCCCCAGGCAGTCCATGGTGATGCCATCACACTCTTCCCGCTTCAACAGCGTCCTGGCCACGACGTAGCTCTTGATTCCGTTGATGACATCCTGCTCGGTGGCCCCGGTCTGCTTTCGTGCCCCTTTGATCAACTCCGCAGCCATCGTACGGACTTCCTCATCTACAGGCGTCTTTTCATATTCCTCCAGGAACGTCCTCGCGGGAACGGTGCGGAGCTTGATGCCCAAATGGGACATCTCCCCATCCGCCCGTTTGCCACCCCTGAGTACGAGGCATCGGGTCTCCCGCATTTTGGCACCGGTGCGGAGCATTTTCATTCCGTAGGCGACCTGGCTGAAATCGTCGGTGGAGCATATGAAGCAACCCGTCTTCTTCGACGGCCCGGCCGTGTTGGTCGTGAACGAACTGCCGACGGGGGAGAAGATCACGGTGGGGATTTTGGTGTCGATTGCGCGGTTTGCCGTCGGCCAGGCGTGTTCCTGGCGGTCCAGGAGGACGACCAGCAGGCCGTCCGGCTTTTCAGCCACCGCCTCGGCGACCCAGGCGTTGGCTTCCGATATGCTGTGGATCGGCTGGGGGCGCAAGTCCAGCTCGAGCCCCAGCTCCTTGGCCGTATCGGTGATCTGCCGGGTGTACTGCTTCCGCGCGGCCTCACCATCGTAGACTTGGCCGGGCCATCGCATTCCGTACTCCCCCTTCCGGCGGACAAAGCACGCCCTTACTTTCGGAACGTACTTGGCCCCCGGGCCGGTCGGTTCGACTGGCGAGGCGAGCACGGTACGAGTGGCCGAGAACCAGCCGCCCAACACCGAGGCGGAAACCAGGGATGCCGTGGCCACGAATTCCCGGCGATTGACGCCGTGATCACACCGGCATCTTGCCGCACATCGGTTGGTTCGCATAGCTAGCTTCCTCCTTTTCCCGGGGACTTCCCCAACTGATAGCCGTTCAAGCCCTACCCACGCCGGGCAACCTATACCCAAACGGCACAATCCTGAGCATAGCACAAATTGCGGGCGTTGCAACGGCCTTCTTGCCCCCCAAGAAATCCCAAATTTCTTGGGAATCGGCCAGTTCGGCCTCTGCGGGCAGTAACGAAGGAGCGGCGGAGCCGTCGAGCCGCGCGCGGCAACACGCGGTCAGCAGATCCAAGACGTTGCGGTTCTGCTGCCGACAAGTGGCCACGACGCTGAGCATCCGCTCGACAAAACGGCTGCCCGCTTCGCTATCGGTACCTCCGCTGCTTTTGCACCAAAGCACGGCATGACGAAGCACGCGCCCGGCGTCGTTGTTCGGCACAAGTGCCAACGGCGGGGGTTTTTGCGATCGTCCCAAAGCCCGTTTATTAAACGAGATTCATGGAAATGTGCGCCGCTGCTTCGCAGACAGAACAAGGTTTCTACCGCCCCAACAGGTTCACCGCGCGGACGGTCCGCGTTCGCTCTTCGATCTCGCCGGGGAGATGGCCCTTGAACCAGGCCTTGGCGCGGTAGGTAAACTCATCGCCGTTGGGGAGGAACTTGACCGGTGGGAAGTGGATGGCGATCGGGTCGTTGCCGCGGCTGGTCGTGTGGGGGTCTTCGTGACAGCCGACGCACGATTTCCGCTCACCGGGCCGGGGGTAGATCCATGTCTTCTGGTTGCCGATCACACGCCGATCGCTGTCGAGCACCTGGAAGTGCATCAGCCGGTCGGCCGGGACCTCGACGCAAAACGAGCCGTCGGGCGCCAGCGGCGCCATCCCCAACACGCGGGCAAAAGTCCCGCCGTGGTTCTTCCAGACCGGCTGGGGATTGGTGTGCGTGCTGTGCCGGGCGATGACCGGCACGCCCTCGATCAGGCGCACCAGTCGGCCGCGCAGCGGAACGTGCTTCTCCTGCGTCGCAAAGACCGACGAGCAGACGAACTGCCCGCTGTAGGCGTGTCGCTTTACCTCGGCAGCGTGGACCATCGGGCGCGGCCGGGCCATAATCGGCCGCGGCTCGAAGTCGGCCGTGGCCGGGTCGTTGTAGATCAGGCGAACTTCCTTGGTCGCCGGATCGAACAGGTAGAGCCCCAGATCAACCTTCTTGCGGTCGGGCGTCTTCGCCGAAGCCGCACAAAGGACCGTTCCGTCGGGCAACGGCAGCGGCGTGGTGTACGCGCGGGTCTTGTTGTCCGGCGTGATGATCTCCTCGCGGTCGCGGCGCTGGCCGATCAACGTGAACCCGCCTTGCGTGGCGACAATGATGTGCCGCCCGTCGGGCATCGGCTGCGGCTGCGTCATCCGCAATACGCGGTGTGTCAGCGGGGCTTCCTGGCCGTCGGCCGGGGTACGGGGGCCATGGTCGAGCGAACGCCAGAACTGCCGCCGCTCCGGCCCGTAAAGAACCACGTCCTTCGTCCCATCGGGGTGCATGGCGTGCAACGTCAGTTCGGTCTTGTTGCGCGAATAGAAGACCTCCAGGCGGCTGAACGCAACCCGGCCATCGTTAAGCACCGCCGGCTCGTTGTCGCGGCCGATGTTCGTCGCGATCGGGTGCGGGTCGCTCCCGTCGGCGTTCATCACCCAAAGGGCCGTGCAAGGGTAGCCGTGGTACTCGTCGCGGATGCCCAGCCGGCTCGAGGTGAAGACGATTCGCCCGTCGGGCAGATACGCCGGGCCGACGTCGTGGTACGGGCCGCGGGTAATCTGCTTAAGCCCGGTGCCGTCGGTGTTGATCCGCCAGACGTGCCACCAGGGATCGTCCTGGCCGCGCCGGGTGAACAGGACGTGCGAGCCGTCCCACGACATCTCCGGCTCGGCGACGTAGCCGTCCGGGAAGGTCGTCAGCGGCGTGACCTTGCCGTCGGGCCGCGGCGGGCGAAGCACGTAGAGATTCCGCCCGGGGCGATAGACGGGTCCGGAGTCGGTCACCACGTACGTCTGCCGCCAGCGGTCGGCCTGCTCGACGGTACCTTTGGTGTTCGGGATATCGTTGCTGCCCTTGATGAAGATGATGGCGTCGAGGTCTTTGAGGGTGCGTTTCGCCAGCCGCCGCTTCTCGTCTTGTCCAGAGCCATCGTTACCGTTGTTCGGCGCGACCAACGGTCGCGGCTTTATAGCGCCGACGTCGTTGATTCCTCGCGAGCGCAGCGCGTCCCGGGCGATGTGGCGGACACAATGGAACGAGTGGTTCAGGGCGGCTTCCTTCAACGCGGCGACGGCCGTTTCGTTCTTCGGATCGTCTGCAATCAAGTCGCCCAGGGCCGATGCCGCCGCGTGGCGGATTTCGGCCACCGATCCTTCGTCGGTGAGAATCTTGACAAGCAAATCGGTTTGCTCATGGGCGCCGAGCAACCCCAACACCCGGATCGGCCCTTCTCGCCATCGCGGGGCGGGGTCGTTGTACTCCTCGTTCTTGAACGTGCCGTTGTAGCCGTAGCCGGCCTCGTTTTTGGCCTCCCGCAGGATCTTGGCGACCGGCTCGATCGCCCGGCGGTCGCCGAGCCACGCAATTGCCTTGGCGGCGTTCAGCCGGACCCAGCCGTCTTTGTGTTCCAACAGGGCCAGCAGCCGCGGCAGGTCCTCCTTCTCCTTGCACACGCACGGCAGCCAGCAGGAAATCCGCACCGCCGGGAACTTTGACCAAGCGAGCCCGTCGTCCGGCGACTCGACGCGGCGGGGCTGCCCGCATCGGGTCATCGCGATCTCGCACGCCTCCTGGCGCAAGCCCGTCTGTTCGATAAGATGATCCGTTAAGAGGTGGCCGACTTCCGGTTCGTAGAGCATGAAAGTGTCGTGATCGCCCGGCAGGTTGGCCATGATCAGGGGGGCCATCTGGCGCAACGCGGCCCGGTCCTTGGGGTTGTCGATCGGCAGGCGGCATAACGAATACACGATATAGTAGGGCGTCTCCAGCATGCGGTCTTCGCTCGGGAATCCCATCTTGTCGTCGCGCGGCAGCGCGCGGCGGGGATTGCGACCGTTGATATCTTTCGCGTACTTGGGATAAGCGGCCAGCAGGGCGGCCACGGCCCGGCGGTCGCCGAAGTCGCCCAACGCCTCGGCGGCGCAGCGCGCCCACATCGTGTTGTTGCCGAGCACCGCAACCAGCCACTCGAAGCCCGCCTCGTCTTTCAACCGCCCGAGCGACCGGATACCGGCGCGAACGGCCGGGCGCAAACGCGGTTCGCTGCTGGGATTCGCCCCCAGCGCCCCGAGGACGGCCTCGGTGGCTCCCTCGCCGCCCAAAGCCCCCAACGCCCGGAGACCGCGCTCCAGCCGCCATTCGTTCGGGCCGGTGTGCATCGTGTCGAGCTTGTTGGGGCGGTCGATCTCGATCTCGAAAAACGTGGTCGGGTAGGTCCGGTTGGCCGAGTCGAAGCTCGTGATGCGGACGTACCGGGCCTTGCGCTTCGGGAAGGTGGCGACCAGCCTTGCCGGCGTGACGCCCTTGTGTCGCTTGACCACGTCGAACTTCTTGTTGTCCAGGCTCGTGGCCAACTCGTAGTCGGTCATCACGAACTGATCGCTGTACTGATGCACGGTGACGCGCGAGATTTCCTTCGGCTTCCCCAGGTCGACACAGACCCACTGCGGGAACTTGACGTTTTTGGTTTGCCAGTAGGCGGGCCCGATCCGGCCGTCGAGCAGGACGTTGGGCGGCCCCTTGTAGGTACTCGACGCCGTGATCGGCCCGGTCTGTTGCGCGACCGCCGCGTCGCCGAGCAGGGTGCCGCCGAGCAGTTCCAGGACTTCCTTCGGCGGGCGATCGGCCGGGACGGTCGCCCACCAGTCGCGCCATCGCTTCACTTGGACCGCTCGCTTCTCGGACGGATCGGTCGAGCGGAAGGGGAACTCCATGCCGGTGATGTTCGTCAGGGCGACGTGGGCCCCCTGGCGGACCAGCCAGTCGTCGTCGTCCAGTGCCTTCAACAACGGCGGAACCGACTTCCGCCCACCGCACCATCCCAGGGCCATGGCCACTTGGCGCCGCACTTCGGGCGACTCGTCGCCGAGTCGTTCGACCAACGGCCCTTCGGCCGAATAGGCCCGCAGGAATCCGAGCGATTCGGCCGCCCGGGCGCGGACTTGCGTCGACGCGTCGCCGAGCCGATCGAGGTTCGCCGCCACTTGGGCGTCATAAGGGCAGATCGCCGCTTGACCAATCGCGGCGGTTCCGAAAACGCAAATCGACACGAGCGAGATAAGTAGGAGGCGATACATGGGTAAGGTGGAAGCGGTGGTGGGGAGGGAAAGCAAGGGGTAGACTACCTGCCTGCCAGTATAGGCTCGTCAATGCCGGAATGCAACAAGCGGTTGAGTTGCCCCCGTTTAGCGGCGGGGCGCCGCCCCGCGCTAACGTGTCGACATCGATGATCGTTCCCCGCAAAGCCGTGACCAGTGAGGCTGTGACTTTCTTGAAAGACATCGTTGCTCGTGCTGCAAAGCCGCGACCAGTGGTCGCGGAGAAGCGGGGAGACTCGCTGCCAACAAAAAGACTTGGTGATGCTCTATTGGGCGCAAAAGAGGATGGCGCAGGAAACGGTCCCCCAGGGCTTCCGCGACCACTGGTCGCGGCTTTGTAACGCAGGTATGATGAAGCGATGATAGCGAAGGAAATCACCAATGTTGCCGCCCGTCTGACGGCCATGGCGGGGCAGATGCCCGATGCGGTGGCCGTCGTGGAACCGCTGGGATACGACCGGCGGCGAAAACGGGTCTATCGGCAAGTCAGTTTTCGAGAACTCGACCGGGACAGCGACCGGATCGCCCGCGGGCTGCGAGAACTCGGTGTTGTGCCGGGCACGCGATTGGCCTTGCTCGTGCGGCCGGGCATCGATTTCATCTCGCTCGTGTTCGGGCTGTTCAAGGCCGGTGTGGTCGTGGTCTTGATCGACCCCGGCATGGGGCGGCGCAACTTGATTAAATGCCTTGCCGATGCCGAGCCGGAGGGTTTTGTGGCCATCCCGGCCGTCCACGCCGTGCGGACGTTGCTTCGGCATCGTTTTCCGAAGGCTCGCTACAACGTAACGGTAGGGCAACGATGGTTCTGGGGCGGTGTTACGCTCGAAAAACTTCGCGGCGGAGCGTGGACCGAGATCGAGATCGCGCCCACGAAGCCCGACGATCCGGCGGCGATCATCTTCACCACGGGAAGCACCGGGCCGCCGAAAGGCGTGCTCTATCGCCACGGCAACTTCGACGCCCAGGTCGAGCAGATTCGTGACTTTTACGGCATCGAACCGGGCGGGATCGACCTGCCCGGCTTCCCGCTGTTCGGGCTGTTTAACTGCGCGATGGGCACGACGACCGTCATTCCCGACATGGACCCCTCGCGGCCGGCCTTGGTCGATCCGTTGAAGATCATCGAGGCGGTCGAGGACTGGAACGTGACGCAGGCGTTTGGCTCGCCGGCTATATGGAACCGCGTGGGGCGCTACTGCGAAGATCACGACGTAAAATTGCCGACGGTACGGAGGGTGCTTTCGGCCGGGGCGCCGGTTCCCGCCCATGTGCTCAAGCGGATGAAGGGAATCATTCACCCCGACGGCGACATCCACACGCCTTACGGCGCAACGGAAGCGCTTCCCGTGGCTTCGATTGCAGCGAGCGAGGTGCTCGATGAGACGGCGGCCAGAACCGCCGAAGGGGCCGGCGTCTGTGTCGGTCGAAAGTTCTCCGGCATCGAATGGAAGATCATCCCGATCGTCGACGGCCCGATCCCCTCGCTCGACGAAATCGAAGAGCTGCCCCAGGGCGAAATCGGCGAGTTGATCGTCCAAGGCCCGGTGGTCACGCGGGAATATTGCACTCGGGTGGAATCGAACGCCACGGGCAAGATTGCCGACGGCAATTCGGTATGGCATCGGATGGGAGATTCGGGCTACTTCGACGATCGAGGCCGATTCTGGTTTTGCGGCCGCGTGGCCCATCGCGTTCTGACTTCCGACGGCCCGATGTACCCGGTCCGTTGCGAGGCGATCTTCAATGGCCACCCCGCTATCTTCCGCAGTGCCCTGGTAGGTGTTGGCCCCAAAGGAAGACAGCGGCCGGTCATCATCTTGGAACCGAAAAGAGGCCAAAACCCGTGTAGCAGAGAGGCCAAGGAACAACTATTTGGCGAAATCCGTCACCTGGGGCAGACAAACCCCGTCACCGACTACATTCATGAGTTCTTGTTTCACCGTGCCTTCCCTGTTGACATCCGCCACAATGCGAAGATTTTCCGCGAAAAACTGGCCGTTTGGGCGGCCGGGAAGATTTTGACGCCTCAGAGGGGAATCGACCTGTAGCACCAGGCCGTACCGCCGTTTGACCATGCCGGTTCACGGCCGCAAATGCCGCTACCGGGCTTGTCCGATATGCCCCGATACAGTGGTCCTCGGCGTTTGCCGGGGGTGTGGGATAGAGTGGGGCCGGTTCGCAAGGGCCGTTGGGGGGTTGCAACGTCCCTGGAAACTGATAAAATGAGCGTTATCGGAGAGTTTGCCCATCGGCTCGGCTTTCCACCTTCCTTTTCGGTTGAAAAGGAACAATTTCCGCTCGGGTTGACGAAAAGAGCATAGGTAAGACCCGGGCAGATCCGTGAGGCCAACACATGGCGTCCAACTGGTTTTGTAAGATATCGGGCGAGAACATCGGCCCGATGTCGTCGAAAGAGCTCAAAGCGATGGCGGAGGCCGGGCAACTGACCCCCGAGCATCTCGTCCGCCGAGGAAAGGACGGTAAGTGGGTTCCGGCCATTCGCGTCGGCGGATTGTTCGGGGCCGAGTCCGAGGAAGACCCGCCAAAGAAGCAGGTCCTCAACGTCACACCGGGAGACGACTCGCACAGAACGCCTCCCAATAATCGCAAGGGGCAAGCGGCCAAACAACGACCGGCGGCGAGAAACCGAACTCCCCGGCCTAAGCGGCCCATTCCAACCAACGCGCAACGTCAGGCGCCGGAGCCGGCGCAGGCAGCCGCCAACCCGTTCGGAATCATTACCGACGACTCGACACCCACCTCGCGGGTGAGCGGACGTAGCGGCAATGGCGGCGGGACACGACGGAAGAAACAACAGAACACCACGTTGATCATCGGTTCGCTTGGAGTCTTGGGTTTGGCCGCGGTGGTCGCCATTATCGTTATGGTGGTGCAGAAGGGCGGGGGCCCGCCGGAACAGGTCGCCGGACAGTCGGGAATACCTGGTACGGACGCTTCCGCAAACATTGATCCGGAAGGCGGCGACTTCGAGGATCTATCCGGCGACAACCCGAAGCCCCCCGACACGAACCCCGCCGCGGCGCCCACGACGGACGGCAATCCCGACGAACCGGGTAACGGGGGCGGCGAAGAACCCGGAGACGGCACCGACGGAAAGTACAAGGACGCCTCCGAGGGATCGTACCGCGTCGGCGATTATGAGGTGAAGGTCGTCTCCGCGGAAACCGGAATGCCCCAATTCGTCAAACCCCCCGCCAATCTCAATGACGAATATTTCTTCGTAACCATCAAAGTCTACAACCGCCACGAGGGTAAGAGGAAGCCGTACAAAAGTTGGACCGCAAGCGCCCGCAGCACGCCCAAGCTGGTTGACAATTGGGAAGACGCTTACCCGCTTGAAAAGAGTTGCGAGGTCGAAGGGCGGAGTGTCAACAGCACTATCGACCCGGATGAAAGCGTGAAGGAAATACTGGTTTTCCGGGACCCCAAACGCGTCGACAAGTTCAAATACCTGCTCTTGGATCTGCCCGGAACCGCCGTGGGAGCAACCGAAAACGTCTGCTTCAAGATTCCTTCGGAGATGATAGAAGAGGCCAAGGCTCCCGCCGAAGCCCCCGAAACGAAACCCAAGCGGGGCGCAACGAAAGGGCCGGAGGATGTTGTGGGCGAGCCGGCCGAATCGAAGGAAGACCCGTTACGCGCAGCATCCACCCAGGATGCGGACGACGACGGCAACCCTGTTGATGAGGTCAAGGAACCTCCTAAGCGTCCAAGCACCGGAGACGACTTGCTTGACCAATTGTCGGAACAATACGGACACTAGCCCCGGCCTTGGCTGCCCGAACCCCACTGCCACACCCCTCGGCGATTGAAGTCCAAGCGGCGAGAGATTCTGTGAGAGCACTTGTCACCGGCGCCGGAGGGTTTCTCGGCCTCTACCTAGTCGAACAACTCCTTACCCGGGGCGATCACGTCAAGGCATTCTGCCGCGGGAGCTATCCGCAACTCCACGCCCTGGGGGTGGATACTATTCGGGGTGATCTCCGCGACCGCGAGGCAACCGTCGCCGCCTGCCAGGGTGTCGACGTCGTTTTTCACGCGGCCGCAGTAGCCGGCATCGCCATCAACTGGAAACTCTTCCACGGCATCAACACCCTCGGCACCCGGCACGTCGTCGAGGGATGCCGCCGGCACGGCGTCGAACGACTCGTCTTCACCAGCAGCCCCAGCGTGACGTTCGACGGTACGGATCAGTGCGGCATCGACGAGTCGGCGCCGTATCCGGAAAAATGGCTGTGCCACTACCCGCAAACCAAGGCCATGGCCGAGCAGCACGTGCTCGAAAGCAACGGCGAGGACGGCCTGGCAACCTGCGCGTTGCGGCCGCACTTGATTTGGGGACCGCGCGACAGGCATTTGATTCCGCGGCTTTTGCAGCGGGCCAGGTCCGGGCGGCTCCGCCGCGTGGGTGACGGACAAAACCTCATCGACATGATCTACGTCGAGAACGCTGCCGAGGCCCATCTCAAGGCAGCCGACGCACTAGCCCAAAAAGATTCGCCGGTCGCCGGCCGGGCCTACTTCCTCAGCCAGGGTGAACCGGTCAACTGCTGGGACTGGATCGGCGAAATCCTTGTGCTCGCCGGGTTGCCGCCGGTGCGAAACTCGATTTCCCTATCGGCCGCATGGAAGTTGGGTGCGGCGTTTGAGACGGTCTACAAGGTGCTGCGGCTGAAATCGGAGCCGCCGATGACACGGTTCCTGGCTGCCCAACTCGCTACCTCGCACTACTTCGACATCACGCGTGCCAGAGGGGACTTCGCCTACGAGCCGACGATTTCCACCGGGGAAGGGATGCGGCGGCTCGCGGTGGAACTGGCGGGATGACGTTCACGCCAGGTCCCGATCCTCGAACAGCAGCAACGCCACCAGCATGGCCACCGAGCTGAAAAGCGCGCAGTAAAGCGCAGCCAGGCCGACATACTGCCAGGAAACCTCGCTGCCGGTTGCAATCGCGGGATAGATATTGAAGTGATCGAGCACGGGCAGGATCGTCGTAAATATCCCGGCCACGAAGTGTACGATGCCGTACGCCCCCTCCGCCGATTTCAACAGTATGGGGACCAGGTGCCCCAATACGTAGATCGACGCGCAGATAATCAGATTCGGCATGATCGGCAGCCGGGTGGAAATCGCCACGCTGATCGACGTCAGCACCACCGCTTCCAGAAACGCCAGCGCAAGCCCGGGCAAAATCTGAACCATCGAATTCAGGCAGTCTTGTGCCGTCGGCTCCGGCAGGCACGACTCCCGCGCATCGTACACTACCTTGTACGACACGGTTGCTAGAAACAGCGCCCCGAGAATGATGAACAAGATGACGATCGGCCCGATAATCCCGAGGAACTTCCCGATAATGAAGCTCCGCCGGCTGATCGGTTTCGACAGAACGGTCAACGCCGTGCGGCCTTCGATCTCCTGCGAAATCGACTCGCTCGCCGTCCAAAGCGCCAACAGGATCGACAGGATCATGATCAGCGTCAGGCCCTGGTCCTTGACCATCTTCACGTCGTCCCCAAACGTGTTGTAGGGTATAAACGGGAAGCTGAGCAGCGCAAACACCCCGATCGCCAGGATCACGTAGAACAACGGCTGCGACATCCCCTCTTTCGCCGTGGTCCATGCAACGGCTGCCGTCTTGGGAATCGCCAAACGCAGCAGGAGGAACACCAAAAATAAGGCAGCGACGGCAATCGCCATTCCCGCGGCGACCATCCAGAGCGGGTGCAGCCACGTCATCAACGCGCCGAAAACCGGCAAGCCGTTTGGAAGTAGTTCCATGACGCCAATCAATGAGTCCAACTTGCGTGAGTGCAAAGGTTACCGATGTCGTTCAGTTGTGTCACAACGCACCGTTACGGTATACGGGTATCCGGTCAAAACAGTTCGCCCGGGAATTCAGTAACGGACAGTAAATCCGTCGAGTTCCCCGGCGGCAGGCACGGTCTCTTCCTGCACCTCGGCGATGTAGTATCTCATGTGCTCAGCAACGGCCTCCAACAACGCCCGAATCTCGCCGGACCGTCCTTCGGCGACCAATTCGACCCGCCCGTCGGGTAGGTTCCGGACGAACCCCGCCACGTCGAATTTCCTTGCGATCGACATCACGGTGAAGCGAAATCCGACGCCTTGCACCCTTCCCGAGTAGTAGACTTCCCGGCGCTCAACGGCGGTTGCGTCCGACACGGCCTTCGGTCCTCCGAAAGGTTCCAGTATAGCCTGCAACGGGTGTGACGCCAGAGGGGGAACGGTCGCGAGGCGAGGGTCGTTTTACCCTTATTGGGGGGAAAGTGGAACCGATTCTCTCTTGACCGCACCGGCCCGATTTCCTACCCTCTCCGCCGCTATGAACGGACATTTCCGGGAACACGGCGTTTGTGGCGTGGTTTTCGCCTCCCTGGTCTTGGCGGCGTCTGCCCAGGAGGTCCCTCTCGCCACGGCGCCCCAAGAGGGAGTCGTGCTGCTTTGTAACGGGCACGCGCTTCGCGGCCGTGTAACTCGGGTGGGCGATTTCTACCGCGTGGCCGTCCACAACGGCGAGATCCGCTTGAGGGCCGATCAGGTCGAGTTCGTCTGCCGCGATCTGGAAGAGGGGTATCGGCGAAAACGGGCGACCATCAAGGTCGGCAACGTTACCGACCACCTCCGCTTGACCCACTGGTGCCTGCGCCACAATCTGCTCGACCATGCGGCAGACGAACTGATCCATGCCGCAAACGCCGACCCGAGGCACCCGGCGATCGAGCTGTTCCGGCGCCGGTTGACGTTGGCAATCGAGCCGCCCAAGAATCGCACCCCCTCGGCCCAACCGATCGAGTCGGGACCGTCGTTTGAGGAATTGGACGCGCTGGCGCGCGAAATGCCGCCGGGCACGGTCGAGAGGTTCACCCAGACGATCCAGCCGGTGCTTGTGAACAACTGTGCAACGGCGGGTTGTCACGGCCCCCAGTCGAAAGCGAAATTTCAACTCGCGCGGATTCCCAAGGGACGCCCCCCCAGCCGGAGAATGACACAGAAAAACCTGCACGCCGTTTTGCAGTGGATCGATCGTGAGAACCCGACTTCCAGCCGGTTGTTGACCGTTCCGATCGAACCCCACGGAACGGCCCGCAAACCGATCTTCACGGAACACCAACTACACCAGTACAAGCGGATGGTCGATTGGGTCTGCGACGTGGCGGGACTTCCGGGGGCGCAAGTTCCGGCAACGGTTACCCAAGCAGCCCGAACACCCGTCCAGGCGATGCCCAACGGCAAGATGCTCGGCGACCTCCGTACGGCAACGCCGCCGCAACTGCTCCCGCCGGAGGCAACGAACGCCCGGCCGCTGGCAGCCGAGGCAGGCCCTCCCTCGAAAGTGACCCCGGCATCGTATCTCAAGTCGATTACCGAAGACGGCAGCGGACCCAAAGCACTGGAACCGTCGAACCCGTTTTCCGAGCCGGCCGACCCTCCCAAGGAGCCCAATCCGCTCTTGTTACTTCGTCCCGAGGTCCAACGCGGGGCCCGGATCAAGAAATTCACCCCTGTCGATCCGTTTGATCCGGCTATCTTCAACCGGAAGTTCTTCGGCGAACCGAAGGAAGAAACGCCCCCCGCCGGGCAGCAGACTCTTCCTTCGACCAAATAACCCGAGTGCAAACGCGTTGCGGGTCGGCTATTCCCAACATGTTTGTAGCGATCCGGCCGGGCCGTCTGGTCATCAGCACGAGTCTCCGCTACACTCCAATTTCCCGCGCTGGAGTAATTTATATGACTAAAGAGGACGACAAGCCTCATACCCTCTCTGCGCCTGCGGCCGGCGAGAGGATCGAAGCCCCGAAGCTGCCGTATCTGCCGCGCCGCCCCAAAAAGTATTCGCCCAAGATCGCGTTGATCGCCTGCGGCAATATCACCGGCGACCACCTGGCCGCGTATCGGACGGTCGGGTATGACGTAGCAGCGCTTTGCGACGTGAATCTCGAACAAGCCAGGAATCGGCAGAAGGAGTTCTATCCCAAGGCCGATCTCTACGAGGATTACCGCGACGTGCTCCGGCGCGGCGACATCGAGGTGGTCGATCTGGCCGCCCACCCATCGGTTCGGGCGCCGATGATCGAGGATTCCCTGCGTGCGGGGAAACACGTCCTGAGCCAGAAGCCGTTCGTGCTCGATCTCGACTTCGGCGAGCGGATGGTCGAACTGGCCGACCGCAAAGGCGTCCGGCTGGCGGTGAACCAGAATGGCCGCTGGGCGCCGCACTTCAGCTACACCCGCGAAGCGATTGCCGCCGGGCTGCTCGGCGACGTGATGGCTGCCCATCTCTCCGTCCACTGGGACCATACCTGGGTCAAGGGGACCGAGTTCGAGAAGATCGAGCACCTGATTCTGTACGACTTCGCGATCCACTGGTTTGACATCGTGACGTGTTTCTTCGGCGGGAAGGAGGCTCGGCGGGTGTATGCCTCGACGGCGCGAAGCCCCGTGCAAGAGGTGAAATCGCCGTTGTTGGCCCAGGCGCTCGTCGAGTACGACGGCGCCCAGGCGTCGCTGGCGTTCGACGCCGACACGCACTTCGGCACACTGGACCGTACGTTTGTCACCGGCAGCGATGGCACGATTATCAGCACCGGCCCGGGCCTGGAGGATCAGACGCTTACGCTCTACACCTCCGAGGGTCACGCGACGCCGCAACTGGAAGGTTCCTGGTTCCCCGGCGCCTTCCGCGGCACGATGGGCGAGCTGCTCTGCGCCATCGAAGAAGACCGCGAGCCGACGATCAGCGGCCGCAACAACCTCCGCAGCCTCGAACTCTGCTTCGCCGCCATTGCCAGCGCCGGACGTCACAAACCGGTAGAGCCCGGCACGGTGCGGAAGATGCCGTAAAGAGGCGAAGATTCATTGCGGGCAACGCGCGCGGCAATTGACAATCAGGCGGATATATTCAAGTGCATTGAATTGCTCGGCATCGCATTATAGATCATCGGGCGTCAATCCGGTACGCTTGGCGATCCGAGCTAGCATACAAGGACCGATCTCCTCCTTATCGTGGAACGCGAAAACGTAATCCGGCCATCCCGGACGGGCAAGAACACGATGTGAGGTCCCCGTTTGACGCTTGATTACCCACCCGATTCGCAGCAAGGCGGCGAGCACAAGCCTCGCCTTCGTAGAAGGCCACCGGGTCATGTTGGTATCGTGAAGAGTTCGTTGAGTTCCGGAATGGCCTCTCCGTGTTCCAGACGATCGGCAAGCACCCGCAACGCTAAGGTCTCAACCTTCGCAATGGCTTCCTCCCGGCTTCGGCCGTAGCCCATGACACCGGGTAGTTCCGGAACCTCCGCGATCCATCGTCCATCATCTTCACGTTCAATTTCGATCTTCACTGCTCAGACCTCCACCTTCAGAGTCTACACCTGTCGCTCCCGATTGTCAAGTCTACGTTGGGATGCCGAACGCCACGAGCCGGTAGAGCCGAGCACGGTGCGGAAGATGCGCTAGAGAGGCATGTAGTCATTGCGGGCAACGCGCGCGGCAATGGTTCCTTTTCTTTTCCCTTTTCAGAATTCGACGAATTCTTCAGGATAGTGGGTGAGGTCGAGCTTCTCTTCATCGGGTATGGGCCGGATTCCCCACTGTTGCATCGCGAGCGCGCCGAAGAGAATTTCTATGGGACGGCCATTTTCGTCGACACCTATCTCGTCAACGACCAGTGCATGGGTAGAAACAAGGTGGCCTTCCACGTGGGCTTGGAGAACCGTTGTCTTATTGGTCTCCTTAATCGCTCCGCCGAGCGCGGTCCGGATCGGACGGGAAGTCTCGGAGATGACCAGCGCGTCGGCGGCGGCGGCGGCGATATACGTATTGCGCGCGCCTGTATCGAAGAGCGTCCAGCACTCCCTCCCGCCCACTTCGATCATCTCACAAATTCTTCCCACGACATGCCTTTCCTTCGTCAGTGTCGAGTTACTTCAGGTGGCAGAATAGTTCGACTGTAGACAGCATGTGCGGCCCCGCAAGCGGTGCTATTTCCGCCGCAACGAAAACGCCATGTAGTGGATGCCGGTTTCGTCGTCGACGACCACGGCCCCGCCGGGGGCGAGGTAGCGGCGAATCACCGCGAACGGCGGCAGCGGGTTCTTCTTCAGTGCCGTATCGAGCGATTTGAGGAAGGGGTTGTTCTCGGCCCCCGCACGCAGTTGCTCCTGCGCCTCTTCCGATGTGGCCAGCTCGTAGATCATCCGCATGCCTTCCTCGGGGCGGTTGAAGCTGATCATGGCCGGTTTCTCGCCGCCGCTTTGACGCTTGATCTTGCTGGCGACCAGCTTGTAATCGAGTTCGTTTGCCAGCGATTTCGAGCCGTCGGCCAAGGTGACGATTGCCTGCTGGTACAGGCTCGGCCTGTTGCACGCGATCAGGTAGCCGCCCAGCACGCCGAAACAGGGCTCGGGCTGCGCGGGCGGCCCGCGGCGACGGCGCCGCCGCTCGCCTTCGGTGTTCTCCGCGCCCTCCTCCGCAGGCTGCGGCATCTTCACTTTGTAGAAGGTCTTGCCCGCGTGCGTCTCCTTGATAAGGAACGCGTCGTTCTTGCCGACCGCCTTGTCCAGCGCCTTTTCGACCGGCTTGGTCTCCTTGAGTTTCAGCGCCAGAAGCGACGTGTTGCTGGCGATGGTGATCGGCCGTTCGATCCAAGTGACGTACGTAACGCGGCCGTCGAGTGCGGGAAGGAGTTCCTCTTCGAGGTTGATCCCGGTCGGGCCGAGAATCCGTCTCTTGAGCACGGCGGCCAGCGCCCCGTCGCCTTGGAAGCTGTCGTAGATCGTGGATAGCTCCTCGAAGCTCTTCTGGATGTCCCAATGGAACGTCGTGTAGCTGGCGGCGTCGGCGGGGACCCACGGTTCCGGCTTTGTGTCGCCCGACTTCAGGGCGATCATCTTCAGCACGCCCGCCCGCGGGCTGTCCAAGAGCACGTGCGTGTGCGCAACCGACTCGAACGGGCCGGCGTCGAGCGCGACGGTGCCGCCGATGCCCTCCAACCCATCGAGCCCCAGCGCCGGCAACACGGCAATCGCCACGCGAGCGCCGCTATCCTGCCGGCCGATGCTGCGCATGATCTCGATCGGGTTGACGAACCATATAAATTGCGGCCGTTCGTCCTTGGAGCTGCGGCATCGGGCCATGATGGTGGCAAAGGCATCGTTGTCGACAAGCCGGGCCGACTTCTCTTTGCCGTCCCATGCCGCAACGATCTGCTTGAGCACCTCCGGGTCGGACCCCGCGCAGATCGTCGAATCCTTTTCGAAGATGGCGAGCTTGCGGTTCTGCGGGCCGACACCGTCGTAGATCGTGAACTTCGTGCCGGCAACGGTCTCCTTGCTCTTCTTGGCATCCGACTTGTCGAGTTCATCGGTGGCGCGCTTGATGAGCTTTCGGGCGTTGGAGAGTTGGTTGCCGGCATCCAACAGTGCGACCACCGCGGGGCGTCCCTCCTTGGGGGCAATCAGGGCGATTGTGAGTTCCCCTTGGGGAATTGCCAGCAATTCCGGTAACGAAAGCCCGACTTGCTCTTGCGCTTCGTTCACCGCGTCGCTAAGCGAGCCGTAGAGGTGCCCGACCAGCGGTTTCAGTTGCGGGTCCTGGCTCATCCGGCCCAGTGCCGTCTTCATGAACCGTTTGGACAGGTCGGACGCATCGACCACCGAAAGGACCATGACGGTGTTCTCAGGCAGCAGCTCCGGGGCCGCCGGCCGCTTGGCCAAGGCCGTGGAGACGCCGCTCCCAATGATGCACAGAAGGATTACCAGAAAGGCCGGGACGCGACGCGCGGAAGTGGACCATGTCATCATAAAGTCCCCCAATTCAAGAAAAACCCGGGAACGACACCACCGTGGCGAAATTTCCCGTGGCAGTAGAAATCATACGGCTAGGGTAGTATGGTAAAAAGAGAAGTGAATTATACCCGGTTTCGAGAAGATTCCTAGAGGGTGCAACATGCCGATCGAGGTGGCATGCGGAAAGTGCGGCAAAAAGATCCGTCTTCCCGACAAATATGCGGGCAAGCGGGTCAAGTGCCCCGGTTGTAAGGCGCCATTAGCGGTGGGCGCTTCGAGTGGCGGGGGGGTTCTCGATGCACCCGAGGCCCGAGCCCGCCAGGCCCCCCGACGTCAGAGCGCCCCGCCCCCGAACGCCCAAATACAAGCTCCCCGACGGCAGAGTGCCCAACCCCAGGCCCCCCAGCGGCAGAGTACGCGGCCGCAGGCTCCCAAACCCCCCGCCCCCGTAGAAACACCCCAGTGGCACATGCAGACGGAAACCGGCGAGGAATACGGCCCAATCACTCGAACCGAGTTGGATCAGTGGTATGCCGACGGCCGGATCGACGCCACTTGCCAGATCTTGTGCGACGGTTGGAACCAGTGGAAGTGGGCCGAGGAGGTCTTCCCCGAGTTGGGGGGGGAGGAGATCGAGGAAGTTGCCGATGATAACCCCTTTGCCGGGATCGGCGATCCTACACCCCAAACCGACTTCAATCCGTTTGCCTCTCCGGAAGCGCCCGTTGCCCCCCCGGTTGCCCAGGCTGCCGTTTCGCCACCTGCGGGTGACCCTGGCGGCAGGGGGGAAATCGACCCCCGCATTCACAGACACCTCGCAGCTACCCATCCCTGGCTACTTTTTCTCTCAATCGTCGGGTTCGTGGGCGGCGGGTTGACGGTCTTGGCCGGGTTGGTGGCCATTGTGGGGGCCCTGAAGTTAATGGAAATGGCTGGCAGTCGAGGCATACTTATATTGCTTAAGGTATTGACGATTTCCATCCAGGGCGCCGTAACACTTGTGATGGCTTTCCTGCTCCTCACCTATGCCAATCAGGTGAAACGCTTCCTTCACACACAGGACAACAATTCTCTTGCCCGGGCGATGGTCGCTCAAAAGACCTTTTTCATGTTTATGGGGATTTCCGTCGCTGCCCTGTTCGCATTGGGGATTATCATTGGCGTTGTTTCCGCCCTGGCCGCGGGATCAGGAAGTTCTATGCCCGTCCGTTTCTAGGGACCGAGCCGCTTCCCCAAACTCCCTAACCCCGAAGACCCGACCGGACAGTCGCCGAAATGGGACCGTTTCTTGCGCGGCGCCGGGAAACCTCCCTACATCTCGACTAGACTCGAACTCAGAGGAGTATGGCAGCCGATTGTAAGGAATAACGTAGACCAATTCGGTACCGCGCCGGTAGCTCCGGAGCGGCTTCCCGGACGCCCCCTCTGCGGCTAGTTCATTGTCCCACTACAACGGGTGGTGGCACGCCGACCACCTCTCAGCCTAAAATAAACCTATTAGAGTAAGCACTTTTCGCAAAACGATCATGGCCGAACACCGATCCCGGAAGCCTTTCTCGCTCCGACGTGCCCGGATTGAACCGCTCGAACAGCGACACCTGCTGGCGGCGCCGACCTTGGCGGCGATCAGCGACGTTACGGTGCTCTCCGGCGCTCCGTTGCACATTGCCCTGGACGGATTCGATCCCGAAGCCGGGCCGTTGACCTATTCGGTTACAAGCACCAATCCCAATCTAACCACGTTCGTACCGTCGGGCAACCGCAGCCTGCAAATGACGGTGCAAGGCTACGGCGACATGGTGTTCGAATTGTTCGAGAACCGTGCTCCAAACACCACCAGCCGGATCGTCGACCTGGTCCAGTCCGGATTCTACGACGGCCTGATCTTCCACCGCGTTATCGATAACTTCATGATCCAGGGCGGCGATCCGAACGGCGACGGCTCCGGCGGCTCCGGCACCGAGTTCGACGACGAGTTCCACCCCGATCTGCAACACACCAGCAGCGGCGTCCTCTCGATGGCAAAGAGCCGGGACGATACGAACGATTCCCAGTTCTTCATCACCGACGTGGCCACGCGGCATCTCGATTTCCAGCACTCGATTTTCGGGTTCCTCGTCGAGGGAGACAATATTCGGGAATCCATCAGCGGCGTGGCCACCGATGCCTCGAACAAGCCGCTCGTCGACGTCGTCATCCAGTCGATGCAGGTCTTCGACGATGTCGAGAATGCGGTGCTCATGCTGACGGCTCCCGAGGGAACCGCCGGCGAGGCCGATATCACGGTCACCGTAACCGACAATGAAGCCCTAACGGCCCAGCAGACCTTTCACGTGACCATTACGCCCGACACATCCAACGGAAATCCCTATCTGCTCGATGTTGCGGACATTCACACGAGCGCGGGCGTGCCGGTCGCTTTCGACCTTGACGGGTTCGACGTAGAGGGCGATCCGGTCTATTTCGGGGCATGGGGACACAAAGACTGGATATTCCCCGCGGATCCCAAGATCAGCATCGACTTGGACACCGTGACCGGGCAAGGGACAGTAACACCGGCCGGCACCCTGGTCGGAGTCCACGGAATCCTTGCGGGGGCCAATCCCTGGAACTACGGCAGCGATCCCTGGAACCTCGGCGAGCAATACAACTACCAGGACGTCGATCCCATGCTCTGGTCCAACCCCGCGGCAACCCCCTGGGCTTGGGACCCGACGTCCTACTGGGACTTTCAGTTGGTACCGCTGCTGATCGATCCGGCTGCCCCCACGGGAATCGAGTTGCTTCCCGCCATCGATCCCAATGGCGATGGGCTTATCACGGCAAACAACACTCCTGGCAACGAACTCCACCTCCGTATCACCGGCCTGATCGACGGCGCGGAGGTCACCGTCTTTGCCGACGGCGTGCCGATCGGCCAGTCGACCGCCACGGGCAGCGACCTGGTGATCGTCACCGACGGCCTGACACCGCTTGCCGACGGAATCCACCAGTTCACCGCGCAGCAGGCCTTGCGCAACCAGCCGCTGGTGGTCGGCAACCGCGACGAAACGGTCGATCTCGTCAGCGCTTCTTCCGCCCCGGTCGGGGTGACGGTCGATACGACGCCGCCCGTGTTGCAACCGATCGCGGACCGGACGGTCGACGAGGGGCAACTGCTGCAATTTACCGCCACGTTGGCCGTTCCCGATCCACCGGCCAACGTCCCGACGTTCAGTCTCGGCAGCGGCGCTCCTGCGGGGGCACAAATCGATCCGGCCACGGGTGAGTTCCGGTGGACGCCCGGCGAGGCCCAAGGGCCCGGCAACTACAATGTCACGGTTCGCGTAACCGACTCGCTGGGAGAGAGCGACGAGACGAGCTTCGTCGTCACCGTGAACGAAGTCGACCAGGCGCCCGTCTTTGCCGACATCGAGACGTGGTTCGTCGGGCCGGGGGAGGACTTGGCGGTACAGGTTCAGGCGTTCGATCCCGACATACCGGCCAACGCAATCCGCTACAGCCTCGAACCGGGTGCGCCTGCAGACGCCGCGATCGATCCGGTCACCGGGTTGCTCACCTGGACTGTGCCGTTCGATTCGGCAATCGACATGGTCGATATCGGCGTACGCGCGACCGAGATGATCGACGGGACGCCGGGACTCAGCAGCGTGGCATTGGTACGCGTCGTATCTTTCGATCTCCGCGGTGCGCTGTCCAGCTCGGCGATCAACGAGATGGTGCGGGGGCCGGTCGGCTGGTCTTCCGCCGTGCCGCCGGCTGTTCACGATGCCTTGTTGCTCGATCTGACATCGCAAAAGTCGGCAGCGGCCGTCGGCTTCCGGTTCCAGTTCTTCGGCTCGAGTTCGTGGCGTTCATCCCTGTTGTCGGATCTGTCCAACACCGGCGTGTTCGGCACGCAAATCGGACCCTTCGCGAATTCCCCCGGACTTCACCCGTTTGGCGAAGAATTGCGTGAGGGGGGGGTGGGCGACAAAGTCGGCGAACTGCTCAACCCCGGCGAGAACGAGCAATCCTTCCGCCCGGAGCTTCCGCCCGACATCAGCGACGCAGCGCTCGAAGAGCTGTTCGAGACCGAAACGGAAACCTAGCGTCGCCGGGCGCCGCCACTGGACGGATTGACAATCCGGGTTAGCGTCGTCCTTTGCCTCCACCACCACCGCCCGACGAGCTGCTTCGACCTCTGCTGGCGCCACCTGCGCCGCCCGTCCCTTTGCCGACACCAGAAGATCGCCCACCTTGACCGATGCCAGAAGATGAGCCACCTTGACCTCCTCCTCTACCGACGCCAGAAGATTGCCCACCTTGACCTCCCCCTCTACCGACGCCAGAAGATGTGCCACGTTCATCGAGTCGCTGGTTCCGCGCGGCCGCTTTGGCACGTGCTTTCTCGTGGACTCTCCGCCAACGCTCCGCTTCCTCGGCCTTGCGTTGCTCTCTTCTGCTTTGACCGGCACCAGCCGCTTGGCCGCCCTGGCCTTTGCCGGCACCAGCCATTTGGCCACCTTGACCTTGACCACCTTGCCCACCCTTACCTTGGCCGTGCCCGCCCTGGCCGCCCTGGCCTTTGCCGG
>CAZJRB010000076.1:0-36560 GCA_964547995.1 uncultured Planctomycetaceae bacterium | reverse complement strand
CGTAAACGGTTAGCTCCACTGAACATAAGTAAACGACAAATGTGAGACAGTCGAAATAAACACTTCGACGTTGCCTGGATGAAGGAGAACATTCTTACGGGCCACGGCCCGCTGTGTGCCCGGTACGAGCATCATCCCCAGAAGGGCTTTCGCTCGGAGGGCGACTCGCCGGCATTCATGCACCAGATCGACGTCGGGCTGCGGAGCCTGGAGCATCCGGGCTACGGCGGCTGGGGCGGGCGGTTTGTCAAGGAATCCCCGTCCAAGAACACCTGGCGCGGCGCGCGCGACGACGGCGACCTCGGCAAACCCATCTGGCGGTGGGCCGAGGCGTTCCAGAACGATTGGGCCGCCCGGGCCGACTGGTGTGTCAAGAGTGTCGCCGACGCCAACCACCCGCCAACCGCCAAAGTGGCCGGGCCGCTCGACCGGACCGTCAAACCGGGCGAGAAGGTCACTCTCAGCGCCGAGGGATCGACCGACCCCGACGGCGACAAGCTGACGTACCGCTGGTGGCAGTATGACGACGTCGACACCGCGACGAAGATCAAGATCGCCGGTGCGACCGCCCGCAGCGACGCCGGTTTCGTCGCACCCAACGAGCCGGGCAAGACGATCCACGTGATTCTCGAAGTGACCGACGACGGCGACCCGCCGTTGACCCGTTATCAGCGGATGATCTTCACCATTGCAGGGTAGCCATGCCGGGTAACATGGGTATGACCTGATGTTTCCCCCGAGCCCCTAACCAACTACGGCTTGGGCAACTGCAACCGGGCGTCGAGCACCTTGCCGATGCGGTCGGAGGTCTCGTGAAGATGGGCCCGGGTGTAGGGGTCGAGTTCCGCCTTGCCGTCGAGGACTTTCTTGATCCTCTCTTGCAAGGACTTCAGTTCTACGTACGCCATGCTCTGGCAGTCCTCCGGGGCGCGGGTGTTGCCCATCGCCATATTGGCAAGCCGTTCCAGATAACGGCGCTGCATGCTGCGGCGAAGGCTGCCTATGGCCGGTTTGCGGTTGGTGAACTTGCCCTGGTTCAGAGAATTCAACTCGATAAAGACGGCCGCCGTCAGGCGCTGGAGCAATTCGGCTGCCGTGAAAACCTCCTTATCCGCCGGGACCTTCATCTCGGAATCGACCAGCCGCGACAGCGTCGTCGAAGAGAGGAGCTGGTCAAACACGCGATTCTGCCATGAGGCCATCACCTGGTGGATGGGATAGTCGATCCGCGGGAGAATCTCGGTTCCCCAGTGCGACCATCGTTCGTGGCCGAGATAGTTGTAGAGTTTCGTGGGAAACTGATAGGCTTCCGGGCCGAAAGCCTCTTTTTCGAGCAACTTCATTGCCTCGTCTTGTTTCTTGCGGTCGACGACGACATACGGGGGCCGGGCGCCCGGATCGCCCTTGTGGTCGCGGTGTACGTAGATGCCGCCGATGAACCGGGCGGCGAAACGCATCGCGCTGGCATGGTCCGAAAGCAGGATGTTGAATGCCCGGCGGACGCGGTGGTAGTCCTCGCCGTCGGCGGTCATCCGGTCGAGCAGGTCGGGCATCACCTCGTTGATCAGCTTGACCCGCTGCCGGGCATAACGGATCGGGTCCTTGCCCAAATCGTAGCGGTTCGTCAACGGATCGGGATCGAAGCCGCGGGCATCCTCGTCGGTGCCGTAGTCGTGGCCGGGTTTCGCGCTCAGGGACGCGATTTTCTTTAGTTCGTCGTCCGAGCACGGCCTGTAGCCGTACTCGATTGCCCAATAGTCGTACGGCCCGATCGTCGCACCGAAGTAGTCGCCTTGTTTCTCGCCCTTCGGTGAAACGTTCATTGGCAGGTAGTCCATCACCGAGCCGGAGAGTCCGGTGTTTTTGGTTTTCTCGGGGTTGTTGAGTTCTTCGAGCGTGAGAAACGTGCTGGCCTTGAAGTTGTGCCGCAGCCCGAGCGTGTGTCCGACCTCGTGCATCGTAGTCGCTTTCACGGCCTGCTGGAGCAGTTTTTCGAGGAGTTCCTTGGGAAGCGGCTTCTTGCCTTCGGCAAGCACGGCCGAGCCGAACGCCAGTTGCCGGGCCATTAACGACGAGTGGTCGTCCCACAAGACGGGGTTGTGGCGGAAGCGGGTCGGCAGGCTGCGGATTTTCTCCCGGTAGGCCTGGACGTCGAGCGGTCCGCCGGTGAGCGAGGCGACCTTCTCCGGCGTGACGATATCGAAATCCTCCTGCCACTGCTGGAGGAAGTCGGCGTCGAAGAGGATGTCGGCGTCGAGGATCTGGCCTGTCCCCGGATTCACCCGGCTTGGGCCGATTGCAAAGCCGGCGCTGGCCGTGATCCAGCGGAAGGTGTTGTAGTTGATGTCTTCGGGATCCCAGGTGGCGTCGCCGGATTGCTGGCGGACCTCGATGGCGTTGGCGAAGCCGGCCTTTTCGAACGCCTTGTTCCATTCGAGGATGCCTTCGCGGATCGGCTTGCGGTACTTGAAGGGCACGGTCTTCTCGATCCAGAAGATGATCGGATTCTTCGGCGGCGAAAGCTTGGCCGAAGGTTCGGCCTTTTGCAGGTCCCAACGGTTGACGTATCGCACGAAGCGGTCGTAGCTGTCCTGCTTCGAGTAGTCCTTGATCGCGGTCACGAAGTAGCCGATCCGGTTATCGGCCGGTCGTGGTTTGTAGCCGGTCTGGGGCAATTTGCTGATCGAGTAGTGGATATGGATGGTTGCCCCGCGCGAGTCGGCCACGGTGTCGAACGAAGTCTTCCCGCTCGAAGTATACGTGGCGGCGACTTCGATTTCGACGTTGTCCTGGAATCCCTTGATGGCCGCCCAGCTCGATTTGTCCTTCGAGAACGTGAAGCCGGACAAGACGGTCGAGATCTGCGGCAGGTCGCTCTTGAAGACGGAGGTGAGTTCGATGACGGGTGCTCCGCCGGGTGCCTTCGTGGCGATCGGCAGGCTGAACAGGACACTGTCGGTGTAGGCCAGGTAGACCGATTCCTCTTGCGGTGTGCCCTTGGCCGCGCGGAAGCGAACGTTCCGCCGGACGATCTGGATGCGGTCGTCTGCCTTGCGGAACTGCCAGATCCAGTCGTCGCCGAATCCCCACGACATTCCGCCGAAGAGCGGGCGGCGGCCGATGCCCCGCGCGATGGAAATCACGATAATGAAATCCTTGTTTAACTGGCTCGTGGGAATTTCGGCGTAGAGTTTTGTATCTTTGTGATACATCTTCAGGAGGCCCGAGATGATTTTGGCGTCTTTCAAGAGTTCGCCGAAAGCGGGATACTTCGGCTTCGCGGTCTTGGGCGAGGTAGTCGTCTTGGCAGTGGTTGCGGGCTTGGAACTGCCACCGGTGGTGGCCGATACGTTTTCCCGGTTATCGTTCGTCTTTGCTTGGTTCCCGCTTGCCACGTCGGCCTTTTCCTTGGGTGGATCTCCCAACACGGGTTGGGCCTGGCACTTTAACACGAAGATTCCCCAAAGGGCGAACGCCAGGGCACAGAGCAGTGTGGTCTTCTTCATAGGTGGATTCCGGGTTCAGGTTGCGTCGGGCGAAGTCCTGACAATGTGCAAAGGAGCCCGATAAGCGTTAAGAAACAACTGTCGTAGGACGGGTCTCCCGACCCGTCTTCTTCCTTGACGGGTCGGGAAACCCATCCTACAAGCATACCTCCGTAAAATATACCCTATTTTACCAGGTTTGCCATTGGTGACAACAACCTTGCCTCTGGTGTGGCAATGGGATACATTCGCCGTCTACAATGCCTTGTTTGGAAAAGACAAGCAAGTGGCCGGATTCGAGAGAGATGGGATGTTGGATAGAGGTGCGCTGAGTTTTCTGGTTATGACGATTTTGCCGATTGGGTGGCTGGGGACCGCTCCGTTGGCGTTGGGTCAGGCATTTGAGCCACTCGGGGGCGGTTTTGGCGGTGGCGCGCAAGATGTCGTCAAGGTCTCGGCCGAATTCACCACGGCCCAAGGCGACGAGCCGGCCCGGTTGTTCATCACCGCTACGATCAAGGAAGGTTGGCACATCTACTCGGTCACGCAGCCGCCGGGCGGGCCGGTTGCCACCAAGATTACGCTGGCCGAATCGGATGCGTACAAGGTCGTTGGGGAATGGCGCGTCGCCCCGGCCCCTGAAACGAAACCAGAACCCGCCTTTGGCGGCCTCATGGTCGAGAGCCACCATGGGGTCGTCACCTGGTTTGCTCCCATCGAACCGGCTAGCGGGGTCGATCCCGCCGAGTTGCAGATAGCGGGCAAGCTGGAGGTTCAGCCGTGCGATGCCAGCAGTTGTCTGCCGCCGACGGATGTTCCATTCGAGGCAGTATTGGGCAAAGGAGTTGACATTCCCGAGCCTACATCAGTGCCGCCTTTGGGTTCCAATCGTTTCGATCCCGAAAGCGTGGAGACCCAGGAAACCGTCGAGGCGAAATCGATGGCCGTCGCACTGGTATTCGCCTTCTTCGGCGGTCTGATTCTCAACATCATGCCGTGCGTCTTGCCCGTGATCGGCTTGAAGATTCTGTCGTTTTTCCAGCAGGCGGGCAAGAGCCGGGGACGGGCCTTTATGCTGAACGTCTGGTACTCCCTGGGGCTAATGTCGGTCTTTATTGTACTGGCTGCGTTGGGAGTAGGCCTGAGCGAGATGTTTACCGCGAGGCTGTTCGGCATCATTATGGCCTGCGTTGTCTTTGCGATGGCCCTGAGCCTGATGGGGCTCTGGGAACTACGGGTACCCAGCTTTCTCGGAGGCGGTAAGGCCGCCGCATTATCGGAGCAAGAAGGAGTTCTAGGAGCGTTTTTCAAGGGAATCATTACGACGTTACTGGCCATCCCGTGCGGGGCACCGCTACTGAGCCCCGCGCTGAAATGGGCCGATGGGCAAGTCCGAGCCGGGGCACCTCAGAATGTCTATCTCACCTTCGCCGTGATCGGGCTTGGAATGGCAAGCCCCTACTTAATCATCGGTGCCTTTCCCGAGTTGCTGCGATTCCTACCGAAGCCGGGGGAGTGGATGGAAACGTTCAAGAAGACAATGGGGTATCTTCTGCTGGTGGCCGTCGTGTGGATTCTCTATTTCCTACCCGAGGTCGACGTTGTCCCGACGATCGGTTTGCTGTTCGGGTTGTGGTTCGCTTGCTGGATCGTGGGCCGCCTGCCGGTCACCGCCTCGCTCGAGAAGAAAGTCTGGGCTTGGGCGTTGGGCATAGCAATCGTTGTCCTTGCGGGGGCGATTTCGTTTCAGTTGTTGCGGGCCGATACCGAGCATTGGATACCCTACGATCGAGCAACCTTCGACCGCCTGACCGCCGAGCGAAAGACGGTACTGATCGACTTCACGGCCGACTGGTGCATGACATGCAAGGCGCTGGAGCGATTCGTGCTCGACACGGGCGCCGTCCACGAAGTGCTGGAGAAGAACAGCGTGGTAACCATGCAGGCCGACTGGACAAACGGGGACCCGGAAGTGACGGAAATGATGAATATCCTCGGCAGCAAGCAGGTGCCCGTCGTGGCGATTTTCCCCGCCGGTGCCCCAAACCGTCCGATCGTTTTCCGCGGTGGGTTTACCCAGCAGAAGCTACTCGACGCCCTGAAGGAGGCCGGGCCATCGAGGCAATAGCTTGCTTCCCTCCTTGCTCGCCGGTGTTACGCTGCGATGAACACGAACGACGACCATAAGCTACATCCGATCCTTGCCGTTCTGTTCGCGCTGTTTCTCATGGCCTTCTTTGGTGGCGGACTACTCCTTTTCATCAATCTTTTTGTGCCGTTCCTCACGGAAGGGGTGTTTGCCATGATTGCGATCGGTGTGGGGGCAGTGTTTGTAGTTGGAGCGATCGCGGGTAAATGCTTTGAGGTGATCACAACTCTTCGAGCGGTCACAAAGACGGGTTCTTCAGCGGACAGCGATCCCGCCGATGAACAACGGCAAATCGAGGACCATTAACGGATGCTTTTCGTTTGCCGGACGGCAAACGTTCTGAAAAAAACGCTACATGCTCGAGCCCCTACTTCTTTCGCTTCGACCACACGACGCCGCGATCCCCCTCCCGCACCCGGCCGATTTGCCAGCTTGCCAGGCCGGAGCGTTTTAACTGGTGGCGGATGCTCTCGGCGTAGAATGGGGCAACTACCAGCACCAGGCCGATGCCCATGTTGAAGACCCGGTCCATCTCCGCCGACTCGACGTCGCCGATCTGCTGAAGCCACGGAAACACCGGCGGCACCGGCCAACTGCCGCGGTCGATCGTTACGCGGATGCCGTTGGGCAAGATGCGTCCAAGGTTCTCGAGCAACCCCCCGCCGGTAATGTGGGCGATGCCGTGGACGACTTGCTTCACCTTGTAGTAGTTCAGGATTTGGCGCACGGGTCGGGCATAGATGCGGGTTGGTTCCAAGAGGGTTTCACCGACGGTTTGCCCCAGTTCTTCGACCCGGTCCTCGACTTTCAGCCCCACAATTTCGAAGACGATCTTTCGCACGAGGCTGAATCCGTTCGAGTGGAGACCGGCCGACGCGACACCGATCACGAGGTCGTCGGGTGCAATCGCCGAACCGTCGATCAGGTGGCTTCGCTCGACCACGCCCACACAAAAGCCGGCCAGGTCGTAGTCGCCCTCGGAATAAAGGTCGGGCATGATGGCCGTCTCGCCGCCGAGCAAGGCACAATCGCTTTGCAGGCAGCCTTCGGTAATTCCCTCGACGATCTGTTCCAGAAGCGGTGGATCGTCCCTGGGCATTGCGACGTAGTCGAGAAAGAACAGCGGCTCCGCGCCGCAGCAGATCGCGTCGTTGACGCTCATCGCGACCAGGTCGATACCCACTGTGTTGTGAATCCCCATGGTCGCGGCCAGCTTCAGCTTGGTTCCCACGCCGTCGGTACACGCGACCAAGACCGGGTCCTTGTAGCGGCGGGCAAACAGCGGGTTGTCGAAATCGAGCTGAAACAACCCGGCGAAGCCGCCTTCGAGCTTGAGCACGCGGGGAGTCTGGGTCCGCGAAACCATTGCCGGGAGCCGGCTCATTGCCTGGGCATACGCATCCAGGTCGACGCCGGCGTCTTTGTACGTGGCTTTGGCCATGGCAGCAGTCGGGTGGGGATGTGAAGTGCCGTATTGTAATGTGGCGGTGACCGGTTGGAAAAGGCGCCCCCCCTGTTGGTGTGGAGGCAGCCTTGTATGGCGGTTCGAAACAAACCGTTATTTAACGATTGCCGAGATTTCCCGGGGTCTGCGTGGGTACAAGCACCCGCCCTACGCCCCTTCCTTGACAGGCGTGCTTGAACGTGCAAAACTCGGGGCCGGTTTTTCACCCCGGGCCCGGTTTCCGGGGCGAGTTTGCGGGCGAATCACGCTGTTTTGAGGAGACACTCATGAGTTCGACAAGTCGGAGGAGTTGGTTTTCGGTATCCTTGCTTCTGGTCTGCGTGCTGGCAGTCGGCGTCGTATTGACGGGGTGCGAGCCGCCTAAGAAACCTGCAAAGGTGAAGCCGCCCGCAAAGCAGGCCGTTGTTGAAGAGGGAAAAGAGGTGAAAGAGGTCGCCGAGGAGCCGTCCGAGGAAACCCTGGAGAAAGAGGTGAAAGAGGTCTCGGAAGAGATCGTGGATGAGGCTGCTGAAGAGGCCGCCGATGCCCCCACGGAGCCGCCTGTGGAGATCAAGGAGGGGCCGGAAGAAGGAGAAGGGGCCGAGAAACCTGCCGAAGAGACGACGGAAGAAGTGGCGGCCAAACCTGCCGAAGAACCGGCTGCCGAGGGCGCCATTTCGAGTTTTGCTCCCGCCGACGACCTGGCCGCCCAGGTACCGGAGTATATCGAGAAGCTGGATGCCGCCGTCGAAACGGAAGAGGACTACAAGGAGTCGGAGGGCGCGATCGGCAAGAAGGCCAACACGCTAATCCTGATTGCCCTGGGGCTGGGGCTTAACGACCAAGACAGCAAGTACAAAGCGAGCGCCGCCGCGATGATGAAGGCCGCCCAGGATTTGGCCAAGGCCGAAGACTACGCCACAGCCAAGGCGGCCGTTGCCGCCGTCAAGAAGGCTGCTGCCGGCGAGGGCGCCGCCGAGGTTGAACTGAAGTGGGAGAAGGTTGCAGCCTTGCCCGAGTTGATGGAGCAAGTTCCGCTGGTCAACACGAAATTGAAGCGATACGTCAAGGGCAGCCGCTTCAAGTCCAAGGCCGAAGACACCCGAGGCATGTCCGCCGTGATTGCCGTCATTGCACACGGCTCCATTGCCAATGCAAGCGACACGGAGAAACCCGACGCGGTGGCCGAGTGGGAGAAGTTTTGCGTCCAAATGCGCGACGCCGCTGCGGCCGTCAACGCCGGAATCCGGGCGGGCGATCAGGATGCCACGGCCAAAGCGATGGAGGCCCTGGGCAAGAGTTGCGACGACTGCCACGCGGTCTTTCACGAGGAGGAACTGGAGAAAGAGGAGGCTACGGAATAGCCCGATTCACAGCCAAGGCCGCTTTGGCACAAGAAGCGATTCTCAAAACGGACGGCAGTCCCCCCGGTCTGCCGTCCGTTCTTTGCGCATAGCGTGATCCCAAAACGCTGTTCTGCCCGGCGTTACGAAAGCACGCCGATTTTTCTCGTGTGCAGAAACCAAAGGTTCTCGTGCCGAAAAACCGACAAATAGGGATGAGTCGGGATATTAACCCAACAGCACATCTCTATTTTGCCTATCTTTCGCATCTAGAACTTAACTCCCCCGGGTCGGCATGTCTTTCGATGTGAATCAATGGTATACCCTACAAGCGGGTCCGTTGCCGATCCGCACTGCTAAGCCTATTCTTATGAGCGAGCGTCCTGGTGCATTACGGTTTACATTCCCTCTTCCTTACGGGGCGATCATCCACGATGGGGGGGTTCAATTTGTCGTTTTCAGCCGGTCAGCCACTACGATGCGGGTGCTGTTGTACAACGAGACAACCGACCCCGAGCCGACCGAGATCGTTGACTTCGACCCCGACTTGAACCGGTGGGGCGATATCTGGAGTGTGTTTGTCCCGGGGGTGGCGCCGGGGCAACTCTATCACTTTCAGGCCGACGGCCCCCACGAGCCGCAGCAAGGGCATCGCTTTGATCCCCAAGCCCGATTGATCGACCCCTACGCAAAGGCCCTGGCAGGTCATTTTCTCCCGGCGGACGGCGGGATCGTCCGTCCACCAAAGTGTGTCGTGGTCAACGACGAGTTTGACTGGCGGGGCGACCGCCACCTGCGGCGCCCCCTGGCGGAAACGGTCATTTACGAAATGCACGTCCGCGGCTTCACCCGCGCACGGTCCAGCGGTGTGGAACATCCCGGTACGTACCTCGGGATCATTGAGAAGATCCCGTATTTGCAGTCGCTGGGCGTTACGGCCGTTGAACTGATGCCGGTCCACGAATTTCCGATCTACGACTGCCTCGGCCAGAAGCCCGACCGGCCCAATTATTGGGGCTACGACCCTATCGCGTTGTTCGCGCCCCACCGCGGTTATGCGGTCGGCAAGGAGCCGGGCGCCCAAGTCCGCGAATTCAAGGAGATGGTTCTCGCACTGCACCGGGCCGGGATTGAGGTGATCCTCGACGTTGTCTTCAACCATACGGCTGAAGGAAACGAATACGGCCCGACGTTCGGTTTCAAAGGCCTGGAAAACCGCGTGTATTACATGCTCGAGAACGGCGGTGCGACCTATCGCAATTATTCGGGGTGCGGAAACACGCTCAACGGGAACCATCCGATCGTCCGCGAGCTGATCTTCCACTGCCTGCGGCATTGGGTACACAATTACCACGTCGACGGATTTCGTTTCGACCTGGCTTCGATTCTCAGCCGCGACCGCGAGGGGGAGCTGCGTCCCAACCCGCCGGTGGTCGAAGCCATCAGCGAAGACCCCCTGCTGGCCGACACGAAGATCATCGCCGAGGCCTGGGACGCGGCCGGCGCCTACCAGGTAGGGTCGTTCGCCAACCTCCGCTGGTCGGAGTGGAACGGCCGGTATCGGGACGACTTGCGGCGATTCTGGCGGGGCGATTCCCACAAGGTTTCATCCTTGGCAACCCGCCTGGCGGGATCGAGCGACCTCTACCAGCCGAGCGGGCGGCGCCCCTATCACAGCATCAACTTCATCACTTCGCACGACGGTTTTCCGCTGAACGATCTGGTCGCCTACAACGAGAAACACAACGAGGCAAACGGCGAGGGTAATTGCGACGGCGACAACAACAACTACAGTTGCAACTACGGGATTGAGGGACCGACGCGCCGCAAGGCAATCGTGCAGATCCGCGAGCGGCAGGTCAAGAACATGCTCGCGTCGTTGCTGTTGAGCCAGGGGGTACCCATGCTGCTCTCGGGTGACGAGTGCCGCCGCACGCAGCGCGGCAACAACAACGCTTACTGCCAAGACAACGTCCTTTCCTGGTTCGATTGGCGGTTGGCCGAAAAAAACCGGGGGCTTCGCCGATTCGTCGAGGCGCTCATCGAGTTTCGCAAGGCGGAACCGGCGGTTCGCCAGGAGAACTTTCTGCAGGGCAAACCGGTCCGCCCCGGCGGACTGCCCGACGCAAGCTGGTACGACGCCCAGGGCAAGCCGGCCGACTGGTCCAACAGCGATTGCACGTTGACGTGCCTTTTGGCGGCGGTCCCGCGCCGAAGCCCGCTCGATTTGCCGAACCACCACGTATTGTTTATCTGCCACGCGGCCCCCGAGGCGCGAGAGTGTGGGTTCCCGCCGATTGCGTTGGGCCTGCCGTGGAAGTTGTTCGTCAACACAGCGGCCGCCAGCCCCGAGGACGTCTACCCCGATCTCGACGGTCCCGCCCCGCCGGCCGACGGCCGGATCCAAATGGGAGGCCGATCGCTGGCATGCTATGTGGCAGAAGACGTGCTGTGTTGATCCGCTTCGGCCGGTTGCCGGCTTGCCATGTGGGTGACATCTGCTTCAACGGCTCTCTGACGGGGGAACGGAGTTTCTGTTGCGGAACCCCTGATTGACGGGTGTCATGGCACGCTTGTGTGGTCATGTAGCCCTTTTTTGCGGTATTTGCGACATGCCCACGCAGCGTGGTATATGCCCCCGGTTTTGTGCAAGGGGCGAATGAGCCTTTGCGCGTGGGGAAAGGGAAGCTAGAATAGGCAACTCCGGTACCGGGTTGAACGAATGCGATAGGCGAGCGGCGGAAGAGAATTTACCCGTAGCCGCCGTCGCCAGACGGTGGAGTGCGGTTCGATCCACGGTCTGGCGACCGTAGCTGCGGGGAAATCTTTACCTGCCGCCCGCCACAAGGGAGGCGAACTTTGCTCCGGACTCACACTTGTAATGAACTGCGTGCGGAACACGTGGGTGAAGAGGTTACTCTCTGCGGCTGGGTCGATACCTGTCGAGACCACAGCGGGGTTCTGTTTATCGACTTGCGCGACCGCTACGGCAAGACCCAGGCCGTCTTCGCTCCGGAAAGCGGCGATGAGACACTTCAGGAAGCCAAGGCGCTGCGGTCGGAATTCGTGGTGCTGGTCCGGGGCAAGGTAGCCCTGCGCCCCGAAGGCACGGTGAATCCCAAGCTGGCTACCGGCGAGGTTGAAATTCGCGTGCAACACATGGAGACGCTCAATCGCAGCAAGACTCCGCCGTTTCAGCCCGGCACCGCGGAACTGCCGGGCGAGGACCTTCGCCTGAGATATCGCTACATTGATCTGCGCCGGGCCGAGATGCAAGAGTCGCTCATGTTGCGGCATCGCATGGTCAAGGTTATGCGGGACTACTTCGATGTGCTGGGATTCATCGACGTCGAGACACCGGTGCTCGGCCGAAGTACGCCGGAAGGCGCCCGGGACTACCTCGTCCCCAGCCGGATCCATGACGAGGCGTTTTACGCCCTGCCGCAGTCTCCTCAACTCTACAAGCAGATATTGATGGTTGCCGGTTACGATCGTTACGTTCAGATTGCTCGATGTTTTCGCGACGAAGACCTTCGGGCCGACCGCCAGCCGGAGTTCACGCAACTCGACCTCGAAATGTCGTTTGTCGAAGCCGACGACGTAATGGAGGTGGTCGATGGGCTGGTAGCCCGGTTGGCGAAGGAAATTCTGGGCCTGGACGTTTCGCTTCCGCTGGAACGAATGACATACGACGAGGCGATGGAACGATTCGGCCACGACGCCCCCGATCTGCGTTTCGGAATGGAGTTGGTCGATGTCTCCGATCTGGCGGGCAAGACGGAATTCCGCGTGTTTTCCGGGGCCGTCGAGTCGGGTGGAAAGGTCCGCGGCATCAACGCCAAAGGCGCGGCCGACAACTATTCCCGCAAGGGAATCGACGAGTTGACCGATTATGTCCGCGAGGATTTCGGCGCGAAGGGCCTGGTTTGGTTCAAAGTGGACGCCGACGGCAAGTTGGCCTCGCCGTCTGCAAAGAACTTCACCGACCAGGTCAAGGCGGAAATCGCCGAGCGAATGGACGCCGAACCCGGCGATCTGCTGCTGTTCGTTGCCGACCGGTGGGAAACCACCTGCAAAGCCCTTTACGGTCTGCGCAAGCGGCTCGGAGCGGAATTGAAGTTGTGCGATCCGAAGGAAATGCACTTCTCCTGGGTGGTCGAGTTTCCGATGTTTGCCGAGGACGAGGAAGAGGGCGGCTGGATGGCCGTGCACCACCCCTTTACCACGCCGCGGAAACAGGATGTTCCCTTGCTTGGCACCGACCCCGGCAAGTGCCGTGCCCAGGCGTACGACCTGGTGGTCAACGGGTCGGAGGCGGGCGGCGGGACTATCCGAATTCACGACCAGCAACTCCAGAGCCAGGTCTTCGGACTGCTTGGTATCGACGCGGAAACCGCCAGAAATCGTTTCGGGTTCCTTCTGGATGCCCTCCAGTACGGGGCTCCCCCTCATGGAGGAATCGCCCTGGGAATCGACCGGCTGGTAATGCTCTTCAGCGGGATGGACAGCATTCGCGATGTGATCGCCTTCCCAAAGACACAAAAGGCAACCGACCTGATGACCGGGGCGCCCGGCAAGGTCGACGCTCGACAACTTCGCGAATTGGGCATCAAAATTACCCGTTGACGAAACGGCCAGGATCGCGAAACTATAGGAGTATAGAAATACGATCAATTGCGTCAGAAAAGGCTCTCGCCACAAGAGACGCCCTCTACCGCTAGAAAAGGATCTCCCACAGCCAGAAAAGGATATCGAGTCGATGAGAAGCTGTCGCCAATCCTGGATGATTTTACTGGTCGCCTGCCTGACTGCCACGTTTGTCGGCTGTCCGCCTCCTTCTCAGCAGAACAATAGACCGCCGAAGAAGGAGAACGGTTCCGCCAAGCCGAAAACCGGTCCGGGGCAAGAGAATTCCGTGTCGAAAGGCGCAAACAACACCACCCCCCCAGAACCCGATATCCCCCCACCTCCCACGATGCCTAAAGTCAAGCTAACCCAAATACTCGCCGCCACTTGCCTGGTCCAAAAGGGCGATAAAATGCCGGAGGGGGAACTGCAAACGGTTGACGGAAAGGCCGTACCGTTGAAGGAACTCTACGGTGAGAAGCTAACGGTCGTGTTCTTCTGGGACAGCAAGAATGAGTATTCTCTCGACGAATTGAAGGATCTGACGGCATCCGTAGTGGAGCCGTTCGGTGAGGAAGGCGTGCAGGTAATCGGCATCAACGTGGGCGATACGCCCGAGGTCGTTACCGAACAAGTGGAGGCGCTTGGTGCGGGATTCCCCAACCTGCTCGATCCCGGCGGCGAATACTTCGCGAAGGTGGCCACCGAGAAGATTACGCGGACCTATCTGCTCAATGCGGCCGGAACGATCCTGTGGTTCGACCTGGAGTATTCGATCACTACGCGCCACGATCTGCCGATGGCGATTCAGGTGGTGCTGGAGAAGTAATGCTTTCGGTTTGCCCAATCGGAAAGTTATTCTTCGGCTGCCCCTTATCACGAAATCATAAGTAACGTTGCCGGTTTCACTCGCCCTGATCGATTGCTTCAGCGATCAGCGCGGTAAGGTTTTTCAGTCCGCGGAGATCTTCCACAAGGCGCGGATGTGCGAAGATCCGCACGCGTTTCACGTAATCGTCGAACTGCTCTTTCGCCAGCGTCCGGACCACCGGTGAGACTTCTCCAAACGGCCGATAACGACCTTGTTTGGGAAAAAAGACATCGACGTCGAATTGGACTTCACGAGCAACCGGCGGGGCGTCGAAGAGGATTTCGTGTGGGGCGACATCGTACCCCAACGCCGTGGCGGCAACGGACGCAAATCGCTCGGCACAGGCCGCCAGCCAGGGATAAGGGCGTCTCGCCAGGCGTTCGTAAAGTTCGCGATCCTCCAGGAGGCAGCACTGGGCCAGCCGTTTGTAGAGTCGGCGTGTAGGGCCGAAAAGCCCCTGGAGCAATTCACCCGCCGCGGAGCCTTCGGAAGCGTGCAATAATTGGGCAACCATCGGCCCTTCCATCATGCGGAACAACTGATCGAGATCCAGCGTGCCGTGCAGCAGGTAAAACGCCCGTTGCAGCATGGCCGTCGCCGAACGGACGCCATGGTGCCAATAGACCTCGCTGAACATGACGTATCGGGCGAAGACCATCAGTTCGGCAGCCGTTTTGCCCTTGTCGGTAATTGCCAATCCGTCACCGGAACGATTCAGGCAGAGGCTTCCCAACAATCGTTGCTGATCGAAGTGACGTCCGTAGGGGACACCCGCGTGCAGGCTGTCGCGGAAGAGGTAGTCCACCTTATCGATGTCGATCGGCCCGGAGAGCATGCTGGAGAGGATTCTCGCAGCGGTGTTGCGTGGCTCTTCGCCGAGCATCGTAGCGACCTCGCGCGGCGTGATGCCCCAGTCCTGCCGCAACGCGCCGGCCAGTTCGTCTTCCAGCAAGAAATTCTCCGCAAGAATCTCGTGGCCCGGCACACCCGGCAATCGCATATCTTCGATTGCGTGACAGAAAGGCCAGTGCCCCAGGTCGTGCAGCAGTGCGGCCACGATGAAGATTTCGGCGTCTCTGGGCCCGACGGCAGCGGCAAAACGTCCGTCGTGGACGAGCTGCTTCAGATACACCAGGGCAAGCCGATAGACGCCCAGGCAATGTTCAAACCTCGTGTGGATCGCCGCCGGATAAACCATGGACACCAATCCCAGTTGGCTCACCTTCCCCAATCGACGGAACGCGGCCGTATCGATCACCCGCCTCACTCGATCTGTCAGCGGCACGTCGGTTTCGGGCGGAATGCGAAGGAGCGATCGCCGAGAGTCGAGGGCGGCGACTTCGGGTATGTCGCGGATGTCTGTCATAATCGTGGGGGCGGCTTGCGGCAATAATCGTGAGGAGGCTTACGCTACCGGTGTTTGCGGGATGACCCAGATCCAACCCATTCCGGCAATCCAGCGAAGCAGAACTGTTACCACCAGGTAGAAAGCATAATGGAAGAAACCGGCGCCGTAGTCGAGATCGAGACACACGAGGGGAACCGTCGCGCCGACGGCCAACAGCGGCGGTACGACAAACATCCATTCCCAAAGTTCGCCGTGGAGCACAATCCCCGCGACGTAGGTGTAGACTCCCCACAAGATCACATAAGCTGCGCCGCAAATGCCGGACCGAAGCCACAAGAGCTTGCCTTGATACGCCTCGAGCTCATCGTCTCGCAGAAACGAGTAAGCGGCGACGACTAAGGGAGGGGAAATGGCCAGCAGCCCTACCGTGAGCAACAGCAGATTGTTCTTGAGGATGGGGCCGGCCACCCACGTGACCAAGACCACCCCCAACGAGATGCCGCAGATGGCGACGATTATCACCGGCTCGAGCGTCTTGGGCTTCGCCCGAAGGAGCGGCCGGACCGATTTCTCGCCGGCGGTCACCACCGCGGCGTGAACCTTGATTTCTTCTTCCTTGGTGGGGACTCGGATTTTCGCCTTGCAGTTCGGACAGGGACCTGTCTGGCCGGCGAACTTCTCGCTTACCTTGAAGACTTTCTTGCATTTCGTACAGGTGACAACGATCGACATGCGGAAACTCGTTGTGGAAGAGACACGCCCCTACCCGGTCGGTCACATATTTTCTCGCAATTGCCCAATCTGTCAAGGATTCGGCCGGTTGGGCACGATTAGGGCGGCAAAGAGGGAGTTTTTTGGCCAAAACTTCCTTTATGGCTTGCCTCAACATAATTGTCTTTCGCACCATCTTGCAGTAAGATAGCAAAGGGCCAAGAGGCGCGGGGCACTATCGGGTTATGTGCAAACCCGCTGGCGGTGTAGGTTGCCGGTAATAGGCAGTTCGATAGGGTGCAATCGTGATTGAGTTTCTTTGTCCTAACGGCCACAAAATCCGGTGCCCCGACGACCAAGCGGGGCAGGCTGCGAAGTGCCCAAAGTGCGGTGTTCGGTTCCGCATTCCCGAACTGGACGAGGCCGAGGGCGTTGAATCGCCGGGAAATGGTCTTGCCCCAGGCGGTCAAGGCAGCCCAACCTCCCCACCGGAGAAGGAACAACTGATGGAGTTTCTTTGCCCTGAGGGGCATCGCCTCCACGGACCTATCCACCTGCAGGGAAAACCGGGCGAATGCCCGGAGTGCGGTTCCCGGTTCCGGATTCCCGTTTACGACGACGTTTCGGAAGAAGAGGAGATCCAGGAACAGGAGATCAGCGTCGGGGGGGTCGATGTGGATGATTTGGATGACGAAGTGGACGAGTCGATGATCGCCCAACCGCCGATCCGCCCGCGACAGATGGGCCCTCAACCCACGCCTGTGCAGAACCGCTCGGTTTCGGACGGGTCGCGCGTGCCGTTGACTGGCGGCTCAGCCGTGCCTGTTGTGGAAGGATCGGGTCTGCCGATCGCTATGGACGGTTCGGGGATGGTACCTTTGATGCACCCGATGGCGGCCCTCTTCTCCCGGCTTTGGGCCGAGAAACACAACGGCGGTGATATCGAAGTGCAAGTGGAGGGTGGGGAAAGCGTGATCCCCGACCACTTCGCCCGCCCGCTGTCGCGCGAGAATTACGCCGTATTCGGCATCAAGAGCCCCGACGGCACCTATACCCTAATGGCGCTGAAGTGGGATTCGGTGGTTCGCGTGTTGGTCAGGGGCATCAAAGAGTTACCGGCTGAAATGGCCGATTGAGGCTTATCAGCCGCTATTGCTCCCGCTCGTCTCGCTCTTGCAGGTCACCTTCGGTAATCATCGTAAATCCTCTGGCGGCCAATGTCTCCTGTGCCATGTCGAGGTTGTCGACCATCATCGCCACAGCAGGGCGTCCGCGCGGCCGGACCAACAACGGATACGTCTGGACGATGTTTACCTCGGCCTGCAACAGGGCCGTACAGACATCGAGCAATGGCTGGGAACCTTCCGGAAGCTCTATGCCGATCAGGTCGCTTTCGATGATGGCCAGGCCGGCGCGTTCCAGGATTTCCCGCCCTTGCTCCGGGTGACTCAACAGGAACCGCACAAACGCACACTCGGAGGTGTCGGCAATGGAGAGGGCAACTATCCGGACCTTGCTTCCCTCGAACCGGCGTATTACTTCCAAGAGCTGCCCCACTCGATTCTCGAGGAAGACCGTGAATTGCCGGATAGCGGGGTAATCCCGCCCTCGAATGGTGGAATAGTCCGTATCCGAAGTGCCGCCCGCATTCATAGTCTCTGCTCGCTCATGGGGAGAGCCTGCGTTACCAAGCCGGCAAGATACACAACTATAGGTCAATTCGCAGATGGCGTCAACCGGGATGTGGCTCGGCGCCAGTCCCGAGCGGGCTTTTGTCGGCAGCCGGAACTGACGAAGAGGTCCTTTTCCCAAGTCGCCAAACTGCTAAAATATTAGCTCATGTGTTGGTCCACACCCCTTCCACATCCAAAACTCGATACGCACTGCAACATGCTTCGAGAGCACGAAATCGAAATTCGCGTCCGGTACCAGGAAACCGATCCGATGGGATTGCTGCACCATGCTGCGTACCTTACCTATTTCGAGATTGGCCGGACGGAATTGCTCCGTGCCGCCGGCGGCAATTACCGCCGGATGGAAGAGGAAGGTCTGCTGATTGTGGTCGTCAAGGCCGAGTGCCGCTACCGCAAACCTGCACGCTACGACGACCTGCTGCGAATCCGCACTACGATAACCAAGGTAACGGCGGCCAAGATCGAGCACGAATATCGCGTTTTCCGCGATGAGGAGGAGTTGGCAATCGGTCACGTCACGCTGGCAATGGTCGACCGCGAGGGCAGCGTCCGGCGCATTCCCGACTGGATGCACTTCGACAGCGATTAGCAGGGTAGCGACAGGCCGCTTGCGGCTTCGCGGTTTGGGGTTGTATAATAACGGCAACCGAGGCCTTCCCCTTCTGGAGAAATGAATTATGGGCCGTCTTGCCGTCCCGCGTTTGCCGGAAACGCTACTTGTCGTTTTCGTTGTTTCTGCGTTTCTTGTACCGGCTTCGGCCGCCGAGCACACCAACGTGGTGTTTATCTTGGCCGACGACCTGGGCTGGGCCGATCTCGGGTGTTACGGGAACTCGTATCACCGGACGCCCAACCTCGACCGGCTGGCTGCCGGAGGCATGCGGTTTACGAACGCTTATGCTGCCAGTTCGGTCTGTTCGCCGACGCGATCGAGTATTATGTCCGGCAAGTACCCGGCGCGAAACGATTTGACCGTTTGGCTCGGCGGCCGCACGCCGCCGGGGCGGAAACTGATCCACGCCCCCACGGTCAATCATCTCGCGTTGGAGGAAGTAACGATTGCCGAAGCCTTGAAGGCCGCCGGATACACAACCGGCGCGGTCGGCAAATGGCATCTCGGCGGCAAGCCGTACCTGCCCGAAGATCAAGGTTTCGACGTGAATGTCGCGGGTACTCATTCCGGCTCGCCGGCCGGGGGATACTTTCTCCCGAACAAGATGAACCTGCCCGGGGCCCAAAAGGGCGAGTATCTCACCGACCGGCTCGGCGACGAGGGCGTGAAATTCATCGAGGCCAACCGCGGCAAACCGTTTTTTCTCTACCAGTCGTTCCATTCGGTTCACACGCCAATCCAAGGAAGAAAGGAGCTGGTTGAACTGTACAAAAAGCGGATGAAGCCCGGACGGAAAAACTTCAACCCGACGTACGCCGCGATGGTCCACAGCCTTGATGAGAATGTCGGCAAGATCATCAATAAGCTCGACGAGTTGAATCTGACCGACCGCACCGCCGTGTTTTTCTTCTCCGACAACGGCGGTTTTCACCGGGTAACCAGCAATAAACCGCTGCGGGCGGGAAAGGGATACAGCTACGAGGGCGGGCACCGCGAGCCGCTCATCGTGCGTCTGCCGGGCAAGATTAAACCCGGCTCGGTTTGCGATGTGCCCGTCACCAGTGTCGACTTCTACCCGACGATTTTGGAGCTAACCGGCGTCAAGGGCGATCCGAAACATAACGCCCAAACCGACGGCCTCAGCATCGTTCCGCTACTTGAAGAGACAGGCGTTCCCAAGCGGGAGGCCATTTATTGGCACTACCCGCACTACAGCCCCCAAGGCGGCACGCCCAGTGGTGCGGTCCGCGCGGGCGATTACAAGCTGATCGAGTTTTTCGAGGACGGGCACGTGGAACTCTACAATCTCAAGGACGACATCGGCGAGAAGAACGACCTGGCCGAATCGATGCCGGAGAAGACGAAGGAACTCCATAAGATGCTCCTCGATTGGCGGAAGAGAATGGACGCCAAGTTGCCGTCGCCGAACCCCAGCTTCGGCGAGGCAAAGTCCAAACGATAATGTACAAATTGAGTAAGTCGGACGGCAATTTTCAGGGCGAATCGAACCGGACCGGGAGACGTTCGTGCCACTAATGATCCAACATACCCCATGGCTGATTGCCATGCTGGTGTTGGTTTTCTGCTCATCGTTCTTTTCATCGAGCGAGGCGGCGTTTTTCTACTTGCGCCGATCGGACCGGCGGCGGCTCGCGTCGGGTAACCGTCCGCAAAGGATCGCTGCCGGGTTGCTCGCCGACCCCGATCGTCTGTTGACGGCCGTGTTGTTCTGGAACCTGGTCGTCAACGTGGCGTATTTCACGATCGCTTCGATCATCAGCATCGAGTTGAAGGCGTATGCGCCGGGCGCTGCCGGGGTCTTCGCTGCCGGATCGCTCCTGGCAATGATCATCTTCAGCGAGATGTTGCCGAAGTGTCTGGCGGTTTTGCAGCCGCGCGGGTTGGCCGCTCTGGCCGGCATTCCGCTGGCCGCCGCCGTGCGCGTGTTAGACCCGGTCATCCCGGCGTTTCGCTTGGCCAACCTGCTCTCAAAGCGGCTATTCTGCCCGCGATTCCATCCGGAGGAATACTTGCAGGTCAGCGACCTGGAACGAGCAGTCCGGTTGTCCACATCCGACGCCAAGCTGCTGGAACAGGAGCAAAAGGTGCTGCAAAGCATCGTGTTGCTTTCGGAAATGCGGGTTGACGAGTTGATGCGTCCTCGGATCCAGTTCCTGTCGTTCCCTCCTCCGGTATCGCTTGCCGACTTAGGCGGCAGACTGCCGCCGAGCGGTTACCTGCTGGTGACCGAGGCGGACAGCGACGAAGTGGCGGCGGCCATCGACCTGCAGGGTATTTCGGCCGTCCCCACCAAACACCTGGAGCATCACGCCGAGGCGGTTGTCTACGTCCCGTGGTGTACGACGGTTGCGCAGGCACTCGAATCGATGCAACGCTACGGCCGCCAGGTGGCCGCGATTGTGAACGAGTTTGGTGAGACAATCGGAATCCTCACGTTCCACGACATCCTCGACACGATTTTCAGCCACAAGCCGAGCCGGAGCGAACGGCTCTTGCAGCGTGAACCAATCCGCCAGGTGGCGCCGGAGACCTGGCACGTAACCGGCATGACCAGCCTGCGGCGGCTCGTTCGTAACTTCGGCGTCGATCGGCCCTCGAGCAAAAGCGTGACGGTAGCGGGGGCGGTGCAGGAAATGCTCGAACGCCTGCCCCGGCCGGGCGACACGTGTTCCTGGGGACCGTTCCGGCTGAAAGTTCTCGAGGTACCCGACCGCGGTCAACTCCTTGTTGAACTCAGCCGCACCGACGAGCAGGAGGGCCCGCAATGACGATGGCGATTCTTGTCATGGCTGCGGTGGGGATCTTCCTTAGCGCGTTTTTCAGCGGCACGGAGACGGGTTTCTATCGTGCTACCCGGGTTCGCTTGGTGCTCGATGCGCTGGGCGGCGATAATATCGCCCGGGGGCTGGTCTGGCTGACGAACCACGCCTCGCTGTTTGTGGCAACTGTGCTGGTGGGGAACAACCTGGCCAATTACCTGACCACGCTTGCCATTGTGATGGGCACGCAAGCGTTGCTTCCCGGTGGAGGCCACGCGGCCGAGCTGCTCGCACCGTTGGTATTGGCGCCGTTGCTTTTCGTCTACGGCGAGCTGCTTCCGAAGAACCTTTTCCTTCAGGCGCCGAACCGGCTACTGCGGCGGGGCGGGCCGCTTTTTTTGATGTTCCTTGTCGTGTTCTTTCCGGTAAGCGTCTTGCTGTGGGGACTCAGCCGGATCCTGGCGCGTCTTGTCGGCGAGGGGCCCGAAGAAGTGCGGCTTGCCCTGGCACGGCGCGAGTTGCGCCAGGTCTTGGAGGAAGGGCACGAAGCGGGATTGCTGCACCCCGCCCAGCGCGGACTGGCTCAAGGAATCTTTGCCGTGGCCAATCAGCCGGTCATGCAGTTTCTCACTCCCCTGCCCGAGCTTGCCCGGGCACGCTTTGACATGAGCAAGCAAGATGTGCTTCGGCTCGCCGGGCGGTATCGAATCTCCGCCGTGCCCGTTGAATCGGCCGAACCGGACGCCGCGTTGGCGGGATACGTCCGGGTAATCGATCTGGGCTTGAGCGATTCGGAGGAAGTCGGACCCTTACGACATCTGCTGGAAATCTCGGAAAACACCAGCCACCTGGCGGCGTTGACACGCATGGAGAGCGCCGGGGAACCGCTTGCCCTGGTGGTGGATTCCCGGGGAGAGACGATCGGTATTGTCACGGCCGAACAGCTTCGCGAACCGCTTTTCCGCGGGGGAAGGGGATAGTGGATAAGTGGCGGATAAACACACGCCCCCGACTGCGTCGCGGGGGTTGGCCGGGGTTAGTGATTTCGATTGTCGACCGGCGTGTAACGCTTGCCGGGGTGATAATGCACCGACACGTGCCGCAGGTACTCGATGTTCTTGTGCAGCGTTCTCTCGACTTCATTGGCGATGCGGTCGCCCTCGGCGACGGTTTGGCCGCCATCGACACCGATCGTAACATGGGCGAGCATGTACATGCCGATTCGGTGGACGCGGATGTCTTCGATGGTCTGGACACCGGGGATGCTCGCGAGCAATTCGCGAATCCGTTCACGTATCGGCTCGCTCGGCAGCACGCGCATCAGGTCGGCGGAGGACTCGCGGAGAATGGTTACACCGGTCCAGAAAATGACAATTGCCACGAAGGCAGCCGCGGCCGGGTCGCCCCAAATGTAACCTGCCCGATTGAGAAATATCCCCAGTGCCGCAGCGCTGATTGAAAGAATGTCGTTGCGATGGTCGCGGGCAAGGGCCCAAACGGCGAGGCTCTTCGTCTCCTTGCCGACACGAAAGGCAAAGACGGTTAAGCAGACCTTCAGCACGATGGTCAGGAACGCGACCCAAAGTGCGGCGGGGGTGGCGATGCGCCCCTCGCCGGGATGGGCCGCCAAGATGCAGACCCGCTGGATCGCCTCCCAGAAGATCGCAAACCCGGTGGCCACGACAAATGCCCCGACAACAACCGCCGCGACGCTCTCCAACTGGCGGTGGCCGTAGGGATGCTCGCGGTCGGGCGGCTTCCCCGCCATTCGCATGAAAACGCGGACAATCGCCAGATAGACCACGTCGGCGATCGAGTTGATCCCGTCGGCCAACAGCGCCGAGCTGTGCCCGAGAATGCCGACCGCGGTCTTCGACACCGCCAGCAGCACGTTGGACGCCAGGCTCAGATTGACCACCCACAAGTTCTTCCGGTCGTTTGTTTCGGCGTCCATGGAGCAGGTTCCCGCAGCGTGCCTCTTCTAGAAGAATACCGGCGTTGGTGAGGTGGTGCAACCCCTTTACCTGGCACGCCGTATCGAGTATGCTTATCAGAAACACTTTCAACTCGAAGGAGACGTCTCATGCGTGACACATCTTCACGGCGAATCGCGGCGTTCTTGTTGGTTGGAATTTGCATCTTGGCGAGTGGTTGCGGGCAACCCCAAGAGACGGCAGTTCCCAAAGCCCGGAAAAGCCCGGATGCTGCGACAAGCAAAGCCCCCGAGGAAGGCGATCTTCCGAAGACGAGCGGCGTTCCAGAGATAAGGGACGTTTCGGATACCCAGGCCCCGGCCGGGGAGATCACGATCCTCTGCGGCACGTCGTTCGGCCCGCCGATGGAGAAACTGGTGAAGATGTACGAGGAGGCGACGGGCAACAAGACGTTGCTGGCCTACGGCGGTTCGGAAGACCATCTGCCCAAGGTCAAGCTCAAGGCCGTCGGCGACGTTTTCGTTTCGCACACTCCCTACATGCAGTACACCCGCGACGCCGATGCCATGCTCCGCGAGGAGATCGTCGGCCATATGGTCCCGGTCCTGGTGGTGCAAAAGGGGAATCCGAAAAAATTGGAGAAGATCGAGGACCTCGCTCAGCCGGGTCTGAGGGTCGTGCTTTCCAACCCCGAGTTCTCCACGTGCGGCAAGATGGTCGCCGAGATGCTCGAAAAAAAGGGAATCAAGGAGGCGGTTATGAAAAACGTCGGTAACGACCTGGTAAAACACCACGCGACGATCGGCAACCAGTTGAAACTCGACGCCCGCGACGCCGGTATGATGTGGAACGGCGTTGTCCACAATTACCTCGACGCCATCGAAATTGTGCCCACTCCCCACGAGCCCTTCAGGGACACCCAGGTCGGCATCATGGGGTTGTCTTATACGGATAAGAAGGAAGCCGTCGAGCAGTTTCTTGATTTCGTCAATGAGCATGGCAAGGAAGTGTTCACTGAATTTGGGTACGTGAAATGATTCGTTGCCACGTAAGAACTGCTTTCCTGGGTGCGTTGCTCGCTCTGGCGGTCGGGTGTTCCCAAAACGCCGACCCGGTGCTCTACTGCGGGGCCGGTATTCGCCCGCCCGTCAGCGAGATCGCGGAAGAATTTGGCCGGCGTCACGGCATAACGGTCGAATGCGACTATGCGGGCAGCGAAGTCCTGATGTCGCGGATCAAGCTTACCGACCGCGGCGATCTCTACATGCCCGGCGACGTCCACTACGTCGAGCTGGCCGAGAAGGAAGGGCTCGTTACCTCGAAACAAACCGTCTGCTACTTCGTGCCGGTCATCATGGTCCGGAAGGGTAATCCCAAAGATATTCATACCCTGGCCGACTTGGCCAAACCGGGCATCAAGATCGGTCTCGGCGATCCGGAAGCATGCGCCATCGGCCGAAAGGCCCTCAAGATCTTCGAAAAGAATAATATCCCGCAAGCCGACATCGACCGCAACGTTGCCTTTCGCTCGGTGACGGTCAACGAATTGGGCAACCACATCAAGCTGGACACCCTCGACGCGGTAATTGTCTGGGACGCGGTCGCCGCGTACTTCCCGGACGACGGAGAAATCGTCCCGATCCCCCGCGAGCAGAACATCATTTCCACCGTGGCGATCGGTACGCTCAAGTCGACGGAGAATCCCGAGCTTGCGGCAAAGTTCGTCGAGTTCATCACGTCGGACGAGGGCAAGGCGGTCTTCAAACGACATCACTACGCGACGACGCTGCCCGATTGACTGGTTTTTCCCTGGGGAAACTGTAGGGAACGGCCTCTGTGCCGTTCCGCGTATCGGGCAGGCAGCGTTGGTTGGCGTCGCCCTCGGAACGCCACAGAGGCACAGAGGGTCGCCCTCGGAACGCCACAGAGGGCGTTCCCTACAGATGTTTCTTTACGTTGAAATAGCGTGCCCCACTTGCCACGCGGCTCGACAGCGATTATCATAGAGTAATCGGCCCACCCGTCATCCCCCCCTCCCCCCGAACTGAGTGTCGTGTCCCCTTCCCTGTTCCATGAACCCCGAACAACCGTGCCGGTGAGCGGCACGCACGGTGTGCTCTTCGCCGCGTCGATGCTGGCGTTTGTGGTGCTGTTTGTCGGCGGTTTGCTCGCCATCTTTGCCGCCGACCTTCGTTACATCTACGGCGAACCCGGTGTGATCGCCAAGGTGATCCGCTCGCCGGAGATCCATGCGGCCCTGTGGCTCTCGCTCTGGACCAGCACGGTAACGGTCGTCCTCGGGCTGATCTTTGCGATTCCGATGGGTTACGGGTTGAGCCGCTATCGCTTTCCGGGCCACGCCCTGGTCGATTCGATCGTCGATCTGCCGATCATTTTGCCGCCGCTGGTTGTGGGGCTCTCGCTGTTGGTCTTCTTTCAGACCGATTTTGGAAAGCTGATCGAAGCGACGGGGCTGAAGTTCGTCTTCGAGCGCAAGGGAATCGTCCTGTGCCAGTTGCTCGTCTCGACGTCGTTCGGAATTCGGGCCATCAAACTCACGTTCGACGGGATCGATCCCCGCATGGAAAACGTCGCCATGACACTCGGCTGTACCCGGGCGGGCGCGTTCTTCCGCGTGGCGTTGCCGCTGGCCTACCGTGGAATCATCGTCGGGGGCATCTTGATCTGGACCAGGGCGTTTGGCATCTTCGGCCCGCTGATGGTCTTTGTCGGCGCCGTCCGGATGCGGACCGAGGTCCTACCCACGACCGTCTACCTGGAGCAGTCGGTCGGGCGGATCGACGTGGCGCTGGCCGTCGCCATCCTGATGCTCCTTTTGGCTACCGTGGCACTGGTCGCCGTTCGCATGTTGGGGCTCGGACAACGATGATACGTGTTGAAAACCTGAACCTCGTTGTTGGAGACCCCGCCGGCAAGGGCGGGTCGTTTGCCCTGCAAAATATTTCGCTGCACGTAAAGCCGGAAGAGTACTTCGTGCTGTTGGGGCCCACCGGCTCGGGGAAGACGCTCCTGCTGGAGTCTCTGTGCGGATTGAATCGGATCGATTCGGGGCAAATCGTGATCGACGGCGTTGATGTGACCCTGGCCGAGCCGCGGCGGCGCGGGATCGGCTATCTGCCGCAGGACTACGCCTTGTTCGCCCACAAGACGGTCCGCGGCAATATCGCGTTCGGGCTGAACAGCCGGTCGATGGCGCGCGAGATCATCCGCCAGCGCGTCGTCCTGCTGATGGATCAGTTCGGCGTTGCCCATCTTGCCGATCGCTATCCGCAAAAACTCTCCGGCGGCGAACAGCAACGAGTGGCCCTGGCCCGGGCGCTGGCGGTCGAACCGAAGGTCCTGCTGCTCGACGAGCCGGTCAGCGCCCTGGACGAGCAAACCCGGGACGGCATTTGCCGGCAGTTGCGCCATTTGCAGCAGTCAACCCGAACGACGGCAATCCACATCTGCCACAGTTTCACCGAAATGCTGGCGGTGGCCGATCGAGTGGGGATCATCGACCAGGGGCAGATTCTCCAGGTCGCAACGCCGCAGGAAGTCCTCCACCGGCCCCGAAACGCCCGGATTGCCCGGTTCGTCCAGGCAGGAAACCTTTTCACGGCCGACGCCCGGGCAGACGGTTCCTGGCTGCGGTTAACATTTGCCGGGGGCATCGGATTGTCGGCTCGCCGCGAGCCCGGAGACCGACTGGAAGGTGAGGTCTTTGTCATGATCCGGCCGGAAAGTGTCCGCTTGGGGGCAAAAATCTTCGAACATCTGGAACCGGAAACGAGCCTTCTGGAAGGCACTGTCGACACCGTGGCCGATCTCGGGCCGCTGGTGCGAATCGACGTGGTTTGCGACGGCGGCGCCGCCTTGGTGGTGTCGTTGGGGAGTAAAGAGTATAATGACCAGTCCGTTCGTCCCGGCGACCGGATTTACCTGGCCATCGCTCCGCAAGACGTACACGTTATGAGCGAGTAGCCCATAAAGCCGCGACCGGCGGTCGCGGCTTTATAGGATTGGGCGCGACCACCGGTCGCGGCTTTATGGGCCGGCAGACTACGGAGGTTTATACATGACTAACCGTTTGGCACGGATCATACTGATTGTCTGCGTCATCGCGTTGTTGCCCCGGCAACTCTCTGCCGGCGACTGGCCGCAATGGCGCTACGACGCTGCCCGCAGCGCGACTTCGCCGGACGAGTTGCCCGACGAGTTGCACCTGCAATGGACGCGGCAGCTCCCGGCGCCGCGCCCGGCGTGGCCGGCGAGCCAGCCGTCGCTTCGGTTCGATGTATCCTACTCGCCGGTGGCGGCCGGCAAAATGCTCTTCGTCCCCTCGATGGTTACCGATACCGTCACGGCCTATGACACGGAAACGGGCGAGAAACGTTGGCAATTCTTCACGGAAGGCCCGGTCCGGTTCGCCCCGGTGTTTCACGACGGCAAGCTCTACGCCGGTTCCGACGACGGATACCTCTATTGCCTCGACGCCGCCAAGGGGACGCTGCTTTGGAAGTTCCGCGGCGGACCGTCCGACCGGAAGATCCTCGGCAACGAACGGCTCATCTCCACCTGGCCGGTACGCGGCGGGCCCGTGCTCAAGGGCGGCGTCGTCTACTTCACCGCCGGCATCTGGCCCTTTATGGGTATCTTCGTCCATGCGGTCGACGCCGAGACCGGAAAGCCGGTGTGGACCAACAGCAGCGATAGCATCACGTACCAGATCAACCCCCACGGCGCCCCGTCGTTCGGCGGATTGGTGCCGCGAGGGCATCTGGCCGTGACCGAGGAAGGGCTGGTTGCCCCGGGTGGACGGACGCCGCCGGGAACCTACGACCTGAAGACAGGCGAACTGATCAAGTTCAAATTCGCCGGCAAGGGCAGCCGCAGCAACCCGCAACCCGTCCCCATCACCGTCGGCGGAAGGAAATTCCAGCCGGGAAAAGGAGAGGTGACAGGCGACGACTTCAAGGCCGAAGTCGACGGCGACGTTTGGAGCCTTTTGGCCGCCGCCGACAAACTGTTCGCAGTTACCACTACCGGCAAGATCTATTGTTTCGGAGCGAAAAAGGGCAAGCCGATCTCCCACCTCCCCGTTCCCGCCCCCTCCCCCGAAAGGACCGATCAGAGTTGGCTGAATTGGGATTGCCAGGCCCGCATAATGGTCCAGGCCGTCGAAGACCAACCAGGTTATGCGCTTGTGCTAGGCAACGGGATGGGCGTCCTTGCCGAGGCGCTGACTCGCCATACCAAGCTGGATGTTATCGTGGTTGACTCCGATGCCGATAAGACCGATGCGTTTCGGCGCAAGATGGTGGCAGCAGGGCTCTACGGCACGCGCATTGCTGCCCTGGTGGGCGACCCCAAGGCGTATCCCTTGCCGCCCTACCTGGCCCGACTCATCACCTCGGAAGACATCACCGTAGCGGAAGCGAAAGATCCTGCTTTGGACAAGTACTTGCTCGGGATGCTTCGGCCGTATGGCGGAACGGTTCGTCTACGCGCCAAGGCCGGAATCTACGGCTGTGAGGAAGTGCGATACTGTGAAGGCCCCCTGCCCGGTGCTGCCGATTGGACCCACAACTACGGCGACGCCGGCAACAGCGCCGTTTCGAAAGACAAGCGAGTGAAAACGCCGCTGGGGCTGTTGTGGTTCGGGGGGCCGCCGAACGACGAAGTCCTCCCTCGGCACGGCCACGGTCCTTCGCCCCAGGTGGCTGCCGGGCGGCTCGTGATCGAAGGGGCCGACATGCTCCGAGCGATCGACATCTACACCGGGCGGTTGTTGTGGCAAAGAGACATGCCGGGTCTCGGCACGTTCTACAACATTACCAGCCACCAGCCCGGCGCCGGCGAGATCGGCAGCAACTACGTTACCCTGCCCGACGCGGTCTACGTCATCTACGGCGATAAAATTCTCCAGTTGGATCCGGATACCGGCGAAACGAAAAACGAGACGAAGCTCGCCGCGACCGCTGCAAACCTGAAACCGAACTGGGGTAGCATTGCCGCCTGGGAGGATTGCTTGATCGCCACCTCGGAACCGGTCAAGATCGAAGCCGGGCCGTCGCCCTCGCTGAGACCCGCTACGATGCTTGCCGGCTTTACCCCACTCATCAAACGAAATGAAACCTGGCAATACCTGGCCGACGGAGAAGACGCCCCGGATGGCTGGACCGGCGTGGATTTCAGCGGCAAGGACTGGAAGTCCGGCCCGGCCGGGTTCGGCTACGGCGACGGCGACGACCGTACGAAATTGAAGATGAAAGACAAGTACGCCCGGGTCTACATCCGCAAGACGTTCGACGGCGACGCGGCCGCCGGCGCCCGGGAAATGCTCTTGGGCGTTAGTTTCGACGACGGCTTCGTCGCCTACTTCAACGGCAAGGAGGTTGCCCGGAGTCACGTCAAGGGAAGCGGCAAGAAAGGCAGGGCCACTGGCCACGAAGCTGGGAAGGTCGAGAACTTCCCGATCAAAGACTTCCGCTTGCTCTTGCGTTCGGGCAAGAACGTCATCGCCCTGGAAGGACACAACCACAGCGCCGGCAGCAGCGATTTCAGCCTCGATCCGGTCGTTTTCATCAAGAAAGAAGGCGGCCGGACGCCCAAGACCCCCGAACCCAAAACGGCGCCAAAGCCCGAAGAACCCTCGCTCGAAAAGTTCTTCGCGCCGGCGAAGTACTCTTCCGCCAGCCGCCGACTGGTCGTGATGGACCGCACGACGGGCAAGAAGCTCTGGCATCGTGACGCAGCGTACGGGTTCCGCCACAACAACATTGCCGTCGGCGACGGCAAAATCTTCTGCATCGACGGCCTTTCGCCCGCAAAACATGAAATGCTGAAACGCCGCGGTATCGGTGATGAAGACTACCGGCCGCAACTGCTCGCCCTGGACGTCCGAACCGGCCAACTCGCCTGGAAAACCGGCGAAAACGTCTTCGGCACCTTCCTGAACTACTCGACCGAGCACGACGTCCTGCTGCAGGCAGGATCGAAGGCCCGCGACCGGGCACGCGACGAAGCCGGCGCCGGCATGGTCGCCTATCGCGGCCGCGACGGCGAAGTCCTCTGGCAGGACCTTGCGAGGAGCTACTCCGGCCCCTGTATGTTGCACAAGGATTCGATCATCGCCCAAGGCCCGGCCTATTCGCTGCTGACCGGCGAACCCAAGATGTGGGCCCACCCGGTGACCGACACGGAACAGGAGTGGAAGTACACCCGCAAATACGGCTGCAATACGGCGACCGCGGCACAGAACCTGATCCTGTTCCGCTCCGGGGCGGCCGGATTCTACGATATCGAAAACGACGGCGGCACCGGCAACCTCGGTGGATTCAAGTCGGGTTGCACCTCGAACCTTATCGCCGCCGGGGGATTGCTCAACGCGCCCGAGTACACCCGGACCTGTACCTGCAACTACCAGAACCAGACCTCGCTGGCGCTGATCCACGATCCGGACGCCGAGCTGTGGACGTTCAATTCGTTCCCTTGGGGGGGTGCGCCGGTCCGGCGGGTGGGGATCAACTTCGGCGCCCCCGGCGACCGCCGCGTCGGCCGGGGGACCTTGTGGCTCGACTTCCCAAGCGACGGCGGCACCTCGCCCGACATCCCCGTTGAAGTCCAGGGCGACGTGAAATACTTCCGCTATCACGGCTCGACCGTGGCGACCGGCGCCGAGGGCGAGTACGGCTGGGTAGCCGCGTCCGGCGTCGAGGGGGCAACCGGGATCACGATCACCCTGGCCGGCGACACGAACCCGCGGAAATACACCGTCCGGCTCCAATTTGCCGAAATCGGCCGCGATGCCAAACCGGGCGACCGCCTCTTCGATGTCAAGATCCAAGGCAACGAAGTATTGAAAAACTTCGATATCGTCAAGGAAGCGGGCGGGGTCAACCGGGCGGTCGTCAAGGAGTTTACAGGCGTCGACGTGGCCGGTAAACTGACGATCTCGCTGCTTCCGAAAACCGGCTCAACGCTGATCGGCGGGATCGAAGCCATCATGGAGTAATCGCCGCTCCTCGTTCCCATGTTCTGCATGGGAACGCAATGATCGCGACGCTCCGCGCCGCAAGAGCAGACCAGCCACACGCCCATGCCAGACGAAATGCCGACACAAGACGACAGCCCGGTGCAGGGACAACACCAGCAGCTTGCATCGACGTCCAAGTCCAAGAAAATCGACAGCGGCTACCCGTTGCTGTTTCGCCTGTTGCACTGGTTGCTGGTTGCGAGTACGCTGGCGCTCGTGCTAACCGGCTTCAGTCTCCATGCGGCGGCCCGGCCCGAGTGGTCGCTCTTCTCCGGTGTCGTGCCGGGGTACCTGCTCCAGGGACACATGAACTGGTGGCACATGGTGGCGGCGGTCGTCTTCTTTCCAGCGGTGGTGGGGGCAATTTGGGTCTGCTGGCGGGGCTACCTTTGGGCTCGTCCCACGCACGTCATCCTGCTCGCCGGCGGGGTCGTCCTGATCGTTACCGGGTTGTTGCTGATGAACCCGCTCGGGTCGTTTCCCCTCTACGGGTTCGCCCGGCTTCTGCACGCGGCCTTTGGATTGGTGATCGTGCCGGTTGCGTTTCTCTGGCACGGCGTGTCGGGCCTGACGCGATACCGCCGCACATTGGCGCCGGCCTTTCGGCCTTGGGGACAGCCGCGGTGGGGACAAGTAGGTGTTTTCGCGGTGATCGCCGTGGTTACCACCTGCCTGACACTCAACGATCTCCCCGTACACTCCCCGTGGCGAAACCTCATTGCCGAGCGGTTGCCCCCGTCGGCCGATGTCGCCGACGTGACCAGGCTTCCATGGGATGAAGCAACGCCGCTGACGATTTCTCTGGCCAACGGCGCCGGTTTCGACGCCGGGCAGACAAAAGTCACGCTCCGCGCATTGCACGACGGCAACGAACTGTTCGTCCTGGCCGAGTGGGACGACATCGAGGCAAACCGGCGCTATATGCCTTGGCAGAAGACACGCGACGGATGGCAACGACTCGTCTCGAACCCGGACGACGAGAGTGTCTACTACGAGGACAAGTTCGCGCTGGCGTTTCCGACCACCCCCAATTGGCAATTCGATCAATTCGGCTGCACAACCTGCTGCCACGTCGGCGGCGACCACGAATACGGCTACAAAGGCAGCGACAAGATCGTCGACGTCTGGCACTGGAAATCGACGCGGACCGATCCGGTCGGCCGGGTCGACGACAAGTACTGGAGCGAGCACGACTTCACGGCCAAGGACGGCGGGCGCCACGGTGACCCCAAGGAGAAGGGCACCGGCTACGAGAAAAACGTCTCGGAAGACAAGAAGCATCCCAAGTTCCTGCCGGACGATCCGGCAGCTTGCTACCACGGCATCATCCCGCGCGAACATGCCGTTGACTACGCCGAAGAGGCCGCTGCGAAACTACCCGGCGAGACGATTATCCCCGGCATCGTGGCCAGCGCTTTCGTAGGCGATCGCGGCGACGTTTCATGCACATCTCAACACGTCGACGGCCGCTGGAAGCTGTGGGTCCGCCGCAAGCTCGACACCGGCAGCAAGCATGACGCGAAGTTCGTCCCCGGCCGGTCCTACCCCTTCGGCTGTGCCGCTTTCGATCACTCATCCAAGCGTCATGCCTACTCGCTGATGCCGTATCGGCTGGTGTTGGAGGAGTAGTGGGAAGAGGGAAAAAGGCAGAGGACAGAGGGCTCTTCCGGGAGTCTGCCGCATTTCTGCGGGAATTTTCCACGCCTCGGGCGCATCTAACAGGATGAGGCGGTGTTGTCCGTCGAAATCGCTGTCAACCCCTCGCTCGTAGGCGGGGGATGACGAAGCGCAAGGGCATTTTTCGTTCAACGGATTGCCTCCTCGGCGCATATTGGGCAGTAGGAGAACCTGAATTCCGTAGGGGTTTCGCGCAACTGCTCGATTTCCAGCGTAACGCCCCAACAGGCTCCGCGTTAACAATAGGAACGACAGTAACGGCGATTTGCCTGTTGGCATATTCAACTGGGAAAGGAGATAGTCTTATGCGTCGAATTTCCGTCACACTTTTGGTTGTGTTTTTGGGCATCCTGGTTTCCGGTTGCTGCCGCAGGCCGGCGCGAGAAGCGTGCCGGCAATCCGAAAAGCCCAGGGCAGCAGCGGAGGAATGGAAGACCTGGGCCGGCACCGGCGCGGCGGAATGTGAGAAGGCCTGTGCCGCGTCGCCTGAGGCCGAGTGTGAAGCCCCGGACGTACGCGTTGACCATGATGTGGTGGTTCACCGCGCGACTATTCGCCCAGGAGGACCAGGGCCCGGACCAAGGCCCGGACCAGGAGGACCAGGTGGACCGGGACCGGGGCCAGGAGGACCAGGGCCAGGAGGACCGGGCGAGGCGTTGCCTGTCTATTCCGTTGCCCCCAGTTCGGACTCCGGTGATACGGTTCCCCTGGAAATTGCCCGCCACGACACAATCCGGGAGGCGCCGCGCCGGACGAAAACGCCTGCGCGCCGCAACCGCCACATCCAATCGGGCACGCTGACCGCCGGGAGTTTCGACGATCACGAGCGTTTCAATGATTACAAGGACTTTCTCTCCGAAGCCCTGCAGAACGACACGGCCGAGGTGTTGCCGCGGCTGGAGATCGGGCGGCGGGTAATGATTCGGGTACAAAACACGGCGGGCAACCCGATCGGGGACGCCCGGGTTGTGGTTCGCCCGGCCGGTTCGCAGCGGCAAGACGTCGGGCGGGCCCTGCTCGACGTCCGGACCGCCGGCGACGGCCGGGCGATGTTTCTGCGGGCCCGCGACCGGACGGGAAGCCAACGGTTCCGCGTCACCGTCGAGCCGCCCGACGACGCGGGGCCGATCTCTCGCGTCATGGATGTTGACGAAGGTCCGTGGACAATTACCGTGCCCGGGGCCACGGCGAAGTTGCCGACCCGGCTCGATCTTGCCTTGGTGATCGACACGACCGGGAGCATGAGCGACGAGTTGGAGTACTTGAAGGTCGAGATCGACAGTATCGCAACGGCGATCCACCGGATGTTCCCCAACGTCGACCAGCGTTATGCGTTGGTTCTCTACCGGGATGAGGGCGACGCCTACGTTACGCGGACGTTTGATTTCACGGGTTCTCTTTCGGAGTTTCGCTCGCAGCTCGCTTCCCAGTCTGCCGGCGGCGGGGGAGACTATCCCGAGGCAGTGCACGTGGCGCTGGAGCAAACCGGCAAACTCGACTGGCGAGCCCGGGACACGGCCCGTGTGGCGTTCCTCGTCGGCGATGCCCCGCCCCACGACTGCTATGGCAAACCGACGCTCGATGCCGTCAACGTGCTGGCGGAGAAAGGGGTTCGACTCTTTCCCGTCGCGGCCAGTGGAGTGAAGCTCAAGGCCGAGTTCGTCATGCGGGCGGCCTCGTTCTTGACCCTTGGCCGGTACCTTTTCCTGACCGATCATTCGGGCGTCGGCAACCCGCACGCCGAACCACACGTGCCCGACTACCTTGTCGAGCACCTCAACCGCCTGATGATCCGGATGATTGCTTCGGAGCTTGCAGGGAAACGGCTTGCACCGGCGGAAGTGATTGCGATCGAAAACGGCGAGCACCCCGTAACCGTGCCGGTAAGAATCGAGCCGGAGCGACAGCAGCAGCGCCAACAACATCAACAGGCCCGGACCGCGCCACAGCGTCACAGATGGAGCCTGGCCTCTCGGTGGTCGCCGGCATGGGCGATTCTGGGGCTCGCAGTGCTGTTTGTGTGCGTGGTCGATGCGTTCGACAAGCGGCAAACGTAGCGCCCTACCGGTTGATTTTCCGAAGTGCTTCGTCGGCGGCCATCTGAACGATCACGCTTTCCTGTTTGGTGAGCTTCTGCAAGGCCGGGACAGCGGAATTGGCCGGGGGCCCGATGGCGCCGAGCGCGTCACATGTATTGGCGCGGACGTTCTCGTCTTCGTCCTCAAGATTCTCGATTAGAGCCGCAATGATGTCCGGGGCGTTCGGCCGCAGCCTCGCGATGGCTTCAGCCGCCTTGATGCGCACGCGGGACTCGGTATCCTTCAGCGCATCGGTCAAGGCGGGCAGCGTTTCCTCGGGATTCGAGCGGACCTTTCCCAACGTTTCTGCGGCCACGTCGCGTTCCGCCCAGTTTTTATCCTTCAGCGCTTGACACAGTGCGGGGACTGCCGGCGCCGCGGTGGGACCCATATCCCCGAAAACCCTCGCGATCGAAAGACGGACCCCGCCCCTTTTGTTCTTTTCGAATGCCTCGATCAGCATCGGCACGACCTCTTCCCCACCATAGATAAGCCGCCTGGCCGCTTCACGCCGGACGACTTGCCGGGGATTCTGGATCAGCTTCACCCATTCCTCCGGCGTCTTGTCCTCGTATCTCTGTTCCCGCTTCTCCCAGGTTTCCAGCTTGCGCTTCCTCTTGCATCCGCAGATCAGCGAGACAAGACAAAGACCGATGATAAGAGTTTTGTTGGTCATCAGAGCAGGGTCCTCCAGATGTAGGCATTGCCAAGGGCGGCAAAACGGGAGTTGGAACCGCAATCCCAGGTATCGTGCAATGAACCGATTATCTACAAAAGCCCTATGGATTTCAATGGAGGGCATCGGAACCACCCTTCGGAGGGGGCAGTAACTCATTTTCTCACCATTCTTGCCTGGAAATTGCAGTCTTCTCCATTTTCGCAGCGCCCGCTTCGTCCACGCGGCCGAAAGACGATTTCCGGGGATTCTCGTCATTAAGAACGTCCCATCCCTTGCCATTTTCGCCCGAGCGTGAGAGAATACAAGTCCCGCATTCTAGCACCGCAGTATTCATCCCGGCATTATCGGTTTTGCAGCTTTTTTGTTGGCCCCCGCAATTGAGGCGAGACCATGGCCAAACCGTTCGATCCATACCTTAAGTGGCTCGGTATTCCGCCCAAACATCAGCCGCCAAATTATTACCGTCTGTTGGGGGTCGAGCTGTTCGAATCCGATCCGGACGTAATCGCTAACGCAGCCGATGCCCGGATGAGCCATGTAAAGACATTTGCGGGGGGAAAACATTCGGCCAGATCGCAGAAGATATTGAACGAGATCTCCGCCGCGAGGGTTTGTCTGCTCAACGAGGAAGACAAACTGGAATATGACGCGGAGTTGAAGAAGGCTTCGCGACCGAAGGCGGCTGCCCCTCCTCGCAAAGAGGCCAAAGTAGTCGCGGCGGCAGCCTCCACGCCGCAGGTGCCGGTTATTGCAACCGGCGCAGGGCAGTCGACCTATGCCCGACGACGAAAGTCGTCTTTGACGGAGGAGCCTTGGTTCTTGCCCGTTGTGGTAGGCGGTGGTATCGGCGTTTTGGCCTTTCTGGTGGTTGTGGTGGGCATGTTGGTGTTCTCGGGTGAGGACAAACGCCAGGCAGGTGACCCGGGCGAGCAAGGCCCGAAGGTGGTGAAACCGGGGCCAATCGAGAAACCCGGCCCGGGTAAAGAGCTTGGCCCGGGCGAAGAGCCCGGCCCAGGCGAAGAGCCCGGCCCTGGTGAAGAGCCCGGCCCAGGCGAAGAGCCCGGCCCAGGCGAAGAGCCCGGCCCAGGCG